>NZ_JARXWL010000016.1 GCF_029893325.1 Enterococcus sp. PF1-24
GAAAAAAGCAGTCAAGCAATGAAAGCTGCTTGACTGCAAAAATCAAATTATTCTATTGGATTTTCTCTTCACCAACACCAGTTGACAAAGAGCCTTTTTATTTCTCGATTTCGATGCCTAAAACGGTCAAATGCCCATTACCAATTAATTTAATCACTAAGCGGGCTAAATGATTAGCGGACATTTCCGTCTCGCTTGTTAACCACCAATGCAAAGTACCAGTGAAGATGGAAGTCATATATTCCACAATAAAATCAATCGGCACTTCAATATCATTTTCAGTGATCCGTAGTTTCTGGAATAAATCATCATAAGTGTCGTAAAGAATTTCTGCTAAACGTTGTCGTAAGCGCTCGTTGGAAGAGGTATCCATAATCATTAAGAAGAAATTTTTATTCTTTTGAATTTCTGTATAAATTTTAGTTAAAACAAATTCAATATTTTTAACTTTAATGCGGTTACCTTGTACCAGTTGTTCAGGATTTAAAACGGAAGTGAAAGCTGTTAATGCAAAATTAAAAATATGATCATATAAATCAGGTTTATCTTTAAAATGGGCATAAAAAGTTGCTCGGTTAATCATCGCTTCATCGGCGATATCTTGAATGGTTAGATTATCATAACCTTTTTCGTTAACCAAACGAATAAAAGCTTCCACGATCATTTTTTGCGTTCTTTTGACGCGTAAATCGTTTTTTTTTGCCA
The DNA here is from genome assembly GCF_029893325.1 of Enterococcus sp. PF1-24. Classification (GTDB taxonomy): domain Bacteria; phylum Bacillota; class Bacilli; order Lactobacillales; family Enterococcaceae; genus HY326. Next base: position 706 of record NZ_JARXWL010000016.1, read on the forward strand.
TAAAAAAGCTCCTTTTTCCGACAAATTAGTCTGTTTTGTTGTTTAACATACAACGAAAGGTAAATTGATTGTTGAAAAATAGTCGAAGTATCACTAAAATAGACAATATTAGTATAACAAATACTTTGTAGGATAATCAACAGTTTGTCGCTTTTAAGTTTGGAAATGACGTAAGTGTTTCTTTCCAAAGTGATTAACTGTTTTTGTCGTTAATTATGAAAACAACTTTGAAAATAAGAAAATAGGTGAACAAATGACTTTACGAGCAGGGATTGACGTAGGTTCAACTACTGTAAAATTAGTAATTTTGAATGAAACAAATGAAACGATTTTCTCAAAATATGAAAGACATTTTTCTGATGTGAAAACTGCGACTGAAAAAGTTTTGCAAGAAGCTCAGGAAATTATTCACAATCAAGAGATAACCATGTCGATTACTGGTTCAGGGGGCATGGGCTTAGCTGATGTTTTAGAGATTCCTTTTGTTCAAGAAGTAATTGCTTGTACGAAAACTGTGGAAGAAATTATTCCTGAAACAGATGTCGCTATTGAGTTAGGTGGGGAAGATGCCAAAATCACTTTCTTTGAAGGTGCTTTAGAACAGCGAATGAATGGTAGTTGTGCTGGCGGTACTGGCGCCTTTATCGACCAAATGGCGGTTTTATTAAAAACTGATGCCAATGGTGTAAATGAATTAGCGAAAAACTATCAAACAATTTATCCGATTGCTTCTCGTTGTGGGGTGTTTGCTAAAACGGATGTGCAACCCTTAATTAATGAAGGGGCAGCTAAAGAAGATATTGCTGCCAGTATTTTTCAAGCGGTAGTTAATCAAACAATTGCTGGTTTAGCAGCTGGTCGTAAAATTAAAGGGAAAATCGCCTTTTTAGGTGGCCCGCTTTATTTTATGTCAGAGTTGCGTCAGCGTTTTATTGAAACGTTAGATGTACAACCGGAAGATGTAATTTTTCCAGAAAACCCACAGCTGTTTGTAGCGATGGGGGCGGCTATTTATTCTGATGGTAATGAAACGACAACTTTAGCGGCTTTATTAGATCGCTTAGTGAATGGTAATCAAGAACAATTAAGTCCTAGTGATACCTTAGAGCCTTTATTTTCCGATGAAGAAGATTTAACGGCTTTTCGTCACAGACACGCGCAAGCGCAAGCTCCTGAAAAAGATTTAGCTAGCCATCATGGTGTGGCTTTCTTAGGAATTGATGCAGGCTCAACGACAACAAAAGTTATTTTAATCGATGAAGAAGGGCGCTTAATGTTTAGCCATTATGGCAATAACCAAGGGCAGCCCCTTGAAACAACGATGGAAGTTTTACAAGAGTTATATCAACGATTACCTGAAGATGTTTTCATTGGTAAAGCTTGTGTGACTGGTTACGGGGAACACTTAATCAAAAATGCTTTAAAAATTGACCTTGGTGAAGTAGAAACGATGGCTCATTACAAAGCATCTAATTTCTTTCAACCAGGCGTAGATTTTATTTTGGATATTGGTGGTCAAGATATGAAGGCCATGACTATTAAAGATGGTGCCTTATCTTCCATTCAGTTAAACGAAGCTTGTTCATCAGGTTGTGGTTCGTTTATCGAAACTTTTGCAAAATCTTTAAATTATGATGTTAAAAACTTTGCCTTAGAAGCTTTGAAATCACAAAAACCAGTAGACTTAGGTTCGCGTTGTACGGTATTTATGAACTCAAAAGTAAAACAAGTGCAAAAAGAAGGGGCTTCTGTTGGTGATATTTCAGCGGGGTTATCTTATTCAGTTATCAAAAATGCCATTTATAAAGTAATCAAAATCCGTCGTCCTGAAGAACTTGGCGAAAAAATCGTCTGCCAAGGGGGAACTTTCTATAACGAAGCTGTTTTACGAGCTTTTGAAAAAATTAGTGGTCGTGAAGTAGTGCGGCCATCAATTGCCGGATTAATGGGCGCTTTCGGGGCAGCCTTGATTGCTTTAGAAAATTATGAAATTGGTGAAGAAACAACTTTATTATCATCTGAAGAGTTAACAAATTTCACTTCTGAAAAAGAATTTACCCACTGTGGTTTATGTGAAAATAACTGTATGATGACAGTGACAATTTTCTCTGATGGTCGTCGTTTTGTCACAGGGAATCGTTGTGAACGTGGTGCCCGCATTAAAGTTACTAAAGAAGAACGTAAAGTTAATTTAATTGATTATAAATATAAACGTTTATTTAAATACCGTTCTTTACGGAAAAAAGATGCTAAACGGGGAACCGTGGGCATTCCACGGGTTTTAAATCTCTATGAAAATTATCCTTTATGGCATACTTTCTTTACCGATTTAGGTTTCCGTGTGCAACTTTCACCCCGTTCTAATAAAGATGTTTATGAAAAAGGGATGGACACAATTCCTAGTGATACTGCTTGTTATCCAGCGAAAATCACTCACGGTCATATTCAAACTTTAATTGAAGATGAAGTCGATATGATTTTTTATCCCGGTGTTGTTTTTGAACGAGAAGAATCTGATAAAGCAGATAATCATTTTAACTGTCCAATCGTTCAAAGTTACCCAGATGTAATTCGTAATAATGTGGATGATATTCGTGAAGGAAAAGTTGATTATCGCAATCCTTTTGTCAATTTAGCCAATGAAGAAGCTATGGTTAAAGTTTTAAGTGAAACCTTTGCGGATTTAGGGATTACCAAAGATGAAGTAGCCGCGGCTGTCAAACACGCTTATGAAGAACTTGATGCTTTCAAAAATGATATTCGTGAAAAAGGGGAAGAAACTTTACGAATGTTAAATATGAAAGGCGAACGCGGTGTAGTTCTTTCTGGCCGGCCTTATCATTTGGATCCAGAAATTAATCACGGTATCGCTGATGTCATCACGCAAGAAGGGTTCCACGTATTGACAGAAGACAGCATTTCCCATTTAGGCGATGTTGGTGGCCTACGGGTAGTGAATCAGTGGGTTTACCATTCACGCCTATATGCAGCAGCTCGTGTGGTTGCTAAATCACAAAACTTAGAGCTAGTTCAATTAAATTCTTTTGGTTGTGGTTTAGATGCTGTAACTACCGACCAAGTAGAAGAAATTATGAATCAATATGGTAAAATTTATACAGTATTGAAAATTGATGAAGGTTCTAACTTAGGGGCGGTAAGAATTCGTCTGCGTTCATTGAAAGCAGCCGTTAACGAACGGGAAAAAATGAAATTTGTACCAACTAGACGTTTTGAAGAGCCTGAAAAAATTGTCTTTACAAAAGAAATGAAGAAAACACATACTTTATTATTGCCAATGTTAAGCCCAATTCACCAAACTGGTTTAGTTGATGTGGCTTTGGAATCTTCTGGGTATAATGTGGTTTGTTTACCAGCTGACGATCGTGAAGCGGTCAATGTTGGTTTGAAATATGTGAATAATGATTCTTGTTACCCAGCGATTATTTCCATTGGTCAATTGGTGGAAGCTTTGCAAAGTGGTGAGTATGATGTTAATAATACCAGCGTGATGATGACGCAAACTGGTGGTGGCTGTCGGGCGACTAACTATATTCCATTATTGCGAAAAGCCTTAAATGATGCTGGTTTCCCACAAGTTCCGGTCGTTTCCATTTCAATGGGGAACAAGGGGGTAGAATCAAATCCCGGTTTCAAATTAACAATTCCGTTAATGAAAAAAGTCGCGGTAGCTTTTCTTTATGGGGATCTCTTTGAACGGGTGGTTTATCGCACACGTCCTTATGAGTTAGAAAAAGGTGCTGTTGATGCTTTGCATAGCGAATGGATTAAGAGAGTTGAAAAAAATGTCCGTAACGGCTCTTTAACTCAATTTAATAGTAATATGAAGAAAATTGTTAAAGATTTCGACACGATTCCAATTTCTGATGAAAAGAAACCAAGAGTTGGGGTAGTAGGGGAAATTTTAGTGAAATATGCGCCAACTGCTAATAATGACATTGTGCGTTTATTAGAAGAAGAAGGGGCAGAAGCCGTAGTACCTGATATTGTTGGCTTTATGAACTATTCTTTATACAACCAAATTTGGAAATACGATAATATGGGAATGTCTAAACAAAGCAAAATTATCGCACAATTTGCAATTCGCTTAATTGAAATGGTTGAAAAACCAATGGATAAAGCGTTAAGAAATTCACAACGCTTTGACGGCATTGCTTCAATTTATGATTTAGCTGAAGACGCTAGTAAAATTTTATCAATTGGGAATCACACCGGTGAAGGATGGTTCTTAACAGGTGAAATGATTGAGTTGCTGAAAGAGGGCGTTAATAATATTGTTTGTATGCAACCTTTTGGCTGTTTACCAAACCATGTTGTAGGTAAAGGGGTAGTCAAAGAATTACGTCACCAATATCCAAAAGCTAACATTGCAGCGATTGATTACGATCCAGGTGTTTCTGTTGTTAACCAGTTAAACCGGATTCGTTTAATGTTAGCGACCGCTAATAAGATGTTAGAAGAAGAAAAACAAAAGGTTTAAAAAATAAAAGCATGAATGCTAGCTATTTTACCAATAGCGCATTCATGCTTTTTTATCTAAACCAATTTCTTTGGTTAATGGTAGAAGACTAACAAAGCCTTGTTAATTTGGTGTAGACCAGTTATAATTAATTATGGTTATTAACTTTACAATAAGTTTAAATATTATAAAAATGAGTGAATAAAATGAAAAGGTAGGGGGAAAAAGCGATGGCAACAAGTTTACCAATCTATATACAAATTCACGATAAAGTGAAAGAAGAAATAGAAGCTGGTGTTTGGAAAATTGGCGATCGTCTGCCTTCAGAACGTGAGCTATCTGTCCGCTTTGGGGTGAGTCGCATGACTTTGCGACAAGCGATTCAAACTTTGGCTGATGAAGGAATTTTAGAGAGAAAAATTGGTTCTGGAACCTATGTAGCCCGAGAAAAAGTGCAGGAAAAAATGAGTGGCACCACTAGTTTTACTGAAATCATGGAAGCTCAAAATCGAGTTCCTTCAAGCAAAACAGTTTCTTATTTTACAACAACACCAAGCTCTAGCGAAATGAAAAGGTTGCAGCTGGCGGAAAATGAAAGCATTATTCGTATGGAACGGATTCGTTATGCGGACGGCCTACCGATTTGTTTTGAGATAGCCAGTATTCCTAGTCATTTAGTTCAAAATTTTAGTAAAAAAGAAATTAGCGACTCTTTTTATCGAGCCTTAGAAAATAAAGGCGGTTATAAAATCGGAAATGCCAATCAAACCGTTTCAGCGATGTTAGCTTCTGAACAAATTGCTGATTATTTAGATATTAAAAGAGGCGATGCGGTTTTACGTTTGCGACAAGTTTCTTATTTACAAAATGGCGAGCCTTTTGAATATGTGCGAACCCAATATGTTGGCAATCGCTTTGAATTTTATTTAGAAAAATGACAAAAACTGATGACCTCTTTTTTTAGAAGCGGTCATCAGTTTTTTTGTTTTAATTTTCAGTATCTAAATATTTTTTCAAGGCGAAGAAAGACTGAATAATTTTTTCGATTTGTTTAATATCGTAAGCATTCGTGCAATCTGTATAGGTGTAGATATAATTAATCATGGACTGTTTCGTATCAATTTCGCGATTAGTTAATAAAATATCATAATTGTTGTTCTCTTCATAAGGAACAATTTCGCAGCTGTATTTCGTGCCTAAGGCGGTTTGGATAAACTGCATCGTTAAGCCGCGTAAATAGGTATTTTGCGAGTGATAGACAGCAATTGTTACTTGTCGTTGATTGACTTCGGTCAACTGATAAAAAAGAGTCGTGTAGTTAAATTCTGCTTGTAAATCATTGAAACCATTTTTATAAGGTAATCGATTGAAAAATAGTTGGCAAAACTCCATTAAATCAGTAACATCTTTACGGGTAAAGGAAGTTTGCATTTGCTGAAGTAATTTATCAATACCCCAACTGTCGGTGCTTAAAATAAAACCTTTAAAATAGTAATTTTTAGCATGAATTTGAAATAAGAGATTTTCAATATAATTTTGACGGACTTCAGTTATATTTTCAGAAATATAATTTTTATCAATTAAATATTGAAAAACACTCTGATTAATTTGATTTAACGTTGTTTGATTTTTTTCGTGAGCTTTCGTCAGCCGTACTGCAAAAGAAGAAACTGGCGAGTAATTCCGCATCGAAACAAAGAAGTCGTAAAACATCATTTGCTCGTGGTGATTCGTATCTTCATTTAACCAAGAATCTTCAAAAGCTTTTGTAATTTCCGATAAAAGCGGACGGTCCATTTTTTCATAGTTTGCGGGAAAAACAAATTGTTTTTGACAAACCATGCGTTTAACAGCGATATCTAGCCACAAAGATTGTTGATAACATTCTGAACTATCCAGCTGCGTTTGTAAAATCTTTTCAAGATTTCTATAAAATTCGCTATAGTCATGCAAAGGATAAGCTTCTGGTGGGGTATTTTCATCAACAGCCCAAAAGACTGAAAAGAAAAAATAGCGAATCTGCGGTTCATCACCAACGATTTGATTTCTTTTAATACTTAAATCAAAGACACTTAGTAGCTCATTAAGTTCACTAATTTTACGATAATAAGTAGCTGGGCTGATGCTGTGTTGTTTTTGAAAAGTCTCGCTATCAATTTTAGCATTTTCAAATAGTTCCCGTAGAATTTGATATTTAATTGATTTTTTCAAAAAGAAAAGATGACAACGATTAATTGAAAAATCTGCTGATTTAGAAAAAGTCAGCTTATCACTATCGGCAGTAATAACTAAATCATTTTGAAAGTTTTGTTCTCTTATGAAGCTGTTTAATAGAATAATATATTCATTTAAAGTATTCATACTAATATTAAAAATCTTTGTTAACTCTGTTTTTGAACCGCAACCATCATTGTTATATAAGAAAAGCAAGATATCATTCATGATGTCATAAGGCTTTTCAATAAAGGCACGTTTTAACATAAAATATTCCTCCGTTCATTCAAAGAATACTTGATTTGTTATTATAATTCAATAATATTGATTTTCAATAACTAATGTATATTTTTCTTATTTTTGATTTTCTCAAAATTATTAAGATAATGAATGCTTAATGATATAAAAATATTTAAAAAAAGAAAAGACTATGCAATTCTAGTACTAGCTAGAACTGCATAGTCTTTTGTAATCATTTATTTTTTTACAACTAAAGTTTCTGCATATTGGGTGTTGCCTTCTGTAAAAGTGACTTGATTATTTAATAAATCAATCAGCTTTTCTTGAAAATCAGCGAGAGCTGTTTCGTCAACCAAGCAAATTAAACTTACATTTTCGGAAAAATTTGTTGTTACTAAGTTAATTTCTTGATTTTCAATAAAATTTTGAACTTTACCTAACAGCGGGTAGGGGATAGTTACGGTCATTTCTTTCTGCAATTTACCTTCCACAATGCCGACTTCTTGAATCGCGTGAGCCACGGCTTGTGAATAAGCACGAATTAAACCGCCAGCGCCTAGCTTTGTGCCACCAAAATAGCGAGTAACAACAGCCACAACATTGATCAGTTGATTTTTTTTCAAAACTTCTAGCATAGGAACACCGGCTGTGCCACTTGGCTCGCCGTCATCGCTGCTGCGCTGAATTTCGCTATGTTCACCAATTATAAAAGTATTACAATTATGAGAAGCTTTCCAGTGTTCTTTTTTGATTTCTTGAATAAAAGCTTTGGCTTCTTCTTCGGTAGTTACCCGTTTTAAAGAACAAATAAAACGCGATTTTTTTATTTCAATTTCAGCAGTGTGATTTTCTTTAATCGTAAAATAGCTATCAATCATGGAATGTTCCTTTCGTTAGGGCTAACAATATTATCTTCATTATACCAAAAATCTGCTAAAACTAAAAAATTCTAGCTAAACTGAAAAAATTCAGCTTAGCTAGAATAAATATTATCTTATTAAGGTAGTTACAAAATTTTACCGTAGGGTGCAAGACAAGCCGCTTGAATTTTCTAATAATCTAGCTGCGAAACTTTGCACCACTCGATAAAGTGAAGAAGAAATTCGTAGCAACAAAACGCCACTATCATTTATTCTTGCACTTTACTCGGGTGCAGACCAAGTTTCTCCGCTTTTCTGATGATCTAGCTACGTGGCTTTGCACCACTCGGCAAAGTGATAAATAAATTCGCGGTACAAAACACCGCTATAATTTTTTTATGTACTTTGCTCGGGTGCAAGACAAGCCACTTCGCTTTTCTATTAATAGGCTCTGGCGATCCAGACGGTGTGTTTGGCTGGTTTGCCGCTGACGATGTCGACAGTTTTTTCCATTGGTGGATTAAATGGAATATTTCGGGTCGTGAAACCTGTTTCTTCTTTGATTTTGGCTTCGGTTTCTTCAGAGCCGTCCCAACCGATTAAAACAAAGCCTGGGATTTCGTTAGCGGTTTTTTTCGCTTCAATATGAGCTTTTAAATCATCTAACGTTTCAATATCAAAATATTCATTTTCAGCGTTGCGTTTTTGAGCAGAAGTTAATAAGCGCGTTTGCATGATTGTTAATTGTTCTTCGACATAAGCAATTAAGTTTTCTAAGCTAACCGCTTCTTTATCGGCTAAATCTCGCATTTTAACCATTACTTGATTGTTTTCTAAATCTTTTGGTCCGCATTCTACTCGTAATGGGATACCTCGCAGTTCCCATTCGTTAAATTTGAAACCTGGTGAGTTAGCAGAATCATCAATTTTAACACGAATGTTTTTGGCTTTTAATTCTTCAGCGACGGCTGTTAATTTTTCCATAACTGCTGGATTTTTCTTCCAAGGACCCATTGGTAGTAGGACAACTTGGGTTGGCGCAATCGCAGGTGGGAAAACTAAGCCTTGCTCGTCGCCATGAGCCATAATTAATGAACCGATTAAACGGGTTGAAACTCCCCATGAAGTTGTATGAGTATATTCATGTTTGTTTTCTTTGGTTAAATATTTAATATCAAAGGCTTCCGCAAATTTTGTACCTAAATAGTGAGAAGTACCTGCTTGTACGGCTTTACCATCGCGCATCATTGCTTCTACTGAATAAGTGTCAACAGCTCCCGCAAAACGCTCAGATGGTGTTTTTTGACCGCGGTAAACGGGAATGGCTAAGAAGTTTTCAATCATATCCGCGTATGCTTCTAAAACACTCATAGTTCGTTTGCGAGCATCGGCTTCATTTTCATGAGCGGTATGACCTTCTTGCCATAAAAATTCTGAAGTTCTTAGGAAAGGTAAAGTTTTCTTTTCCCAGCGAAAAACATTGGCCCATTGGTTAATTTCATAAGGTAAATCACGATAAGAGTTAATCCAATCGCTAAAAGCCGAACCAATCATAGTTTCAGAAGTTGGTCGTAGCGCTAGTGGTTCTTCTAATTTTTCGTTGCCGACTTCAGTTACCCAAGGAAGTTCAGGGGCAAAGCCTTCAATGTGTTCTTCTTCTTTTAAAAAGAAACTTTGGGGAATTAATAAAGGAAAGTAAGCATTGCGAATGCCTTCTTTTTGTAAAAATTTATTAAATTCTCCTTGAATTCTTTCCCATAATTCATAGCCATCTGGTTTGAAAATGATACAGCCGCGAACAGGGGAATAAGCCATTAAATCAGCTTTTTGAATGGTTTGTAAATACCATTTTGAAAAATCTTCTTTTTGTAAATTTGACATCTTGTAATAAAGCCTCCTGTAAATAAATTTCTTTAAATGAAAATAAAAAAACTGCTTCGTCACAAAAGGACGAAACAGTGAGTTTCCGTGGTACCACCTTAATTAATCTTAAACAGTTAAGATTCTCTTAATTTCGTTAACGCTGAAAAAGCGTACTGTTTTCACAGTAATCTTCTCTGGTAGGTTCACAAAATAGCGGGCTATTTGCCTTTCAGCCAATGGGCAAATTCTCTAACAACCATTAAATTGCTACTAATCCAAATGCTAAGCTTCAACATAGATGATATAAAGAAAAAGGAACTTTGTCAAACAAGAATTTTAATTTCTTGAAAGCTTTAAGTTGCAGGCTGTTGCTGGCTAAGCAGAAAAATTGGCAAAAAAAGTAAAATAGTTGTTATTTTTCTGCTAATTTATTAAGGAATAAAGCAATCTAAAAGTTGAAAAGGAAAGCGTTGACATCTATAACAAGTACGTTATAATTAAGGTAGAAATGAAAATAACTAAATAAAAATGAATAGGGGTAATCAATATGTCTAAAAAAACAATTATGCTAGTCTGCTCAGCAGGTATGAGTACTAGTTTATTAGTAACAAAAATGCAGAAAGCCGCTGACGCTCAAGGACTTGAAACAGATATTTTTGCTGTATCAGCATCAGATGCCGATAACCATATCGCTAATAAACCAGTTGATGTGCTATTATTAGGCCCTCAAGTTCGCTTTATGAAAGGCGATTTTGAAAAACGTTTAGCACCAAAAGGCATTCCGTTAGATGTTATTAATATGGCAGATTACGGCATGATGAACGGTGAAAAAGTTTTACAACAAGCTTTAGAATTAATCGGCTAAAAATTAAAAAAATGTTAACCTCTGGCGTAAGCTGGAGGTTTTTTTGCGTAGTTTAATATGAGGTGAGGAGATGAGTGAGCTAGCAGGTCGCAGAAAAGTTGTTGCTAAAAAACAGCAATATCAAGAAAATAAAAATTTGTTTTATCAAGTCGCTATGAAAAAATCAGGCAAATATATTTGCTGTCAGCGCTGTAATCGTCGCTATCTTTGTCAAGAAGTGATGCTACCTAATAAAAACTATTATTGCCCAGGTTGTATTCAATTTGGACGGATTACTAGTCGCGATGCTTTGATTTCAGAGCGTTTTCAGTCTTTAAAAAGGCAAGAAATTACTTTTAAATGGCGAGGACAGTTAACGCAAGCGCAGCAACAAGCTTCTCGTTTAGTTGTGAAAGCCATTCAAGAACATAAAAATTTATTATTGTGGGCTGTTACTGGCGCTGGCAAGACAGAAATGCTATTTGCTGGTCTTTTGCAAGCTTTACGAGCTGGTAAGCGGGTGGCGATTGCGAGTCCGCGAATTGATGTTTGTCGCGAATTATTGCCGCGTTTTCAGGCTGTTTTCCCTGATGTTGACCTTTTACTTTTATACGGAGAAACGCAAGGGGCTTATCGTGAAACGAATTTCTTGATTTGCACCACCCATCAGTTGTTACATTTTTATCAAGCGTTTGATGTTTTGATTATTGATGAGATTGATGCTTTTCCTTTTGATGTTGATGAGCGTTTAGCTTACGCTGCCAAAAATGTGGTAAAACCTTTGGCGTCGGTGATTTATTTAACTGCCACGCCAACTAAACAGTTTTTTAAGGAGCTACCTACTGATTTTGTCGTTCATAAAATTCCTGTTCGCTATCACGGGCGGCCGTTGCCAGAACCTAAATTATTTTGGTGGAATCAGTGGCAACGTAAAAGTTTACAAGGAAAAAAATTAAAACCGTTAATCAAGCTAATTCAACAATTATTAAAGAAGAGTCATATTTTGCTGTTTTGCCCAAGTATTGATTTAATGACAAAATTGACTAAACAGCTCCAGCAACAACTAGCAGAAGTTGACTTGACAGCCGTTTCAGCGGAAACATCAACTAGAGAAGCGATTATCTTGAAAATGCGACAACAGGAATATCAACTATTACTTTGTACCACCATTCTTGAACGGGGAGTAACTTTTGAAAAGATTTCCGTGATTGTTTTAGGCGCCAATCATCGTGTTTATACGAAAAAAGCTTTGATTCAAATTGCTGGTCGGGTGGACCGTACTGGTAGTAAAGCTTGTGGAGAGGTCTATTATGTCTATGATGAAATGACCGCCGCCATTCGTCAAGCTTGTCGTGAAATTCGCGAAATGAACCAACGAGGAAGCAAGAAGGGATTTTTATGAAATGCAGTTACTGTCAAAAAACAATTACGCGCTCCTTAACTTTAAAAGAAATTTTTCTGCCTATTGCCAGTATTGAAGAAGAGCTATGCTCCGCTTGCTTGCAACAATTTCGTTTTGTAGAAACCAGCAATGCTTGTGTAGGCTGTCAAAAGCAATTATTAGCTGGTGAAGAAAAGTATTGTCAGGACTGCTTAACTTGGCAGCGGTGTTATCCAGATTATGATTTTCATCATCAAGCCCTATTTTGTTATGATGAAGCCTTCAAAAATTGGATTCATCAATATAAAATTGCGGGCGATTATCGCTTGCGCACGACTTTTAACAAAGAAGTCAGGAAGTCTTTGCAGCCTTATTTAAAAGCTGGTTATTTAATTGCCTATTTACCACTATCAGAAAAGCGTTATCGCCAAAGAAGATTTAATCAAGTTTTAGCTTTTTTACAAGCTGCTAATATTCCTACTCAGCCCTTATTGAAAAGAAAAAAACATTTACCCGCGCAAGCAGAAAAAAATCGTCAAGAACGCCTGTTAATGCCCCAGCCATTTGAGCTAGCTGCTTTGCCAGAAACATTAAAAAATCAGAAAATTTTATTAGTAGATGATGTTTATACAACAGGGCGGACGATGTTTCACGGAGCGAGTTGTCTCCTTGCCGCTCAGCCACAAATCTTACGAACTTTTTCCCTTGCTCGCTGAAAATCGAAAATTTGCAAATAATGTTATAAAAAAAGAAAAAATTGTTAAAATTGGTAACGATTTAATTGCAAAAAACTGATAGTTCGATATAATAGAATTAAGAAGAAAACTAAGAGTGGTCCTTAATTTTCTTTATTGGCAGAGCAGAAAGGGGAAATTGTTATGTTTAAATACAATGTCCGCGGAGAAAATATCGAAGTTACTCAAGCAATTCGTGAATATGTGGAGAAAAAAGTTGGTAAATTGGAGCGCTACTTCTCTGATGCACCAGAAGCAACAGCCCATATTAATTTGAAGGTTTATACCGAAAAAACTGCAAAAGTAGAAGTAACAATTCCACTTCCTTACCTAGTGCTTCGTGCAGAAGAAACATCACCAGATTTATATGCAAGTATCGATTTGGTAGTTGATAAATTAGAACGCCAAATTCGTAAATTTAAAACAAAAATTAATCGTAAATCTCGCGAAACGGCTTTAGAAGTACCACCAGTTTCATTTTCTATTGATGATGAAGTGGAAGAAGATGCTTCTTCAGAATTAGATATCGTTCGTACAAAACGTTTATCTTTGAAACCAATGGATAGCGAAGAAGCTGTTTTGCAAATGAATATGTTAGGCCATAATTTCTTTATCTTTGAAGATGTTGAAACAAATGGCACCAGCATTGTTTATCGTCGTAAAGATGGTAAATATGGTTTAATTGAAACTAACTAATAGTTAACTATATTTAATTCAGTTGATTAAAGTTTAATTTAAAAGAGAGATGATTATTCTATTTTATTTGGATAATCATTTTTCTTTTTTGTGGGATTAGTTAGTCTATTCATGATTCAGGTATGATAACAGTTAATCACCACCTACATAGTTATTTTTCTAGCAAAGTTTAGTTGTAGTTAGCCTAAAGTGTGGCTATTTACTTCAAAACTAGCAGTATTTTAGTCGTTTTTTTGATTTTTTCTTAATATATAGCAATTAGATAGCTTAAAAATGTTTCATTTCTCCGAAAGTAATGATAGAATAGTTTGGAGATTCTGTTTTCAGATACGGAAAAATTAATAGTTTGTATTAGACAGTAAGGAGTAGAATAAAAGACATGGCGAATTTTCTTCGAAAGATGATTGAAAATGATAAAAAAGAATTAAAGCGTTTGGATGGGATTGCCAATAAGGTTGAAAGTCACGCAAGTGAAATGGAAGCTTTAAGTGATGAAGAAATCAGAGGCAAAGCTGACGAATTTAGAGGCCGTTATAAAAACGGTGAAACATTAGATAGTTTATTACCTGAAGCTTTTGCGGTTGTTCGTGAAGGAGCGAAGCGTGTTTTAGGTTTATATCCTTACCATGTTCAGTTAATGGGTGGTATCGTTTTACACGATGGTAATATTCCTGAAATGAGAACTGGTGAAGGTAAAACTTTAACAGCGACAATGCCAGTGTATTTAAATGCTATTACTGGTGAAGGGGTTCACGTTGTTACTGTTAATGAATACTTAGCAACTCGTGACTCAAATGAAATGGGTGAGTTATACAATTTCTTAGGCTTAACAGTTGGGTTAAACATCAACTCTAAAAGTCCTGAAGAAAAACGAGAAGCTTACAACTGCGACATTACTTATAGTACAAATAGTGAATTAGGTTTTGACTATTTACGTGATAACATGGTTGTTTATCGTCATCAAATGGTTCAACGTCCGTTAAACTATGCAATTGTCGATGAAGTTGACTCAATTTTAATTGATGAAGCAAGAACACCATTAATCATTTCAGGTCAAGCTGAAAAATCAACAGCGCTTTATACACGAGTTGATAATTTTGTGAAACGCTTGAAAGACGAAGAAGACTATAATATTGATTTACAGTCTAAAACAATTGCTTTAACAGAAGCTGGTATTGAAAAAGCGGAAGAAAACTTTGGCTTACCAAACTTATATGATATTCAAAATACAGCGTTAACTCACCATTTAGAACAAGCTTTGCGAGCTAACTACATTATGTTATTAGATATTGACTATGTGGTTCAAGAAGGTAAAGTCTTAATCGTTGACCAATTTACTGGTCGGATTATGGATGGCCGTCGTTATTCTGATGGTTTACACCAAGCGATTGAAGCTAAAGAAGCTGTTGAAATTGAAGATGAAACAAAAACAATGGCGACAGTAACTTACCAAAACTTCTTCCGGATGTATAAAAAACTATCTGGGATGACTGGTACTGCTAAAACGGAAGAAGAAGAATTCCGTGAAATCTATAATATGCAAGTTATTCAAATTCCAACCAACCGTCCGATTATGCGGGATGACCGTCAAGATTTACTTTATCCAACACTGAAAAGTAAATTTGAAGCGGTAGTTCAAGATATTAAAGAACGCTATCGTAAAGGCCAACCAGTTTTAGTTGGTACTGTAGCAGTTGAAACTTCTGAATTAATTTCTAACATGCTAAATAAAGAAAAAATTCCTCATGAAGTGTTAAATGCGAAAAACCACTTTAAAGAAGCTGAAATCATCATGAACGCTGGTCAAAAAGGGGCAGTAACGATTGCCACTAACATGGCTGGTCGTGGTACCGATATTAAATTGGGCTTAGGTGTGGTTGAATTAGGCGGTTTAGCTGTTATTGGTACTGAACGTCATGAATCACGTCGGATTGATAACCAGTTACGAGGCCGTTCTGGTCGTCAAGGAGATCCAGGTGTTTCTCAATTTTACTTGTCTTTAGAAGATGATTTGATGAAACGTTTTGGTTCAGATCGAATTAAATCTTTCTTAGAACGTATGAAGATTGATGAAGAAGATGCTGTAATTCAAAGTCGCATGATTACTCGTCAAGTTGAAGGCGCTCAAAAACGAGTTGAAGGTAATAATTACGATACTCGTAAAAACGTCTTACAATACGATGATGTTATGCGGGAACAACGGGAAGTTATTTACCGTCAGCGTCAATCAGTAATCATGGAAGAAAACAGTCTATCTGATGCGGTTATCAACATGATTAATCGTACGATTGAGCGGGTTGTTGACAGCCATACTCAAAACGAAAAACCAGAAGATTGGAACATTAAAGGCATTGTTGATTTTACTAGTAATGCTTTAGTTCATGAAGATAAGATCAAACAAGAAGATTTAGCTGGTAAAACTGCTGCTGAAATCAAACAATATATTAATGATTTAGCTCAAACAACTTATGATGCTAAAATTGCGCAATTAAATGGTCCAGAGCAATTGCTTGAGTTCCAAAAAGTTGTTATTTTACGAGTAGTTGATGCGAAATGGACTGATCATATTGATGCGATGGATCAATTACGTCAATCAGTAGGTTTACGTTCTTACGGACAAAATAACCCATTAGTTGAATATCAAACAGAAGGTTTCCAAATGTTTGAAGATATGGTTGGTGCCATTGAGTATGAAGTTACTCGCTTGTTTATGAAGGCTGAGTTACGTCAAAATGTTCAACGGGAACAAGTCGCTACAGGTCAACCAGTTCAACCGATAGCTAGTGAAGACGCTGCTGCTAACAGTCACGTCAACACCAAATCAAAACCAGTTAAAGTTGAAAAAGTCGGTCGCAATGATTTATGTCCATGTGGTAGTGGTAAAAAATACAAAAACTGTCACGGTCGTAACGAATAGACGATAAACGTGTTTTAGATTAATAATTTAATAGCTGAATTTAAAGGGGAGGATGGGATGTTAAGTAGTTTAATAATATTTCATTCTCTCTTTTTTCTGTAAAATAGTGAAAGCAAGTAAAAAGAAAGGTGGTTTTCAAGATGGAAGTTTCAGAAATTCGTAATTCATTAGAAACCATGGCAACACAGATGATAAGTTTTAGGAGGTCTCTTTGACTTAGAAGGTTTAGAAGAAGCAATTGCTGAAGCCGAAAGTCAAATGGCTGATCCAACTTTTTGGGATGATACTGCGGCGGCCCAAAAAGTCATCGATCAAAATAATGCCAATAAAGCAACTTATGATCAATTTCATCAATTGGAAGAAGAAGTTGATGAGTTAGCAGTAATGGCAGAGATGCAACAAGAAGAGTTTGATGAAGATTTACAAATAGAGCTAGAGGAGCGCTTGTTACAGCTGCAAGAGCGAATTGCTAGCTATGAGCTATCTTTATTGCTAGATCAACCTTATGATAGTCATAATGCAATTATTGAGTTGCATCCAGGGGCTGGTGGTACTGAGTCACAGGACTGGGGCAGTATGCTTTTAAGAATGTATACGCGTTGGGCTGATAAACATGGTTTTCAAGTAGAAACTTTAGATTATCAAGATGGTGATGAAGCAGGCATTAAAAGTGTTACTTTACTAATTAAAGGTCACAATGCCTATGGTTATTTACGTTCTGAAAAGGGCGTTCACCGTTTAGTACGGATTTCACCTTTTGATTCTGCCAGTCGGCGACATACTTCTTTTTGTTCCTTAGATGTGATGCCTGAGTTAGATGGTACGGTTGAAGTGGAAATTAATTCAGATGATTTGAAAATTGATACTTATCGAGCTAGTGGTGCTGGTGGTCAGCATATTAATAAAACGGAATCAGCGGTGCGAATCACCCATTTACCAACCGGCGTGGTGGTAGCGAGCCAAGCGCAACGTTCACAGTTAAAAAACCGTGAACAAGCCATGGGGATGCTTAAAGCCAAACTTTATCAACTAGAAATTGAGAAAAAAGAACAAGAAGCAGCTGCTTTACGAGGGGAACAAATGGAAATCGGCTGGGGTTCACAAATTCGTTCTTACGTTTTTCATCCTTATTCCATGGTGAAAGATCATCGCACTAACTATGAAACAGGAAACGTGCAAGCGGTTATGGATGGGGACTTGGATGGCTTTATTGATGCCTATTTAAAAATGACTTTAAAATAAAGTGTGTCATTTTTTGAAGGAAAATGATATAAAAATGTAATATATTGAAAGCCCTATGCAATATTTACATGCTATAATGCAAATATTGAGCAATGAATTGCTATAATAATGGAGTAGATGCGTTTTGCATTTGCTACTAGAGTATGGAGAGATAACATATGATTGAAATGAAGGATGTAATGAAAAAGTACTCTAATGGTACGACAGCCATCCGTAATATCTCGGTTAAAATTGAACCAGGTGAATTTGTTTATGTAGTAGGACCTTCTGGAGCTGGTAAATCTACATTTATCAAATTAATGTATCGTGAAGAAAAGGCGACAAAAGGCCGCTTAAATGTTGCGGGCCATGATTTAATAAGAATTAAAAACCGAGAAGTACCACTTTTACGTCGTGAGATTGGGATTGTCTTCCAAGATTACAAACTATTACCTAAGAAAACTGTTTATGAAAATGTTGCGTATGCAATGCAAGTTATTGGTCGTAAACCGCGAGAAATTAAAAAACGGGTAATGGAAGTTTTAGATTTAGTTGGTTTAAAACATAAAGTTCGCGTTTTTCCAAGTGAACTTTCTGGTGGGGAACAACAACGGGTTTCAATTGCACGAGCGATTGTAAATACCCCTAAAGTGTTGAT
Source organism: Enterococcus sp. PF1-24 (assembly GCF_029893325.1). GTDB lineage: Bacteria > Bacillota > Bacilli > Lactobacillales > Enterococcaceae > HY326. Next base: position 18,811 of record NZ_JARXWL010000016.1, read on the forward strand.
TGCCGATGAACCAACCGGAAACTTAGATCCTGAAAATTCTTGGGAAATCATGAAGTTGTTAGATCGCATTAATGCGCAAGGAACTACAATTGTTATGGCAACACATAATAGTACAATTGTAAATACAATTCGCCACCGCGTAATCGCAATTGAAAATGGTCGGATTATACGTGACCAGGCGGAAGGAGAATACGGATACGATGATTAGTACATTTTTTCGTCATTTATTAGAGAGTATGAAAAGTTTAAAACGTAACGGCTGGATGACGATTGCTTCAGTCAGTGCGGTAACAATTACTTTAACCTTAGTAGGTATCTTTTTAGCTATTATTATGAATACAACTAAATTAGCTGACGATGTTAAAAGTAATGTTGATGTTTCAGTTTTTATTGATGTAGGAACAGAACAAAATGAAATTGATAATTTAGAGTATGAACTACGCAACCTTAAAAATGTTGAAACTGTTATTTTTTCAAGCAAAGAAGATGAGTTACAAAAACTACAAAGTAAATTTGGCGATGCCTTCAATTTATTTGACGGGGATAGTAATCCTTTATATGATGTTTTTGTAGTCAGTGCCAATGATCCGGCTTTAACAGTTGAAATTGCTGAAGAAGCTGCTAAGTTGCAACATGTCTTTAAAGCCGATTATGGTGGTGTCAGCTCTGAAAGAATCTTATCTTTATCAAACGGTGTGAAAACGTGGGGATTAGCCGCTGCTGCTTTACTAATTTTTGTAGCGATTTTCTTAATCTCAAACACGATTCGGATTACGATTTTATCTCGTCAACGAGAAATTCAAATCATGCGACTTGTTGGGGCGAAAAACGGTTATATTCGTTGGCCATTTTTCCTTGAAGGTGGTTGGATTGGCTTGTTTGGCGCAATTATTCCAGTGTTAATCATGATTTTTGGTTATCGGGTAGCTTATGACGTGATTAATCCTAACTTAGTAATGTTGAAATATGAAATGTTAGCACCAGCTGAATTTTTATTGATGATTAGTGGCTTTTTAGTAGTAATTGGTATGCTAATTGGTTCAATTGGTTCAGTCATTTCAATGCGAAGATTCTTAAAAATTTAATTTGTGACAATTTAGTGAGTGGGACAAAAGCCGACTCCGTTATAAATCAAACATTACCAAAAATCGCTTTTGTGGTTTAGTAGGGTCTCGTCGGAAATTTGACCGGATTACTTGTAAGGTTTGATTTAAACGGAAGTTAAAGCTTGATTGTGCCACTCGCTTTTCTTTACTTTCCTAAAGGGTTTGGGTATGCTTTAATTAGGAAAAAGTTGTTGGGTGAGGTGAATGATGAGTTTTGTTGTTGAAAATTTAACTTGGATTATCATTGCAGGGAATATTTTATTTTCCCTAGTCATTGTTTTTCGAGAACGCAGAGAAACCGCTCAAACTTGGGCGTGGCTGTTGGTTTTATTTTTTATTCCAATTTTAGGCTTTGTTTTGTATATTTTCTTTGGTCGGGGGATTTCCAAAGATAAAATTTTTGATTTGAAGATGCAAGAGAAAATTGGGATGAATGTCGAGATGGAGACACAGAAAGAAGCCTTGAATAGAGGGCTATTTCCACATCCTAGTACCGGTCAAGTTGATCCACGTCAATTGATTTATATGTTAACTTTTTATGAGAGTTCTTTATATACAACAAGAAATGATGTGCGACTTTTTACTGATGGTCGGGAAAAATTTGATGCGCTAATTCGCGATATTGCTAAAGCTGAAAATCATATTCATATGGAATATTATATTTATCGGAATGATGATTTAGGGATTGAAGTTCGAGATGCTTTAGTTGCGGCTGCTAAACGAGGGGTCAAAGTCCGTGTTTTGTTAGATGCGTGGGGTTCAACGCAAGTTAATGAGAAATTTTTTGCCCCATTAATTGCTACTAAAGGCGAAGTGGCTTTTTTCTTTCCTTTATTTTTGCCTTTTGTTAATCCACGCATTAACTACCGTAATCACAGGAAAATTGTCGTGATTGATGGTCAAGTGGGTTATACTGGTGGCTTTAATATCGGGAATGAATATCTAGGATTAGTTAAAAAATTCGGCTATTGGCGGGATAATCATTTAAGGATTCATGGAGAAAGTGTTTATTCTCTACAAAACCGTTTTATTATGGATTGGAACTCACAAAATACCCAAGAGATTCGCTATCAACCTGATTTGTTTCCTTTTATTCAATCACAAGGCAGTCGGGCGATTCAAATGGTAACTAGTGGTCCCGATTCAGAGCATGAACAAATTCGTATGACTTATTTAAAAATGATTACTATGGCTAAAGAAGAAATTTTGATTCAAACGCCTTATTATATTCCTGATGAATCCATTCATGAAGCTTTAAAAATGGCATTATTATCAGGGGTTAAAGTTCATTTGCAGATTCCTAACAAACCAGATCATATTTTAGTTTATTGGGCAACCTACTCTTTTGCAGCTGAGCTGTTAGAGTATGGCGCAGTAATTGAAACTTATGAAAATGGCTTTATGCACGCTAAAACGATGATTATTGATAGTGGCATTGTTTCAGTTGGTTCAGCGAATATTGACGTGCGCTCTTTCCGCTTAGATTTTGAAGCCAATTGTATTATTTACGATGAAGAGATGGCGCAAGAAGTTCGTCAGGCTTTTTATCAAGATAGTAAAGTTTCAGAGAAATTAACGATGGAAAAATATCAAAAACGTAGCTTCTTCATTAAATTAAAAGAAGGTTTAGCTCGCTTAATTTCACCATTGTTATAATCATCAATAAAAACACCACAGAAAACAATTTTCTGCGGTGTTTTTTGATAACAGAAAACCATTAAAGCTAGATTGCTGGTTTTCTGTTATAATAATTGAAGTGAGTAAACTGCTTTGGCAGCTAAGGAGAACAAAATAATGAAAGAATTAATAGTAACTGACTTAACAAAAACTTATGGCGAAAAAACGCTTTTTGATAAAATTTCTTTTTTAATACATGAAAAAGACCGCATCGGCTTAATCGGTGTCAATGGAACTGGTAAAACAAGTTTATTAAATATTTTAGCGGGCAAGGATAGTGGTGACGGCGATACTTCAGCACTACAAGTGGCCAATGATTATCGGATTGGTTATTTATCACAAGCTACGGTTTTTGATGAAACACAAACTGTTTTAGAAGCGGTTTTTCAAGGCGAAAATGATTTAATTCGAACGGTTCGTGAATATGAAGCCGCCCTGTTAGCTTTGGAAAAAGCTGGAGGCAATGAAGCTAATCAAAAACGCTACACTAAAGCGGAAGAGGCTATGAATGAAAAAGACGCTTGGTTAACCGATACTAACGCGAAAATTATTTTGCAAAAATTAGGGATTCAAGAGTTAGGCAAAAAAATTGGTGAATTGTCTGGTGGCCAAAAAAAGCGGGTAGGTTTAGCGCAAGTTTTAATTGATGAGCCAGATTTATTATTATTAGATGAACCAACCAACCACTTGGATTATCAAGCAATTCAATGGTTAGAGAACTTTTTAAATCAATATCGTGGCGCATTATTAATGGTAACTCACGATCGCTACTTCTTAGATCGAGTAACCAATCGAATTTTTGAATTAAGCTTTGGTAAACTTCATGAATATAAAGGCAATTACGAAGCTTACTTGTTAGCGAAAAGTGATCGGGAAAGAGTGGCACAAGAGCAAGAGGGCAAACGTAAACAGCTTTTCAAACAAGAGTTGGCATGGATTCGGGCCGGGGTTCAAGCTCGCGGAACGAAGCAACAAGCCCGAATTAACCGTTTTGAAGATTTAAAAGAAAATCTTCATCAAGTGAAAACTAATGATAAAGTGGAAATGAACTTAGCCACACAGCGTTTAGGGAAAAAAGTTTTAGAAATTGATGCCGGCAATTTTCAAATTGAGCAGCAAGTATTGTTGAAAGATTTTGATTTATTAATTCAAGCTCGAGAGCGTTTAGGAATTACTGGGAAAAATGGTGCTGGTAAGTCGACTTTACTGAATATTTTAGCAGGACGCTTGGCGTTAACTTCAGGTAATTATCAAATTGGCGAAACCGTTCATTTAGCTTATTACACGCAAGAAAATGAAAAAATGAATACGGAACAACGCATGATTGCTTATCTACAAGAGGCAGCGGAAGAAGCCAAACAAGCTGATGGTAGTCAAATTGGGGTAGCCGAACTGTTGGAACGCTTTTTATTCCCACGCTTTATGCACGGCACCAAAATCGCTAAACTTTCCGGTGGTGAGAAACGGCGTTTGTATTTATTAAAATTATTAATTCAACAGCCGAATGTTTTATTATTAGATGAACCAACCAATGATTTAGATATTGATACATTAACGATTTTAGAAGATTATCTGCAATCTTTTCCGGGTGCAGTCATTACTGTTTCCCACGACCGCTATTTTCTCGATAAAGTAGTTGAAAAGTTGTTAGTTTTTAATGGTAACGGGGAAATCACTAGTTATTTTGGCAATATGAGTGAATATTTAGCAACACTTCAAGAAACAAAAGAAGTAACCGTAGCTAAAGAGAAAAAAGTGGTAGCACCTGCACCAGCCGCAACTACGGTGAAGAAAAAATTATCTTATATGGAGCAAAAGGAATGGCAAACCATTGAAGATGAAATCAGCCAGTTAGAAGAGAAAATCGCCGAAATTAGCGAAATGATGAATCATCAAGGGGATGATTTTGTTCGTCTGCAAGAGCTACAAAAAGAATTATCTGATAGTGAAACAGCCTTAGAAGAAAAAATGGCTCGTTGGGAGTATTTAAGCGAATTTGTTTAACTCTTGGCAACTCAGTTACAAAAAAAGGTTTTCGATTTCATTTTAGAGTGTTATAGTATTAAAAGTATGTTTGATTAATGAACTAGGGGGAATCATCTTGGAGCAAGCTTATCTTGATTTAGGAAAAAAATTATTAGCTGAAGGAAATTACAAAAGCGATCGCACGGGTACCGGAACTTATAGTTTATTCGGTCATCAAATGCGTTTTGATTTGCAGCAAGGTTTTCCTTTATTGACTACGAAAAGAATTCCTTTTAGCTTAATTAAAAGTGAGTTATTGTGGTTTTTAAAAGGTGATACAAATATTCGCTATCTTTTGCAAAATAATAATCATATTTGGGATGAGTGGGCTTTTGAGCGCTTTGTAAAAAGTGCTGACTATACCGGTCCTGATATGACTGATTTTGGTAGAAGATGTTTAGTTGATGAAGCTTTCAATGAAGTTTATCAACATGAACTAACCACTTTTTGTGATAAAATAGTTAATGATGAAGCTTTTGCTGAGCAATATGGTGATTTGGGGCATATTTACGGCTACCAATGGCGTCATTGGGAAGCTCAAGATGGTTCTTTTATTGATCAAATTAAAGAAGTCATTGAAATGATTCGTACCAATCCTGATTCTCGTCGTTTAATGGTTTCAGCTTGGAACCCAGCAGATATACCATCGATGGCATTACCACCTTGTCATGCGCTGTTTCAATTTTATGTTAATGACGGTAAATTAAGCTGTCAGCTTTATCAAAGAAGTGCCGATGTCTTTTTAGGCGTACCATTTAATATTGCTAGTTATGCTTTATTGACGCATTTAATCGCTCATGAAACAGGTTTAGCGGTAGGTGAATTTGTGCATACTTTAGGGGATGCTCATTTATATAGTAATCATGTAACGCAAATGGAAGAACAAATCAGTCGGGAAGTTCGGCCTGCGCCTACATTGATTTTAAATTCAGAGAAGCAGTCTGTATTTGATTTTGAAATGGAAGATATTAAAATTGAAAACTATAATCCCCATCCAACAATCAAAGCACCGATTGCGGTTTAATTTAAATCTTTAAATTGAAGGAATTTTAACTTACTAAGAAGCAAACTGAAGGAGTCATATTATGTTAGCTGTTATTTGGGCACAAAATGAAGAAGGCTTAATTGGAAAAGAGAATCATTTACCATGGCATTTGCCAAATGATTTAAAATTCTTTAAGCAAATGACAGAAAATAATACGATTATCATGGGGCGAAAAACCTTTGAAGGCATGGGCAGTCGCTTATTGCCTAATCGTGAAACGATTATTTTAACAACTGATTTAAATTATCAAGTGGCAGGAGCAACTGTTCTTCACGATATTTCATCGGTTATTAGCTATAGTGAAGCCAATGAGGGCATTACTTTTGTGGCAGGGGGTTCTTTAATTTATAAAGAATTATTACCTTATTGTAAAGTTTTATACCGAACGGTGATTACTGGCGAGTTTGAAGGCGATGCTTATTTTCCGACAATTGATTGGGACCAGTGGCATTTGGTGAGCGTTAGTGATGGAGAAGTGGATGAAAAAAATCTTTATCCCCATTCTTTTGAAACTTATCAAAGAGTAGACTAAAACTAAAAAATGACCATAAAAAAAGGACTGAAAAGTCCTTTTTTTGTGATTGTCTAGCTACAGGCACTAGCTCCTCTCGGCAAAATGAGAATAAAATTCGTGGCAGAAAACACCACTATAATTTGATTCTGCATTTTGCTCGGGAGCTGAACAAGTGACTTCCGCTTTTCTGATTGTCTAGCTACAAAACTTTACTTGGGTGCAAGTCAAGTTTCTTTGCTTTTCTGATTAAGTATAAAATAAAACTGAGAAATACATTAAGCCAGCACCTAACATAACGAATAAATGCCAGACCACGTGCATAAAACGAACGCTCTTTAAGCTATAAAAAGCGGCACCAATTGTATAAGCTAAACCGCCACCAACCAATAAGATGGTTCCGGTTAAACCTAGGGAAGTACATAATGGCTTAGCAGCGATTAAACAAAGCCAACCCATCACAACATAAATGATAGTAGAAACCTTTGAAACATTGTCCTGTTTATGAAGTGTCAGGGATTTATAAATCACGCCGCTAATTGCTAGCGCCCAAATCAAACCAAATAAAGTCCAGCCTAACCAGCTTTTAATGCTTAATAAACAAAAAGGCGTATAACTACCGGCAATTAAAAGAAAAATCGAGCTGTGGTCAAAAACTTGAAAAACTTTTTTTGCTTTAGTAAAAATTAAACTATGGAAAAGGGTTGAAGATAAAAATAGTAAAATCATCGTCGCACCAAATAAAGCATAGGATACAACATGTAAAGCTGAGCCTAAACGAGCCCCTTTAACTAAAAGAATCACTAAGCCAACAATACTTAAACCAGCGCCGATTCCGTGAGTGACTGCATTTAAAACTTCATTGACAATAAAATATTTTTTGGTAAATTTTAATGAATTCATAGCATCAACTTCCTTAATTTTTAGAGCGGAGAGAATTTAAGCTAACACGCGATAGTTCGCTAATTTCTAACTTTTTAAATTCCCGCAGCTAGATTAATAGATTTAAATGATGAAAAATGTACGTGTTTTTGTTATACTAGATATTAACAAGATATTCTATATTAAAGAAAAAACTATACTAAATATTTCAGTAGAATCAATCCTTAATAGTATTCTATCATGAATAGTGAGCTTTTGTTGAAGAAAGAGAGAAAAATTATGAAAAAAGTAAAAATTGTAACAGATTCTTCTTGTACCATGGAAAAATCTTTGAGAGATGAATTAAATATTCACGTTGCGCCCCTTTCCGTGATGATTGATGGTGTCGTTTATCGTGATGATGATAATTTGGATGGTAAGCAATTTGTCGATATGATGCTAGTAGCCCAAAATTTACCAAAAACTAGTCAACCACCAATTGGTGAATTTGTGGATTTATATGATGAATTAGGCAAAGATGGCAGCGAAATTATTTCCATCCATATGACAAAAATGCTAAGCGGAACTGTTGAGTCTGCTCGCCAAGCGAGTCAATTAACTAATAGTAAAGTTACTGTAATTGATAGTGATTTTACTGACCAAGGCTTATCTTTCCAAGTAATTGAAGCGGCAAAATTAGCTGAAGCTGGTGCTAGTGTGGAAGAAATTTTAGCAGCAGTCGAAAAAATTCATCAACATACAAAATTATATATTGGCGTAGCTAGCTTAGATAATTTAGTTAAAGGTGGTCGAATCAGCCGTGTGACTGGGATGATTTCTAATTTTTTAAATATCAAAGTTGTGATGGATTTAAAAGATGCGGAATTAATCACAATCGCTAAAGGTCGTGGCAACAAGACCATTATGAAATGGTTTGATGGTTTGAAAGAAGAAATGAGCAAATTAACCAATGTAAAAAGCATCGGTATTTCTTATGCTGGCGAGCCTGGTTTAGCTGAAACTTTTAAACAGAGTCTTCAAGGGCTTTTTCCTGAAATTAAGATTCCTGTTTTGCATACCAATCCCGTAATTGCCACTCACACCGGTGAAGGCGCTTTTGCCATCATGTTTTATACAGAATAATAGAGCTTTTAAAACAGCACTGAAATTTTTAGTGCTGTTTTTATATAAAAAAGTATAAAAGAAGCTAAAATAAATAATTTTTGATGGTATTTTTAGTAAGAAAAATGTATGATATTTGTACACCGTTTCTTAAAAGAGAGCTTAATAGATGAGTGTTTGTTGTTTTTTTGCAAGCATTGATTGTAAAAATAGAGGAGTGAAGAGCGTGCCAAAGAAGTTTCAAAAATTTTTGGTAGGACTACTTTTTTTTCTTAGTGTAACTGGGGTAAGTTATTTAGCTGCGACAGCATTATTTCCAAAAGCTACCCCTCGCTGGAATCAAGCGGCACCTAAAGTTGAAAGTAGCGAGAATAAAGAAATTATTCATTACACAGCTGTTGGTGATTCTTTAACTGAAGGAATTGGCGATGTCACCCAGCAAGGGGGCTTCGTTCACCTATTAGCTAGTGATTTACAAGAAAAATATAATTTTAATGCCATTACTGAAGATAATTATGGCGTATCTGGCGATCGTAGCGATCAAATAATTAAACGTCTAAAAAAAGATGAAGAGTTAACTAAATGTTTAGCAAAAGCTGATTTTATCACAGTTACAGTTGGTGGTAATGATTTAATGAAAGCTTTTCAAAGTAACTTTTTTAATTTGACGGTGGAAACCTTTGATAAGCCGATGGAGCAATATCAAGAAAATTTAGTTGAACTGTTTGAATTAATTCGTAATGAAAATCCGCAAGCGCCAATTTATGTGTTAGGGATTTATAATCCTTATTATGTTAATTTCCCTGAAATTACTGATTTACAAACAATTTTTGATAATTGGAATATTGCTACCCAAGAAGTTGTTAGAGATGTAAAAAATAGTTATTTCATTCCGATTAATGAATTACTATATCAAGGAATTGATGGCAATATGGGGATTGATGTGCAAGAAACTCCAGAAGGTAAAGATGGTTCTTTTACTTTAAATGATGCGTTATATGATGGAGATAGCTTTCATCCTAATAATTTAGGCTATCAAATTATGGCCAATGCGGTCAAAGAAAAATTGATTGAAACTGAAAATCAATGGGTTTTAAAAGGAAAAGAATAAGCATTTAAGCTTAAACATAGTAGTCAGCCAAAGAGGAGGCAGAAACATTTTGCAAGTGGAAGAACAAAAAGTCAAAAAAAGAAAAGTTTCAAAAGAGAAAACGCCGAAGCAACCCTTAAATATTTGGAAAGTTGCTTTTCTTAGTTTAGCAGGAATCTTATTAGGGGCGACCATCTTGATTGTAGGACGGATTTATTTGCCGAGAGAAGCAAAAGAAGATATGCCTAGCACCACTTTAATCGCTAGTGAACCAATTTTAACAATTAACAGCACCAAAGACCAAGTGAACCAATTGATTGATCACTATTTGCAATCTTTTCTGAAAGATTCAGATGTACAATATCATTTCTATTTGAAAAATGAAGCCTTATTGACTGGCGAGTTTGAGTTATTTGGTTTTGCTACGCAATTTTATTTGTATTTTGAACCTTATGTCATGGAAGATGGCAATGTACAGTTGCGAACAAAAAGTTTATCTTTAGGTAGTTTAAATTTACCTGTTACCGATTTATTAGGAATGGTTAAACGAGCTTTTGATTTTCCTGAATGGGTGGAAGTAAATGAAGAAGAAAAAATGATTTTGCTACACTTAGATAAATTTGAAATTCCGAGTGGTTTATTTATCAAAGCTGAAAAAATCAATTTGGTTGATGATGAAATTCGGTTTAGTTTATACTTATCAGAAACAAATGAAGAGACAGATGCAACAAATGAAAGTAATATTGAAGAGTAAAAAGTTACTTTATAATCTATAAGGAGGAGCGTAATGACAGAAAAGTTAGAGCAAGCTATTTTTGCTGGTGGTTGTTTTTGGTGTATGGTCCAACCTTTTGATACTTTACCAGGGATTCATTCCGTTCTTTCTGGCTACACCGGTGGGCATACCGAAAATCCAACTTATGCTGAGGTGAAGCAGGGGAATATCGGTCATACGGAAGCGGTAGAAATTATTTTTGAACCAGCTTTGATTAGTTATCAAGAATTATTAGCGATTTATTGGCAACAAACAGATCCCACTGATGCTTTTGGTCAATTTGAAGATCGTGGAGATAATTATCGTCCGATTATTTTTTTTACTAATCAAGAACAGCAAAAATTAGCTGAAGCCAGCAAACAAGCTTTAGCTGACAGTGGCAAATTTAACGAGCCAATCGTGACCACTATTGAAGCCGCTAAACCTTTTTATGTGGCGGAACTAGAGCATCAAGAATATTATAAAAAGCATCCTATGAACTTTGCTCGCAATCACGAAAGACGGGCGAAATTTATCAATAATCATTGGGAAACTAGCAAGGAAGTGCATGAATGAGGCGGAGTTTTTATCACTATGTAATGACGTTAAAAGGACCAAATTTAAAAAATAAAGAAATGAATTTCGCTAACCATGTTGCTGTCGACATTCAATTTCCTAAGCAGTCAGAAGACTATCATGAATTATCTTCTTACTTAGAAATGGAAGCTAATTATGTAGATACCATGGCTTTATTTGATGAAATTTGGGAGAAATATATCGAGAATAATCAATAAAGAGAGCGAAAGCTCTCTTTATTTTTATAAAAAATAAAAATTGCTGGCTAATGTGGTCTGGACTTCCGCTTTTATTGTTTTCATGTTACTATTAAGGGTAGTTAAGAGCGGGGTTAGTGAGTTTTAAAGCTCTTTATTCAACTTCAATTTAGTAAGGAAGTTTGCGATGTTTCCGAAAATAAAAAGATTTCAAAAAAGACTGAATAATCGGCTACATTTGTTATTTTCAAAAAATGATGTTTCGCCGGAAGAACGCCGCAAACGTCAAGTGAAAATTGATCGTTTTTGGTTAACGATTAAATATTTAATTGTGGCGGTAGCGATTGCTGTAGTTGTACGGGGATTTTTGTTAATTCCGGTGCCGGTAACTGGTAATTCAATGGAAACCACTTTATATCAAGATGATATGGTGGTGATGGAGAAATTCACCAGTATCAGCCGTTTTGATATTATTGTTTTTCAACAAAGTGATGGTAAAATTTATATTAAACGAGTGATTGGTTTACCTGGCGAAAATGTCGTTTATCAAGACGATCAGCTATACATTAATGGCGAAGCGATTGAAGAGTCATTTTTGAAGCAGAGAAATAAAGTGAAGGACAGACCGTTTCCTTATACTACCAATCTGACATTAGAAGGTTTGATAAATAGCAGCACTTTACCCGAAAATAATTATTTTGTGTTAGGAGATAATCGCGGTAGCTCTAAAGATAGTCGTACATTTGGAGCGATTAATGAAGATATGATTTTAGGGAAAGTTCGTTTTGTTTATTATCCCCTTGACCATATCAAGTTGATTGATGATTAAATGGCTTATTTTAAAAATAGGAAAATGCTGAACGAGCCACTTCCACTTTTTGAAGTAAGCACAAAACTTGAAAAAATTTGAATAAATGATATAGTCAAAAGAGAAGTCTGAGAATTATTATCATTCAAATAATGAAGCACTTTAAATAGATTTAGTGAATAAATGGCATTGAAGAAAGGTCTGGTGGAAATAGATGACTGTTAAAGCAAGAGATTATCAATATGGTTTTCATGATGAAGTAGAACCGTTATTTACTAGTGGACAAGGTGGTTTAACTCGTGAATTGGTTCAAGAAATTTCTGAAATGAAGCAAGAGCCACAATGGATGTTAGATTATCGCTTAAAAGCTTTTGAACTTTTTGAAAAATTACCGTTGCCAAAATGGGGGCCTGATTTATCAGAAATCCGTTTTGAAGATGTTATTTATTATCAAAAATTAAACAATGAACCTAGTCGTGACTGGGAGGATGTTCCTGATAAAATTAAGGATACTTTTGAACGCTTAGGGATTCCCGAAGCTGAAAGAAAATTTTTAGCAGGCGCGGCGGCTCAATATGAATCTGAAGTTGTTTATCATAATATGAAAGAAGAATTTGAAAATCTAGGAATTGTCTTTTTAGATACCGATAGTGCCTTGAAAGAATATCCTGGTTTGGTGAAAGAATACTTCGGCTCTTTAGTAAAAGCTTCGGAACATAAATTTGCGGCTTTAAATGCAGCGATTTGGTCTGGTGGAACTTTTATCTATGTTCCTAAAGGCGTGCAGTGTGATATTCCGATTCAAACTTATTTCCGAATCAACGGCGAAAATGCTGGGCAGTTTGAACGCTCTTTAATTATTGTTGATGAAGGAGCTTCTGTTCATTATATTGAAGGCTGTACCGCACCAAGCTATACAACTAACAGTTTGCATGCGGCGACTGTCGAAATTATCGTGAAAAAAGATGCTTTTTGTCGCTATACTACGATGCAAAACTGGTCAGATAACGTTTATAATTTAGTTACTGAACGGGGCAGTGTTGAAGAAAACGGTATGTTGGAATGGATTGACGGCAATTTAGGTAGTAAAGTCAATATGAAATATCCTTGTACTCATTTAAATGGACGCAATGCGAAAACTTCTGTTTTATCAATGGCTTTCGCTAATTACGGACAACATTTAGATGCTGGTTGTAAAGTTTATCATAATGCATCACAAACTTCTAGCACGATTGTTTCAAAATCAGTGGCTAAAGATGGTGGTCGGACAGATTATCGCGGTTCAATTTATTTTGGCAGAGATAGTTCTGGTTCAAAATCTCATATTGAGTGTGATACTATTTTAATGGATAATGAATCGAAAGCTGATACAATTCCTTATAACAAAATTTTAAATGGCAACGTAACTTTAGAGCATGAAGCAAGTGTTTCAAAAGTTTCTGAAGACCAATTATTCTATTTGATGAGTCGTGGGTTAAGTGAAGAAGAAGCCACTGCCATGATTATCAACGGTTTTATGAATCCAATCACCAAAGAACTACCGATGGAATACGCCGTGGAATTAAACCAATTGATTACGATGTCAATGGAAGGTTCTGTAGGTTAAGATGTTTATTAAGTGCTAAAACCGCTATATATTAGCGATTTTAGCACTATTTTTTGTGATTTTTGAAAAAGTTATCCCTAATTTTGTCCCTTTAGCAGAAATTTCTTCAATAATATCTAGCCACGCAACATATAAAGCCACTAAAAAGACTAACCTTTAATCTTTTTAGTGGCTTTATATAAATTTCTTATTTCTGATAAACCCAATAATTAACCCCGTCCTGTAAAAATACTTCCGCATCATAACCTTGTAAATAATGGGATTTTTCCGCTGTATCATTGGGGTCGTTCACGTAAATGCCAGTTTCATCCCAGTTTCGTAAAACCATAATATGTCCACCGTCGGTAAAAGTGCCACTTTGAACGGAAACGATAACAGGGATACCTTGACTCAGATAAGCTTGAGCTGCATATAAATCATTTTCTAAATTGTAAAAATTTAAGCCATATTGAATAGCAAAATCTTCAAAAATCTGCCAAGCGGTGCCTTCATTTTCTACATAATAATCATTTTGTGCCCAACCAAGAATTTCGGTAGGTAAGACTTCACGTTTTTCCCAATAGGACAGTACCATTGCTAAAGAGGCGATGCCACAACCGTTTTTGGCGAGATTATTTTCACTTTCGCCACTGCCGTAAGCAACTTCTTGCCAGCGTTCATCAGTCTGCAAAATTAAACGGGCTAATTTTAAATCAGCATTTTCTGTTTGAATTTGTTGATTGGCTTCTTGAGCAAAAGCTGTTTGTTGATTATTATTGCTAAAACTCGGAATTGCTGCGAGATTATCTCTTTGTAAAAAGAAAACAAATAAAATAATGCTTAGTAATGCTACCATTAAAACACGCGGGAAAATATTTTTACTGCGACTATTATTTTTCTTTTTCAGCAAAATCAATCAACCTACTTTCTTATCTTTCTTCAGTTATACAAAAAAAGTTAGTCTTTCGTCAATTGCTGGCAACAAAGGCTAACGTTTTCTTTAAACTTTTTGGAAATTATTAATTTTCTTCAAATGCTTCTAACTCCAGACTGGCTTCTTCCCAAGCCAGCATGATTTCTTCTTGTTGTGTTTGCAATTCTTCTAATTCCCGATTCAAATTCATCAATTCCACATGATTATCGGCGTATTCAGGTTTACTCATTTTAGTTTGTAAGTGAGCAATTTTTTCATCTAATTCACTTAATTCTGTTTCAAATTGCTGAACTTTACGAGTTAAAGAACGCAAGATTTTTTGTTGCTCTTTATTTAACTGGAACTGATTTTTATTAGTTGTAGCAGCAGGGGTGGAAGCTTTTTGTTCTTCTGCAGCAAGGGCAGCTAATTCAGCTTCTTCTTTTTTCTTCTCTAAATAATAATCATAATCCCCTAAATAAAGTTTGCTGCCAGTTTCTGATAGCTCAATCACTTTTGTTGCTAAGCGGTTGATAAAATAGCGGTCGTGAGAAACGAAAAGCAGGGTGCCTTCATAATCAATCAAGGCATTTTCTAAGACTTCTTTATTATCAATATCTAAATGGTTGGTGGGTTCATCGAGAATTAAGAAATTTTCTTTATTCATAGCAAGTTTTGCTAAAGCAACCCGGGCTTTTTCGCCACCACTTAATAAAGGAATCGTCTTTTCAACGTCATTACCACTAAAAAGAAAGCCACCTAAAACATTGCGAATATCTTTTTCAGGGGTGGTTGGATGTTCATCCCACAATTCAGCTAAAACTGTTTTATTGCCACTTAAATGAGCCTGTCCTTGATCGTAATAACCAATTGTAACGTTGGTACCAAAACGGGCTTCTCCTTTAATAAAGGGAATCTGTTTAATCAAAGATTTCAGTAAAGTTGATTTGCCAATTCCGTTGGGGCCAACTAAAGCAATGGCTTCTTGCCGACGGATATCTAAATCAATCGGCTCAGATAAAATGATATCTTGATAACCGATTGCCGCATCTTCCAATTGCAAAACCACATTACCAGAAGTTTTTTCAATTTCAAAAAGAAAATGAACAGACTTTTCATCTCCTTCAGGGCGATCTAGGCGATCCATTTTCTCAAGTTTTTTGCGGCGACTTTGCGCTCGTTTCGTTGTAGAAGCGCGCACTAAATTCCGGGCGACAAAATCTTCTAATTTAGCAATTTCTGTTTGTTGCTTTTCAAAAGCTTTGCGTTCAGTCATTAGTTGTTCAGCTTTTTTATCTAAATATTGGGAATAGTTTCCATGATAATGACGCATTTTTTGCCGACTTAATTCGTAAACTTCACTAGCGACTTTATCTAAAAAGTAGCGGTCATGAGAGACGATTAATAAAGCGCCAGTGTAGCCTTGTAAATAATTTTCCAACCAGCTTAACGTATCAATATCTAAATGGTTGGTGGGCTCATCCAAAATTAAAATATCCGGACGTTGTAAAAGCATTCGCGCTAAAGCCAAACGGGTTTTTTGTCCTCCAGAAAGGCTACTAATAGGTTGTTCATAAAAACTACTATCAAAATGAAAACCATGTAAAACTGAACGAATTTCATTTGCATAGCCGTAACCATTTTTTTCCGAAAATTCATGTTGCAAACGGTCATATTCTTTTAAAAAGCTATCGTATTTTGGTCCAGTCGGTGGTGTTTGACTAATTAATAGCTCTAATTCTCGCATTCGAGCTTCCATTTTACGGACAGCTTCAAAGGCTTTTAGCATTTCTTGCCAAACGGTTTCTTCAGAAACTAAACCAGTATCTTGGGCTAAATAGCCTAAAGTAGCAGTTTTAGCTTTAGTAACACTACCTTCATCGGGAGCTTCTAAGCCCGCAATTATTTTTAAAAAAGTTGATTTACCAGCACCATTTCGGCCAACTAAGGCGATTCTTGCGCCGCTGCTAATTTCTAAATGAATATTTTGAAACAAGCAATCTGCTCCGAAAAAACGTGCAACTTGATTCGCTTGTAATAAAAGCATAATATCTCCTAATCTAGCTTGCTGAGAGGCATTTTTTAAGTAAAGATGAATCCGCTCAGACAGCTTTTGTTAAATTAATCTCTTTTGTCAGTGTAACATATTTTCCTTAAGGCAGGTAGTTCTCTATCTGATTTTTACAGGTCAGAAGTAGGTGAGCAGGCAGTGATTTTTATATGGAAAAGCCACTTTTTTCTGGCAAGTGAAGTAACTTTTAAATGTTTGTGAATTGATTTGGAAAAATTCACAATTTATTGCAGAATACATTGCTTTTTACTACTGATTACTGATATTATGGAGGAGTGAGATTTGTGAAATAAATGAAGACAGGGGTAAAAGTATGAAAGATCAGGTTATTCCAAAGGCAACTGTCAAACGTTTGCCTTTATATTATCGCTATTTAAGAATTTTGCATAACGCTGGCAAAAAGAAAGTTTCTTCAACTGAATTAAGTGAAGCGGTTCAAGTGGATAGTGCGACTATTCGCCGAGATTTTTCTTATTTTGGAGAATTAGGTAAAAGAGGCTATGGCTACGACGTTGAAAGCCTAATGAATTTCTTTGCCCGCACGCTAAATGATGACCAGTTAACTAATGTGGCTTTAATCGGGGTGGGGAATTTAGGTAGTGCTTTACTGAAATATAAATTCCATCAAAGCAATAGTATTCGGATTAGTTGTGCCTTCGATATTAATGAAGAAATTATCGGCAGAATCGTTGATGGTGTGCCAGTTTATCCTATGAGTGATATGATTGAACAAATTAAAATTCAACAAATTGAAATTGCTATCTTAACTTTACCAGCAGCTAAAGCTCAAGATGTGATGAAACGTTTAGCTGAAGCGGGAATTAAAGGGATTTTAAACTTTACGTCTGCTCGTTTATCAGCGCCAAAAGATATCTTAGTGCAAAATGTTGATTTAACTAATGAATTGCAAACACTGATTTACTTTTTGCATAACGATTGAAATAAAAAAGAGGATGAAAGCCGATTTTTGCTGGGCTTTCATCCTCTTTAACTGTGGGAATTGAATAAATCTTCATAATCAAGAGTAGCATCAGCTTTTTGTAAAGCGTCAATTAACTGGGATAATTTATTAAAATCAATAAAGCGTGCTTGTCGCTGTTGTTCTTTACCATAGGAAAAAAGCAAAACAGCCGGTGCGGTTAAAACTTGAAATACACTAGCGACTAAAGGTGTTTCTGCGGCATCCATCTGATAAAGGGGAATTGTTTTTTCAACAGCTAACTTTTCCAGACGAGGTTTAACAGCGGTACAGACACTACAGTTAGGCATCGAAATATAAAGTAAGCTAACTTTTTGTTGCGATAGTAAGTTTTGGAGTTTTGGCATATCAGAAATTTTTTCCATCATTTAATCGCCACCTTTCACGCGTTCTTTCTATTATAATTGTAAACTTTTTTCAAGTGATAAGTCAAAAATCTTGATTTTAATAATAGACACAAAAAAGATAAAATTTTCAACGAGTAAAAATTTTATCTTGGTAGTTGCGATTAGGTATTTAGCGTGTTTACTAAAGTAATCACTCGTGCTTTATTAATACTGCGGCAAAGTGAAAATTCAACGGGACGACCGTCTTTTAAATAAGCAACTTGCTCGGTCACTAACATTGCTTCATCTTCATCACAACCGAAATAGCCAGCTGTTTCGGGATGTTGTTCGGCATAAATATTACGATAAGTTCCAGCAAAATGAAGGTTTAATTCTGAAATTAAATAGTTATAAATTGATTTTGAAATGACTTCTTGTGTCAAACCGGGAACTAGAAAAACAGGAATGGATAAGTCTTCTAAAACATAAGGCTGCTCATCATCTAATGAAAATAAACGTTTAATGTGATAAACGGGTTGTTCTTTAGTGATGGATAATAATTCCTGAATATGTGGCTTAGGAAAAGTAACTTCAAAACTCAGAATTTCACAACTAAGACGTTGCTGCTCCATTTCCGTAATTTGGAGTTTTTCCAGCTCAAACTTGTTGGTAGCATTGGTAATAAATCCCCATAAAGAAGGGCTCATCACTTTAGTACCAGCGCCCCGTTGTGAGTTAATTAAACCTTCTTTAGTCAGTAAGTTCAGCGCTTTTTTAATCGTCATACGACTAACTCCAAATTCATCAACAAAGTCAGTTTGGTTTGGCAGCAAAGTTTCAGGTTGATAAGTACCACCGGTAATTCTTTCACGGATGGTTTGTGCGATTTCTTCATATTTTGTCATAAACGTTCCCCCTCTAAAAAGCAGTATACAGGGATGTTTAAAAGATAACAATATTCAAAAGTTTCAACTTTTGAACAAAAATGTTAAGTTTTTGGAAAAAGATAAGTCAACTTGTTGAAATATCAACGTTTTCCGTTGTTTTTTTTCGCGGGTTTGATTTTTTCTATTTTAGTAAAAAAACTTATAGAAAAACGAAAAACTTCAATAATAGGAATTTTTTTCAATCTTAACTATTATTTTTACAGGAAAATAAGCTAAAATAGATAAATAAAGAAAATAAATAAGGATGGGATGAAAATCGCTAAGAAAAAAACAACTAGAAAACAAAGCAGTAAGCTAACTTTTAGCAGCTTATTAATATTAATTGCTGTCAGTTTAGGTGTTTATTTAACGAATGGTGAATTTGGCAATGGCAATTCACCGCAATTTTTCGATTGGCTTTTAGAGAAATTTGAACCACAACCAAGTTATGAGCAATTAGCTGATGTGGGAGATTACGTTGCTGGGCCGCAAGAAATTGAAATTAATAATAATCACCCGGTTTTTACAGCAGAAGAATTATCTTTGGCAGAAGGTAGCTGGGAAAGTTATTCGCCGCTAGATAGATCTGGAAGGGTAGGTGTAGCTAATGCCATGTTAGGAACAGAGCTCCTTCCCACCGAAAAAAGAGAACCATTAACCATTGATCCGACTGGTTGGAATCAGTTGCAGCTAGGTGAAAATCAATGGCTGTATAATCGCAGTCATTTAATCGGTTTTCAATTAACTGGCGAAAATAATAATGAAGAAAACTTAATGACCGGAACCCGCAGTTTAAATACACCATATATGTTAGCTTATGAAAATGATTTGATATACTATATTAAAGAAACTGGTCATCATGTCCGCTATCGCGTAACGCCTTATTTTAAAGAGCGTGAATTAGTTGCTAGAGGGGTACAATTAGAAGCTGAGAGCATTGAAGATGATGTAATTTCTTTTAATGTCTTTATTTACAATATTCAAGAAGGCATTGAAATCAATTATCAAACTGGTGTAGCCAAAAAAGTTGCCTAATTTTTACTTTTATAACGAAAAAAGGTTATCTTTTGTCAAAAAATGATTAGAAATTCATAAAATTTTTGTTTGTCACAATTATTTAATTTGTTATTTAGCCTATCTTTTAGTAGAATGAAGGAGTGTATAATAAATCTCTAAAACGAAAGAGGTGTAGATTTATGGGTTTTACAGATGAGACAGTCCGTTTTGACTTTGATGATAGTCATAAAAAAGCGGTTAGTGAAACACTATCAATTGTGTATCGAGCATTAGAAGAAAAAGGTTATAATCCGATTAACCAAATCGTAGGTTATCTACTTTCAGGAGATCCAGCTTATATTCCTCGTTATCGGGATGCTCGTAATTTAATTCGTCGCCATGAACGTGATGAAATTATGGAAGTGTTAGTAAAACATTATTTATCAGATTATGGGATTCAATTCTAATGCGGGCTATGGGATTAGATGTTGGTTCAAGAACTGTCGGCGTTGCGGTGAGTGATTTACTAGGTTGGACCGCTCAAGGAATCGAGACGATTCGCATCAATGAAGATTTAGGTGAATTTGGTTTCGAACGCTTGCAAGAACTTGTAACTGAATACGAAGTTACCCAGTTTGTCATTGGTTTACCAAAAAATATGAATAATACGATTGGTCCACGGGCAGAAGCTTCACAAGCTTATGGGGCAAAAGTACAAGAGCTGTTTAATTTACCAGTTGTTTATCAAGATGAGCGTCTAACAACTGTTCAAGCTGAACGAATGTTAGTTGAACAAGCCAATACTTCTCGCGCCAAGCGCAAAAAAGTCATCGACAAATTAGCAGCTGTAATGATTTTACAAAACTATTTAGATAGTAATAATAAATAATAGCTAAAGGTGTTCCTGAAGCTACATCATAAGAAAAGAGGAATTAACTATGTCAGAGCACCATCACGATCATGATTGCAATCATGACCACGACCATGACCACGAACAAGAATTAATCACTTTGGTGGATGATCAAGGCAATGAAACTTTATTTGAAATTCTTTTAACCATTGATGGACAAGAAGAATTTGGCCGCAATTATGTCTTGCTTTATCCAGCAGGCACGCCAGAAGACGAAGAAGTTGAATTGCAAGCTTATGCTTACAAAGAAAACGAAGACGGCACAGAAGGCGAATTAGAACCAGTTGAATCTGATGCTGAATGGGATATGATTGAAGAAGTTTTTAATACTTTCATGTCAGAAGAAGAATAGTAAACTAAATTATTAGGAGAAACCTTGATTTAATAGGGTTTCTCCTTTTTTATTTTTGCATTGACTCCGCTTTTGACTCCGGTTGATTAAAAATTTAGGTGTTTTACGAGCTTTTCAACGGTCTTTTCTTTGGTTTCTTTACTAAGATGACCGTATGTGTCCATAGTCATACTTATTGAAGCATGGCGTAAACGTTCTTGTACTTCTTTCATGGTTGCTCCAGCATCTAACAATAAGCTTGCGTGAGTATGCCTGGTAACATGAACGCCTAGAAATGGTAGATTGGTTTTTTCAGCCATAGTTTTTATACGAATATAGATTGCGTGGTGGGTAACCAACTCTTTGTATATTCCACAAAATATCATTGTTGGGTCTGTAATACCAACCGATAGCATATATTTTCTTTGATTGATTTGCCAATGCTTTAAAATGGCCAGAGTTTTATCATCTAGCGTTACTGTGTCTTTGCTGCTATCTGTTTTTGGTTCAGAAATCTCATAACCATTTTTTGTTTGAGTTAAAGTCTTATCAAACAAGACAAGATTATTATCGAAATCAATGTCTGACCAACTCAAAGCTAAAGCTTCACTAACACGACAACCACTGTAGAACAAGAACCTTAGCAAAGTTTTATTAAAATCATTCTTATAGCTAGGGAATTTTGCGTTAACATAATCAATTAACGTTTTTACTTCTTCTTTGCTGTAAACTTTGATTACCTTTTTAGAAATAATGGTTTTATTTCTGTTAGGCATCATGATATGAGCTAATGGGTTGTATTGAATTAAGCCTAAGTTAATAGCATACTCAAAAATCCTTTTAGCTGTAGAATGCAGCACTTTGTATTGGTCAGTTTCTTTTGCCCAGGTATTAACGATTTGTTGAGCACGTTGTACAGTTACTTCTTTAATTCGTAAATCACCATAGACCGGTAAAATCCACTTAGTAAATTTTATTTCTGTTTTGATAAGCGTTACTTCTTTGACGGTAGTCTTGTAAATTTCTAACCATAATTCATAAACTTGTTGAAAGGTGTCTTTAGTTTCTTTCTTAAGACCCTCATTCTCAAAGCCCACTTGCAAACGTGATAATGCTAGTTGGGCTTCTTTTTTTGTTTGGAAACCTCGACGGGTTGTCCGAATTTCTTTACCGTTTATTGGGTTAGTGCCAAGGTATGCCTTAAATTGCCATGCCTTAGTACCGTCTTTCTTTTCGTATTGCTTGAATGTTGCCATGTTGATTTTCCTCCCAGTACCTAACGTGGGGCGTTTATGTAGTGGGTTCCTTAGATAGCTAAGGTAAGCGTATGTAAGGGGAATATTAGTAGTTAATGCCAAAAATACAATTTGTATATAGGAATTGCTTAATTTTCGTCTTGTCTGCTGTTTCATAGAAATCAATCATTAATTTATTAAAACGGCGAAGATGTTTCTCATCTATAATCATCACACCAACCCCGCCACCAATTAAGATTTTATTAGCACAAATGGAAGCTGTCCGTTTGTTACCGTCCCAAAATAATTGACTTCTACAAGCGAATAGGAAATAATCTAGTGCTTTTTCTGTCATGCTAACATCGCTTTGTAGTATGTTTTTGATTTGTTGCGATGATTCTTTCTCATTAGGGATAATCGGCTGATAGAAAGACCCTCCAATGCCTACATCGCCATTTCTAAGCGTATTCAACATTGTAGGGGGTAATTCACCATACGCCACCATTGCATGAACTTGCTTCGCATAATCAAGCGTTAATGGCTCGTTGATGTTCGCTAAAGTGTACTGCCAAGCGTTGCGTAAGTTAAGCACCTTTTGCACATCATCAGCCTTTAGACCTGATATGCTCATGCCATCAATGATTGTCTTAGTATCGGGGAAAGTGATATTGATATTTTCCATCTTGGCTTGACTATAAATGTTTTCTACTAGTGTCTTCTTAGCTAAAAACAAGTTTTCTTCTTGCGTTAGATTGTATTTGTCTGTGTATGGCATTGTGTACCTCCTTTCAATTTGTAAATCATTCAAAATATACATATCTCTAAATAATGCTTCACCCAGTACCTAACGTGGGGAGTTTATGTAGTGGGGAAAAAATTAATAATACTTAGTTTGTTTATTCATTGGCTGGTGTATCAGATAACTGAGCTTTTTTTACCATCTTTCCATATTCAAGAAAAAGCTGTTTATGTTTATCGTCTAAATCATTATAGAGAAATAACAGTTCGCTATGTTCAGGTTTGATTTTAGCGATTGTTTGATAATATTCATACGCTAATGGTTTGAATAGTAATGATTTAAGACGGTTATTCTCGGGTGCATAATCAATAACGAATTGATGTGATAAAACATTTATGATTTTTTCTAATTGTTCGGGAGTAGGAACTGCTAAGCCCTCACACATCGCTTTCAATGCGTTAACCTCAAAGCCTAGCATTCGAGATATTTCTTCAAATGAAAGTTGTTTATTATCTCCTAGTTTTCCTAGTTTCATTTTTTCATCTAAAACAGCTTTGAATTGATGAGAAAAAGACCGACCTTTAATTTTTTGAGCGTTTTGTCGCTGGTAATAGATGTCGTGTACATCTTTTATAATATCATCATTATTTTTCTCAACAATATCAGACATAGAGTGAACATTAGCGTCTTTTATTAAGTCTTCTAAAACGGCTCGTTCTAGCTCTTCGTTTGTTTTGTAATCGTCGATTTCCATGAGATAGGATAAAGTAACCCCGAAATGTTTTGATAGCTCACGAGCGTTGCGAATAGTTATTTTTGAGCGGTCATGTTCATAATTACTTAGTGTTGATTTTGGTATTTTTGTAAGGTCGCTTAGTCGTTGTAAGGAAAGACCACTTTCTAATCTCAATTCTTTTACTCTATTCATTATATATTCTCCTTTCAAGAATAAGTATAGCATGATGTGTTAAAAAAAGACACAAAAACTTGACAGTGTTAAAAAGTAATACTATAATCGTGTTAAATGTTAATACGGAAAGGAGAGATAGAAATGATGATTACAGAGAATCAAGCCCAAGCGTTAAGAGTAAAACGAGCTAGATTAAATTTTACAAAAAAAGAAATTAGCAAAATAATGAAAATTTCAACAAAAACATATTCTCGCTTGGAAGTTGGTAATTGGAATGCAAATCGAGATATTTATGAAAAAATGTCTAATTGGCTTGCTGAAGACTATTAAGAAAGGGGTGTAGCAAATGCAAAATCTAGTATTAGCACAGGAAGAATTATTTCAAGGCATTCATTGCGATGTGTGGGTTGATAAAAATCGAAATCCGTTTATGACAATCCAACAATTAGCAAATGCTTTGGAGTACAAAAGTAGAAACGGCATCGAAAAAATGCTAAAAAGAAATCCTTATTTAAGAAATAAAGAATTTTCAACTACCGCCAAATTGTCTGTAGTTGAGGGTAAGAGATTTGTAGAACGAGAAACCATTGTTTTTACGAAAGACGGAATCATGGAAGTTGGCTTTTTATCACCAAAACCAAAAGCACGGGAATTTAGAGCTTGGGCAAGAAGTGTATTAAATGCTTTTATAGATGGTCAAATTGTTTGGAAAGGTCATCGCGAACAACTAAAGAATACGAATAAAACATTAAGCGAAGCAATTAAAGAAGCTGGTTATACCAAACCGTATCATCATTCAAATTTTTATAATCTTATCTATCAAACTGCCATCGGTTTTACTGCGGTTTCGTTAAGAAAAGCCAGAAATGCTAAACCAAAAGCGGTAGCGACTGATTTTATGACGACCGAAGAACTTAAAGCTTGTGAAGAACGAGAAAAAGAAGTCATTACTTTATTAGGATTGGGATTTAATCGCGATGAGATGAAAGAAATTTTTGAAAGAAAAGGTGTATTGTATCAAACAACTCTTAAATTGCCAGAAATGGCTCGATAGGACGGTGAGAACATGGCAAAACTAAGCATTGATGAATTAGACCTATCGCCTGCATTGCGTGAGGTTATAAAAGAAACAGCCGCACAAGAAGGAAGACAGCAAGCAATAACTTTTATTGAAGAATACAAGAAGAAGCTAGAACAGCCTGCAGTGATGAATTATACGCAAGCTGCTAAGTATCTGGGTACAAGTTACAACACCTTGACAAAAAAGCTCATGAAAAAAGGTTTAATCAAGGTCATTTTAATTGATGGCTATGAGCGAATTAGCAAAGCTGAAGCAGATAGATTTTTAAAAGAGAATGCAAAATAATTCCTAGCGTGGGGCAGGATATTCCAGTAATGGAGCACATAACAGCAAAGTCGCTAAAGTCAATTGTCAGTCGCATAAAGTCTAATTTGGAGGTATTAATCATGCAACGTTTAAAACAGTACAGGGGCTTACTCATCGCATTTACGAGCGGTTTAGTATTATCGAATCATCTATCATTAGGATTTAAGGTTAGCTTAGTGGTGCCTGTAGCATTGGTGCTATTAATGGATTTTGATAGCAAGAAGTTTGAGTCAAAAATTTTAGGAGGACGCTAAAATGAACAAGGAAATTATACTAGCTATTGGCAATATAGAAGATGTTTTAACTGCTATTTGTAGTTTAGAAGACGGCAAGATGTATCGGTGCAAAATTGATGGTGTAGATGGCATTGAAACAGCGTTAGAGCGTGCTAAAACATTAGCGGAGTATTTACTGGAAAATACATTAGGAACGCTAGAACAAGCTTTAAAGGAGTAATTTCGATGAATGAGAGCAAAGAAAAAGCCTTAACGATTCCACCGACCAAAGCGAACGTTAAAGGCACACAAAAAGGCTTGAAATAGCCATTTCTTTGTTCTCATTATAACACAAAAAATTGATGATTGAAAACTGAATATAATGCATGCAGTTTATTTTTTAGAAAAAGTGTTGACCTATGTTGCTACATGAGTTATTATTTATGTAGCAACATAGAAAGAGGTGAATAACTTTGATTGCTAAAAAAGAACGTTTAGCTGATAAGCCAAAAGATTATATGTTACGAGTAAGGATTGACGATGAGTTGTTAACAAAGCTTGACATCATCGTAGCCAGAAACGACAGTAGTCGCTCTCATGTAGTACGTGAAGGGATTGAAAGGATTTATCAAGAATTAGACAAAAAAGAAACTCTATAATTGTTCTCCCCGTCGAAAGTTTGAACAACTATAGAGCCACCACCGTATAAACGGCATGTAAATATAATACCACTGCATGCCGTTATACGTCAATTCAGCTTATTTGCTGTAACTAAGTATAAGGGTATTTTTTGTACCCTAAAATCGAATGAAATGGGGATTTAATTATGAATAACAAATCAGTTAAAAATATAGATGAAGCTATAGAACAAGTAGGCGATGTAGCAAAAGATTTGTACGTTGTAAAAGAGTTGATGAAAGTTTTGAGCGATAAAATAGTTGCGATTCAAACATTAGTATTGCGATACGAAAAAAGCCAACAAGAAGCGAAGGGGTTGCTTTTGTATCAAACGATACGAGATGTAAAACCAATGGGCGTTTTAAGCCAAGAGTGCATAATTAAACTAGAAAATAGTTATGAACAGCTTAGTGAACAGCACAAAATCTTAATCGTGGAGGTAAATAGCCATGAATAAACTAAAAATAGGCGATGTTTGCCGAGTGAAGCAATCAAAATTTATCAGTGCAGGTTCTTTTGTTGAAATCCTGCAGGAGCTACAAACTGGCATTTTTCTATGTTTGGATAATCAAGGCTATACGGTTGTTGTTGAAAGAAATCTTGAGAAAATGGACGGTGAAAAATAATGAACGATTTAAAAACAAACGAAACTAACTTATTTGAAAATACTAAGCATTTTGTAAAACAAGCGAACAACTCACTATTGGAAAGAGAACAGCTTCTTGATTCTTTAGAAATTGCCATTGATAAGTTTGAGGACATTTATTTCGATGATGACCAAACACGAAGAGAATTTGCTAAAGCTAAGAACTTACTAACGGTGCTTTTCTACTCATACAAGGATTTGTATGCGATAGATGAGGATTTGGTTAGGAGTTTTGAAAGTTGTAATCTGTTTGGCAAGAAATGCGATGTTTAATTGGTTGATTCTTAACTAATCCAATTGTTACGATGAATAAAAATTTAATTACGGGGTGTTGAAGATGAGCTTTAAGAATAATACAAAAGCTAAAAGGTATTTTTGGTTGAAATTGAAAACAGATTTTTTTGACCAAAAAGAAATCAAATTATTAAGGCGTATTGCTGGCGGGGATACCTATACTATTATCTATTTAAAAATGTTATTAAGAAGTCTTAAAAACGATGGAAAATTATTTTATGAAGCGATGGGAGATAATTTTGCTGAAGAAATTGCTTTAGATATTAATGAGAATCCAGAAGATGTATCATTGACGATTAGTTATCTCGAATCTAAAGGGTTACTTGAGCTAATAGAAAATGATGAATATTTTCTTAACAAAGTACCAGAAATGGTGGGTTCTGAAAGCTATAGTGCTGAACGAGTTAGGGATTATCGAGCAAAGAAAAAGTTACAAAGTAACACAAAGGCGTTACATGGTAACAGCGATGTAATCTCATGTAACGAAGAGATAGAGTTAGAGTTAGAGATAGATATAGAGTTAGAGAAAGAGATAGATAATAAACCGTCAAAAAAAGTTTTGACAGAACGTTTTGAAAACCTTTGGAAAGAATACCCAAATAAACAAGGTAAAGCAAAAGCATTTACTGCTTATCAAAAAGCAATTAAAGACGGTGTAACCGATGAAGAAATCTCCAAAGGCATAAAAGCTTATAAAAAAGAGTTAGCCCTTAAACAGACAGAACAGAAGTTTATAGCGCATGGTTCTACTTGGTTTAATCAAAGACGTTGGGAAGATGAGCACGAATCTGAGCCAATCCGAATTGAACAAGATTATAGTTTACCCGAAGAATATCAAAATACTTTAGACGATTTACCAGAGATTGACGAATCACAAATAATTTATTAAGGAGGTTGCCTAATTATGAATCTATTAGACGGATTGCCAAAGGAAGTAGCAAACAGCCTTATTGAAAAATCTCATGGAATACTTGAAACTGATGAATTTTGCGAGTTGCACCCGAGATATAAAAAGATGTTACGTCCGGACGGTGAAACAGTTTGCCCTGTTTGCTACAGGGAAAGACGAGATAAGATTGTTGCTAATGAGAAGTCAAAAGAATACTACACTAATACGGTGGACGGAAAACGGCAATATTTGTATGAAGAAAGCATTGTATCCAACAAACTAATCTTTGACAAAGGCTTGAAAGAGTTTGAAGAAAGGTCAGATTTAGAAAAAGGGCTTAAAGAAAAATCCAAACGACTAATTCAGCCTTTAGCAAGCCTTGAACCAGTTACCGTTTATTTGCAAGGAAATGCCGGCACAGGTAAAAGCCATTTAGCCATGGCGATGTTGAAGAATGCTAATCAGCTCTCTAAAGGCAATCGCTGCTTGTTTGTTAACTTCCCTACTTTGCAACAAAGAATTAGAGCTAGCTATGATAACAAGTATGCGGAAGATTCGGAATCAGTTTATATAAACAAAATGGTTGGGGCTAGCATATTAGTATTAGACGACATCGCAAACGAAGTAAACCCTAGTAACCTACAAGGCAGGGTATCCGACTTTTCAGCAAGAATCTTGTATGCGGTAATGGAAGCTAGAGCAGAATCTAAGCCAACGATTATAACGAGTAACATCGCATGGGAAGAATTGCAAAAGCTGCTTGACCCAAGAGTTGTTTCAAGAATGAGCCATCGCTTAACGCTGATTAGTTTTGATAAGGTGTCAGATAAGCGAAAAGGTAAATAATTTTAGAGCAAATATATTTAATAGCGATTCTAGGCTAACAGTAAGCGTTCAGAACGTATGT
The DNA here is from genome assembly GCF_029893325.1 of Enterococcus sp. PF1-24. GTDB lineage: Bacteria > Bacillota > Bacilli > Lactobacillales > Enterococcaceae > HY326. Next base: position 47,520 of record NZ_JARXWL010000016.1, read on the forward strand.
TCTTTCGTTTGTGATAAAATATATACACGAAAGCTAAAAAGGCTACAGTGACAAATTAGGGCGGTTAAATGCAATCAGGGTTTAAGAAGCAAGCTAAACAATGAAAGTAAAACTATTTAAAACAGGTCGTTCAGAACGATATGTTTTTAGAAAATGAATATCCGCTGAATCGTAGAACGAATAGGAGCCGTTAAAAATGACGAGTCTTAAAAATTTAACCGAGAGCAAAATTGCGCTGAGCTCAAAAGTTAACGCCCACAAAGATGTGGTGGTTAAGCACGTATTGCAAAAATGCTGAGAAATGCTAAGGTTAGCACGCATTATAGAATTGTTGACATTAAAAAGTTAACCCGTGTTAACCTTATGCTTTTATAGCTAAAAATGTAACTGTTAATAGCAGGGCAGAAGCAGGTTCGTAGATTAAGAAATCAAAAATCCTCGTTGTCACCTGCAGGTGTTAACGATAAAAAGCAAGTAATTGACGGTGTGATTCTTCTCTTACACAAACATCGCTTTTCAACTTTTTTGTAAAAGAGAAACTGGAAAGGTTTTGGAAAGGTATTTAAACCTGTAGAAATGAGATTATGACTAGGTAAACAATAGATAAGGTTTTGATAAGGTGATTTAGTTAAACCGCCACAGTTTTGTGGACGTTAATTATTTGTGGGTATATAAGAAATTTGAAAAGGTGGTGAAAAAAATGATTGAATTAACAATTATTGAACAATCGGTATTGGAATTATTACCAAAAGGAATTGAACGTAAAACTAAAACATCAGAAATTAGTAAGTTAGTTGATTTATCTCAACGAGAAGTTTTTGCGGTGATTCAAAGCCTTAGAAGTAAAGGTATCCCCGTTTTAGCTTCACGAGGTGTAAATAGTGGTTTATACATCGCAATTAGCCAAGATGAGCTTAGCAATGGTTTACGAGCGTTCAAGAGCCAACAACAAAGCATGAGTGAAACAATCGGATACTTGGAAAATGCGGACGTTGAACATTGGCATGAACACATAGCTTAAAAATGGTGGAAAAAGGTGGATTCTTTTGCTAGTGAGTGCCTGACTATAGCGCCACAAACGAAAAGAAATATTTTTTTAGGGTAATTATACCCGAATGAATTAAAATGCCTTATACGGGCTTACAGAGAGGAAAAAACAAATGAATAATTTAGAACTAGATAACATGAAAAATCGAATCACTGAGAATTTACAGAAAGCTTTTGACAATGGACTTGAAGAAAATAAATTGTTGATTGCGGAAGCTTCGGCAGATTTAGAAGAATTACAAGAAAAAGTTTATGGTACATCGCCGGCTACTGTTGCAAGTTTAATCAAAGATTTATACGAACTGGCTTCTGCTACAAATATTACCAGTAAAGAAACTGGCAACTCTATTACGGTTGATGATTTTCAAGAAATGATTTATTTAAAGGTTGAGTTATTGGCAGAAATGTTAGGGATTGACTTAGAAAATTAGAACTTTATGCGATGATGAAGCTGAGGGGATACTTCCTTTCGGCTTTTTTGTGAGTAAAAATACGATATAACTTATTTAGAGATTTTAGAGGTCTTAAAAAAGTGGAAGAAGCAGTTAACGCCAAAATTGGTGAGTCCTAAAAATTACGAGGTAGCTTAGTGAGGTTTTGGGGAGGTAAAAAGCTTGTTGGTGATTTTGAATGTAATAAACGAACCCCTAGTTAGTTAATTATGGGCTTTTAAATATTCTAGTTACAAGTTGGCTAAAATAAAAAAGGCACCTTCTAAAAGGTACCTTAAGCCGAGTAATCGCCTAACTATAGTTATCCGCCAAATAATTATAGCATACTAGGAGTGATTATTATAACTTCATGTAAGAATTGCAATATTAAGAATCTAAAAAAGATATTGAGTGTATACCGTAGCTTAGCGCGTATGACTGGTAGATTTTATAGCTTAGAAGAATTAATCATCGCAGAAACTGGGAATGCTGTAACGACCGAACAAATCAATGATAACCAAAAAGAAGTGAATCAAGAATGCGATGCGATTATAAAAGCGTGGCAAGCCATAGAAAGCGAGATAGATAGAGCAGTATTATTTTATTCGTACTTCGATAAAGAAAGCCATAGCGTAAAAGAAATAACATTTATGTTAAATTGCTCTCGGCGGACTATTGAACGATACAAGCAACGAGCAGTTATTGAGTTTGGCAAGTTTTATGAAAATGGCGCTTTATCATAACGGTAGTTTTGATAACAAAAAAAGGAGCATGATAGCCATACTCCTAAATAGAATCTATCCTTTTTTCAGCAATAGCTTCAGTCAGCGTTTTAGAGAAATTAAGGTGCATTTCTTTCCCTAATGAATCAGCCCATTTGGGAATTGTTAAAGTTTTCTTGATTGGTTCCTGACTACCTAGATATTGTGACACATCAACGCTAACCATTGAAATAAACGACTTTTCTGGGTCGAAAACTAGTTCATCATCATCATCTTTAAATGGATTATTTTCTATTAAGGATAACGATGAAATCAACGAAGGTTTAGGGATAGGCTTATTAGATTCAATCAAACCAGAAATAACCAAACCTAACCAATCGGAAGCCATTGCCATAGCGTCATTAAGGTTTTCTCCTTGAGTTGCAGAATGCTCAAAATCAGGAAAATGAATGATAAAAGGAATTTCCTTATCTTCGATATCTTGATAATAGAATAATGCTGGATACGTCACTAGCATAATAAATCAGTCCTTTCCACTATTTAGTTAAATTAAACATTTTTATATTGTACACGTGCGATACGTATTAGTCAATAGTTTTTCCGAAGTATTTTACTTAAAAAGAATGTATGATGTTAGCAATGGTTAGCAAAATTGAACCCTAGTAAAACCTAGTATAATTTGTGTGTGCGATGCCCGTAATTATTTACTTACAACAGCCTAGCAAAACCTAGCTTAAATCCAATAACCGAAGTACATCGCTTATCATTCTAAACCTAGTAATCATGCTTAAATGCTACGATAAGAGGGTGCAAAAGGTTGCACACAAAATTGAAAAGGTTGCACACAAAAAAAAGTTGCAACCAGTTACAGATAATGATGAGCTGACAGAGAAGCAAAAGCTGTTCTGTCTGTACTTCCTAGACGGTTTCAACGCAACTAAGGCTTACAAGAGAGCTTACCAATGCGATTACAACACGGCTAAGTCAGAGGGGAGCAGGAACCTTGCGAAACCCAACATAAAAAAAGAAATACATAGGCTAATTAAATAGTTAGTGATTAAGCGGACTATGGTAAATCCTTGTATTTGATGTTTGGAAATGTTCGGAAATTTGAAGTTGCTAATCATTGGTTAAAAAAATTATGGTAACAAATGCTAGCATAATAGGAGAGAGCAAAATTGCGCAGTCTTACTTTAACTAGAGCCAAAAATGGCTTGAGTGAATATTTTAGCTAAACACAAAAATGTGATGAGTGAATAATTTGACGAATCCAAAATAGGCTCGGTTGAGTATTCAAAAACTCGGAAAAAGATTGGGTGTGAAAAAATTAACGCTCTGCTAGCAAAATATAACCTATACTAATTCCTTTTTACGTTCAGCAATTAATCCCTCTAATTCGGCGATGTCATCTAAGGTTGCTTGCTTTCTAATAAATGAGCGAGAAGTTGAACGATTACGCAAATATTTAGCGTGTTCTTTATTCTTTTCTTGCCAACGTTTATTAGCTTCAGTTTGTCTATTTTTTTCGGTCATACTTAACACCTCGATTTAATTATGCTATAATACAAGTGAAGCCAGAGCCGTTAAAGACGGTGGCAGGAATTAATTAGTTATGATAACCATCTTAAACCGGCCAAAGTTTATAAGATGGTTATTTTTTTGTGTTATCGTCTTTGAGTGTTAAGACTAACATTGCAAAAGCAATCATTAAGCTTAACGTTTCAAAAACAGACACATTCGGCGCTCCTTTCTTTAGGATAATGACTTACTTTCATAAGCACCACCTCACTTCTCTAGCTTACATATTCATTATACTATAGATAGTATCGGCTTGCAATAGTTTTTTTATAAAGGAGGTGGGAATTGTGAGAAAAAACCGAAGATTTGCTAAAGAGGATTTTCTAGCTATGATAGCCATTAGTACTTTATTAGTCATAATTATAACTTTTATGGAACATACTAATCCAGAAAGCTTCATGACAAAACTTTTGAGAAATTCTGCTGAGTTCATTTTTGTTCCAGTGTTTATTGCCAATGCAATTATATATTTGGAAAAATACTATAAACTTACGAATCAATTTGAAGATGATACAAATGAAAATAACGCCCCACGTTAGACGAGAATTTTTTGACCTCGATTTTGACTCCGGATGATATTAATTTTATGAAATTCAATGAACTATTATGTTGATATTTTATGGATAAAATACAAATTAGATGTGTTAATTGATACAGTGAAATCAATTCTTTACTCATGTCAGAAGAAGAATAATTTTAAAAAATGAGCTAAGCCCTTGATGAATAGGGGCTTAGTTTTTTTATTCACCATTTTTCAATCTTCCTCCTCATGTTATAATCAAAGCAAATAATATAAAGAGATGAATGGTGAGGGGGATTATGATGAAATTTAAGTGTTATCTTTTATTAATCGGTGTTTTATGTACTTTAAGTGGTTGTGTGCATTTCAATTTCCGAGTGACTAAGCATCTTTCACCAGAATCATCTGAAACAGCAGATTCCATTGAAATAGTTGAGGAAGCTGATGTGATTTATATTGATGAAATAGATTCTGAAATTTGGGAAAGCATTGTTTTACAAGTTTGTCAGTTGCAGTCAATCAAGCGCGAACAAATGAAAATTGAAATCTTCACCAGTGAAGATTATAGGAATAGAGAAGTTTGGGTGGCTAAATGTACTTTAGAAAATTATGAAAAAACTTATTTTTACTATGATAAAGCTAGTTCTAAAGTAAAACAAATCAGTGAAGCTGATTATAAAAAAGAGCTAGCAATAGTAACTACCTTAAACGTACAACCTGAAATTCCTTTATATGAAGAAAACCACTTAAAATAATTTCAAATTTTGTTTAGAGTGAGTTTAGATTTTTGATTCCTTGATAATAATTATTCTAATTTGCGTTTTTTTTAATAAGTTTTTTATTGAACGACTTGAAAAAAAGTAGTGAAATGCGCTAAATAGTGGATTGAAACTGATTTTTTCTATTTTTTTTAGAAAAAATCAGTTTTTTTGTTGGATTTTTCACAAAAAGCAATTAATATTTGTTATAATCTACTTGTTGGATGGAAGCGTTTGAATTTACGGATGTCGCGATAATTAGTACTTATTAATAATGATTATTATTAAAGGAGCGTGAAACAGCAAATGGGTGTTAAGGAAATGGTTTTTGAATTCATTGAAACGGAAAGCCAAAAGCAAGAGCTTGAAGAGTCTTTAACATTATTGGAGGTGCAAGAAGGTGCTCAGATGCCTGCTTTGCAAGAAGCACAAAGGATTTATGGGTATTTACCAATAGAAATATTGGAGCGAATTTCTTGCAAGTTGCAAATTCCAGTAGAAGAACTTTATAGTACGGCAACTTTTTATTCCCAGTTTTCTTTTGTCCCTAAAGGTAAATTTACAATTAGCGTTTGTATGGGGACAGCTTGCTATGTTAAGGGTGCCGGAGATATTTTAGATTCTTATGCGCAAGAATTAAATATTAAACCAGGTGAAACAACCGCAGATCGCAAGTTCACTTTAGAATCATGTCGCTGTATTGGTGCCTGTGGGTTAGCGCCAGTTTTAACGGTTAATGAAGAAGTTTATGGCCGTTTAACCAAGAAAAAAGGCGACAAAGTTCTCGTTACTTATCAAAAAATGGAAGATGAGTAAAATAGCATGACTATCTATTGGTTATAAAACTAGATTGAAATGAGGAGAAAAGAGCATATGGAAAATTGGGAGCAATTACAAAAATTGCGAAATGTTTATCGGCAGCAAGTTGTCATGCGCTTAGAAGCAGAGCAAGCTGAAAATAATGAAGACGTTGAACAGCCTAAAAGCCAATTTGAAAAAGAAATTATGATTTGTGCTGGGACTGGCTGTATTTCTTCAAAAAGTGGAGAATTTACTGAAGCTTTGAAGGAAGAATTAGCGAAACATGAATTGACGGATAAAGTTAATATCGTTTCAACCGGTTGTTTTGGTTTATGTGCCCAAGGGCCGATTGTAATTATTTATCCTGAAGGTGTCTTCTATCATCAAGTTCAGGCTAAAGATGCTAAAAAAATTGTTGCGCAACATTTAGTTGAAGGTAAATTAGTTGAAAAATTATTGTATCATGATAATGATTCAAAAGAAATTATTAATAAATTGATGGATACGCCATTTTATCAAAAGCAAAAACGGGTTGCTTTAAGAAACTGTGGCCGAATTGATCCTGAAAAAATGGAAGAATATATCGCTTTTGATGGTTATCAAGCCTTAGCGAAAGTCGTTAACAAGTATTCTCGTGATGATGTTTTAGAAATTTTAAAAGCTTCTGGTTTACGAGGACGTGGGGGAGCAGGTTTCCCGACTTTTATGAAATGGTCTTTTGCTAAAGAAAGCCCAGGTGCGCAAAAATATGTTGTTTGTAATGCCGATGAAGGAGATCCAGGTGCCTTTATGGACCGTTCTGTTTTAGAAGGGGATCCACATGCGATTATTGAAGCAATGGCGATTGCGGGCTACACGATTGGTGCTAATCAAGGCTATATTTATGTGCGGGCAGAATATCCGATTGCTGTTAAGCGTTTAAGAATTGCTATCAAGCAAGCGCGAGAAGCGGGCATTTTAGGTAAAAATATTTTTGGCAGCGATTTCGAATTTGATTTAGATTTACGTTTAGGTGCGGGCGCCTTTGTTTGTGGTGAAGAAACCGCCTTGTTAGAAAGTATTGAAGGTCGCCGTGGCGAACCACGTCCACGTCCACCGTTCCCAGCGGTAAAAGGTTTGTTTGGCAAACCAACGATTGTGAATAATGTTGAAACTTATGCCAATATTCCACAAATTATTTTACGTGGCCCTGAATGGTTTGCGAGCATGGGGACTGAAAAATCTAAAGGAACCAAAGTTTTCGCTTTAGGTGGTAAAATTCAAAATACTGGTTTGGTTGAAATTCCGATGGGGACAACTTTAAGAGAAGTTGTTGAAGATATCGGTGGCGGTATTCCAAATGGTAAGAAATTTAAAGCCGCTCAAACTGGTGGTCCTTCTGGTGGGTGTATCCCAGTAGAAAATTATGATGTTGCGATTGACTATGATAATTTAATCGAAATTGGCTCAATGATGGGTTCAGGCGGTTTAATTGTTATGGACGAAGATAACTGTATGGTTGATATTGCGAAATTCTTCTTAGAGTTTACCGTGGAAGAAAGTTGCGGAAAATGTGTGCCTTGTCGAGTAGGTACGAAGCGTCTGTTAGAAATTTTAGAAAAAATTACTAGAGGCCAAGCAACTTTGGAAGATTTAGATAAAATGGTTGATTTATGTCACTATATTAAAGAAAATTCGCTATGTGGTTTAGGGCAAACAGCACCAAATCCAATTCTTTCAACTTATCACTATTTTAAAGAAGAATATATTGCCCATGTTGTTGAAAAACGTTGTCCTGCTGGTATTTGTAAAGATTTGATTTCTTATGAAATTATGGAAGACAAATGTACTGGTTGTACAGCTTGTGCGAAAAAATGTCCTGTTGCTGCGATTAGCGGAGAAAGAAAAGAACCACATCACATCGACCCAGCTATTTGTATTAAGTGTGGTCTTTGTGTGGATACTTGCCGCTACAATGCTATCAGTGTCGGATAGGGGGGGACTGTAAATGAAAGAACTTAATATTACTATTAATGGAAAAGCTTATACAGCGCCTGAAGGTTCAACAATCTTAGATGCTGTTAGAAGAAATAATATTGATATTCCGACACTTTGTTATTTGAAAGAAATCAATGAAATCGGCGCATGTCGGATTTGTGTGGTGGAAGTAAAAGGCAGTCGGAACTTAGTAACCGCTTGTGTGCATCCAATTAGCGAAGGCATGGAAATTGTCACTAACTCAGAAAAAATCTTTAAATCACGGAAAACTAGCTTAGAGTTAATTTTATCTACTCATAATAAGAAATGTTTATCTTGCGTGCGAAACGGTAATTGTGAGTTGCAAAAACTTTGTAAGGATTTCGATGTGGAAAATGAAAACCTTTATGAAGGGGAAAATTGTCAATACGAAATTGATAATTCTGCACCGCACATGTACCGCGATAATAGTAAATGTATTTTATGTAAGCGATGCGTAGCAGTTTGTTCAAAAGTTCAAGCTGTCGGCGTGATTGGCGCCAATGACCGTGGTTTTAATACCCACATCGGTTGTGCTTTTGAGCAAGAATTAGGTAGTTCTGCTTGTATTTCTTGTGGTCAATGTATTGTCGCCTGCCCAACTGGCGCGCTTTCTGAAAAAGACCACACGAAAGAAGTTTGGCAAGTTTTAGCAGATTCTACTAAACATGTGGTTGTTCAAACTGCACCATCTATTCGGGTGACTTTAGGAGAATCTTTCAATATGCCAATTGGCACAAATGTTGAAGGAAAAATGGTCGCGGCTTTACGACGTTTAGGTTTTGATCAAGTCTTTGATACAAACGTTGCTGCTGACTTTACTATTATGGAAGAAGCCAATGAGTTTGTATCTCGCGTGCAAAATGATGGACCATTCCCATTGTTAACTTCTTGTTCACCAGGTTGGATTAATTATTGTGAAGCTTATCATCCAGAATTAATTCCTAACCTTTCAAGTTGTAAATCTCCACAACAAATGTTCGGAGCTTTAACAAAAACTTGGTATGCGGAAAAAATGAATATTGATCCGAAAGATATTTGTGTCGTTAGTATCATGCCATGTACAGCTAAAAAAGCCGAAGTAACACGGGAAGATGAAGCAGCTGCTGGTGTTCCTGATGTGGATGTAGTTTTAACAACCAGAGAATTAGCACGCATGATTGATAAGGCTGGGATTCGCTTTACTGAATTGGAAGATGAGATCTTTGATAATCCTTTAGGGGACGCAACTGGTGCTGGTTATATTTTTGGAGCAACTGGTGGAGTAACAGAAGCGGCATTAAGAACAGCTGGCGAAATTATTGCTGGTGAGCCTTTAGCTGAAATTGAATTTGCTGAAGTTCGTGGGATGAAAGGTATTAAAGAAGCAACTTATGAAATTAATGGGACTACTATTAAAGTCGCAGTCGCTTCAGGAATTACCAACGCTAAACATTTAATTGAAAAAATTCAAGCAGGTGAAGATTTCTATCACTTTGTTGAAATTATGGGTTGCCCAGGCGGTTGTATTAACGGTGGTGGCCAACCAATTCAACCTGCATCTGTACGAAATTTTGTTAATTTAAGTGCCAAACGGGCGGCTGCTCTTTATGCAGAAGATCAAGAACGCCAAATTAGACGTTCAAATGAAAGTCCGATTGTGAAAGAAGTTTATCAAGAATATTTAGGAGAACCAGGTAGTGAAAGAGCACATCATATTTTACACACCACATATCAAGCTCGTTCACAATATTCAACGGTTTCTTAATAAATAGTAAAGATAAAATAAAGAACCCTAAGCCCACGGGCTTAAGGTTCTTTTGCTGTTCAACTGAATTTTTTTTATTCTTTTGGCTTAGGAAGGGCACTTTTTACGATTGGCAATACCACAACAGCTAGGGCGCCACCGATTAGAGCGGTGATTAATTGTGGTGTTGAAAACATTGCTGACATTTTAGCAGCTTGAGGCGCTGGTAATTTTGTTAAAACAACTGGAATCATAAATTTGACGATACTTAAGTAAAGTACACCGAATTTCACAACAGCTGCTACAATCGCTGCAATAACAGTATTGACAACATTGTTTTCTTTCGTTTTGCCGGCAATTAAATACCAAACAAGCGATAAGCTAGCATTTCCTAAAGCAATACAGATAATAATTTGCCACATCTGTGGTCCAATCCCGAAGAAAAATGCGAAGATTGGTGATAATAAAGCGACTGTTAAGCCGCTGGTTAAGCCTGAGATACAGACAGAAACAATCAAAATCAGATTTACCAATGACCCAGTAATAAAAGTATTTCCAAATCCTGAAGTTACTGCTTGGGTAGCGACTAATAGCGCTAACATTAAAGCGGTTTGTGTAATCCATAATGCCTTACGATTCATGTAAATTCCTTCTTTCCAACGTGTTTGATTTTTCCTTTTTTAATAATTGCTCAAATATTCACAAATAAAACTGAAAATAAAATAGTTCATAGAACCACCTTAATGATAACGCTTTTTTGATGAAGTTGCAATCAGATTTAGGCTTTTAAACAGAAGAAATTTCAAGGGATTTGCTAGTTTTTTTATTGAATAAGACCAGACTTTTTCAAATAAGAAAAAAATAAAAAAATTTAGCAAAATAGGGTGACATTTTGGTGGGAAACTTTCGTATATAGAGTGTAAGGTTTTTATTCAGTGAAAGGGTAAAAATCAGATTGATTGATGAATGAGAAGGAGGGAGAAGCATGTCAGATAACTTAATTGTGGCGTTAGTCGGCTTAATTGGCACGGGTTTAGGGACTTTTGGTGGAATTTTTACATCAACGAAATTGATTGCTTACCGCATTGATTTGCTGGAGAAAAAAGTGGAAAAGCACAATCAAGTCATGGAGCGAACTTTTATTTTAGAAGAAAAAGTCAATCATTTACAAAAAACGCTAAGTGTTAGGAAAGGTTAGGTGAGGAATAATGGAACAGATTTTAGTGGCAATACCAGTTATTAGCACCGTGGTACTAAGCGTTGCCCAGCTGCTAAAGCAAGTTGTAGTCAATCATAGGTGGCTGCCCCTTTGGAACGTTGTGTTGGGGATTTTATTAGGCATGCTCTTTGCTGGGACCATTTTACATGATGAATTGGCGATTTATGCTTGGGCAGGTGGAATTTCTGGTTTAGCAGCTGGCGGATTTTATGATTTAGGCAATAGTTTTGTTAGGAAAGGAGAATGAGAGGATGCAACATTTAATTGTTTATGGTCATGGCGCTCGAGATAGTGGTGCAGTTGGTTCAGGCACCAATGAACGAGATTGGACACGGAAAGTTTTAGATGTTGAAATGCAGAAATATAATCAGCACTTACAGAAGAATCAGCTGCTTTTTTACGATAAAAAACGCAATATGTTTTTGGATACTTGTTCAGGTGGTGGGGCTTATCAAGTGGCCAAGGAAATAGTTTCGGTAACCGAAATTCATTTAGATGCAGCTGCCGGGCTGGCGACAGGTGGTCATGTGATTATTTCCAATCGTGTAACAGCTAACCAACAAGATTTGGCAATTGCTGAAGTCGTTAAAAAATATGCGGGTTGGTGGCAAAAAGTTCAGTCAACTGCTGGCATTAATCAAAGAGGAGATTTAGCTCATTGTCAAATTTTTGCTCAAAGAGGAATTTCCTATCGCTTAGTGGAACTAGGCTTTATTTCTAATCCACAAGATATGCAACTTTTAACAAGTCAGGTTGCTTCATTAGCTAGCGATTTAATCACTGCTATTACTGGTGAGTCCTTAACTGAAGCAGTTAAGGCAGAAAATAAAACATTACAGGAGTTGATAAACATGGAATTTTGTTATGCCGCAAGAAATGCGATTCATTACTACAACGGAAGAGAAGTACATGTTTTAGGTGCGAATCATGAGTTTAAAGTAATCAAAGATATTTACAGCCAATATACTGAAGCCGCAACAGGTGAAAGAAAGGATATGTTGGTTTTTGATTGGTCGGACAATATGACCACAGTGGATGCTTTTGAACGAATGGTTCGTTATAATGCCGAAAAAGATATTTATGAGTTGAAAAACTTTCGCTATAATCGGGAAACGAAGAAGACGAGATAAATATCTTTAATATAAAAGAATTCTTTAAAAATAAAGATTACAACCTGCAACTTAAAGCCGAAATTGTGCATTTCATGCTTTTTTGAGTGAAGTGTCGAGAAGTGAGCAGGCTAAAAACGGAATCAGATATAATTTTACCGCCATTTATGTGTATTTTAGGTGGAAAATAGTCATTTTATATGAATTTAGAACAATAAAGTACTTGTTAGTATTTTCCTAGTTAGATTAAATAAAATAATAGTTGACACTAATATTCGCAGGATGATAGTATTATCTTCACGATTTTAAAGAGATGATGAGATACTGCCAAAAGTGAAAGAGGGAATCAAATGAGATTAGAAACTGAGCGACTTATTTTGAGAGAATTAACAATAAATGATTTAGATGATTTGCATGAAATACTTTCGGATCCTGAGTCAATGCTACATTATCCGCAACCATTCACTAAAGAGAAATCAAGACAATGGATTGAATGGAATATTGATAACTATATCACCTATGGATTTGGTCTTTGGGCAGTCATATTAAAAGAAAACAATCGCTTTCTTGGTGATTGTGGAATAACGTTGCAGTGTATCAATGGTAAGCAGGAGCCAGAAATAGGTTATCATATTAACAAAGTTTATACAGGCAGAGGTTATGCCACCGAAGCGGCAAGAGCTTGTAGAAATTATGTTTTTGATGTTTTGAATCTACAGGAAGTGTTTTCTTATATGAAATATACAAATATTGCTTCTCAACGAGTGGCACAGAAAAACGGGATGAAGCTGGTTGCTGAATTGCCTGATGATAAAAATACCTTAACTACAGTGTTTGCTATCACATTAGAAGACTATTTAAATACGAAATTCTGATTTTTATAGCTATTCTTTCATCAATTTTTCCGCCAAAATACTGAGAAGAAATTCGGACTTTGGTCTTATGTGTTTTTTCTCAGTATTTGTTAAGATTATGATAGTTGATAAAGAAAAACAATTAACTATTCATTAATCAAACAGAAAGCAATTTCATTTACTCAGAATACTTAAATTAATTTACATAAATTAGGTTTTGATAAAAGATTTGCGAATGGAGGGAAAATAATGACAAAGAAACAAATACAAGAAAAATATCAAAATAGTGCAAGTAGATATACAGTAATGGCAAAGATTTTAGAAAATTGGTTGTTTGTCGTATTTTTATTATCGCTGTTCACTTTTATAATTGCTGATACGTTTCTTCTAAAATTATTTATAATCAGTCTTTTTACAGGCTATGCTGTATTAAGTTGGGCAACGACGCGGATGGACATTAGAGAACGAATCAAATTACGTAATATTTTTTAAGCTATCATACTTTATTTAACTAAACAGGAATAAACAAACCATGATTTTTCATCACTAAGATGAAGATTGTGGTTTGTTTTTTTGTTATTTTTACAAAAATGAATATAAAAATCGGCTTGTATTTACTATTTCTTATTGTTAAAATCGCATAAAGACCACTATTGTGAGAGGTCTTATTGAGTGAGATGAGGGATTCGAATGGAGTTTTGGAAAAAATATACTTCAGATAAATTTCAAATTAAATATGATCAGCTAATCTATAAAGTTGGTAGTTATCATTATAATTGGCATGATGAGATTGAATTACTATGGCTTTTAAAAGGGAAGATTGAAGTTAATGTTGATGGGAAGATTTGTACTTTAGAAGCAGGCGATTTATTTGTAATTAATTCTAATTGTGGTCACGCAACATTTGCCACTAAGCCTGATAGTATAGCTATGAGATTATATGTATCTCCAAATTTTTTCTTATCTCAAGGAGTCAAATTAAATGTAGGCACATTTAATTTGAATTCCAATATAGATAGAATTAATCCACAATATAATAATTTACGAGCTGATTTAGCTAATTTACAATTATTGATTTTATCAGAAAGTTCACCATTTCAAATTCATGCTTTATTTTTTAGAATAGCAGAAAGCATGTTACATTTTTTTGAGACTAACTCAATAAAGCAACCTAGATACTCAATTAGACAAAAGCGTAATTTTTTAGACCATGCGATTCAATATCTTGAAGACAATTTTAAGAAAGAATTAACTCTAGAGCAATTAGCACAGAAATGTAATTATTCAACTACTTATTTATCTAAAATTTTTAAATCTGAATTAGGTATTAATTACTATGAATACTTGACACGGTGCCGTTTACAGCACGCGATTCAGCAATTAGCAATTACGGATGAAAAAATTGCTAATATTGCATACGATAACGGGTTTAATGATATAAAAGCTTTCAACAAGATGTTTAAAAAGCATTTTGGAACTACACCATCTGATTATCGGAAACAAATAAATCCTGATATTCAAGCGATTGATAAAAAATTTAAAACAGATTTGGATTATCAAGAGTATGAAACGATTATTCAAATTCTTCAAGAAAGTCAACAAAAAAATATGGGAACCTTTCAAGATCCTTGTCAAATTTGTAGTAAGAAGGAAATTGAAGAAAAGTATGTTAAGCTAGTAAAAAATTTGAAAACTATAGTATTAGAGGAATAATTTATTTACTAGAAAATTACTTTGTGATTATTTGATTAAAATATTTAAAAGACAAAAATAGGGATAGTCTATTTTTGTCTTATTTTATTTTTGAAAACGTATTCTTCGATGGCGAGTGTACACTTTATGACTGATTTTTTTTGTTCAAAAAAGTTTTATCATAGAAAAAATAGCCATCTTTTATCTAAACTTTCTTGTTAAAAGAAACGAAAAATTGGCTAGCTGAGATTCCCATCTTTTAAGATAATGTAAGTGCATTAAACTTACACAGAAGGTAAGACTAAATTATTTTCTGTGATAGAAAGAAGGAATAGTATGGGTAGATATGCATATGCAGAAAAAGAGATGTCTTCAGAAGCAAAGAAGATGCGTGATATTTTAGTGGAATATATCACAGTTGTTGGTAGAAGATTACCTGATGATGTAACGAAAAAATTGGAAGAATTAGCAAAAATTGAAGTAGAACCTTTGCAACAACTCGTTTATGACACGATGAAAGAAAATCAAATGTTAGCAGAAGAGTTAAATAGACCAAGTTGTCAAGACACTGGTGCATTACAGTTTTTTGTTAAATGTGGTACGAACTTTCCTTTATTAGCTGAACTAAATGATATTTTAAAAGAAGCTGTATATCTAGCTACTAAAAAAGCACCGCTACGCCACAATGCAGTACAAACATTTGATGAATATAATACTGGATTAAATATTGGAACCGGTATACCTACAGTTTTTACTGAAATTGATGGGGATAGTGATATTCTGGAGATGTATGTTTACATGGCTGGTGGTGGTTGTAGTTTACCAGGAGCAGCAAAGGTTTTAATGCCAGGTGAAGGCTATGAAGGTGTTGTTCGATTTGTAATGGATCAAATGACTAGTTATGGCATTAATGCTTGTCCACCGTTATTAGTAGGGATTGGAATTGGTACCTCTGTGGAAACAGCTTCTATGAATTCTAAATTAGCTTTGATGCGTGAAGTTGGAAGTGTTAGTCCAAATGAAAATGCTGCTAAGATGGAAAAGTTGTTAGAAGATGGTATCAATAATATTGGTTTAGGTCCTCAAGGCTTTGGTGGCAAAAAATCGGTTATGGGTGTTAACATTATTAATACAGGACGTCATCCTTCTGTAATTGGAGTTGCAGTTAATGTAGGTTGTTGGTCACATCGTCGTGGGAAAATTATTTTTGACAGTCAATTGAATTATGAATTACCATTACACGAAGGAGTAGAGCTATGAAAGAATATCATTTAAAAACACCAATTTCAGCAGAAGATATTAAAAATATTCGCATTGGAGATATCGTTTATTTAGAAGGAACATTAGTAACTTGTCGTGATGTTGCCCATCGTCGTGTTGTAGAAGAAGGATTGACATTACCAGTTGATGTACGTGATAAAGCAATTTTACATGCAGGGCCAATTGTTAAAGATCATGGAAATAATCACTATGAAATGATTTCAGTTGGACCTACTACAAGTATGCGGATGGAAAAATTTGAAGAGGAATTTATTAAGGAAACAGGAGTCCGCTTAATTGTTGGAAAAGGTGGAATGGGTGTCAATACGGAAAAAGGTTGCAAAGAACATAAAGCCATTCACCTTGTTTATCCAGCAGGGAATGCGGTTTATGCGGCTGAAAAGGTTGAAGAAATTGTAGATGCTCAATGGAAAGATTTAGGTATGCCTGAAACACTTTGGGTAAATGAAGTGAAAAATTACGGACCACTAATTGTATCCATAGATACACTGGGTCAAAATTTATTTGAAATTAATAAAATTGAATTTAACAAAAGAAAAGAAGAGGAAATTGAGAAGATTTGTAAAGAAGTGCGCTTTATTAAATAAGCACTATCTCAATGAGGGTGATCAATATGTTATTAGTGTTAGCATTATTAATGATTGTGTCTTTTATCTTACTTTTATCAAAAAATAAATTATCTATTGTTGGTGCATTGTCATTAGTTCCGCTTTTCTTTGGTGTATTGGTAGTTTTATTAACTGACGCCAATTTTACTGATTTATTTCAATGGATAACTGATGCATTATTCTATAAAGTAAATGTTGAAACGGGAAAAGTTAGTATGGGTGTTATTTCTCCTGGCTTGCTGATTTTATTTGCGGTTATGTATTTTGATTTAATGTTAAATGTCGGTTTGTTTGACCCACTGTGTGAGTTTTTTATTAAGAAAGCAAAAGGGGATCCACTAAAAGTAACAATTGCAACGGTTTTGACAGCTACGGTTGTTACAATGAATGGTGATACAACAACAACCATCATTATTTGTGTGGCAGCGTTCTTAGAACTGTATAAATCATTAAATATGAAGTTAAGCTATTTGGCAATTATTCTCGTTACGCCAATCGGTATCTTTAACCAGCTGCCCTGGGGAGGACCAACAATTGCTGCCAGTACCGCAATGGAAGTACCAATTAATGAACTTTTTAGTGCTCTAATTCCTGGTTTATTATGTGCAGAAGTTTTTGCAATTTTCTTAGCTTATCGCTTGGGGAAAAAAGAGCGTAATCGTTTAGGTTGGAGTCCAGAATCTGATGGTGAAATTGATCATGAGATGATGGAGAAGATGCTTGACTCAATCAGAGAGAAAGATCCTGAGTTAAAACGCCCAAAACTATTTTGGTTTAATCTGGTCTTAACTTTGGGAATTCTATATCTTTTAATTCAAGGCGTTGCACATGGTGCGGTCCTATTTATGATTGGAAGTGCCATTGTTTTAACTGTAAATTATCGTAAAGTTAGTATTATAAACGAACGAATTGATGAAATAGCATCTGATGCTTTAGCACCAGCTTTAGCAACTTTCGCTGCAGGTATTTTTTCAGGAATACTATCAGGAAGCGGTATGGCTAGTGCACTAGCGGAAGGAATGACCATGATTATTCCTGATGGTTTGGGAACACACATGGCACCAATCTATGCCATTATTTCTGCACCAGCTATTACGTTTTTACCACAAGATGCTTTTTATTTTGGTATTGCCAAGGTTGTTTCAGAGGTGATGGAACAATATGGTATTACGCCAATTCAAGCAGCAGTTGCTTCTATGGTAGGCCAGGCTTTTCGATTAGTGTCACCAGTTATACCAGCTTTATTCATGCTAACTGATTCAACAGAAATGAATTTTGTTGACTTTCAAAAGAAATATGTGCGTTACTGTTGGCCAATTTTGATTATTTATTTAATAGTTTATGGATTAACTGGCGTTTTACCATTTTAGTTTATGAAAATGGAAGCTATACTCGCTATACCGCTGGTGTATCGAATATAGCTTCTTTTCCTAGCTTTTGAAAAAATGAGGTGAAATTTATGCGAATTATCGATTTTTTTATGAATCACAATAAGAAGATTCAAGAAAATCCCCCAGAAATAACTACAGAATGGCAAGAGCTGCCTGCTTTTATTGAAACGGATCCAGCGGAATATGAGCTGGTAAGTGTGCTGGCTACGGCAATCGCTGCTGGGGATCATCCAGAAAGTGAATTTGTTGTTAA
>NZ_JARXWL010000017.1 GCF_029893325.1 Enterococcus sp. PF1-24
GGGACTTTTTGGTATAACCTTTTGTTTCCCACCCGCATAGCAGGTGGTTTTCTGTTTCGCTCGTTTCACTCACTCAACTGACTAAAGTCAATAAAAAAAGAAAACCTTTTCTCAAAGAGAAAAGGTTACATCATTTCATATTTTAGTTCTCTAATGCTAACCATCGAGAATCTTTAGCTGCAAAACCGCTAACTAAGTAATCGTTGCTAGCTTCTCTAAATTCTTCTTGCAAAACTAGCGTTTGCCGTTTTAACTGGCTTAACTTTTTACCTTCAGAAATAGCTAATTCTAATTGATAAGGGATTAAAATTTCCATTAGCTGACGGCGAATTGCTGCTGTTAAATCAACTTTCCCCGCTTCGGTTTTAGCTGAAATTAAAACATTAGGAAATAGTGTTGGTACAAATTCAGCACCATTTAATTGGTCCGCTTTATTATAAACCGTTAAAACTGGAATATCATCCATTGCTAATTCTTTCATGAGTTGCAAAACAGTAATCTCTTGCTGTTGCCGTTCTGGCGAGCTAACATCAACCACATGTAGTAATAAATCCACCTCGCTGCTTTCCTCTAAAGTTGATTGAAAGGCGTCAATTAATTGCGTTGGTAAATCTTGAATAAAGCCTACAGTGTCAGTTAAAGTTACTTCCATCCCTTGTGGTAATTGCCATTTTTTTGTTAAAGGATCTAAAGTAGCAAAAAGCTGATCTTGCGCATAAGTTTCCGCATCGGTTAAAAGATTTAAAATCGTTGATTTACCAGCATTAGTATAGCCAAGTAAACCAATTTGAAAAACTTCGCTATGGCGGCGTTTCTCACGACTTCTGATGCGATGTGCCGCTACTTCTTTTAATTCTTTTTTAATAATCGCAACTTTATTACGAATATGGCGCCGGTCGGTTTCTAGTTTCGTTTCCCCAGGTCCTCGGGTTCCGATCCCTCCACCTAAACGGGAGAGATGTTTCCCCTGCCCCACTAATCGTGGCAACAGATAATTTAATTGCGCCAATTCAACTTGTAGCTTGCCTTCACGGGAGCGTGCCCGCAAAGCAAAAATATCTAAAATCAACTGCACCCGATCAATGACTGGTACACCGACAGCTTCACTAATTAGTTGGCTTTGGCGGGGTGTTAATTCATGATTGAAAATAACTAAATCTGCTTCATAAGCATCAATTAACTGCGTTAACTCTTCAACTTTCCCTTTACCAATTAGGGTTTGACGATCAACTTGCGTTCTTTTCTGAATTAAAGAATAGACCACTTCACCAGCTGCTGTTTCTGTCAAACTAATCAGCTCCGCCATCGACTCGCGAAAAGTGCGACTGTTAGCTAAGGTTTCAACCCCTACAATAATTACCTTTTCCAAAAAAACACCTCCTTACCTAATTTATATAGTTATTTTACTTCAGCCAGTCGTTAACCAGCTGTTCAATTTCTGCCAAATCATTTTGTGGGGTCACTAAATCAAACCATTGGGCTTGACTACGATTACGAAACCAAGTTAATTGGCGTTTAGCATAACGCCGTGAGTTTTGCTTCACTTGTTCAACAGCCTCTTCTAAAGTTGCTTCGCTAGCAAAATACGGAAAAAATTCCTTGTAGCCAATGCCTTGCGCGCTTTGATATTCAGGATGTGGCGCTAAGCTTTCAGCTTCAGCTAATAAGCCTTCAGTTAACATCAAATCAACCCGCTGATTAATGCGATTGTATAACAATTCTCGTTGTGTATTTAAGCCAATCATCAAGTAATCATATAAAGCTTGTGGCTCTTCTTGGGGTGTAAAAATACTTTGACCCGTTTTTTCAAAAACTTCTAAAGCGCGAATGACTTTTTTTCGATTATTAAAATGAATTTTGCTGGCCGCTAAAGTATCTTTAGTTTGCAGCAATTGCCATAGTTCTTGATTACCAATTTCAGCAGCTAATTTTTCTAAATCTGCTCGTAATTCTTGGTCTGCTAACTCTTCTTTTCCACCAAGTTTAAAATCATATAATAAAGCTTGAATATACAAACCGGTACCACCGACGATAATTGGCAACTTACCGGCAGTTTTAATTTCTTGAATTTTTTGACGGGCTGATGCTTGAAAATCAGCAACTGAATAGTTTTCATCCATTTTTCGTTCATTAATTAAATAATGCGGAACTCCTGCCATTTCAGCTGCAGTAACTTTAGCGGTCCCAATATTCAAATCACAATAAATTTGCATGGAATCGCCGCTAATAATTTCACCATTGAATTTTTTCGCCAGTTGAATACTTAAAGCGGTTTTGCCAACTGCTGTCGGACCGACAATCACTAAAACTTTATCCATTGAATTCCTCACTTAATTTGATAGCTTTTTGGGGATAATCAGTAAAAAGGCCGGCTACTTGTTGTTGAAAACAAAAAGTCATTTGTTCCTCTTTATTAACCGTCCAAGGACGAATCGGTTTGCTGTAATTTGCTAAATTTTTTTCTTGCTGAATAACCCAAGAGATTTTCGGATGTAAAGCGGAAATAAAGGCACTCTTTTCAGCTAATTGGGCTTTTTTCATTTCATCTACAAAAAGATAAGCCAAATCAAGCGTAGGCATCAAATTGGCCATTTTCTCTAAAGACGGAAAATAAAAACTGGAAATAACTAAACTAAAAGGCCAAGTTTGACTTTGCAACACTTCAGCTAACTGTTCTTCAATGCCTGTATAATGAATAATATCGGTTTTAATTTCAATATTCAGTTGACCAGTAAAATTTAATTTGACCAATAAGCTTAAAACTTCGGTTAAGGTTGGCACTTTCGTTGATATTTCTCCACCCGCATTAAATTTTTGGATTTCGACTAATGTTAAGTCTTTAATCCAACCACGACCATTGGTGGTTCGCGCTAGCGTTTCATCATGAATAACTACTAATTGGGCGTCTTTTGTTAAATGAACATCAAGCTCAATTCCTGAAGCACCAAGTTTAACGGCATCTTCAAATGCTGGTAAGGTATTTTCGGGAAAACAGCTACTATTCCCACGATGCGCAAAAATTCTCGTCACTTTCATCACATCCCTTTACAGATTTAGTTAGTCTTTCAAAAAATAACTTAAAGGTTGGTTCGTTAAAGCCTTCATATGACGTTTTTTTTCTTCCATAATGCTGACTAATTCATCAGAAAATGTTTCTAAAATAATTCGGCCACCCGTATAAGTATAACCACCTAATCGCACCGTTTCATCTGGTGATAAAATCACCCGGCGATGAGAGATATTTTTGAAAAACTCTTCTATTAAATAAGTTGGCAAATAAAAATTGTTTTGTGAAGCAAATGATTTCAAATAAACAAAATCATCAATCGGCACATAACAATCATCAAAAGCATCAAAACTCACATATTCAGGTTTTAATAACAAACCTTTTTGTAAAATATCATTAATTTTAGCATTTAATAAATTTAAAGTTTCAATTTCTTTAACGGTAAACATCAACTCTTGATTTCGTAGTTGTTTTTTCTCCTCATATTTGGTTTTTAAGTTAAAGGCCACCACCACAATGATTCCTCCAATAATAACGCCAATTAAACCTGCAATACAGGGAATTAATATATCCAACATCTTGCTTCCTCCTTGAAAATTTTCCTTCTTATATGATAGCATAACTTCACCTCGTTGAGATAGCTAAACTACACTTCATTTACTAATTTATGAAAACTGAGCAAAAATTAAATTATGATATAAAAAAGAGAGCTTTTCCTTTGACCTTTATTGACCAAAATAGTATACTACTTTTTAGAGAATTATGTTAAACTAATCTCTAGATATAATTTGCAAATTTTCACTTGTAGCGCTAAACAGCTAGGATGTTTTTTCTTCCCAAATTGAATGCTTTCGCACAGTGAAAATCAGATTAATAATTTGAAACAAACTAGGAGGAAAAATTTATGAATTTAATCCCAACAGTTATCGAACAATCATCTCGTGGGGAAAGAGCCTATGATATTTACTCTCGATTATTAAAAGACCGCATTATCATGCTAAGTGGAGCGATTGATGATGATGTAGCCAATTCAATCATTGCTCAGTTACTATTTTTAGATGCGCAAGATTCTGAAAAAGATATCTATCTTTATATTAACTCACCAGGCGGTAGCGTTTCAGCTGGATTGGCGATTTTCGATACAATGAACTTTGTAAAAGCCGATGTTCAAACAATCGTTTTAGGTATGGCAGCTTCAATGGGTAGCTTCCTATTAACCGCTGGCGCCAAAGGCAAACGTTTCGCCTTACCAAATGCTGAAATCATGATTCACCAACCTCTTGGTGGCGCTCAAGGTCAAGCAACTGAAATTGAAATTGCAGCACGCCATATTTTGAAAACAAGAGAACGTTTAAATCGCATTTTAGCTGAACAAACTGGTCAACCAATTGAAGTGATTGAAAAAGATACAGATCGCGACAATTTCATGACAGCTGAACAAGCTAAAGAATACGGTTTAATTGATGAAGTAATGGTTAACAGCAGCACTTTAAAATAAGTTTAATAATCTGAAATAAAAAACCTCTTAGCATGCGCTTTAATCAGAGCTTGCTAAGAGGTTTTTTATTATTCAGTAATTCGTTGAAATTTGCCGACAGCATGTAGTTGCCCCATTTCCACATAATGTTGAGAGTTAGCATGGTTTTTAGCAATTTCTTCAGGAGTTAGCTCGCGAATCACCTTTGCAGGACGCCCAAAAGCTAACGTATTCGCTGGGATGACTTTTCCTTCAGTAACTAATGAACCGGCACCAATCATGGCATTTTCACCAATTATCGCATGATTTAAAATCGTCGTCCCCATACCGATTAACGCCCCATTGCTAATTTCGCAACCATGAATCACGCATTGATGCCCCACCGTTACATCCTCGCCAATCACTACTGGTGCATCTAAATCCACATGCACCACCGAACCATCTTGAATATTGCTACGATCACCGATTTTAATCCAATTGGCATCACCACGCACAGCGGCTTGATACCAAATCGTAACTTCATCACCTAAAGTTACATCGCCAACAACATCCGCACTTTTTGCTATAAATCTCATAATCATAATCCTCCTGTTCATTTATAAATAGCTAATGATTAAAACTACTATACGTCACCAAAATTCCTCTTAACAACCGTTTCATTAAAAATAAACTGCTTTAAAGATTAAGCCGAAATCCCAATAATATGCGGGGTTAGTCGCTCACAAACTAGTTCTGCCATCAGTTCATCTGTTTCTTCCATACCATTCATACACCAAGCTATTAAAACATTAAGAATGCCACCTGCGATAAAATGAATATTATATTTTTCGAATTCCGGCGTACAATCTATTGTGCAAACTATAGACTTTGAAAATTCATCGAGAAACCCCACTGATTGATCAAGTATGAGTTGATTCATTTTAGAACGAAGTAAATTAATAATAAAAAATTGATGTTGCCTAAAACAATAAAAATACAAACGAGTCATTTCATAATTACTAAATTCTTTTGACTCCAAAAGAGCAGCATACTCCATAAAAAGCGCTTCGAGATGCTCTGTAAGAATATCTTCCAAGATTTGATAATTTCGATAAAAAGCCATGCGAGAAACGCCAGCTTTTTTAGTAACTTCGGTAATTGAAATATTTTTAAAATCCTTTTTTTCCATGATAGACATAAGTGCAATAAAAATACTTTCTTTAGTAATTTTATTTTGCTCAACATTATACGTATTAGCCATGAACAATTTCGCTCCTTTTGTAACAGCTACCTTCTATTCCCTTGTAATTGCTTAGTCACTAAATTATACTACATTTCAAATAGCCGTTACAAGTGCAACAGCTATTTAAATTTAAATAAAAAATTGGAGGAAATATTAATGAAAACATGGTTTATTACTGGAGCATCAGGCGGTTTAGCAACTTGTATTATTCAACAGTTACTTGAAAGAGGTGACCGTGTTGCCGCCACCATCCGTCGACCTGGCGTATTAGATGATTTACAAGCGCAATACGGTGCTCAATTATGGCAAGCTAACTTAGATTTAACTAACCCTCAACAAATCAGTGAAGTTGTAACGCAAGCATTTAACGAATTAGGAACAATTGATGTATTAGTTAATAACGCAGCTTATGCTTTATATGGTGGTGTTGAAGAAGCCAGTGACGAACAGATTGAACAACAATTTATTACCAATGTATTCGGATCATTGCGCACCGCCCGCACCTTTTTACCGTTTTTCCGTGAGCAAGATGGCGGGCAAATTGTACAAATATCTAGTATGGCTGGGCATTATTCGACGCCAGCAATGGGTTTATATAGCTCTACGAAACGGGCGGTTGAAGGTGCTTTTGAAGCACTAGCTCAGGAAGTTGCTCCCTTCAATATAAAAACAATCATCGTGCAACCCGGAGGAATCCGAACAAATTTCGTTGCTGGTAATGGTGTATTTGGAGAACCGCTTGCAGCCTATCAAGATACGGAAACTAGTAAAGTAGTCAGCATGATGAAAGGTGAAGTTCCTGGTATGGATGCTAACTTACTTAAAAAAATGGTGATTGGCGATCCTGATAAGATGGCGCATCAAATTATTAAACGTGTTGATTTAGGCGATGGTCCCTTACGATTAGCGTTAAATAGTGATGCCTACCAAAAGATCCGTGCCAGTCTTGTAGAAAAATTAGCTGCTCTGGATGCACAAAAAGAAGTAGCTTACGCTACGGATGCAGATGACATCTAACAAGTTCTTTTTCATAAATAACTGTAGCATATTATTAGCAAAACCTCTTAATCAGCTGACTAAGAGGTTTTTACTATTTATTAATCCCTGCTTACCTTATTGACGTAGCTTTTACCGATTGCTATACTTTGTAATGAAAAGTCTTATCAAATATTATGTTATGGTAAAAATTAACTTCCTAATATGAACAAGGATGTCAGTTCCACTTACTAAACTATCAAGTTAGTGGAATGATATACAGCGTTAAAATCAGACTAATTTTTCTTCAGAAAAATTAATACTTCAATATGAACAAGGAGCATCAAAATGGTGAATAAAAGAGTTTTTAAACAAATTAATCAACCTGTTTCAGAAATCGGACTAGGTACTTGGCAACTTGGTACAAAATGGGGCGATCCTTTCAACGAAAAAGAAGCTGAAAAAATCTTACAGACGGCTTATGAAAATAATATCAATCTCATTGATACCGCCGATATTTATAACGATGGTGAAAGTGAAAAAGCCATTGGTCAGTTTATGAAAAATAACGCCACTGATTTTTTTGTTGTAACTAAGTGTGGTCGTGGGCTTAATCCCCATACTGCAGAAATGTATACGCCGGAAGCAATTGAAAAATTTGCAGAAGCAAGTTTAAAACGTCTGCAAATTGAAAAGTTAGATATGCTTTTACTTCATTGCCCACCTAGTTCTGTTTACAAAAAAGATGCTATTTTTACGAAATTAGATAAGATGCAACAAGCAGGTAAAATTCTTTCTTATGGTGTCAGCGTAGAAAAAGTCAGTGAAGCACTGGATGCTACCATTTATCCAATTGCGGCAGTCGAAATTATTTTTAATATGTTCCGTTTGAAACCCGCTGAAGATTTATTTTCAAAATTGAAAGCTGAAAATATCGGCGCGATTGCTCGGGTTCCGTTAGCTAGTGGTCTTTTAACAGGAAAATATACCCCGCAAACAACTTTTGGCAAAGATGACCATCGAAGTTTTAACCGCAACGGTGAAGCTTTTGATAAAGGTGAAACTTTCTCAGGCGTTGATTATGATTTAGGGCTACAAGCAGTTGCAGAGTTAAAGGCGCTCTTTGAAACAGATAACTTAATTCCTTATGCCTTAAAATGGATTCTGATGCACGACGCCATTACTACTGTGATTCCAGGCGCCAGCAACAATCAACAAGTCATTGCAAATGTGGCAGCTGCCTCAATTCCTGATTTGACTACAGCGCAAATGACTGGTGTGAAAAAAATCTACGATCAATATATTCGTAAGCAAGTCCATCCAAACTGGTAAAACAACTTATTTTTAATAAAGAAACAGCCTGACTGTTAGCTCTTTTAAAATGAGCTAACAGTCAGGCTGTTATTTACATCAAATTATTCTTCATAATCGCCGTCTTCGGCAAATTGACTGTTGTACAGTTTTTCGTAGAAACCACCTTCAGCGAGTAAGCTTTGATGGGTTCCTTTTTCAATAATCCGGCCTTGATTCATCACTAAAATCAAATCGGCTTCACGAATAGTTGAAAGCCGGTGCGCAATTACAAAGCTTGTGCGACCTTCCATTACACGATCCATCGCTTTTTGAATTAAAGCTTCTAAACGGGTATCGACCGAACTAGTCGCTTCATCTAAAATTAAAATTTTTGGATCAGAAATAACCGCCCGGGCAATCGTCAATAATTGTTTTTGTCCTAAGGAAACATTATCCCCTTCTGAGTTAATCATCATATCATAACCATCAGGCATTGTTTTGATAAAATGATGAACATTAGCGGTTTTCGCTGCATCAACAATTTCATAATCAGTAGCATCTAGTTTACCAAAACGAATATTTTCAGCAATCGTGCCTTCATATAACCAAGCATCTTGTAGCACCATTCCAAAAACGGAACGAACTTCACTACGGTTCATGGCTTTTGTATCAATGCTGTCAATTTTAATCGCCCCTTGATTGACATCATAAAAACGCATTAATAAGTTAATCAAAGTTGTTTTACCTGCCCCCGTTGGTCCGACAATCGCAACCGTTTGTCCGGCTTTAACTTCAAAATTCAAATCTTGAATCAATGGTTTCTTAGGGTCATAGGCAAAAGAAACATTTTCAAAAACAACATTCCCCGCTAAATCAGTTGGTAAAGGTGTATCAACTTCATTTTGCACTTCTTCAGGTTCATCTAAAATTTCAAAAACCCGTTGCGTTGAAGCCGCTGCGCTTTGTAGCACAGAAGATAGTTGTGTAATATTCCCCATTGGCTGACTAACTTGCCAAATATATTGAATAAAAGCTTGCAATTGTCCGACAACAATCACGCCTGCAATCACATAATAACCACCCAATACTGCCATCGCTATATAAGTAAGATAGGCTGTTAAAGAAACTAACGGCATCATTAAACCAGAAATAAATCCAGAACGGAAACCATAGTGTTGCAAACGACGGTTAACCTTTTTAAAACCTTCTAACGTTTCTTTTTCCCGCCCATAAAGTTTTAAAACGCTAAAACCAGTCATATTTTCTTGCACAAATCCATTTAAATCTCCCAAAGCATTTTGCATATTTTGAAAATATTTTTGGGAAATTTTTACAATTGTTCGTGAGATTAAAATCGAAGCTGGAATCATCACTAACGAAATTAACGCCATTTTAGGATTAATATAAAACATCATCGCAACAGCCATGATAATCCCTAAAACAGCACTGACAATGTTGATAAAGGCTTGTTGCATCGCGCCACTGACAGCATCCACATCATTGGTTACCCGTGATAAAATATTTCCTTGTTGATGGGTATCGAAATAAGACACGGGCAAGCGATTAATTTTTTCAGTAATATCTCTTCTTAAATCTTTCATTGCTTGTTGAACGACTTTCGTCATTAAAATGCCGGAAAGTAGCTGGGCGCCACAATAACCAAAGCCTACCACAGCAATCCAAACTAAACATTTAATTACATAGTCAAAGTTTAAAGGCTCACCATTTTTAACATTTTTCATAATTTCCGTTGTTGGTAAACCCGAAACATACGGCAACGCCGCGTTAAAAGCTACCGTTAAAACGGTAAAAAAGATTACCAACGCAAAGGTAAAACGATAAGTTCTAAGGTAAGTCCACAAGCGTTTTAAAGAGGATATGGTTTGTTTCATGCTAATTCCTCCTCTGATAACTGTGAAGCCGCAATGTCATGATAAATCGGACAAGTTGCCAACAATTCTTTATGGGTCCCTTGACCAACAACATCGCCTTCATTTAATACAATAATTTTATCGGCGTGCATAATTGTGCCCACCCGCTGTGCCACGATTAAAACCGTTGACTCAGTGGTTTCTTTTTTCAAACGCGCCCGCAATTTAGCGTCGGTTTGATAATCTAACGCAGAAAAGCTATCGTCAAAAACATAAATCTCTGGTTCACGAATAATTGCTCGGGCAATCGCTAAACGTTGTTTTTGTCCTCCAGAGAAGTTACTGCCACCTTCTGAAAGTAATTCATCATAGCCATCAGCTTTTTGACTGATAAATTCAGTTGCTTGGGCAATATCGACAGCCCGCTCCATTTCGGCTTGCGTGGCGTCTTCTTTCCCATAACGTAAATTATCAGTAATCGTACCGGTAAAGAGAATCGCTTTTTGAGGAATATAACCAATTTTATTTCGCAAAGCTTTTAAACTATAATCACGAACATCTACCCCATCAACCAAAACTGCCCCATCACTAACATCATAAAAGCGGGGAATCAACTGAATCAGCGTGGATTTACCACTACCAGTACTCCCGATGAAAGCCACCGTTTCTCCCGGTTTGGCTGTAAAGCTAACATTGCGAATCACCGGACTTTCGGTATGGCCAGGATAAGCAAAGGTTACATTTTTAAATTCCAAATAACCTTTCGTTGCGGTAGTTGTTACGCCCTCCGGATTTTCTTTAATTAGCGGCGTAGCATCCATTGCTTCTTGAATCCGCCGAGCAGAAACGGCTGCTCTTGGATACATCATAAAAACGCTGGCGAATAGCATAAATGAAAATAGCGCATGGAATATATATTCGATAAAAGCAATTAAATCGCCGACTTGCAACGCACCTGCATCAATTTGCAGGGTACCACTCCAAATAATTAAAATCATGACAATATTAAATAGGAAGAAAAAGCCTGGTTGAGCAACTGCCATTAAATAGAAGAGCTTTTGTGAACTTTTGGTATAAGCTTCATTAACTTTAGCAAAACGACCTTCTTCAAATTTTTCATTAACAAAGGCGCGAATCACTCGCAAGCCTGATAAATTTTCTCGCAAAATTCCATTAATACCATCTAAATTCTTTTGTTGCCCATTAGATAGTGGTTCAGATTTTTTACCAATAATAATCACGGAAATCAACAATACTGGTAAAGCTGCTAAAACATACACTCCTAATGACGGGCTGGTGCGGACCACCATATATAAACTTACAAAAAACATCATTGGTGTCATAAAACCCATCCGCAAAATTTGTTGCATAAACAACATAATTTGATAAGCATCATTAGTGGTTCTGGTAATTAAAGAAGATACCCCTAATTGCTCATATTCCAAATGAGAATAGGTTTGAATTTTTTCAAATAACTCGTTACGAATAGATTCCACAATATTGGTAGTTATTCTTGCACTAAAATAACCTAAACCAATATTCATAATCACCCCAAGTAAAACAATCCCCAGCATTAACCAACCTTGTTGCTTCACGAAATCAAAATCATTGTTGCGCATCCCCACATCAATCATGCGCGCTAAAATAGTTGGCAATCCTAATTCAATTAAAATAAATCCAAATACGCAAATAAAATCGCCAAGCAGCAATTTCTTATTGCGCATGGTATAGTGCCACATTAATTTCATTCTTTACTGCTCCTCCTTGAAAAATTGAACTTCCTCACAAAATATATTATTTTCTAATTCACTAAACTCTGATTAAAAGCTTTAAAAACATAGCCTTTTCTACTTTAATCTACTAAATTAATAGTAAACTACTCATAAAAATTTCAGCGTTTTCAAAGCTTGCTTGCAAAAAAAGTTCGATTAGATTCACTATAACACAAGATACAGATAAATGGTAATTTTTTTTCGTTTTGGTTATTTAAAATTCAACGCTTAGTAAGTAAAAAACTTACTTTTAAAAAAAACAAAGTAAAAAAAACATAAAATCATGACAAAAAAATCTTTGAAATTGTTATTAATTGATGAAAGAATTTTATAAATCAATTCTCTTACGAAAATCCCTGTAATCCCCCCTTTTTTATTCACTTGATAATTTGACTACTTTTAACAGAAATTATTAAAATTTTATTATATCTACCGCCTTTTCGGTAAGTTCTCTTAACAACTCGTATTTAGTTTCTATACTTATTTTCAATTCTGTGATAGAATATTTTTAATTGTTGTTACGACAACACAACGTTCGGTGAATTGTTCCACAACGCAATGAGAAAGTAATGACTAGACTTTCTTTTATTCCTAACGCTGAAGCTTTAGGAGTATGTGATTTAACCCATTAATCAGACATAGCGGATTCCTTTTTAGCGAAAAAAGCGTTCCTTTGTCGCTCATTTTGTTGTGTGCAAAATTCCAGATTAACAACTACATTAAAAGCATTATGCTTTAAAATTAAAAAAAGAAAGATAGTATCAGCTCTGGCTGCCTACTATTCTACAGAGGAGAAAGAAAATATGATTTATAAAGTTTTATATCAAGAAGTAAAAGACCGCAACCCAAAACGTGAAGAAACACAAGCATTATATATTGAAGCAGAATCAGAAGTCGCTGCTCGTCAATTAGTAGAAGACAACACTGAATATAACATTGAATTTGTTCATGCTTTAGAAGGCAACCATTTGGAATATGAAAAAGAAAATGCTGACTTTAAATTGGTGAGCTTCTAATGATGAAACCTGCTATAAAAAATAATGAAACGGGCGTTTTCGCCCTTGGCGGACTTGGAGAAATCGGTAAAAACACTTACGGTGTACAATTTCAAGACGAAATTATTATTATTGATGCTGGGATAAAGTTTCCCGAAGATGATTTACTAGGAATTGATTATGTGATTCCTGATTACAGCTATATTGTGAATAACCTGCAAAAAGTTAAAGCTTTAGTAATTACCCACGGTCACGAAGACCATATTGGTGGCGTACCCTTCTTATTGAAGCAAGCAAATATTCCGATTTACGCCGGTCCATTAGCTTTAGCTTTAATTACCAATAAATTAGATGAACATGGCTTATTGCGAGATGCTGACTTACATGAAATCAATGAAGATACTGTAATTCGTTTCCGCAAAACTGCCGTTAGTTTCTTTAGAACCACTCATAGTATCCCTGATGCGCTAGGAGTTGTCGTTAAAACACCTTCTGGCAATATTGTAGCCACTGGTGATTTCAAGTTTGACTTTACCCCAGTTGGCGAACCCGCTAACTTGCATAAGATGGCGCGAATTGGTGAAGAAGGCGTTTTGTGTTTACTATCTGATAGTACCAATGCTGAAGTGCCAACTTTTACAAAATCAGAAAAAACGATTGGCTCTTCAATTTTAAAGATTTTTGAAAAAATTGATGGTCGTATTATTTTCGCAAGTTTCGCTTCAAATATTTTTCGTTTGCAACAAGCCGCTGATGCTGCCGTTGCTACCGGACGTAAAATAGCCGTTTTTGGTCGTAGTATGGAAAATGCCATCGTTAATGGTCAACGCTTAGGCTATATCAAAGTGCCTGATGGAACTTTTGTAGATGCCCATGAATTAAATCAATTGCCAGCCAATGAAACGATGATTTTATGTACTGGCTCACAAGGTGAACCAATGGCCGCTCTAAGTCGGATTGCCAACGGAACTCACCGTCAAATTCAAATTCAACCAGATGATACTGTAATTTTCTCTAGCTCCCCGATTCCTGGGAACACAACTAGTGTAAATCAGCTAATCAACTTATTATCTGAAGCTGGTGCCAATGTTATTCATGGTAAAATTAATAATATTCATACTTCTGGTCATGGTGGCCAAGAAGAACAAAAATTAATGTTACGCTTAATGAAACCGAAATACTTCGTGCCTGTTCACGGCGAATATCGAATGCTTAAAATCCACGCGCAACTAGCTGCTGATGTAGGTATTCCAACGGACCATTCTTTCATAATGGGTAATGGTGATGTTTTAGCTTTAACCCCTGAAAGTGCCCGTTTAGCTGGTCATTTTAATGCCAGCGATGTTTATGTTGACGGTAATGGCATTGGGGATATTGGTAATGTCGTTTTACGCGACCGCCGTATTCTTTCTGAAGAAGGTTTAGTTTTAGTGGTGGCTACCGTTGATTTAGAGAAAAAAGAAATTTTAGCGGGTCCTGATTTATTATCACGCGGTTTTGTTTATATGCGAGAATCTGGCGAATTGATTAACGAAGGACAACGTTTGTTATTCAATACTATGCGGGAAGCTTTATTGGAACCAGATTGTAGTGAAAATAAATTGCGAGAAGTTATGACAGCAACTATTCAACCGTTCTTATTTGAACGAACACAAAGACAGCCAATGATTTTATCAATGATTATGACGCCTGACGAAACGGCTAATTAATTAATTAAAAAAAATAAATAAGTAGTTAATCAAAAACTTGTGTTATCAAGCCTGATTAGCTACTTATTTTTTGTCGTTTTTTTATTTATTGTTTCTTTTTCGCTCTTTTATAAATGCTTACTCTCTTTTTTTTATCTACCAGTCTCAAAAAATGATAAAACGGCTAATTTGTCATTTTTTGAAAAAAAATAATGTTATAATGTAGTAAAATGAGTCTGCTTATGAAAAATACTGTTTTGTTATTTATTTTTTGGTTGGAAAGAAGGTTAGAAGTTTATTATGGTTAGAACGAAAAAGATTTATAGGGAACATTTGTTGCATGGTGCTTATCAATTAGTCGTGAATGACGGTTTTAAACATTTTCACGCTCGCAATGTCGCTAAACAAATTCAATGCTCTACGCAACCGATTTATCGAGAATTTGAAAATCTTAAAGAATTTAAAGACAGTCTTTGTGTCTTTATCATTCAAAAAGTCGAAAATTTCTTCAAAAAACACCCAATTGACGACTTAGATGCTCTTTCTCATACAATTGCGGCTTATAGCAAAAAATATCCAAAAGAGTTTCAGCGCTTCTTTATTGAAGATAATCAATGTAGTGAGTATCTTGAAAACTACATTCGGAATCATTTCGAAAAGGTTATGAAAGATTCTGATTATGCAGATATGCCGCAAGAAAAGAAAGATTCAACTTTCAAATTATTTTGGTATTACACTATCGGGAGATTAACACTACAAACTAATCAAGATATGCCGCAAGAAAATTGTGAACATTTATTAGTAAGTAGCAAATAATTAAAAACAAAAGCTTAGGTGGATTTCTATCAAGAAATCCTGGCCTAAGCTTTTTTCTTATTTAACTTTCTAAATTATTATCTAGCTCATCATCACCAATTGCGGCTTGCAGATAAACTTCCCGGGGCTTACTCCCTACAGAAGGACCAATGACGCCTTGGGCTTCTAATTCATCTACTAATCGAGCTGCCCGATTATAACCAATCCGGAAACGCCGTTGCAATAAAGAAATACTAGCTGTTTGCATTTCCACTACTAAATTTTTAGCTTCTTCAAACAATTCATCTTGCGGATATTCGCTAGGATTATTGCTGACTTCCACTTCATCGGTTGGCATCATTTTTTCTTGATACTCCGCTTGTTGCTGATCGGTAACAAATTCTACTACCCGCTCTACTTCTTGATCAGAAATGAAGGCACCTTGCACCCGAATCGGTTTATTTTCACCCATTGGTAAGAAGAGCATATCGCCGCGACCTAATAATTTTTCAGCCCCATTGCCATCAATAATTGTTCGTGAATCGGTACCACTAGATACAGCAAAAGCCATTCGTGAAGGAACATTGGCTTTAATAATCCCGGTAATAACATCGACACTTGGACGTTGCGTTGCTAAAATCATATGAATCCCGGCAGCCCGTGCCATTTGTGCCAAACGAATAATGGCATCTTCCACTTCATTACTGGCTACCATCATTAAATCGGCTAATTCATCAACAATCACTACAATAAATGGTAAAATTGGATGATTTTCACCCATTTCCAGATTTTTTCTCGCTACTAATTCATTATAACCAGTAATATTGCGGACACCTGTCGCCGCAAATTTCTCATAGCGCTCTTCCATCTCTCGTACCACTTTTTGCAAAGCTTGAGCGGCTTTACGAGGGTTAGTAACCACTGGTGTTAACAGATGCGGAATGCCGTTATAAACGTTTAATTCCACCATTTTCGGATCAATCATCATCATTTTAACTTCATTAGGTTTTGCCCGCATTAAAATACTGGTAATCATCCCATTAATCGCCACAGATTTCCCACTACCAGTGGAACCAGCTACTAGTAAGTGAGGCATTTTTGATAAATCAGCGACTTGAACCATACCAGAAATATCTCGACCTAACGGTACTTCTAACAATTTATCAGGATGATAAGGTTGCGCTTCAATCACTTCTCTAAAGGAAACCATACTTGTCGTTTGATTTGGTACTTCAATCCCAATTAATGATTTTCCTGGAATCGGTGCTTCCATCCGAATATCTTTTGCTGCTAGCGCTAAAGCAATATCATCAGTTAAACTGACAATCTTACTAACTTTAACACCAATCGCAGGTTGAATTTCATATTTCGTTACGGAAGGACCCAAGCTGGCCTTAACTACTTTAGCATCTACACCAAAGCTTGCAAAAGTTCGCTCTAAAATACTGATATTTTCTTCGATTTTTTGATATTCATCACTTTGATCTGTGACTGGAATTGAATCTAAGAGATCAGCTGTTGGTAGCTCGTAATCACGATCTTCAGGTTCTGCTTGAATTTCAAATTCCAAGTCCCCTTCGCTGCTATCTAATTCAGGTGTTTCAAAAGGATCTACCGCTGCTACTGGTGGCACCAATGGTTCGATTACCGACTGAAACATATCAATCTGAACAGAACGTTCTTCTTCCACAAAATCCGGCTGAACAGTCTCTTGTTGAACTGCTAGAGCTTCTTCGGCTTGTTGTTTCATTAGTTTTTTAGATTTTTGTCGCTCCATCCAATTTGGTTTCGATTCTTCTTCCACAGCTTCAAAGTCCTCTTCAGGAACTGGAGCTTTTTCGATAGCTGCCATTTTTTGCTCTTTGGCAGCTTGTTTTGCTTGTTGCTCTTTTCTTTCAGCTTTTGCAGCCATTGATGTTTGAAACTTCGTATTTAAGTTTTGGAAAAAATCAATGACTTGTTGTGCTTCAATCGAGCTAACTAAATAAAGCCCTGCAATAAACGATAGTACAGCAATAATGAAACTGCCCACTCGATCAACTAAAAAATTAGTTAATTGAGCAATTACAGCACCAATCATCCCACCACCGACACTAGTTTCAATCACATTTTTACTAATATCTTGTTTTAATAAATCCCAAGTCGCTTTGATAATCCCAGCATCATAGTTTATTTTACCTAAAAATAGCATATGTAAAAAAAGTAAAGAGCTTAAAAATAAAACGACTAAGCCCACTACTCGGCGAACTTTTTTTATATAAAACTTGCTATTTTGAAAAATCAATAGTATGCCATAAATAGCAATTCCAATCGCTAATATTTGATAAGCATTGCCACTAATCAAGCGTAAACCATTGGCCACTAAGCGCCCTAAAAATCCTAGTTTGAAGAAACTAATCCCTGACAAAAAAATAAATCCTATTCCTAGTAGGATGATCATTAGCTGTTCTTGTTGTTGCTGTTGTTTTTTCGTTTTCTTTTTTTTCTTTGAACGTGTTTGTCCAGCCATTTTATTTCCCCTCATTTCATCACCTCTTTATTATACAAAAAAAAGGCAGTGAACAAAAGTTCTTTTTTGAAGCTTTATCAATTTAAAACTTTAATCAATGACAAAAAAGCGGGAGTCTCCCCCGCTTTTTTCCTTAATACCAATTATTAGCTTCCCAAAAACTTTTAGCTATCACCCAAGAACCGTAACGCTGGATTACATAAGCATCCGCCGTACGCTCTTGGTTTTCAGGAGAAAGATCCCCCTCTAAATATGTCAGCATTAACTGATATCTGCCATAGTGAGCACCACTAACGGAATACACATCATATAAACCTCTTGACTCATGATAAGCAATCCATTCTTTAGCGTGTAACTCAGCTGGGTCAGTCACCGTTGCATAAATTGCTTCTGACATATCAGGACCAATCGGATTGGCAGCTAAACGGGCTTGCTCGGCTGCTAAGCGTTCTTCTTCTGAACGCATTTCTGCTAAAAGTGTTGCTAACAGTTCTTGATTCCCTGCATATTGACGTTTCAATTCTTCAATTTGTGTCAAATACGCTTGTGATTTAGCTGACAACATTTCGCGATCAACAGCCAAATTATTTTGAGTTGTAATTGCTTCATTTTGCAAAATTTCTAAAGCACTTTGCTCGCTATTTAAATCTTGAATCTTCTGTGAATCCGCTTCTTGCAATAGACTCATTACATAGAAACGATTTATAAATTCGGTGATGCTTTCGGATTCCATTAAAGCTTGTAAATCCCACTGACTAGCACTGTTCACTTGAATCGCTCGCATTCGCTCCCCTAGCAAATTTTTCCGAGCATCAATATTACTTTGTGTTGCGCTAATTTCGCTTTCAATTGTCATTAATCGCTGTTGATTTTCATCAATCCGATTAGATAACTCTTCAATCTCCCCGAAAGTCAATTCAGATTGCGTGACCGCTTCTTCCATCTGAACTGATATATCTTGACTTTGATTGGTTAGCTGTGTTTCTTGTTGGACTAACTCATCCAAAGTTTCAGCTGTTACAATTATACTTTTTACAAAATAACCAAAAAGTAACACCACCAGCAGAAAGAACCCTTTCTTTCCTTTCATCTAGCACCTCTCATCTTTAACTAAAAAAACAATTTAACCGACCAACGCTTATTATTATACAAGTTTAATTGACGATAGTGTTTTCAAATAGATTACAGTTTATTACAAAAAAGTGAGATATATTAAGAAATGACTGATAAATTAACGTTTTCCAAGCTTTTTATCCAAAAATAGCCATTTTTAAACCAAAACACTTTATGCAGTTTATTCATTTTAAAGCTTACACGCTTATTTTAGCGCTTATCTTTTTTCCATAAGGGCAAAGTTATATTCTCATAAGTCAGCGGATCTAAATTAGTTACAGTAATTCCTAAGAGGCGAATGCCTTTTTCCAGACCTAAAACTTCTTCCCAAATCAAACTGGCTTCAGAAAAAATCTTTTCTTTTTGATAAAGATAGTCTTTTAAAGTATGGCGTTTCGTGATTGTTGTAAAATCAGTATAGCGGACTTTTAAAACGACGGTCTTACCATGCTTTTGTTCTTTCATCAAAGAGTTAGCCACTCGTTCTGCTAATAGACGCAATTGACTTAAAACTTCATCTTCTGTATTTAGAACCTTTCCATAAGTATGCTCTTTACCAACAGATTTACGATCTCGTTCAATATTAACTGGCGAAAGATGAATCCCCCGGACTTTTCGATATAAAGAATAGCCCATTTTGCCAAAGCGCCGAATTAATTCCATTTCGGAGATTTCATATAAATCGCCACCAGTAAAAATCCCCAACTCGTGCATTTTAGGAACAGTTTTTTTACCAATACCATGAAATTTTTCGATTGGCAACTTTTTTAAAAAAGCTTCTGCTTCTTCAGGCACAATGCAAGTTAAGCCTTTAGGTTTTTCAAAATCCGAAGCCAATTTTGCTAAAAATTTATTATAGCTGACACCAGCGGAACAAGTTAGATGAAGTTCCTGCCAAATATCATATTGAATCAAGCGAGCAATTTTAATCGCCGAGCTGCTACCAATTTTATTTTCGGTAACATCTAAATAAGCTTCATCAATTGAAACTGGTTCAACCAAATCAGTATAACGATGAAAGATTTGCCGGACTTGCGTGGAAATAGCTTGATATTTTTGCCGGTCACCATCTTTAAAAATAGCTTTAGGACATAACTCGTAAGCCTTCTGAGCACTCATCGCTGAATGAATACCGTATTGGCGAGCAATATAATTGGCTGTCGTAACCACCCCACGACCACCCGTATCGCTAGGATGACGAGCAATCACTAATGGTTTCCCCACTAAACTAGGATCATCTCGTTCTTCCACCGAAGCAAAAAAAGCATCCATATCAATATGAATAATCTTGCGAGAGGTATCATTAGTTAAAGGAAATTGTAAGTCTACCATCTGCTCACCTCTTCACTACCAAAAAATTATTACTCTCTATTATACATCGAACAAGCGTTCTTTTCCAGTTTTTAGCATTAACTAGTTATATATCCTTATTTTAACACTAGTTAAGAAATAATTAATAAACAGTTAAGCCGCTATTTAAATTTGTTTGACAAAATAAATTTAGCAAGTTAAGGTTAATTTTGATATGAAGACAAGGAGCATTTATGGAAAATATTATAGCCATTCAGCAATTATCCAAAAAATTTGGTAACACGCAGGCACTAACAAATATTGATTTGAATATTAAGCAAGGTGAGATTTACGGTTTAATCGGTCGCAACGGTGCCGGAAAAACTACCTTATTAAAAACAATCGCTGGTCTTTTACCTACTACAGCTGGTCATATTCATTTATTCAATCAACCTGCTTCACCCGCAACTTTAAAACGCGTAGGCTGCTTAGTTGAAACACCAACGGCTTTTAATGAACTGACAGCCAGCCAAAATCTTCATTATTATTGTAAACTTTGGGGGCTTATTGATAAAAATCTAGTTGCAGAAACATTACAATTAGTTGATTTAACAGCTGACTCTAAAAAGAAATTCAAAGATTTCTCTTTGGGAATGAAGCAAAAACTTGGTTTAGCAATTGCTCTTTTAAAGAAACCGGACTTATTGCTCTTAGATGAACCGACTAACGGCCTTGACCCAATGGCAATTGTTACTTTCCGAAAACTAATATTAAAACTCAATCAAGAAAAAAACATGACTATTTTAATTTCTAGTCATGTTTTAGATGAACTTTTTCATGTTGCAACCCGCTTTGGTTTTATTAATGAAGGCCAAATTTTTCAAGAAATCTCAAAAAACGAATTTATTGAAGCCAGCCAAGAATTAATTCAGCTCCAAGTGAATGATATTGCTAAAGCCACCACTGTTTTGCAAACAATTGGAATCAACAATTATAAAGTTATTTCTGAAAATCAAATTTATATTTATGATTTACAACTAGCTACAGCTGATATTAATCATGCTTTAGTCATAGCTGGTGTTAAGGTGGCAGAAATTTATAAAGAAGGGCAAACCTTGGAAGATTACTTTAAAGAATTAATGAATTTATTAGGGGGCGAAAAATAAATGCTCAATATGTTACGTGCGGAAAGTTATCGTTTAATTCATAGTCGTTCTTTTTGGTTAAGCCAACTCATGTTAATTATTTTAAACTGGTTTTATTTATTTAATGCTGCTAGTTTTTATATCACAATTAATTCAAGTAAGCCGGTTGAACTTCTCAATCCAATTAGCGGTGTAGATGCATTACAAAATTCCATTAGTAGTGCTAATTTTCTCAATCTATTCCCTTTATTCCTTTTAGTCATTGGCACCGATTTTACTAAAGGGACTTTAAAAAATATTTTAGTAAGTGATTTTTCTCGCAAGAAAATCTTTTATACTAAATTTTTAGTTTTTAGTATTTTTGCCTTTTTACAATTAGCACTACTGGAAATTACTAATTTACTAATAGTCACTTTAAGATATGGTTTTGGAAAAATGACGATGACCTTTTTCAGCCAGCATTTATTAGCTTTTATCCATCAATGGTGGCTTTTAATAGCAATTTTTTCTTTCGCATATTTATTATTAATTATCAGTAAAAGTCGTGTAACTACTATTCTTTTGACCCTTGTACTTTTTCTATTTTTAGCTCTGGCAACAAGAATTACTCAAAATTCATTTTTGACTTATTTTGATTTTGCTGGCAATATCCAATTGGCAGCAAAAAATACTAATGAAAAATATCTAATAGCAGCTGGTTTTATTATCGTTACCAGCCTGTTAGCCAGCCGAATTTTCCAGAAACAAAATAACTAAAAAACAGTCCCTGCAACTTTTCAGATTGCCGGGGCTGTTTTCATAATTTTTCAAAAATAATCTTCACTTCAAATATTTCCTCAGCTACTGAAATTTCCATCTTTCCTTGTAGCTTAGTGACTAATTCTTGAATTATATATAGGCCTAAGCCAGAATTTTGGCTTTTACGGGATAAATCTTCTGTGTAAAACCGCTCCGTTAAACGGCTAGGCTCCATGATTGGTTGTAACAACTGATTTTTAGCAATCAATTGAATCCCACCTTGTTGCTCTTGTTGTAAAATCACTTCACCAGGCCCAACGCCATGAAGCAACATATTTCCTAATAAATTTTGAACAATGCGTGTCAAAGCATTTTTATCAGCAATCATCGTAAGACCTGGCTGAATAGTTGGTAGCAATTCAAATTCTTCTGCTACAAAAGCTTCATACATGGCTAATAGCGCCTCTTCTACTACATTCGTAACTGAAACTTGTTCCAGTTCAAAAACATAACGACCTTCACTTAAACGATTATAATCTAGCAACAACTCTAATCGCTCCTCTACCTGAGTTAAGTTAGTTACAACCTTTTTCAACAATTCTTTTTGTTGATAAGCATCAACTTCTTGCTCCTCTAAAAACTGCGTGTACCCCATCGCCACCGTTAAAGGTGTTCGTAAATCGTGCGAAATATTATTAATCGCTTGATCTAATTCCTTTTTTGAAGCCGTCACTGCTTGTTGTAGTTGCTTTTTTTCACGCAAAAGCTGATTGGTTTCTTGAACTAAATTTTTTAAAAAAGGATTATTAGATTTCATTTGCAACTCTTGATTGGTTTGCTGATTACCAATTGAAGTTAATTGTTGCTTTAATGAACGAATGTCAATTAATAAATAAGTTAAATATGAAACAACGATTATTAGCAGTAAACCACAAATAAGGATCATTTTACAGTCCACCTTTTTCAGCAAGCCTAATTCCAATACCCCAAACTGTGTCAATATAAGCTTCTTCTTCATCCAAAGCTTTTATTTTTTTTCGCAAATTACTAATATGCACATTAATGGTATTTTCATCTCCATAATAAGGCTCTTGCCAAATTTCTTGATATAAGGCTTCTTTCGTGTACACCCGTTTAGGATGGGCAATTAATAATTGTAAAATTTCAAATTCTTTACGTTTTAATAATAATCGTTGCCCCTGACAACTAATCTGAAAAGAATCAGGATGAAGTGTCAAATTTTTAAAAGTTATCGTAGTTGGTTGATCAATATCTTTTGCAACAACGCTACTTCTTAATTGTACAACGATTCGAGCCTGTAACTCATTAATATCAAAAGGCTTCGTGATATAATCATTGGCGCCAGCTAACAACAACTTGGTAATTTCACTTTTTTCACTTACTGCGGTTAACATAATCACGGGTATATTGGAAAGCTTACGAATTTCCTTTAAAACTTCTTCTCCCGTTTTACCTGGTAACATGCGATCCAATAAAACCAAAT
This sequence comes from Enterococcus sp. PF1-24, assembly GCF_029893325.1. Taxonomy (GTDB): domain Bacteria; phylum Bacillota; class Bacilli; order Lactobacillales; family Enterococcaceae; genus HY326. The sequence goes on from NZ_JARXWL010000017.1 coordinate 23,395, forward strand.
CAAAAGTATCTGACTGAAATTGTAATAAACCTTCTGTACCAGAAAAAGCTGCTACCACCTGATAATCTAGCTGTAAAAATTGGCATAACATTTCATTAACATCATTATTATCTTCTACAATTAAAATTTTCTTTTTCATCATTTATTATCCCTTTTATAAATATTTAATTGTTAACTCAAAAAATTATAATTCATGATACGCTTGGTAAACGGCTTGTTTTTTCAAATTATGCTTTTTAGCAATTTCTTTAATCGCGACTTTAGGTGAAGTTCCTTGTTGCACTAATGTTTCCACTTGCGCTTTTAAATCTACTGCCTCGATTTCTTCAGAGTCAACTGTCACATCATCTGCTTCAGAAAAACCAGCAACTAATAAACAGCACTCACCTTTTAGCTCATTTTCCGCTAAATAATCCGTTAACTCTGCCAAACTACCTCTTAAATATTCTTCATGAATTTTCGTCAACTCACGACAAATTACAGCTTGGCGACTGCCGCCAAAAACTTCTTGCATCACAGTAACCGTATTTTTCATACGATAAGGGGATTCATAAAAAATACTGGTCTGTAAATCTTGAACCAATGGTTGTAAAAAAGCGACTTGCTCTTTCTTTTTTCGTGGTAAAAAACCATAAAAAGTAAAAGGTTGCGGATTTAAGCCAGAAGCAATTAAAGCTGTTACGCCAGCTGTTGGTCCCGGTAAAGCCACCACATTGATTTCTGCTTGAATACAAGCTTTAACTAATTCATGACCGGGATCGCTAATGGAAGGCATGCCAGCATCACTCACTTGAGCGATTGACTGCCCTGCATTTAATAGCTCTAACAACTGGGGAATCCGCTCACGATAATTATGCTCATGTAAACTTTTCTGAGAAGTGCTGATTTCATAATGATTTAACAATTTTTGCGTATTACGAGTATCTTCACTGGCAATTAAAGCGACCTCTTTTAAAATTTTGACGCTGCGAAAAGTCATATCTTCTAAATTGCCAATTGGTGTAGGCACTAAATATAAAATTCCTTTTACTTGATTCCCACTAAAACTTTTTTGTTTTAACAAACCCTCACATCCTATCTTAAAAAGAAAACTGGAACAGCTAGCCCTTTGCAAAGAGGCAAGTTCCAGTTTTATCAATACCTATTTTACTTATCAATTAGACTTAAGCAAAAAAGACAAGGACTATCTTTTTCGCGGCGGGTACCATAATAATCATAACAAACATGGAACCCTTCTTCATAAATTTTTTCTAAATTTTTACGGGCTTGGGAAGGCGGGGCATTTTTTTTATCTTTAGTAGCCGCTTGTTCTTCTTGCGTAATCTCTCTTAGATGTTCCCGTAAACGCTGATTTTCCATCTCTAAAGTAGCATTTTTTTCAACGACTTGTTGGAAAACTTCTTTCATTTCTACCAACTCATCTAAGGTTTTCCGCAATTCGTTCTCTAAACAATTCAAGCCATCATATAATGAACGCTTATCCAAGGTCATCCCCCACTTTAGCTGTTACTTGTTTCAATTCTTCATGCGTATATTCTACTGGCGTTTCTCGACCTACCAGCCGAACCCGCACGACACGATTTAATAAATTCAAACCAATAACTTTCCCCTTACCATCAGGGGTTAAAATTTCTTTGCCGTAATCAGGTAATTCTTTTTTGGCAACTTTATATTCATCATTTTCATATTTCAAACAACACATTAAACGACTGCATAAACCTGAAATTTTTGTTGGATTTAATGACAAACCTTGATCTTTCGCCATTTTAATTGATACTGGTATAAAATCGCCTAAAAAAGTCGAGCAACATAGCTGGCGCCCACAAGGACCAATCCCACCTAAAAATTTCGCTTCATCACGAACACCTACTTGGCGTAACTCGATTCGCGTCCGGAAAATGCCGGCTAAATCTTTAACTAATTCACGAAAATCAATCCGACCATCTGCTGTAAAAGAAAAAACAATTTTACTACGGTCAAAAGTAAATTCCGCATGAATTAATTTCATATCTAGTTCATGAGCACGAATTCTTTCTTTAGCAATTTTAAAAGCATCCGCTGCCTCTTGCTGATTTTCGGCATCTCTTAGTAAATCATTTTCTGTTGCTTTTTGTAAAATCGGTTTTATTTCTTCAGGCAAGTCACTAGCGTCAATTTCAATTTTTGGAATTGCAACGGTTGCTAGATATCTCGCTTGCTGAGCTTCCACAAGTACGCGATCATTATATGTATACTCAGCTTTCCCAGGTGAATAATAATAGATGTGTCCAGCTGGACGATGACGAACACCTACAACTTCTACCATTCGAAAAAGCCTCCTCTTAATTTATATTTGAGTGTTCCAACCAAGAATTCTAATCGTCAACTGCTCCGTCACTCCTTGAAAAGCAACATTAGCAGCCAATTTTTGTTCTGCCTCTAAAATCAGATGCAGCTGTTGATTAATTTTGATAACTTCTTGCTTTTGATTTTTTTTAACTAGCTCTTGTAGATGCTGTTGAAAAAAATACATTAACAAGGTTAAAGCAATATTTTGACGTTCCTTATCAGGCAAGACTTTTAGCAATTTCTTTTGAATATAAACAAAGGCTTGCGGATCTTTTTTGCTTAAGTAATCAAACCATTGGCAGACAGACTCTTTAACTTCATTAAACCATTCCTTTTGCGAGATTTCAACTGCTTTCTCAAAGCTGTTGGTTAATGCTGTTAGAATTCCGGCATTTTGCGATGAAATGCCAGCTGCAACCAATTTTTTCTGCAAATTATCAGCAGAAAGTGCTTGAAAATGAATCACCTGACAACGTGATTGAATCGTTGGTAAAATTCGCCCTAAAGCTGCTGTTTCTAAAATCGCTAAAATCTTACCAGAAGGCTCTTCCAAAAATTTTAATAAACTATTGGCGGCACTACTATTCATTTTTTCAGCATCTTTTAAAATAAAAACTTTACTTTTAGACTCAAAACCACTTTTAGCAAATTCAGCTTGCAAATTACGAATCTGTTCCACTTTAATACTTTGCCCATCTGGTTCAACAATAATCACATCGGGATGAACACCTTCGGCAATTCGGCGACAGTTATTACAAGCTTCACAAGGTTGCCCTTCAGTTCCCTCAAGGCAAAAAAATGCCTGCGTCAGCCATAGAGCCACTTCATGTTTACCAGTGCCATTATCCCCTTCAAAAAGATAAGCATGAGCTAAGCGCTCATGCTTCAAACTGCGAAGAAGTTGCGTCAAAACAACTGGCTGAGTCTCAAAAAAAGTCGCTGATTCTTTCATAAACGCCTCCATGTTTTATTCGTCACTTCATTAATATTGATGGAACCCTTCAACTGGTAAAACAAAGACCGTTGAACCGCCCACTTCTACTTCAACTGGATAAGGAATTTGGCTATCCATTGATAAATCTAAAGTTACAGGTGTTGAAACAAATTGTTTTCTAGATTGACAAGTCTTTTTAATCAACTCTAAAGTTGCTTCTACTCTTTCATCATCAACCCCAATAATAAAGGTACTGTTGCCGGCTTTTAAGAAACCACCAGTTGAAGAAAGTTTCGTTGCACGAATATTAGCATCAATAAATTCATTAGCCAATCGATTGCTATCTTTATCTTGAACAATTGCTAAAATCAGTTTCATTTTCATTCATCCTTTCAAAGTAGATTCTTCAAAAATTAATAGCCGAAATATTCTGGATAGCGAGTTAAAATCGCTTGTAGTGAATCTTGAACAACTTGCTCAAGTGAAAAACGAGCATCTATTTTATAAATTCTCTCTGGATTACTTTCTGCCATTTTTAAGTAAGCATGACGGACCCGTTGATGAAACTCTAAACCTTCATTATCTAAACGATCCATTTGATTCATGCGATTTCTTCTGATTCTTTGCAAACCAGTATCTGAATCAATATCCAAATATAAAGTAAAATCCGGTTTTGTTCCTTCAGTTGCAAATTCGTTAATCTCAGCAATTGCCGGCATGCCAATTCGGCGCCCAGCACCTTGATAAGCTAACGAGCTATCAACAAAGCGGTCACATAAAACAATGCCACCTTCTGATAAAACAGGTAAGATTTTTTCAACTAAATGCTGTCTGCGAGCAGCCGCATATAATAACGCTTCTGTCCGTTCATCCATCGCTTCATTTCTTGGATCTAAAATGATTTTACGAATTTTTTCAGCAATCGCAATCCCCCCAGGTTCACGGGTTTTAACTAATTTTCTTTTGGCATTGATTTGTAACTTTGGATATAACTCATCCAGCACGCTGGTTTTTCCAGCTCCGTCTGGTCCTTCAATGGTGATAAATAATCCCTTCACAATAATCCTCCATCTATCTTCTACTAACTTCATTTTACTAGAAAAGTTCAAAAAAATGAACTAATATAACTGTATTCCTGCAAATTATAATTCGCGGCGACCTTCCACTGCTTTTAGCAGAGTAACTTCATCCGCATATTCAATATCGCTACCTACCGCTAAGCCATGAGCTAAGCGAGTTACTTTTATCCCCGCCGGCTTAATTAAGCGGGACAAATACATTGCTGTGGCTTCTCCGTCAGTCGTGGCATTGGTTGCAATAATTACTTCTTCAACGGCTTCATCATGCAAACGTTGCAGTAAGGAAGCAATATTTATATCCTCAGGACCAGTTCCTTCCATCGGTGACAAAACGCCATGAAGCACATGGTATAAACCGCGATACTCTCGCATTTTTTCCATTGACATGACATCTTTAGGTTCTTCAACTACTAAAATCGTTGAGCGATCCCGCGTGGTATCTTGACAAATTTCGCAAGGATCTTCTTCCGTAATATTGCCGCAAATACTGCAAAAATGAAGATCACGCTTCACACTTAATAAAGCCTTCGCAAAATCATTAACCACTTCTTCTTTCATATCAAGGGTATAAAAAGCCAGCCGCGTCGCTGTCTTTTGGCCAATTCCAGGTAATTTCATATAGCTATCAATCAATTTAGCAATTGGTTCAGGATAGTGCATAATCTGGCTCCTTACTCATATTAAGTTATTAATTTTTCAGTGAAAAATTAGTTTTAACTTCGTGTTGTATACCATTCAACTACTATGCTTAAATAAGTTAAACTGGCATTCTCGTTATAAATGAATTTATTTAAAATCCTGGCATGCCTTTTGTATATTTACCTAAAGTTGCTTCATTTTCTTCCGCAATTTTGGCTAAGGCATCATTGACTGCCATCAAGACTAAATCTTGAAGCATTTCTGGATCTTCTGGGTCAAGCAATTCTTCTTTGATTGTGATATCTTTCATTTTACGGTCGCCAGTAAATAAAACTGTTACTAAATCATTCGTAGCAACGCCCGTAAATTCTTTTTCGTTAAAAGCTTCTTGCTCTTTCACCATATCTTTTTGCATTTTTTGCATTTGTTTCATCATACCTTGCATATTTCCCATACCGCGCATCATCAGTTAATCATCCTTTACATCTTTAATTATTATTTTTTAATCATCAACGACAGTTACTAAATCACCAAAAATTTTCTGAGCTTCAGTAACTACATTGACTGTTTGCGTTTCTTCAGTTAGTTCTTCATTTTCTAGTTCTGCAATTTCTTGCGGTTGTTGTTTAGCAAAAGCCACATAGGCCTGCCGAACTTCCGGCCAAGCATCTTTAGCGATACATAAAATTGTCGGTGCATAGTCGGGAATCATTTTGCTCAAATTATTTTGTAACGCTAAAATTAGCGGTGCATCGTTCATAACCTTTTGGCAGACAATACCATAATCAAAAGCAATCAGCAAACGATTAGGCCCTGATGCCAATGGTTCGGTCGCCTTTAACATCGCGCGTTGCGTGACTGATAAAGTTTGTAATAAATCCATCCAAACTTGACGGACTTGTTGTAAATGATCTTTAGTCGCCTCTTGTAACACCTGAAAAACTTGTTCTTTCGGTACTCGTGGCCCAACATAACCCGTATTTTGCTTTTCAGCTTTAACCGGTGCTGCTTGATTTTGTTGAGGTTGACCGCTTTGCAACTGTTGAATGGCCTGTTGCAACTGTTGAACCTCTTGTTTTAAGGCTTGTAGCTCTTGGGAATCATTAGTTCTTGCTGGAATTGACTCAGTCCCTTGATTATTGCTTACAACTGCCAGCTTTTGCTTAGGTCCTTGAGTGGCTAATTTAACTGTTGCAACTTCTAAATAAATATTCGCATTATTGGTAAATCGCACTTCATTTTGCGTTTCATTTAATAAACGAATCCATTCATATAATAGGTCTGCTGGAATTTTTTCTGCCAGTTCTTTAAAAGTTTCGGTTAAATAGCCGACTTTTTCAGCTAAAAGCTTAGGAGCTTGCTGATACATTAATAAATCACGACAATGTAACAACATATCTTCTAAGAAACGTCGCGCTTCTTTACCTTCAGCTAAAATCTCTGCTAAATTCTCTAAAGCAGCTTCAGGCTCTCCTTGAAAACAATGTTGCAAATAGCTATCCATCATTTCATTGGTTAAACTACCGGTAACTTGCATAGCATTTTCTAAAGTAATCGTGCCTTCGCTATAAGAAATCGCCTGATCTAAAATACTCAAAGCATCCCGCATACCACCTTCAGCAGCTCTAGCAATCACTTGCAAAGCAGCTTCTTCATAAGGCAGCTGAATTTCTTTTAAAATATGAGCCAAATGATTGGCAATATCGCTAATCCCAATTCGCTTAAAATCAAAGCGTTGCGTACGAGAAATGATTGTTAAAGGAATTTTATGTGGTTCTGTTGTCGCTAAAATGAAAATCACTTGCTCTTTCGGTTCTTCCAAAGTTTTCAATAAAGCATTGAAAGCGCCCGTTGAAAGCATGTGGACTTCATCAATAATATATACTTTATAAGTTGCTTGCGTAGGAGCGTAATTGGCACGATCGCGAATAAAGCGAATTTCTTCCACGCCATTATTACTAGCTGCATCAATTTCAATTACATCTTCTTGTCGTCCTTCGGTAATTGAAAGACACATTTCACACTCGTTGCAAGGTTCCCCATCTTGACTGTTAGGGCAATTAATTGCTTTCGCAAAAATTTTAGCCGCACTAGTTTTACCCGTTCCTCTTGGTCCCGTAAATAAATATGCATGGGAGGTTTTATTTTGGATAATCGCATTTTTTAATGTCTGGGTAATCGCCCGCTGTCCCACTACATCTTCAAAACGCTGGGAACGCCACACACGATAAAGTGCCTGATATGCCATTTTATGCCTCCTAATATTATGGTATTAAAATTAGTCTGATTTTATTATTGTTAATTTAATAGCTTAAGCCTTAAAAAATCAGCTTTTAGTTGTTTAAAACGTAAAATTCACTATCTTTCATTATACGGGATTTTCAAGAAAAAAACTACAAATTTAGCAATGATTTTCTGTTAGCAAAAAAAAGCTAGTCTTTTTCAACAACTAGCTTTTCAAAAGTAAAACAACAGCAAAAGAACCTGTCGTAAATGAAAGTTCTTTACTGACAGGTTCTCTATTCACTTAAATTCCTAAAGGATCTTCTTCGTCCTCTTCGTCTTCATCTTCGTAATCATCATCGATGATTGTTAAATCTTCTTCGATACCACCAGGTAATTCTTCTTCATCATCACTTGGCTCATCAGCACCAATTTCTTGTAAGTCTGAATTGTAAGCTGCAATTTCTTCATCTTCGTCATCATCGTCATCAAACAAATCAGTATCTTCTTCTTCATCAACCAAGTCAGCGTCCTCTGGATCGTCATCGTTGTAGTCAATGGCATCTTCATCGCCAGTAATAAAGGCGTTGACTTTTTTACGTTTTTTACGACGTGGTGTTTCTTCATCATCTTCATCTAAGCCTTGATTTAATTCTTCATCAATTGAATCAATCGCATACCAAGAGCGCAAGCCCCAACGATTATCGCCTAAAGAAATAAAACTGCCATCAATATTTAAGTCAGTATAAAATTGTGATAAAGCTTCCCGAATTTCTAAGTCTGATTTACCAAGATAATTTTGAATTTCATTTACTAGGTCTGAAAAATCCATTACATTATCATTTTGCTCTAAAATCGCATGGGCAACTTCAATCATTGATAATTCATTTTTATTTAATCCTTCAAATACATTTATTTCCAAAGGGTACACGTCCTTTCACAGTCTACTCTTTATCATACAAAACAGCACCGAAAAAATCAATTCTTTTTCAAGTTTTTAAGGGGATTTTTTCACTCTCTACGACTTATTCAGCTAATTTTAAATTTTTTCTCCTTAAAACAACACAAAATTAGCTTTAAAAAAATCATTAACTTCACCTTAGCTTTTGTTCATTGGTGAAATTAATGATTGTTTTTACGCCGTAAAATCTAAAGTAAATTGATATTCACCAATTTTTTGGTTCATAGAGTATAAATCATAATCAACCACAACTTTGCCAGCAACTGGTCGATCTTTTAAACTAAAACGGATATTATGGGTATACGTTGTAATCGGAAATTGCCCATGGAGTGTGCGATATTGGCTTTCTAAATGCTCTCGATAAGCAAATTTCAAACGCATTCGTCCTTCTCCACCACGAATAAGTTGCACTGCACCATCTGGCAAAATTTTAATAGTCACAGGTACTTCGGCTTGCGTGTCCTCTTGAATTTCTTTGTAGCGAATATATAAAGTATCACCAATTTTGACCACCTGACCAGGAACTTCAAAATAAAATTCCTGTTGTTCACCTGCTTGCGTGACTTGGGTGCGTAATTGAATTGATACATCTAGACCTTTGGTTAAATCCATTTTGCTAGACTCCTTTCTGTAAATTGACTTTTTATTTTTAAATTTCCTGATTAACGACCTTTTCAAGTTGAACTTTGACATATTTTGACCTTAACTAGAAACTATCCCTATTTTTCACTGAAAAGACTGTTTTGTCAATAATTAACGCTCGAATCTTTGACAATCTTAAAAATTCATGTCATTATCAAATTAAATCCTAACAAAGTTGTTAAACAAGTCACTTGCAACAACTTAAAGATAACACTTGCTGACAAGGAGACTGGCTATGAAATCAACACTTTTAGTCTTAGACCAAAAAATGCTCCCTTCTGAAGATAAATATCTACCTTTTGCGGTAACCGACTTTTTAATTGAAACTGCCAGCCAAAATGAACAAGCTTTTCTGCATTTTTGGCAATTACCGCAAACTTTTATTTTAGGTATGAAAGATACTCGCGTGCCAAATTTTACTGCCGGTCTTGCTTATCTAAAAAAAGAAAATATTCAGCCGCTGATTCGTAATTCTGGTGGCTTAGGGGTCATCGCTGATGCTGGCATTTTAAATATCTCTTTAATTTTGCCTACTGATTCAGCAAAAAAACTTTCAATTGAAGTCGCCTATCAGCTAATGGTTGCCGTGGTGAAACAAGCCTTTAGCGCAGAAATAATACCACAACTAGTTGCTGATTCTTATTGCCCTGGTAGCTACGATTTAACCTTACAACAGTTAAAATTTGCTGGTTTAGCTCAGCGGCGTTTAAAAAATGGCGTCGCCATTATGATCTATCTCAGCTTATCTGGTCCGCAACAACAACGGGGCTTGTTAGTTAAAAATTTTTATCAAGAAACCCTAAAAGAACAATTTGGCGCAGATGGCTATCCTGCTGTTAATCCAGCCAGCATGGCAAATCTCAGCGAGTTGCTCGCTAAAGAAATCACTGTTGCTTCAGCCAAAGATAGCTTAATGACAGCTGCAATGCAACTTTTAGCCACAACTAGCCAAGCAACCACTTTAGCTAATTTATTAAATGATTCAGTAGCTGAAGAATTATTGCAAAAAAAAATACTGCAAATGCAGCAACGCAATAACCTTTTACTATAAAAATGAAAGGACTGATTTTATATGTCAATTCCTTATAAAGCCCAACTCCTGCCAACCGAAAAAGTTTTTCGGGATCCGGTACATAATTATATTCATGTGCAACATCAAATTATTTTAGATTTAATTGATTCAAAAGAAGTGCAACGTTTGCGAAGAATTAAACAGTTAGGTGCTTCTTCTTTTACTTTCCATGGCGCTGAACACAGCCGTTTTTCCCATTCCTTAGGGGTTTATGAAATCACCCGCCGCATTTGTGATATTTTTCTGCGAAATTATCCACAAGAAAAATATGGTGCTTCTGGTTGGGATGATGATGAACGATTAGTTGCCTTATGTGCCGCCCTTTTACATGATGTCGGTCATGGCCCTTACTCCCATGCTTTTGAGTATATTTTTCAAACCGACCATGAAGAGATTACTATTGAAATTATCACTTCCCCAGAAACTGAAGTTTTTCAAATTTTAAATCGAGTTTCACCAGATTTTCCTGATAAAGTGGCCAGTGTGATTCAAAAAACTTATCCTAATCCGCAAGTCGTGCAATTAATTTCCAGCCAAATTGATGCGGACCGTATGGATTATTTATTGCGGGATGCTTATTATACCGGCACTGAATACGGTACTTTTGATTTAACCCGCATTTTACGAGTAATTCGCCCTTATGAAAATGGCATTGCTTTTTCCGAAAATGGCATGCACGCGGTTGAGGATTACATCGTTAGTCGTTATCAAATGTATATGCAAGTTTATTTTCACCCCGTTTCTCGCGGGATGGAAGTTTTATTGGAGCATTTATTAAATCGGGCTTCTGAAGTTTATCAACAAACCCCAGATAGCTTTGAAGCTCACTCTCAATTGCTGTTGCCTTTTTTAAAGCAACAATTTACACTGGCTGATTATTTAAAATTGGATGATGGCGTCTTATTAACTTGTTTCACCCAATGGATTGATGAACAAGATGTCATTTTAGCTGATTTAGCCAAACGCTTTTTAAATCGTAAACCCTTAAAATCCGTGGTTTTTGATGAAGAAACGCAAATGCCATTAATCAAGGAAATGCAAGCTTTAATTGCTAGCTTAGGTTATAATCCTAAATATTATACGGCGATTAATTCTAGCTATGATTTACCTTATGATTTTTATCGCCCAGATACGAAAAAGCAGCGTACTCAAATCGAAATCGCGAAACAAGATGGCAGCTTAACTGAATTATCTCAGCTTAGCCCTTTAGTTTCAGCTTTAGCTGGGCAATCCCAAGGAGACCATCGTTTCTATTTTCCAAAAGAAATGATTGACCAGCGCCGCCAAGAACATTATGATTTATTTGAGGAAACCTATCAAGAATTTGCCAAATATATTAAAAACGGCCGAATTATTTCCCCGGAATAAACCTTTGAAATGGAGTTAATTTACTATGTCAATTAAACTTGTTGCAATCGATATTGATGGTACTTTATTGAATAATGACCGTCAAATCACCCCAAAAGTTAGAGCAGCGATTCAAGCAGCCCGCGCTGCTGGCGTTTATGTAGTTTTATGTACTGGTCGCCCTTTACCCGGTGTGGCTGATTTATTAGCTGATTTAGAAATGAACACTGCCAATGATTTCGTGATTACTTACAACGGTTCATTAGTGCAAAATGTGGCTTCTGGCGATATTATTGTTCGTTACGGCATGACTTTAGCTGATTATATTGAAGTTGAAATGCTAGCTCGCAAAAACGGCGTTCACTTCCATGCAATTAATCACGAAAGTATTTATACGCCAAATCGTGATATCGGGAAATATTCCGTTCATGAAGCAACTTTAGTTAATATGCCTTTGAAATATCGGACGCCTGAAGAAATGACAGAAGAAATTCAGATTATTAAAATGATGATGATTGACGACAAAGAAATTTTAGATGCCGTCATTCCTAAGCTACCTGCTGATTTCACTGAAAAATATACGGCAGTTCGCAGTACCGAATTTTATTATGAAATTTTAAACAAAGAAGCCCATAAAGGTAATGGCTTAGCTGCCTTAGCTAAACATTTAGGGATTCAGCAAGCAGAAACGATGGCGATTGGCGACAACGAAAACGACCTAGCGATGATTGAATATGCTGGTATGGGTATCGCGGTCGGTAATGCTACCGCTAATGTAAAAGCCGCGGCTCAAGCCACGGTCGCAAGCAATCAAGAAGATGGTGTGGCTGAAGCCTTCACTAAATTTGTCTTATAAAAAATAAAGCAAGTGCTTATTTTTCGATTAGGAAAAAGGTTCACTTGCTTTTTTATCATTTATTTTTAAGGAGCCACTCTTCAACTGCCCAGCGATGACTGCCACGTTTTAATAATTCAAGGGCTTTTTGTGGTGTCGTCCATAAAAGCTGATTAGTTTTTTCTGTTGGTTCACAGATTTGCTCCCACGTATCCACTTGATAAAAATAACCGGGATTATAATAGTAAGTATCGCGATGCCGCGAAAAGAAATATTCATCTGCTTGCCCAAAATAGGTGCCTAAAGAAACTTTGACACCTAACTCTTCAATCATTTCGCGGTCAATTGCTGTCTCTTTTGTTTCTCCGGCTTCAATTTCTCCACCAGGTAAAAAGTAGGCCCCATTAGGCGCTTGCACTAAAACAATTTCTTTTCTATTTTCATCAGCTAAAACCACGTAAGCGGCATAGCGGCTTTGATAATTTTTATCTGCCAATTTCTCCCCAAAAACTGGATGTGTCGTCATAATGAACTCCTCTAAAATTAAATTTATACGCTGTTGCTCTTTTTATATTAACATGATGAATTGCAGTGAAACAAGTCTAAGTGAATTTCTTTTATTTACTAAATTATTATGCTATTATGAAAATAATTAAGGCAAATGAATACATTAAAACGAATTAAAAGGAGTTTTTATTATGAAAATGGCACATACTTGTGTTCGCGTAAAAGATTTAGAGGCTTCTGTTAAATTTTACGAAGAAGCTTTTGGTTTTGAAGAAAGCAGTCGCCGTGATTTCCCTGAAGCAGAATTCACTTTGATTTACTTAACTTTACCAGGCGATACTTATGAACTTGAATTAACTTATAATTACAAGCATTCTGCTTATGATTTAGGGAATGGCTATGGTCATATCGCTATTAGTACCCCAGATTTAGAAGCACTGCACGCTAAACATCAAGCAGCGGGTTACGAAATAACTGACTTAAAAGGTTTACCTGGCGTTGCTCCTTCTTATTACTTCATCATCGACCCTGATGGCTATAAAGTAGAAGTTATTCGCGAACATTAATTAAATATTTAAAGACCAGCCATTCATTAACGTAAAATCGTTAATGAATGGCTGGTCTTTTGTAAAGCGAACAATTTCATCAGCTCGCTTTGCTTTTTAGTTAATCTAGCTACGCGAACTAGCTCTCTTCAACAAAGTGAGAATAAAATTCGTGGCAGAAAACGCCACTATAATTTGATTCTGCACTTTGTTCGAGAGCTGGACGAGCTCGCTTTGCTTTTTAGATTGTCTGCCCCATGTTTTTAATTTTAATCAAGCGGGTTACTTCAGAGCGTTCGTTTTCTTCCAATTTCATTTGGATGTAGTAAATGGTTTCTTCCAATTGAGGAATTGTCATAAACTCTAAAGCATTAACTCGACGGCGAGTCTTTTCGATTTCGGTCGCCATTAGCTGACACGTTTTTTCAATTTCAGTTAGCTCCAATAATTTAGGCAACAATGCTGAAAAACAGTCAATCGAGCGATCTAATTCCGCGTTAGAGTTTAAATAGCCATATTCCAAAGGCGATTCGCTGTCTTGCTGATCAAAACTAAAATTCATCACTGGCACTTTGACACTCATAATATTTTTTTCGAGAATATCAAGAGTTACCTTTTCAGAAGGAATAATAAAGAGTTCTTCAATAAACGCTTCATTAATAATCGCATCTGCCAAAACAAAATCCGCCATAGCAGCGTGCATCTCTTCTTCCACTGTTTGCCGCAATTCATTATTTTTACGAATCAAAGCAATAAACTGACGCATTAACTCATCTTGTTTATCTTTTAACAATTTATGCCCGCGAGTAGCAGTTGTTAACTGGCGTTTTAATCCGGTTAACTCCATTCGCGTTGGATTTACGTTTAATCTTGCCATCAGCTATCACTCCACTTCCGGTAAATACTGATTGATCATTTCATCTTTAATCCGTTTCAACTCAGTTTTTGGCAACATTGATAATAGCTCCCAGCCTAAATCTAACGTTTCTTCAATGGAACGATTGGTGTAAAAGCCTTGGTTGACGTATTCTCCTTCAAAACGAACGGCAAATTTTGCATAAATCCGGTCAACATCAGATAAAGCTGATTCTCCTAAAACTACCGCTAATTCTTTGGCTTGTTTTCCTTGAGCGTAAGCTGCAAAAAGCTGATTCATGGTTGCTGCATGATCGCCACGAGTTTTGCCTTCACCCGTTCCTTTATCTTTCAAACGAGATAAGGAAGGTAAAACATCAATCGGTGGCTGAATACCGCTTTTATCTAAAGAGCGGGATAACACAATCTGCCCTTCCGTAATATAACCGGTTAAATCAGGAATTGGATGTGTTTTATCATCTTCAGGCATCGTTAAAATTGGAATCTGCGTTACTGAACCTTTCAAACCACGAATTCGTCCAGCTCGTTCATATAAAGTAGCTAAGTTAGTATATAAATAACCTGGATAGCCCCGACGACCAGGAACTTCCCGGCGAGCTGCTGAAATTTCTCGCAAAGCCTCACAATAGTTAGTCATATCCGTCATAATCACAAGGACGTGCATGCCTTTTTCGTAAGCTAAATATTCCGCGGCGGTTAAAGCCATCTTCGGTGTTGCAATTCGTTCAATCGCTGGATCATTGGCTAAGTTCATAAACATCACCGAACGATCAATCGCACCAGTTTTACGGAAATCTTCCATAAAGAATTCTGCTTCTTCAAAAGTAATCCCAATTGCCGCAAAAACAACTGCAAAGTCTTCTTGCGAATCTAAAACATTAGCTTGACGGGCAATCTGGGCCGCTAACTCTTTATGAGGTAAACCTGAACCAGAAAAAACTGGTAACTTTTGTCCACGTACTAAAGTGTTTAAATGATCAATCGCTGAAATCCCAGTTTGGATAAATTCATCTGGATAATCCCGCGCCATCGGGTTAATAACTTCCCCATTAATATCCACCATTTTTTCAGGTAAAATTTCGGGACCATTATCTTTTGGACGACCTAAACCATCAAAAACTCGGCCAATCATATCTTCAGAAACAGCTAACTCTAACGGATGACCTAAAAAGCGCACCGCTGAATCTCGTAAATTAATACCACTGCTTCCTTCAAAAATTTGAACTAGGGCTTTGTCCTGATGAACTTCTAAAACTTGCCCCCGGCGGATTTCCCCCGTTTGCATGCGAACTTCAATCAGTTCTTCATATTTTACCCCTTCAACTTTATCAACTGCCATTAGAGGGCCAACAACTTCGCCAATCGTACGATATTCTTTAATCATTGGTCATTCCTCCTTCAGCAATAATTCCTTGAATCGCTTGTTTAATATCTTTAGTAATATTATCTAATTTATATAATTCAGTTTCGGGAACGTATTTACTACGAGCAATCCGGTCTCTCAATTCCACGGTACCATTCATAATTTCAGATAAGTAAGAACCTAACTCTAACGCCCGTTGTCCCTCATGACCAAATGCTAAAATCATCTCTAACATTTTATATTGCTTTTCTCTTGAAGTGAAAGTATCCACATCATCAAAAGCATTTTGTTGTAAATAATCTTCACGAATTGATTTGGCAACTTGTAAAGTCAAACGATCTTTATCAGATAAAGAATCAATCCCCACTAAACGAACAATTTCATTTAATTGAGCTTCTTCTTGTAAAATCCGCATACCTTCAGCCACCATGCTTGACCAATCACATTGCAATGCTTGATCCATGTATTTACCGACTTCACTGTCATACAAAGAATAGCTTTGCAACCAATCAATTGATGGGAAATGTCGTTGTTGCGCTAAAGTTGAACTTAAGCCCCAAAAAACTTTTACTACCCGCAAAGTATTTTGCGTAACTGGTTCAGAAACATCCCCACCAGAAGGTGAAACCGCACTAATTGCCGTGATACTTCCTTCACGACCTTCAGAGCCTAAAGTCACTACTTTACCTGCTCGTTCATAATACTCAGCTAAACGGCTACCTAAATAAGCAGGATAACCTTCATCACCAGGCATTTCTTCTAAACGACCACTCATTTCCCGCAAAGCTTCCGCCCAACGCGAAGTCGAGTCTGCCATAATCGCTACGTTATAACCCATATCGCGGAAATATTCGGCAATCGTAATTCCTGTATAAATTGATGCTTCCCGTGCCGCTACTGGCATATTTGAAGTATTAGCAATTAAAACCGTGCGTTCCATTAAAGATTCACCAGTATTGGGATCAATCAACTCAGGAAATTCATTTAGTACATCGGTCATTTCATTACCCCGTTCACCACAACCAACATAAACCACTAAATCCACATCAGCCCATTTAGCAATTTGATGCTGCACAACAGTTTTACCAGCACCAAAAGGTCCGGGAACAGCAGCTGCCCCACCCTTAGTTACTGGGAAAAAGGTATCAATTACCCGTTGACCAGTAATCATCGGTGCATCAGGATTTAATTTTTCTTTCACAGGACGGCTGCGACGAACCGGCCATTTTTGTAGCATCGTAAATTCTTTTTCCCCTTGTTCAGTTGCCAAAGTATAAACCACTTCATCAATGGTAAATTCACCAGCAGTGATAGCAACAATTTTACCTTTCACGCCATTAGGCACCATGATCCGATGCTGAATAATTTTAGTTTCTTGTACGAAACCCACAATATCCCCAGCAACAACTTCATCTCCGACATTTTTTAAAGCTTCAAAAGACCATTTTTTTTCATGATCTAAAGCGGGCAATTGCACACCACGAGCTAGAAAATTACTTTGAGTTATTTCCATAAAAGTATCTAGTGGACGCTGAATCCCATCAAACATTTGTGAAAAAATCCCTGGGCCCAATTCCACTGATAAAGCTTCACCAGTTGTTTTAACCGGTTCACCTGGGCCAATGCCTGAAGTTTCTTCATATACCTGTATGGATGCTACATCTTTGCGCATCTCAATAATTTCGCCAATAACACCTAGTTCTCCTACTAAACAGATATCTTGAATACTGGCATTTGCCATATTCTCTGCCATTACAAGAGGACCAGATACTTTAATAATTTTTCCGTCTTGCAAAGTTCCACTTCCTTTATCATCAGTTGAAAACTGGCAGCTATAAGATATTTTGCCCTACAGCCCGTTCAACATTTTTTTGGATTTTTTCTTTTCCTAAACCAAGCGTTCCTTGATGATTGGGAATTAACACAACCGCAGGTTTTAACTGGCTTTCATAACGGAGAATGGTTTCCGGAACCATGGCAGCACATTGTTCTGTGACATAAATCACGCCATAATCTGCGGCTGCCATTTTTTCAATCGCTCGGCGGGTAGTTTTATCATCTGTGCCGTATTGCACATCAAAACCAAATAATTTAAAAGGTAAAACTGAACCTTTATCGCCAACAACCCCGATTTTATGCGCCATAAGTCTTTCGCATCCTTTCTCGAATCACCGTAGCATCAATCCCGCTACGTTTACCTGAAACAATCAGCTGTAAATTTTTCCGTTCCACTTCTTTAGCATTTAAAAAAGCTAACAAAGGTAAGGGACCAAAAGCTTGCGTTTGCGCTAATTGATACATATCAGTTAAATAATCATCTTTTAAGCGTTCCAATTGAACAAAATCAATTTGTTCCCCTTGTAAAGCTGGCGCTAGCAATTCACCATATTCTGTTTGACGGATAAATTGCACAAAAACAGCTGGATCAGCTTCAACTAAATCTAGCAACGCTTCTTTGGCGATTCCCCCAGAGCTAGATAGCACCGTTGTCATAAAGGCTATACTGCGATTTTGTTGAATGCCGCGAGCTAAGGTATTGATATTCGTCAAATCAATAAAAGCGATGATTTCTTGCAATAACTCAGGATAGCCAAGTTTTTCGCCTAAATTTCGTTGTTCTGCCAAAAATTGCCGGTCATAGATAACGTCAATTCCTTGTAGAACTTTTGATTCACCAAAATAACTTTGCACTTCTTGAATATTTTTCATAAGCGATTCGGGCAAACGTTCTGATTCTCCCGTACGAATGGCTTCTTTTAACTCTTGAATGTCATAAAAACCATCGGCTACAAATAAATTATCAAAATTTTTCTGCAACATTTCCGCTTTCGTCAAAACTTTCAAATTATGAAAAGTAAAGCGCATCGTATAAACCCAAATGACTTCTTTTTCTGGCGCAGTTGCTACCAGCCAAGAAAAGAGTTCTTCTTGGTCTTTTTCGATATTTTTATCAAAATCATAGTCAAAATTAGGATAAATTAATGAACTATAGTAAGTTCCTCGCAATATTTCACCGACTTCAGCAACGGTTGCTGCTTGAATCAAACGCTCAAACAAATCAGCTGGCAAAAGCTCCAGTTCTTTCCCGCGAATCAAAGGATTCAATTCATGATAACTTGCTTGTTTCACCATATTGTCCCCTCATTTCATTCTTCTGCTTGTTCAAATAATTGTTGGGCAATTTCATAAGCCATCTGTTCTTGCGCATCTTTTACTAAATCTTGGAAAATAAAATTGTATTGAACTCCTTCATCATCAACCGCAAAGCCTGCTTGATTGGCTACAATTTCCGCAGATAAAGTTAAGTCATAAGGTAATTCTGCAACAATTTCAGTCAACCAAGTCGCTGTTAAATAGCTTTGACTTTTTTCACCAACAATTAATTTAGCCGCCGTTTTTAAAGGAATTTGTTTTAAAGCTTGCAGCGCAAATTTTTGCACTTCCGCCTCCTGCCAATTTTCCATTTGTAAAGCCGCTTCCGTAAATAGTTTTGTTAAAAACTGTTGTTTTTCATTTAACGTTTCTTGACGAATTTCAACTTGTTGGCGATTGCGCAATTGGCGATATTTACTATCCAACAATTCTTGTTGCTTCACTTTTTGTTTTTCAAAATCGTTCATTAAACGAATCGAAGCCGCTTGAAAATCATCGTCAATTCGTTGCTTTTCATTTTTTTCTAATTGGGCTAATTCTTCATTAGCTGTATTTTCCATCTGGGCTATAATTTTCTCAATGGCATTCATATTTTCGGACAAGCCTCCTTTATACTGATTACTTTTGTTCATTAAAGGAATTTTTAAACTTTCCCTACTAATAAGAATGAGATTACAAATCCTAAAATTGCATAGGTTTCTACCATGGCAGCGTAGATAATACCTTTGGTTGCATGTTCAGGTTTTTTAGCTAAAATTTGAATCCCAGCAGCAGCCACTCGTCCTTGTGACATTCCTGAAAACAAACCAGTGAAAGCAATCGGTAGTGAAGCACCTAAATAGCCTAAACCTTGTACCATAGTTAAATCACTTGATAAATTAAGATAAATCAAGAAAGCAATTACGAAGCCATATAACCCTTGAGTACCGGGTAATAATTGTAGAATTAAAGCCTGACCAAATTTTTCTGGTTGACTAGTTGTTAACGCTGCGGCAGCTTCCCCGGTTAAACCTACCCCTTTTGAAGAGCCGATTCCAGAGAAGATTGTTGCAATCCCCATACCTAAAACTGCAAAAACAATACCACCATTTTCAATTAAATATTCCATCATGATTATTCAAATCCTCCATTACTTCTTTTCTATTTACTAAGCCGTCTGTTTTTACGGCGACTTATATTTTTCTTTTACTTCAATATTGACATATTTTTCCGCTGTTTTTAATGGCTTGAAAGCTCGACCGCCACCGGTATAAAATTTCCCGAAAAACTCTACATACTGCAAACGTGCCCCATGCACATAAGCACTTAATAGTGTTAAGAAAATATTTAAAGCGTGTAAAGCGACAATCAAAACAATCCCGACTGTATAACGAGCGACAGGTGGCATAAAATCAACTAGCAGATTAAAAGCCGCAGCAATGCTACCACCAGAAATCCCCAGTGCCATCAAACGCGTGTAGCTGACAATATCACCAATATAGCCAGTGATGCCATATAAATTATAGGCACCTACAGCGGCACCAACTACTTTTGATTTTGATTGCAAAATTGGCACGACTAAAACCGCCAAAGCAGAAATAACCGCCACAACAATCCCTGCCATCATGATACCGTCACTATGGAGCAATAAACTCCCCATAACGCCAATCGCAATCCCTAGCAAAATTCCTTGCCAAGCAAAGCCATTACCAATAGCATCTAGATATTCTTTACGCCGCAAATGTTCCTTACCAGCTACGAATAAACCTACCATTAATTGAATGAAACCAAAAATAATCGAGATGATTAAAATTTGAATAACATCATCCTCAGTGGATAAAATCGCTTGATATGGCAAAGCTACCCCGAAACAAGAAGCATAAATCAAGCCCCAAATGATAGTTGGAAAAGATAAAATTTTGAAAAATTTCATAAATCTTTCCATACTGCGAGGTAAAACTAAAAACTTACTTGCTAAAACCGTGGCGATTAACATTAATAAGCCGTAACCGACATCCGCAACCATCATCCCGAAAAAGACTAAATAAAAGGGCATCATCCATGGTGTTGGGTCAATTTCTTGATATTTAGGCAAAGCGTACATTTCAGTTAGCATTTCAAAAGGTGCCACTAACGGACTATTCTTTAACTTCGTCGGCACTTCTTCTTCAATCTCTAACTCAGTCGGTTCTTCAAAAGCCAGATAAATTTCGTCTTTACCAAACTGTTGTTCAATAGCTTCTGTGAAAAGCGGCTGCTCATCCACACTTAACCACCCTTGAATAATTACCAGATAACGAGCTTGCACAAGCTGTTGTTTTACTTTTTCGCGTTCGGTTAAAGCTAAAATCACTTCTTCTGCCCACTGCAACTCTTTAATGAAAGAACGCTCTTGGCCAATTGCTATAGCTAATTCGCCTTCCAGTCCGTAGACTTTACCTAATTGAACTTTAACCTCTTGTAAAACCGTTTTAGGACTTTCTTCATAAGGATACTCTTCCAGCTGAACACCCAATTCGGTAAGCACACCTTGGACTTTTTCAGCAACTTGCTTATGATAAATTAAAGCCAACAGTACCTCTTTTTCATCAGAAAAAACTTTTTCTAAATGGACAAGTTGTAAAGTGTCCATTTTTTCAATCAAAGCCATACTGCCTTGATTGCTGGTGCGAACTAGTTGCAATTTGACAAACTTAGAATTAACCATTTGCGGATTAATATCTAAATATTGCCAGCCTGTCAACCATTCTTCTTTTTGCAGTAAATCTTCACGCTGCTTCACTAATTGTTCACGTTGCTGTTTTAAACCTAAAACTTTTTTCAAACGCTCGCGAAATTTTTTTTCATCAAAAACAGCTTCCATTTCTTGTAACGAAAGAGCTTGACGATTTAAATAGAGCGCTTTTTGTTTCTTATTACTACCATACCGTTCAATAAATTGAATACTTTCAGTAATTTCTTGCTGTAAACGATCATAATCACTTTCGCGGCTATCTTCAGCCTCTTCCTTGCTATGACCAAAATACTGCTGCACCCACTGATTACTTTCGTTAGACTTAGTTAAATCACGAATTTCAGTATTTTGTAAACCCTGAACAGTCTGCAAAAGTGTTTCTTTATAAGATTTATCAGAGATAAGCGTAACTTTTGTCATTTTACTAACTGCCATAGGTTACTTTCACCCTCTCAATAATCTGATCAATTGCCTCTTGATTATGCATTTCGTATTGTTGTTGCAAATTATCACGAACAACTTGCGCTTCTGTTAAAAGCTCTTGCCGTTCAGTTTGCAACTGTGCAATTTCTGCTGCTTCTTTTTCTGCTGCTAATTCAGTCAATAATTCTTGATTCTTAATTTTCAGTTCCTCTAAGGCATTTTGTTGCTCATCTGAATATTCTTTAATTTTCGCCAAAAGTTCCTGTTTATCTAAATCATTTTTTTCTTCCGTTATACGAATTGCCTTTAATGCTTCTAACAAATTCTCACTTCCTCTCCAACAATAGAAAAAGGGACCCATTCTTTCATAAAACGCTGAAAGTCTGCAGTCCCTATTATTACAGTTTACTTGGACTCGCACAAAAATCTTGTTCTTCTCACCCCTTGAAGAACCAAATCCTTGAAGCTTACGCCCAACCATTGTAAATATTCAGATGTTCTTAGTATAACAAAATTCTTTTGCAAAAATAAGGTTTATCCTAATAAAATATTAATTTTTTTCATTTCTCTTATAAAAACTAACATTATTTATGCAATTATTTCAGTAGTAACACCATGTTAAACCATTCTTCACCAGCGTGTTGCGAATTAGATAAACCTTCCGCAGAATAGCCTTGTTTTTCAT
Source organism: Enterococcus sp. PF1-24 (assembly GCF_029893325.1). Lineage (GTDB taxonomy): Bacteria > Bacillota > Bacilli > Lactobacillales > Enterococcaceae > HY326. The sequence goes on from NZ_JARXWL010000017.1 coordinate 45,720, forward strand.
AATAAGGCACCAATTCAGCTAAACATGTTAAAGTAATCCCTATTCTTTCATGAAAAATAGCAATTCTTTTTATTTCAGCTAACAAAGCACTCCCTACTTTTTGCTTGCGATAAGACGGTTCCACTGCCAAACTGAGAATAGCTTGAAAGCCACCTTTTGTAGGATTAGCCGTCGTTTTATCAAATAACTCATCGCTTAAATAGCGTTGTGAAATTACCGGACCAACCACATAACCTAAAATTTCTTCTGTTCCGTTAACTGCTACAATAAAACTATCGCTAATGATACCTATACGTTCTACCATCGCTCTTTCACTAGCTGCTTCTTCTGGTGTAAAACCTTGCTGTTCAATTTCCATGATTTTTGGTAAATCAGTTAATCCAGCTTCACGAAATTTAATTGCCAACTAAATCCCCCAAATTTTTTGTTTAGAGATATTATAGCTTTTATGTTTTTTTAAAGCAAAAATGTGAGGGAATCTGCGCTGACTAGCTTCATAGTTATTAATTTCAAATCATTGATTTCAAATTTTCAGAAATTTGATAAATTGCAGAGGTATTCGCTTTAATATCTGCTAATGTAAATTCAGGATTATATTCAGTTAATATAAGTCCCTTTTCGTTAACTTCGAATACTGCCATTTCTGTAATAATTAAATCTACGCATTTTGTCGCTGTCAAAGGCAAAGTACATTCTTTCAATATTTTATGTTTTCCTTTAGCGGTATGTTCCATCGCAATAATAACTTTTTTGGTCCCTACAACTAAATCCATCGCTCCACCCATTCCCGGCACGATTTTCCCTGGAATAATCCAATTAGCTAAATTTCCTGCTTCGTCTACCTCAAGAGCACCTAATACAGTAAAATCTACATGTCCCCCTCGAATCAAAGAAAATGAAAAACCGGAATCAATAAAAGCGCCATAATCAGTTACAGAAGCAGGATTTCCACCTGCATCTGTAACAAAAAATCCCTCGCCATTATCTGCTTCCTTTTTTCTTCCTACACCGACAATTCCGTTTTCACTTTGTAAAACAATTGAAATCCCTTGAGGTAGGTATTCAGGAATAAGCGTTGGCAAACCTATCCCTAGATTTACAAAATCTCCATCTTTAAACTCTTTAGCAACTCTGGATGCGATAAAAAATTTTTTCTCATTTTTATTCATTAAAAGAACCACCTTCAACAATATAGTCGACTAACACTCCCGGTGTTCGAATATCTTCTGGAGGAATACTTCCGATTGGGACTAAATGATCTGCTTCAACAATTACTTGATGTCCAGCTAGCGCCATTACTTCATTAAAGTTCCGAGTGGTTCCTTTATACCAAGTGTTTCCAAAAAAATCCACTTGATATCCGCTAATTAAAGCAAAATCAGCAACTAAAGGTTTCTCTAATAAATATTGCTTACCAGAAATTTCAATTCGGCTATGGACATGTTCAGCTTCTTCAACAATTGTTCCTACTCCTGTTGGTGTTAACACGCCCCCTAAACCTGAGCCACCAGCACGAATCATTTCCACTAAACTTCCTTGAGGAACTAAAATCAATTCTAAAGTTCCAGCATTCATTTGCCTCGCAACTTCCCGGTTTGTTCCTACATGGCTTGCAATTATTTTTTTCACTTGATGATTGGCAATCAATTTTGCAACCCCATAACAACTACCTTCTTGATCAATAATAGAGCCATCGTTACAAATTAAAGTTAAATCAGTTACATCACTGTTAGCCAGAGCAGAAATTATTCTATGAGGATTACCACAACCGATGAATCCTCCTACCATTAATGTCATGCCACTTTCTATTTTCTTAACTGCTTCTTTTAAGCCTATAACTTTATTCATCAGACTCCTCCATGGTTTTATAAATTTTCAACAATGCTAGAAACACCCATTCCGCCGCCAACGCATAAAGTAGCTAATCCATATTTAGCCTCTTGTTTTTTCATTTCATGCAATAAAGTAACCAAAATCCGGCATCCTGATGCACCGACTGGATGTCCTAAGGCAATTGCTCCACCATTTACATTGACTTTGTTTAAATCCCAATTTAACATCTTTCCTACAGCTAAGGCTTGAGCTGCAAATGCTTCATTAGCTTCGATTAAATCAATATCTGTCAACGTCATGCCTGTCTTTTTAAATAATTTTTCAGTCGAAGCAGCAGGTCCCATTCCCATAATACTTGGTTCTACACCAGCTACTGCACCATTAACCCATCTTGCCATCGGTTTTACGCCTAATTCATCAGCTTTTTCTTTACTCATAACAACAATCGCTGCCGCCCCGTCATTAATTCCTGAAGAATTTGCAGCAGTAACTGTCCCTTCTTTTTTAAATGCTGGTGACAGTTTACTTAGTCCTTCAAAATCGACGCCTTCTCGTGGATATTCATCAATAGAAAACACAATCTCTGCTTTACGTGTTTTAATCTTGATTGGTACAATCTCTTCTGCAAACTTGTCTTCTTTTAAAGCTTTTTCAGTCTTTTGTTGGCTCAAAACTGCAAATTCATCCTGTTCCATTCGAGATATTCCGTATTTTTCAGCAATATTCTCTGCCGTAATACCCATATGATACCCTTCAAATGCATCATGTAAACCATCGTTTAATAAGAGATCCTTACATTTGCCATCGCCTAAACGATAGCCAAATCTAGCCTGTTCTAAAGCATATGGTGTTTGAGACATATTTTCTGTCCCGCCTGCAACAACAATGTCTGCTTGTCCAGAATCAATAAGTGCAGCTGCCAAATTAACAGCATGCAAACCTGAACCGCATAGAATATTAAGAGTTGTTGCTGGAACAGTTACAGGGATTTTTGCTTTGATTGCTGCTTGACGAGCAACATTTTGCCCTTGTCCAGCTTGTAATACACATCCCATATAGACTTCATCTACTTGCTCTGCTTTAATTCCACTACGTTTAATCGCTTCTTTAATTACAATTGATCCTAATTCAGCTGCAGAAAATTTTGAAAGGCTTCCGCCGAATTTACCAATGGCTGTTCGACAAGCTCCAGCTAATACAATTTCTTTCATTAAATATACACCCCTTAGCATAAACTACTTATTTTTTAAAGTTAATATCTCTCTTGCATCGGCAACTGTTGCCACTTCATTGCCCGCAATTCGAACAATATCTGCCGCTCTAGTCACTAATTGTGCATTACTTTCTGCTAAAACTTTAGGAGAAAAATAAACATTGTCTTCCATACCCACTCGTAAATGTCCACCCATGGCAACAGCGGCTAACATAATTGGCACATGTCCTTTACCGATACCTAAAGCTGACCAAGTTGCTTCTTCCGGAATTAAACTCTTTAAATAAACTAAATTTTCAACAGTCGCTGCGCTACCTCCTGCAGCTCCCAATACAAATTGATAGTGTAACGGACCTTTCAGAGTTCCTTTTTTCAAGTAATGAAAAGAATTGTAAACCATCCCTGCATCAAAAATCTCGATTTCTGGTTTAATATTATATGCTTGCATGGTTTGCCCTAATTCTTCTAAAAATTTAGGATGATTAATAAATAAAGTATTATGCATCCAATTCATTGACCCGCAATCATAAGATGCCATTTCAGGTTGCAATTTTTTCAAATGAATTTGTCGAGTTTCGTTAGTAGCTTTCAAATCTCCTGACGTTGTACAATTGATAATTATGTCACATTTTTCTCGAATCAATTGAATTGTCTCTTCAAACTTGTCTACTGACATCGTGCCTTTGCCATCATCATCTCTCATATGCAAATGTGCAATCGCTGCACCAGCTTTCCAACATTTATAAACATCATCTGCTATTTCCATTGGCGTCATCGGAATATTAGGATTATGCTCTTTAGTCGGCCATGCACCTGTTGTTGCCACAGTTATAATTGTTTTCTTTTTCATAAAACTTTTTACCTCCTAATGACTAAATTCTTCTAGAACTTCTTTACCTTTAGCTGTTACCTCTAATCTACGTTTAAACAGCCCTTTTTCAATAATGTATCCTTGTCTTGTTAAATGTGAAGAAATCGCGGCCATATACATAGATTTAATTTCATTTTGTTTTACAAATTCAGCTTGTTTATCAGGCGCTCGATCAACAAGCATTAATAAATCAAAATATAACTCATTTAAATGTTTGTTAGCTAACATTGCCTGTCTTTCTGATAACTTAGGTAAAATTTCTTTCCCTTTTTCTGTAATCATGAAAGTATAAAACTTACTGCCGGTCATACCTTCACGTAAAATATAACCGCCACGATCTAAACGTTCTATTGCAAAACCTGTTAAATTAGAATCTAATCCTGAAGCATCTGTTAAATCCGCCATATATTTATGATCAAGGTTAATCATTTCAAGTAGCTTCAAATCAAGTTCTTCCAGTTCTACTTCTTCTCTATTTGAAGTAGTAGGTACTCTTTCCCATGCTGTTTGACTATAATAACGAGATTTTCCAAATAAATTTGCAAGTACAGCTACTATTAACGTTACAGCAAACCCTAGTGAAGCAAGATAAACATATTGATTGATATTAAATATATTTAAAATATCTCCTAAAATAGTGAAAGAAACCATTGTAATCATTCCTGCTAATGCACCACATAATGCCCCTGTTTCATTAAATTTTGGCCAAATCACGCCAAGTCCTAATAAAATTGCTGGTGGAACTAACCAACAATTAGCAAAAGCAAATAGATACGTAGGTCCTCCAGGAAACTGGCACATCCCCCAGGTCAAAAGACCAATTAAAATCATAATTACTTTTGAAGCTTTTAAAGTTTTTTCGCTTGTAGCATTCGGATTAATTAAACGTTGATAAATATCACGAGTTGCTACAGCACTTGCTCCTATCGCAGAAGTTGAGGCAGTAGAAATCGAAGCCGCCACAGCTGCAATTACAAAAAATGAACCTAATAATGGTGGGAAAATTTTTACAATCACCCCATATGCAGCTGTATGAATTAAGGTACCACCAGTCCCAGCAATCATAAATTGATTGGTAAAATGAGCACCTGCAAATAGTCCAACTAGTGCTAGAGGAATCATAAACACCACAATTAATAGTATTCCAGCAATTACAAATGATTTTTTAGCTACTTTTTCGCTTCTGCAAGAAGCAATTTTCATCCAATAATAATTATTTCCCCAAACTAGTGCAGCTGCAAAACAAATGATAAAATTTAAAATTGATGGATAAGTTAAAGCCGTATTAGGAATTTGTGCTCCACCAATTCCTGTATTTATAAAATCTCCGCCAGGCCATTTAGAAGCAATTACATCTAATCCACCAAAACGTTGAAAAAGCATAGTTAACAAAACTGGAATTGCTACTAAACCAATACTTACTTGAATAAAATCGGTAATCGTTGCCGCCCACAGTCCCGAGATAAAAGTAAATGCAATAATAATGAAAAATAATGTTCCGATAACCAAGGTTTGATTCCAACCTGTATAACCAGTAATCGTATTTGCACAAGATACAATATTATTAGCTAAAATTCCTGCCATACCAATCACACTGGTAATTGCTACAACTGAACGTACTGTTTTCCCATAACGCATCTCTAAATACTCAGGTAACGTCTGTGCACCACAACGACGAATAAAATTAGAGAAAAGTAAACCGAACACAATAATACCGAAACCAGAATAAATCAGTCCCCAACCAAGGGCTCCTTTCAAACCTAATTGCACCGCAAAACCTGGCGCTAAAGCAATAGTTGTTCCAGCAAAACCAATTGCGGAAACTCCCATAATATTAATAATCGTAGAAACTTCTCTACCAGCTAAAATAAAATCTGATGAATCACTAACCCAACGCTTAGAATACAAGCCCGCTCCAACTAATACTGAAGCAAACAGAACAAACATTAATAAAAAAATAATATTAGCATCCATAATTGATTTCTCCCTATATTTAGCTAGATTAGCTGGCTATTCTATCAAAATAAAAAATATTTTTTACAAATATTTCTATATTTATTATGAAAAAATGCCAACTCATTTAGCTATTAATTTTAGTCTTTTTTTTAGTCTTCTACAATTGCTACTACACGACTCCAACCAGCACTTGCTCCCTTAATACTTACAGGCAGACAAATAATTTGAAATCCGGTTGTTGGTAACTCATCTAAATGGGTCAGTTTTTCAATATGACAATAAGCTTGTTCTCTACCAACTCGATGACCTTCCCAAATAATAGAAGCATCACCAGTTTTGTTGAATTCTTCGCCAGTAAATGGTAACGGAACATCCCAACTCCAACCATCTGTACCACAAACACGCACACCTTTATTTAATAACCATTTAGTTGCTTCAGCACTCATTCCACAACCAGCAACCAAATATTCCTTTGATCCCCATTTCTTGTCCGCACCAGTGTTAATAAAAACAATGTCTTTAGCTTGCAATTCATAATCAATTTTTTTGAAGTATTCTTCAAAATCTGTCGCAGTTACTTTATATCCATCAGGCTTATCCCGAAAATCTACTTTAACGCCATTTCCAATAAACCACTCCAATGGAATCTCATCAATTTTCCAAGCAGGCTCACCATTATTCATAGTTGGATAATAATGATATGGCGCATCTACATGGGTCCCGCTATGTGTACTTAAGTTAATAAACTCAATCGCCCATCCATTGCCTTCTGGTAAATCCTCTATTGTTGCATTTCCAAAAAAAGAGGCCATCGTTTCTGCTGTTTGTTGATGATTTTGATAATTAATTTTCGGAATTTGTTGCGGTGGATCACTCACCAATCCATGTTCAACTGGAATAGATAAATCAATGATTTTCATAAAAAGTCCTCCTGTTTTTAGTCAAAAAATTATGTTTGACTATATTGGTTTTTGATTCGTCTTTATATTAAGCAAGTTTTATGCCAAACAAGTATTATCAATAGAAAAAATATAAAAAGCCGATTTGTAAACTTTTACACAACTTATATCTACAAAAATCTAAATCTTTTCTAACAAATCTTGTGTATACAAAAGTTTACATGTAAAATAATGATAACGCTTTATTTACATAAAAATTATTCTCTATTCGCTAAGTTGGAGGACACTATGGAAAATCATTTTAATTTTGAGAACCCTCTATTTTCAAAGATGGTTTTTGAGCAGTTAGGTACTTTTGCTATTTTGGATCGTTTAGGAAATTATACGTATGTCACGCAATCATGGGCTAGCTATTTCAATTGTTTGCCAGGTGAAGTTATTGGTAAAAAAGTAACTGAGTTTTTCCCCGAAACTAAGGCTCTTGAAGCAATGGAAAATAAAACACCCATCATTGCTTATCCGGTTGGAATTAAACCTGATAATATTGGCCAACAATTTGTTTCCTATTTCCCTTTATTTCATGAAAAAAAAGTAATTGGATGTATTATTCAAACTATTTTTCACGATTTAAAAGAAGCAACTATCTTTTCAAAAACTTTTAACCAATTGCAATCTGAAAGAAATTATTATTGCCAAGAATTGCAAAAGCTTAGAGCAAGTAAATACTCTATTGACAGTATTATTGGTGAAAGTAAAGCTATAAAAAAAATGAAAGAGCTCATTTACCAAGCAGCGAATTCTCCTTCAAATATTGTTATCGAAGGAGAAACTGGTACTGGTAAAGAATTGGTAAGCCATGCTATTCATATGCTAAGTAATCGTAGTGAAAAACCTCTAATAAAATTAAATTGTGCCGCTATTCCTGTAGAATTAGCAGAAAGCGAACTTTTTGGTTATGAATATGGTGCCTTTACTGGAGCAAAAGCTGAAGGAAAAATGGGGAAATTTGAATTAGCTAATCAAGGAACCCTTTTCTTAGATGAAATCAACCATTTGTCAATGGTCATTCAACCTAAATTATTGAGAGCTATTCAGGAACAAGAAATTGAAAGAGTTGGCGGTATGAATACAATCTATATTGATGTACGTTTAATAGTAGCAACTAATATTCCTTTACGAGAATTAGTTGAAAAGAAACTGTTCCGTAATGACTTATTCTATCGACTTAATGTGATTACAATTAGGATTCCGCCTTTAAGAGAGCGGCTTGAAGATTTACCTTTATTAATAGATTCGATTATTAAAAGGCTTAATATGCAACTAGGGACTAGCGTAACTGGTATTGATTCTTATGTATTAGAACAATTTCAACATTATCATTGGCCAGGAAATATTCGTGAATTACAAAATGTTTTAGAACGTGCTATGAACAGTCGACTTTCAGGTTATTTAACTTGGCAAGAATTTGCTGATTACTTTGATTTGACTAACTGTCGTCACTTAAAACAAAATGTTTTAGCAGGATCTAACAGAAATATGAAAACTACAAAACAGGAATTAGAAATATCTTTAATTCGGGAAACTTTAAGTCAACTCAACGGAAATAAAAAGAAGACAGCTGAACAGCTAGGAATTTCTCGAACATTACTCTATAAGAAATTAAAGAAATATCAAATTACCTTAGATTAACTAACCAGCTTTCCTATTAAGCAAATCTTTCTCCTTAGAAATCAATCGCATGGTACACTAAACTTAGCTATAAAATTTCAATTAAGAAAGGTTATTTAGTATGAGTAAAACAATTATCGGGATTGCTGGCGGTCAAGATGTGGATCCTCATTTATATAACGAAGTGCCTCATCCCAAATTACTAGCGACTAATCCAGCTAGAGATACCTTTGAAATGACTTTAGTTCTTGAGGCCATTCACCAAAAGAAACCTATTTTTGCAGTTTGTCGAGGGATTCATTTATTGAATGTTGCTTTAGGTGGCACTTTATATCAAGATTTATCTTTATATGACAACTGGCAAGTTAAACATAATCAAGTCCCTACTCCACCAAGCTTTGCTACTCATAATATTACAGTTGATGTAAATAGTCGCTTAAGTTTTTTACCAGAAAATTATCGTGTGAATTCTTTTCATCATCAAGCAATTAAAAAATTAGCACCTAGCTTAAGAGAATCGCTTGGTCTGAAGATCGATTAGTGGAAGCTTTTGAAAGTATTGACGACTCACAACGAATTTTAGGTGTCCAATGGCATCCTGAATTAACCCATCATGTTAATCGAAACGAGCAACAACTCTTTGATTATTTTGTTCATGAATTATAATTAGAAAAATATTATTAAATAATGCTTGCTAAATCATTAGTGAGCATTATTTTTTGTACTTCTTACTAAAAATCAAGCAATTATCTAGTCTTTTATTATTAAACACTATATTATTGAAGAATAATGTAACCGTTACGATTTATAAAACCTTCGTTTGACTTTATAGAACTGCGGTTTTACAATGAAGTTACTATTTTATAAAAGAAAGGAAGTGATGGTGTAGAGGGAAAATAAATTCCTTTTATACCAAAATAATGAAGAAAAAGAACTATTTATTAGGAGGATTGCTGGCGCTGGTATCAGGATTACTGCTTATTACAACACCTAACGAGGCAGCTACCGTTCCTGCAGTCACAACACCTGGGGAGTTAACTACTGCAATTGTAAACGCACCAGCAAACGAAGAAACAATTATTCCTATAGCTATCCCTACAGATATTCATAGCTTTGGATCTTTTAGTATCCCCGCTGACAAGAATATTGTTCTTGATGGTCAAGACAGAACATACTCAGATACTAATACTTTACTAAGAGTTGAAGTATCTGGTAAATTAACCATTAAAAATTTGCGGATTAATGGTGGGACTAGCGGAATACTGGCTGCAGCTAAAACTGCTGGTAGTCAAATTATTTTTGATAATGTCGACTTCCAAAACATTGCTGGTACTACCATTGATGGCGCAGCAATTCAGTTTGAAACACATAATTCTAGCGCTAATGTCACTATTCAAAATAGCAGCTTCAAAGCTAATACTGTTAATGCCAATGGCTATTCTGGTGGCGCAATTGCTACTAAAAACCATAATGGGAGTTTTACTGTTATCAATAATACTTTTAAAGATAATAAAACCTTAACAACTGGTACCAATGTTGGTGGCGAGGGTGGTGCAATTTATATTTTCCAACCAAAAGCAGGCTCTAGTACCACTTTTAAAGATAATTACTTCTATAAAAATGTTGCTGTAGAAAGTCCTTCTGCAAATGGCAAGCTGGCTGACGGTGGTGCGATCGCTTTATGGAACGTTAAAGCCAATACAAATGTTCTTTTTGATGGTAACACTTTCGAAGAAAATATCGCTGGTGATGATGGCGGTGCGGTTTTAATTCAGACTCAAGATACAATTAGCGATGGTATTATCTTTAATAATAACACCTTTTATGGCAATAAAGCCTTAGGAGCTGACGCCAGCTCTAATAGTGGTGGCGCAATTCAAGTTTTTGCTAACTCTGCTGGCACCTCTCAATATACAGCCAGAATTCAATATTATAATAATACCTTTGTAAATAACGTAGCCAAATATAACGGCGGTGCCATCGGACATAACGGCCATTTAGCTTTTATTAAACCAAGCTTCTATTACAACGTATCAGCAGGTTATTATGTTAATAATATTTTTATTAACAATTCTGCGCAGGGAAATACTAATGATAAAAAAAGTAATATTGCTGATCAAAGCAACGTCCCTAACACTGGCAATATCAGCAATAACCTTGGTTACGACAACGGGACACCCGTTGCTGAAACTTTGGCAGATGTTTTTGGTACTGCAGCAATCGAATTAGTGCCAAATTACAGCAATATTCAAGCTGGAGCGACTTATGATCTCCAACGTATTGTTATCCCTACTTTACCAATTGCTCCTGAAAAATTAGCTGACAATATAATTGCTGATTTAACTGGTGCACCAGCTGTGGATCAACGAGACTTCCCACGTGCTTCACCAGCGGATATTGGTGCAGTTGAAATTAGTTGGATTAAGTATGATGTCAATCATGAAGATGCTTATTTTGAATTATCAGCATTAACTGATTATGATGGCACTATTTATTATGAGGGTGAAAACCCAGATACTTACTATCAAGTAGGCTATGATAATTTAACTGTCACAACAAACGCACCGGAGCCTAAAAAAACAGGTACTGATGAATTTTTAGGCTGGTCGATCAACCCTGCAGCAACCGTTCCTGATACTGGTTTAGCTAAAGCGGATTTACCAACTAGTTTAGTTGTTGGCGATCAAACACTATATGCCGTTTGGGGTACTTCAACATTAACCGTTACTTATGATGCCAATGGTGGTACAGGTACTACACCTGTTGATAGTAATGCTTATAACGTTGGCGATTCAACTACACTTTTAGCTGAAGGTGATTTGGTAAAAGATGGCTATCGTTTTGTTGGCTGGACACTAAATGCACCGGATGTTGATCCTGTTTATACGGTTGGCAGTCAAATTGAAAACCTGCAAAATTCAATTACTTTGTATGCCAAATGGGAAATTTTACAGCCTGCAGCAATCACAGTTGAATACTGGGAATACGATATTAATGGCAACCCAGTTGAAAAAATTGCCGAAGATATTATTTTAACAGGTAATTTAGGCGATCGTTATCATGCTGAAGCTAATTATATTATTGGTTATACTTTTAATGGTGTTGTGACAGCTGATGATTTAAGCCCAATTAGTGGCATTATCTCTGATCAAGCACAAACCGTAAAATTAAGCTATCACAAATTAGAAGCAAATACTAACCAAGGCTTTGTACTTGCTCAATATCAAGATGAAAAAGGCACACCAATTTCAGCGGATATTTTACAAACTGGTGATGCAGGTGCTGAATATAGCACCACTCAAAAAGAAATTACTGGTTATACTTTTACCGAAGTGATTGGCAATCCAACTGGTTTATTTACTAATGAAGTAATTGTAGTGACTTATGTTTATAAATCAAATAGCAACCCTGGGAATCCGGGAAATCCTGGGAATCCAAGTAATCCCGATACTACTGTCCCGGATGAAGTTTTAATTCCAATTTGGCGGGCGTATAATTTAAATGACGGTGATCATCTATACACCACTAGCAAAGAAGAATATGATTGGATCGTTGGTTTAGGCTGGCAAGCAGAAAGTGTTGCTTTTTACAGCGTAACGCCTAGCTACCAACAGGCAAAACCAGTTTATCGCTTATATAATCCAAATTCTGGCGAACACTTCTATACGTTAGATGCTAACGAATATGAAGCTGTGGCTACTGAAGGTTGGAATAAAGAAGGCATTGCCTTTTATATGGTTCCTGAAGAATTAGGCTATCCTATCTATCGGGTCTTCAATCCTTACGCAACTGGTCCTGGTTCACATTTATTTACTAGAAGCCGCTTTGAAGCTGATTGGTTAATCGGTTTAGGTTGGCAAGATGAAGGCATTGCCTTTTATAGTGCAAGATAATTAAACTAAAAAAGTGTTAGCTGCTAAATTTAGCAACTAACACTTTTTACTATTTATATAGCCTAATCTACTAAAGATTGAGCGGCAGTAATAATTGATAATTTGTAAACATCTTCTTCATTACAGCCACGAGAAAGATCTGAAACGGGTTTGTTCAAGCCTTGTAAGATTGGGCCAATTGCTTCAAAGCCACCTAGACGTTGGGCAATTTTATAACCGATATTTCCTGATTGTAATTCTGGGAAGACAAAGACTGTTGCTTTACCAGCTACTTGTGAATCTGGTGCTTTTAATTGACCAACTGAAGAAACATAAGCTGCATCAAATTGTAATTCACCATCTAAGCATAAATCTGGTGCTAATTCATGAGCAATTCTTGTTGCTTCAACTACTTTCAAAGCTTCTTCTGCTTTGGCAGAGCCTTTAGTTGAAAAACTCATCATTGCAACTTTAGGATCAATGTCAAACAATTCAGCAGTTGCTGCTGAAGAAACAGCGATTTCTGCTAATTCTTGGGCAGTTGGATTAACGTTAATCGCACAATCGGCGAATAAATATTTTTCTTGATCGCGACCGCGAACCATAATCATCGCACCACTTGTTCGGCTCACACCTGGTTTTGTTTTGATAATTTGTAAAGCCGGGCGAACAGTATCACCAGTTGAATGAATCGCACCACTTACCATGCCGTCTGCAAAGCCCATATACGTTAACATCGTACCGAAGTAGTTAACATCTTTCAGCGTTTTTTCAGCATCTTCTTTAGTTGCTTTACCATTTCGACGTTCAATGAAAGCTTCAACCATTGCATCCCAACCATCATAGCTTTCAGGGTCAAGAATAATGAAGTTTTCAGCATTTAAACCACGAGCATTAGCTTTTTCAGCAATTTCTTCTTTGTTACCAATTAAGATTGGTTCAACTAATTCTTCTGCTTTCAAACGAGCGGCAGCACCTAAAATGCGAGCATCTGTTGCTTCAGGAAAAGCAATTTTGATTTTGCGACGAACAATTTTAAATTTTAAATGATCAAACAATTCCACAAAAATAACCTCCAAATAATTAATTTCATTTACATTCTACCATAAAACAAAAACAGATTCCAACCCTGTTTCAGATAAAAATTCAGAAATTTATTCAGAAACTAAAAAACCACATTCAGCTAATAATTACGGACTAAATCAAGCATTATCTCCACTATTAGCTGAAACCAAGGTTCTTTAAACCAATGATAAAAACGCCTTTTCAAAAAGTCAACTGTACTCAAAAAATTATAACAGAAGCTTATTTTCTGTTATACTGTTTCAGGCAATTGCCAATCAATAGTTTCTTGCCCTAAAGCTTGTAAAGCTTCATTCGTCTTAGAAAATGGCTTAGAACCAAAGAATCCGCGATGAGCTGATAACGGACTTGGATGGGGCGCTTTCAAAATCACATGTTTACTTGTATCAATCATGGAAGCTTTTTCTTGGGCTGGTTTCCCCCACAAAATAAAAACCACGCCGATTTCCCGTTGATTAATTTTTTCAATCACGCTATTTGTAAATAACTCCCAGCCTTTGCCCCGATGAGAGTATGCTTGACCGTTACGCACTGTTAAAACAGTGTTTAAAAGTAGCACTCCCTGCTCTGCCCACTTGGTTAAATAACCATGATTAACTGGCGCAATTCCTAAATCAGACTGCAATTCTTTATAAATATTGACTAATGATGGCGGAATTTTCACCCCTGGTTGCACCGAAAAAGCTAAGCCATGGGCTTGATTATGGCCATGATAAGGATCTTGCCCTAAAATCACAACTTTCGTTTTTTCGTAAGGGGTTAAAGATAAGGCTTCATAAATATGATACATATCTGGATAAATAACTTGTGATTGGTATTCTGTTTTTAAAAATTCTCGCAACTGTAAATAATAAGGTTTAGTAAACTCATCTTGCAAAACTTCCTGCCAACTATTATTAATGAATGTTTTCATATTTTCTTTAAATCCTTTCTAATTTTTACCTTTAAAACGATGAAAGATTTCATCCTATCAGCAAAAGTATCTCAAAATATGGTACACTTAACAAGTATAGAATAAAAAAAGATTCTTAAAAGTAAGGTTGGTGTGATAATTAATGATTAAATTAATTGCCTCTGATATGGATGGTACATTATTGAATGCACAAATGCTGATTTCTCAAGAAAATATTGATGCGATTCGTGAAGCTGAAGCTTGTGGAATTGAGTTTATGGTAGCGACTGGCCGCAATCGTCAAGAAGCATTATCTGCATTAGAAGAAGCCGGCATTGAATGTGCCATGATTACTTTAAACGGTGCGCAAGTTTTTGATAAAGCTGGAAACTCTTTATTTAGCGTTCCAATCGATAAGAAAGAAACCAATCAAATTTTAGGTTTATTAGATGAACGCAATATTTATTACGAAGTTTCTACTAATAAGGGAATCTATTCTGAAAGTCAAACCCAGCGAATCGAAAGTTTCGCTTCAATGTTGACTAGTCATTTAGATCACCTAACTTATAAAATGGCAATTGCTATGGCGGCGGCAAATTTAAAAATGTTGCACATTAATTATGTTGATAGTATTCGTGAAGTGGTGAGCCAACCAGAGATTGAAGTTTTAAAAATCATTTGTTTCTCTAGCGAAGGCCCTAGCATTTTAGGCCCTGTTGGAAAAAGAATTGCTGATTTAGACGATGTGGTGGTAACCTCTTCTGGCACGAACAACATTGAAATCAATCATAAAAATGCCCAAAAAGGCATTGCAGTAGCTCATGTTGCCAAAGAACACGGCTTTGATTTAGCAGAAATTATGACGATTGGTGATAATTTTAACGATGCTAGTATGTTGCAGTTAGCCGGTGTAAGTTTTGCCATGGGCAATGCTGAAATCGAAGTTAAAGACTACGCAAAATATGTCACTGATACTAATTTAGAGCATGGTGTCGGTAAAGCAATTTTACGGGCAATGGCGGAAAATCTATAACTCTGACAAAATCGAATGCTTTTTCAACAACTTGAAAAAGCCAGATTGAAACGAGGTGTGAAGAACTATGCCAGAGTTTTTCATTCAAGAAAAGCAATTAAGTAATGTCACCAGAACCATTGTTAAAGATGAAAAAGGTCAGTCGCTCTTCCTTTTAGTTGGTCGTTGGGGAACGCGGGGGGATGCCCTTTCTCTTTATGCCATGAACGGTGAATTAATTGCTAGCATCAAGCAAGTCGGCTTAGCCTCTCGTCAAAATTTTGATATTTATTATCAATTTGATAAAGTGGGTACCATGAAGAAAATTTTTAATTGGCCCGGCGATTTTTATTACATTCGTCAACTTCACTGGATTGCCCAAGGAAATATTTATAACCACCAATATAAAATTCAACATTTCAACCATACTGTTATGAAAATGGATAAAGCTACTCTTTTTTCTGGAGATTACTATGTTTTAGATATATCAGACGAAACCGATGCACCCGTTTGTATCTGTATCGCTGCCGTCTTAGATTATTGGCTGTATTCCCGCAAACGCAAAAAAGACAACGGCCCCCAACTAAACTGGCTGTTTAATTAAGAAAAGCGGAGTAAGCTTGTTTAGCTCTCGAGCAAAATGCAGAATCAAATTATAGTGGCGAAAATCCATTCAACCACAAAAACAGCTAGCTTATCATTTAAGAGTACTGTACCGACCCCCAAAAGTTAGACCAAAAATCTAACATTTGGAGGTCGGTATTTTTATGGCTAAATATAGTTTTGAACTCAAATTGAAAATAGT
>NZ_JARXWL010000018.1 GCF_029893325.1 Enterococcus sp. PF1-24
AAAAAAACAGAAATCCCACAAAACCATAATGGTTTTCATAGAATTTCTTTTTTTTGAAACTACGAACATAATTTACTTATGTCACAGCCCCTTTTGTATAATCATTTTTCAATATAAATAATTTCATCTTTAAAATTATCCGCAATCAAGGTTTCAAGACCGGTTAATTGTTGCAATTCCAACTGATATTTTGGAAAAAGTAGGCAAGCACTGTGGCTGAGAAATAAGGCGATAAAATCCGGTGATTCGATTACTTTAACCACCATTTGCCAGTCGTAAACTTGCGTGGTTAATTCTGATTCCGACAAAATTTTTTCTGAATCAAGTACCAAGCGTTTTTTATCAAACATCTGCTGATTTTCTGGATGATTTACCATTTTGTTGACGGCTTTTTTAGGTGCGATGAAAAAACGATAAAAGGCAAAGGCTGAAACTAATAAATAAACTAGCGGTAAAAAGACGCCGTCAGAATTATATTTGAAAATTTCTGAGTAATCATGAAGCGCAAAATATTCATGATATTCAATAATATAGCTCACTAGCGAAAACAAGGAAATCACCGCTGTAATCAGTAGTAAGCCGATTAATACCGCCGCAATTCGTCGTCTTCTTTTATTGGTAAATTTCAAATAAGCTTGATTAAAATCAATCCAATCTGCTTTTGTCAGGGCCATTTTAAATTCAATCTTCATAAAATATCTCCTTAGTTTAGGAATGTATTGCTTTTCATATATAAGGTTAACAAATTAGGTTAGTGATGTCTATTTATAAAATAGTGGGCAGAAAGTACAATTAGGCATATAATTATAATTGCGGTTTTGTTACAAAGAAAGGTGATTGAAATGGCTGTTAGTAAGGAAATTGTCCATCTGCTTTATAATGATTTAGCTAAAAATAATGGCGAAGAAATGGCGGATATTAAAGAAGTGCTGTTAAAAGTTTTTCATAAGCTGGCGGACATAACAGATGAAGTTCCGCTAATTAATCGCTTGGTTAACTACATTTATTTTATTAGCTACACCAACCAGCTGCAATTTTCAGCTGAACAAAATCAATTAATTAAACAATTAGCGCAAATCGGTGGTAAAGCCGGACTTAACGGTGTGTATCGCGCAGATTATGGCGATAAGAGTCAGTTTGATTAAAATATTTTTATAGCAAACCTGCTAATTTTTGCAGCTTTGCTATTTTTTTATAAAAAATTTTCAGTTTTTTTGAGAAGAGTCGAAACTCTTATAAATGAGATTGTATCAACGTTTTTCGATAATTAGATATTGAAAAGCGGATACTAAAACATATAAAACGACAACTTTTTATTGTTTTTCGATAAAAAGTTGTTGACTTTCGTTTTTTGATAAGTTATAGTTAATTCAGAAAGTAATTACTGGAAAAAATAAAAACAAAAAAATACGGAAAAAACGACCACTTCTGCTTTATTCTTTTGGCCAAGAAGATAAGTAAAAAGAAGGGTACGAAAAAAATAATATTGAAAATTGAGGGAGCATGAAAAAAATGATGAAAACAGAAAAGAATTTATATAAAGGTTTGAAATGGGTATTTGGTTTTATGACAGCGGTAATGGGAACTGTATCAGTAGCGGCGCTTTTAGTTTGGCTGTTGACGAAATTGCCAGTCTTTACAAAAGCGATTGCCAGTGCCGATATTAGTGAGTTACCTTTTGGAGCGAACACTTTGAAAATAATTAGTTCACCGGTGTTGGTCTTATCTTTAGTAGCTAACTTTGCATTGTATGGCGCGGTTTGTTACTTCGCCCGTAAGTTTTTCAAAAACTTAGAAAACGAAGAAATCTTTGTAGCAGAAAATGTTAAAACAGCGAAAAAAATCGCAGCGTTAATGTTAGTTTTAGCTGTTGCTTCAACTTTACCAGATACAGTTGCTCACGCTAGCCAATTAATCGGCGACAGCTCATTTCTTGATGTGACTTATGTTGTGGTAGCCGCAATCGTGTGGGCATTATCAAAAATTTTAGAAAAAGCCAACCAAATTGCTGAAGAAAATGAAATGACAATTTAAGTAAAAGACGAGAGAATGAGGAGAGAAAAACTTATGATTCAAGTAAATTTAGATGTAATGTTAGCTAAGAGAAAAATGCAATCAGGAGAATTAGCCAAGCAAGTCGGTTTAACTAGCGCCAATATCTCGATTTTGAAAACAGGTCGAGCCAAAGCGGTCCGCTTTTCCACCTTAAATGAAATTTGTAAAGTGCTGGAGTGTCAACCGGGGGATATTTTAGAGTATTTAGAAGATGAATAAAAGATTGAAGCGAGTAGCTGGCAAAAGCTACTCGCTTTTTGCCGGTTTATTGACTTTAAAAATTAGGAAAATAAGCAACAGAGAAATCCCGATTCGCAGTAGTTGCTGGCTGATGAATTGAGTTTTAAGGAGAAAGTGGTACAGGTTGTTTCTCTTTGCGCGGAAAAACCTCATGAACTTTTAGAAACTTATTTTTCCAAAACAGCTTTGGCAGACCAAGTCTTTATTGATTTGTTTAACGAAGGCGTCAACGAAATTCGCTAACAAATTCTGTTGCAATTTATCGAATCGGGCAAAGCAGAAGGCGCCATTGCCGAAAATATTGCTACAGCTACCGTCTTGCAATATTTGAACATTGCCGCCGAAGTGCAGTCCACTTGGGAAACGCAAAAAGAATATCAAGAAAAAGCGGCGGGGCTGTATCAGCTGATTTTGTATGGGCTAATTGGTAGCTGAGAGGTTAATAAAAAATTCACACAAAAAAACGGAGTGGTTTTTCCACTCCGTTTTCTTTTACACCAAATGATTATCTTTCAAAACATCACCGATATAAGTATTTTCAACTTTTTTAACAAAACCGGCGACGATTTTCTTTTCGATAAAAGGTAAATCCATCTCGGTTAATTTTTTGCGGTCGCTTAAATAATAGACGGCATTGGCTAATGACCGGACATCATAAGCAGAAGCATAGACTTCTGGCACGCCCCGCTCAACTTCCAACAGTTGATAGACAGCTTCCATAGCGGTGCGGACGGAATATTCGGTGGTGAAAACAGTATCGCGTTGGGTTTCCGCGAAGTTACCGATAAAGGCTAGGTTTTTTGAACCATTAGGAATAACTAATGGGCGATCTCCAGGTTGCCGCAACATAAAGTAAGATGTGATGAATGGCATATAAACTGGGATAGCGGTGCAAGATTCTTCAGAAATTTTTTGAATATCGGCTTCTGGCACGCCTAAATGATACAGTAATTCTTGTGCAATTTCTTGACCAGTACACTGTTCAATCGGCTTTTTAATATAGTTTCCTGGGGTATTTGATAATAAACCATAGACCCAAGTGACGGTTTGTTGGTCGTTTTGTTCTTTAAAATGAGGTTGGCGATGAGTAGCGAAACTCATTAACCAATTAGAATCTTTAATCGTGATAATCCCGCCAGTCACGATTTTTCCTGTACGCAATTTTCGTTTGGTTAAGCGTGTTAAATAAGGTTCGATATCAAAATTTTCCCAAGTGGCAGTTGCGGAAACAAACCAGCTTTCATTAGGCAAATTGTCATAAAAAACTTCTGGATGACCAAATTTTGGCGATTGTTTCGCTAAGTTTTTCCATAAATTCCAGCTGCCACCTAATTCGTGAGTGACAGGGGCTGGTGTGTGGTGGTCGCCTTCAGTAGAGCTTTCCGTAATCGAGCCATTTGTTACAAAAACCAAGTCATTTTCAGTTAAAGGGATTTCTTTAGCGTGGCCAGCTTGCATTAATAAAATACTTTTGGCCACTTTCGTTTTTTCCGTGATTTCGACTTTAATATCCATAATTTTTGTTTCATATTGAAAATCAACGCCTTGCTCAGTTAAATAAGCTAACAGTGGTTTCACCAAGGATTCGTATTGATTATAGCGGGTAAATTTTAGGGCGGTAAAATCAGGTAAACCTTTAATATGATGGATGAAACGCATCACATAGCGGCGCATTTCAATGGCAGAATGCCATTTTTCAAAAGCAAACATAGAGCACCAATAAAGCCAAAAATTAGAAGCAAAAAATTCTTCACTAAAGACATCTTCGATTTTTTTGCCAATCAATTGATCTTCGCTAGTCATAAAAAGTTCAACCAATTCTTTTTGGGCCTTTTTAGATAAAGTAAAATCGCCATCATCAGCCGCTCGTTCTCCGCGATTATGGATAATTCGGCAGTTGGAGGAATTGGGGTCATCATGATCTAACCAATAAAATTCATCTAAAACCGAAGCATTTTCCACCTCTAAGGAAGGCACCGAACGGAATAAATCCCACAAACATTCAAAGTGATTTTCCATTTCCCGCCCACCGCGAGTCACAAAACCATCATGAGGAATAAATTTTCCGTCTAGCGAGCCACCAGAAAGAGAAAGTTCTTCAAAAATATGAATATTTTTTCCTTTCATTTGACCATCACGAATCAAAAAAACGGCAGCAGCTAAGCCAGCCAAGCCAGCGCCGACGATATAGGCACTCTTTTGATCGACATTGGCGGGTTTTCTTGGTGTAGCAAAGGCTTCGTAGTTTCCATTGGTATAACGCATCTTATTTTTCCTCCTCGTTGCTATGAAAGCATTATTTTCCTGTTAATACCTGCATTCTAGCACAGAGAATCGGGAATAAAAAAAGAAACGCACTATTTTTTTAGCTAAGGGTAATTCGTTTGACAAAGCCCGAAAACAGTCATAATATGATTAAATATGAAATAAATTGAGGTGGCACAATGCAAGCGAGAAAAGCCGATACAACTCCCCCAGTCAATCAAGCAGCTTTTGAAGAGATGAACAGTGAAATTCGGAAATTGAAAGAAAAAGAGCCGGCGTTGTTGAAGAAACATTTGGAAGTTTTTAATGATGCGGTGATTGCGATTATTATTACCGTGATGGTTCTGGAAGTTCCGTTGCCCAATGAAAATATCGCCAGCTATTATACCTTTTTACAGTCAGTGTTAGTTTTTCTAATTAGCTTTTTTATTGTCGCTAATTTTTGGTATGATTTACATCAAATTTATAGTTTATTGAAGAAAGCTACCCGAAAAATTCTGATTATCAACTTTATTTTTCTCTTTACCTTATCGCTGATTCCTTTACTGACAAAATGGATCATGCAGAATCCTTCCAGTTTGGCGGTTATTAATTATGGGGTGGCCTATTTTATCATTAATTTTGTCAGATTAGTGATGTATAATTACGCTTTTCAAGATTATTTTAGCCAAAGCAATCTTTTTTCCGTCACTCCAATCGCGTAACCATGGTTAGAATCTGGGGAATTATCATTTTAAACCTTTCGCTTATTTTATTAGCTTTTAAAATGCCTAGTGTTTCTATGATTTTGTATACCGCTTTACCAATCCTATCTTTTGTTTTTTCTGGAGAAGAAAATCGCCGAGAAAACAAAGGCAGACCAAGAAAAAGAGCCTGAATTTAGCGATTCAGACTCTTTTTTTCTTGGCTAAAATAATAATTTATAAGGTGGCAATTCACGAGCTTTGGTAATCATTTCGGCAATTTCTTTCGGACTTTCAGAGGCACCTTTTTTTATCCAGAGTAAAATAATTGAAATCGTGCTGGAAAGTAAAATTTCCGTTGCGTAATCCGCTGGCACATTTTGCAAAGAAAAAGTTAAACTATGGGACTCGCCGACTTTTTTCTGCAAAAGTTGTTCCAAAATCTTTTTAAATTTATCAGCAAACTGGGGATCGCCACAAGGACTAACTAGCGCTTGAATAAAATCAAATTCCTTTTGCACATAAAAGAGCGCCTGCAAAATTGAGCGGTATGGAATGATTTCCAAAGGATCATCAATACTGTCGTTTTCGTCATCTTCCAATAAAATCTTCGATAAATCCGCTACCGTTTCCGCTTCTAGTTTCTTCAAAAGATCATATTTATCTATGTAATGTAAATAAAAAGTCCCTCGATTAATTTCGGAACGCCGAGCAATATCACTAACCGTCAAGGCATCAAAGCCTTTTTCTTTTAGCAATTGGCTGAAAACTTGTTTGATAACTTTTTTTGTTTGCGTTTTTCTTTGTTGAACCATCTGATTTTCCTCCTTTGTTTTTGGGTTTTTATGTAAGATAACTTTCTTCGATAAAGTAAGAATGACATTCGTGATAGAGAACACTGCTAATATTTTTTGTGCATTTTACTCGGGTGCGGAACAAGCCTTTCCGCTTTTTTATGTAATCTAGCTATAAGGGCTAGCTCTCTTCGGCAAAATGAGAATGAAATTCGTGGCAGAAAACGCCACTATAATTTAATTCTGCATTTTGCTCGAGAGCTGAACGAGCCCTTTCCGCCTTTTTCGTTTAAATCAACATGTTGTTCGTTTTTGGAGGAGAAAATAAGATGAGTTATATTGAAATGATTCATAGTTATAAAAAATACCAAATGGGAGAAACTGAGATTGTTGCTAATGATGATATTAATTTTGCGATTGAAAAAGGTGAGTTAGTCATCATTTTAGGGGCTTCTGGAGCTGGTAAGTCGACGGTTTTGAATATTCTTGGTGGGATGGATACCAATGATCAAGGGAGTGTTTTGATTGATGGCCGCGATATTGCCAATTACTCTACGAAACAGTTGACCAAGTACCGCCGGGAAGAAGTTGGTTTTGTTTTTCAATTTTACAATTTAGTGCCTAATTTAACCGCTAAAGAAAATGTTGAGCTGGCTTCGGAAATTGTTAAAAATGCTGCGGATTCTGAGGAAGTTTTACGAGAAGTTAATTTAGCCAATCGAATCAATAATTTCCCAGCCCAATTATCTGGTGGGGAGCAGCAGCGGGTAGCGATTGCACGGGCGGTTGCTAAAAATCCTAAGTTGCTATTGTGCGACGAACCGACTGGAGCACTTGATTATAAAACAGGAAAACAAGTGCTGCAGATTTTACAAGATATGAGTCGGGAAAAAGGTTCTACCGTGGTGATTGTCACTCACAATGCTGCGCTAGCACAAATCGCTGACCGAGTAATTCAGATGCATGATGGCCAAGTGAAAAAAATTGACGTTAATGCAAATCCTAAAGCAATTGCTGAAATAGAATGGTAGGGAAAAGTATGAAGAAAAAATTATGGAAAGATATCAGAAAATCATTTACAAATTCATGGGGACGTTTTTTTTCTATCGTCTGTTTGATGGCGTTAGGATCCTTTGCCTTAGTCGGTTTAAATGTAACGGGTCCGGATATGCGGGCAACGGGTGCCGACTTTTTTGAAGAAAATCATTTAGCCGATTTAACGGTCATCGGTAGTTTGGGGATTGATGCCCATGATCAAAGTGGGTTAGATCAAACCCATGGCCTTGAAAAAATCGAATACGGTTATCTGAAAGACGTAGTGCTTAAAGATAGTCAGACGAGTTTTCGGATTTTTTCAGAAGTTGATGAAGTCTCTAATTATCAAGTGGTGAAAGGTCATTTGCCGAAAAAAGCCGAAGAAATCGCCCTTGATGCCGAATATCAAGAAAAATATAAAATTGGTGATGAAATTGAATTTACTGAAAAAGCTGACGTTACTGGTGAAAAAATACTGAAACGTCATCAATTTAAAATTGTCGGTTTCGTCAAATCTAGCGAAATTATTTCCAACGTCAATTTAGGCCCATCTACCGCTGGTTCTGGCTCGCTAGATGGCTATGGCGTGGTAACTGAAGACGTTTTTGATGTAGATTACTACTTAGTCGCTCGTATGACCTTTAAAGATACTCAAAGGGTGGATCCGTATTCTGATGACTACAATCAATTAGTTCAAAAACATAAAGCGGATTTGGATGACACCTTAACTGATTTGCCGGCTGCTCGATTGGCCAGCATTCAAGCTGAATATCAAAAAGAAATTGACGACGGTCAAGCAAAAATTGCTGATAGCCAACAACAATTAGCTGATAGCCAACAACAATTAGCTGATGGTCAACAAAAATTAAATGAAGCCCAACAAGCGATTACGCAAGCAAAAGCCTATTTTGGAGAAACGCCTGAAATTCAACAACAAGAAGCACAATATCAAGCGGAGCTAACCACGTTTAATCAGAAAAAAGCTGAAGCGGAGGAAAAAATCGCCGAAAATACGACTAAATTAAACGATGCCCAAGAAACTTTAGATGGCTTGCAAGAACCAGTTTATTCAGTCAATAATCGGCGGGAAACACCGGGTTCAGAAGGTTATTTAATTTATAGCAATGTCGGTAATATCATTGACTCTTTAGCGAAAGTTTTCCCTTGGTTTCTATATTTTGTGGCGGCCTTAGTGACCTTCACTACTATGACTCGCTTTGTCGATGAAGAGCGAACCAATTCAGGAACGCTGAAAGCTTTAGGTTATGAAGACCGTGATATTCGTAAGAAATTCGTCGTTTATGGTTTTATTTCCAGCTTTATTGGTTCGGTTATCGGGATTGTTTTAGGCCATACGTTGCTACCACTAATTGTTCACAGTGCCTATTCACCGAATTTCACTTTGCCAGAGATTCAGCTGCATTTTTACGGGGGCATCACACTGTTGGCGTTATTTTTAGCAATTTTAAGTGCGGTAGTGCCAGCTTTTATCGTCGCTACCAACGAATTGCGGAAACGCCCAGCCACACTGCTTTTACCAAAACCACCAACTGCTGGGGCGAAAATTTTGTTAGAAAGAATTACGCCGATTTGGAATCGCCTAAGTTTCACTCACAAAGTAACGGCCAGAAATATTTTCCGTTATAAAAAGCGGATGTTAATGACGATTTTTGGCGTTTGCGGGTCGGTGGCGCTGTTATTTGCCGGATTTAGTGTGCAACATTCCGTTTCTGGCATTAGTGATCGTCAATTTAGTGAAATCATTAAATATGATTTAATTGTCGCTGAAAAAGACCAGCCGAAAGCTGAAGAAAGTCGAGAAATTGAAGATTTATTAGCTAGCGATACCGTGGAAAAAGCTAGTCCTGTCCGCTTTGAAGAGTTAACAAAAGTTGCCGGTAAAGAACAAGATGAACAAGCAATTAAAGTCATAGTGCCTGATGACCAAGCAACTTTTGATGACTATGTTCATTTAGCTAATCGCCAAACGCAAAAAGCTTTACCTTTAAATCAAGAAGGTGTCATTATTTCTGAAAGACTAGCCAAATTATTAGAAGTTGAAGTTGGCGATAGCATAACTTTGAAGGATCAAGATAATCAGTCTTATGAAATGGAGATTGCCGGGATTGCTGAGATGTACATGAATCACTTCGTCTTTATGGATAAAGAAACGTATCAAGAAATTTTCGGAAAAGATTTTGCTACCAACGGGAATTTGGTGATTTTGAAAAATCATAGCGCTAAAAATGTCCGCAATCAAGCCACAGAATTTATGCAGCTAAATGGCATACAAGGCGTGGTTCAAAACACCACCATTACCAGCCAAATTCACACAATTGTTCATTCCCTTGATAAAATTATGGGGATTTTGATTATCGTGGCAGCTTTATTGGCGATTGTCATTTTGTACAACTTAACCAATATCAATGTTTCTGAGCGTTTACGCGAACTTTCAACGATTAAAGTTTTAGGATTTTTCGACCGGGAAGTAACATTGTATATTTATCGCGAAACTATTTTGCTGTCACTGATTGGTATTTTAGTCGGATTCGGTGTCGGAGAAGCCTTACATCGTTATATTATCGCTGTTGTTCCACCAAACGATGTCATGTTCAATCCTGCCCTTGCAACAACTAGCTTCGGGATTCCGCTACTAATTATTTCTCTAGTCACTGTTATTTTAGGATTCGTCGTCAACCACCGCCTAAAAAACATCGACATGCTAGAAGCCCTAAAATCTGTGGACTAACCAAAAACTTTAGTAAAATACCATAAAAAACTTCACGAATTTGAAAAAAATGATAGACTATAAGAAAAGCTTTAGGAGCTCGTTCAGCTCTCAAGTAAAGTGCAAAAATAAATTATAGCGGTGTTTTCTACCGCGAATTTATTTTTCACTTTATCGAAGAAAGCTAGCTCCTAAAGCTAGACTATAAGAAAAGCGGAGAGCGTTCGCTCAACTCCCGAGTAAAGTGCATAAGCAAATATAGTGGTGTTTTGTACCACGGATTTGTTTATCACTTTATCGAGTGGAGTTAATGCTCGCAGCTAGATCAGAAAAAAAGCAAAAAGGGCTTGTTCAGCTTTACCGAGTTTGAACCGCGTTTCGCTGTTAGTCATCAAGGAGGTTTTTTCATGGCATTTATTCAAGCTAGTGTTTATTCAAATGTTTTAGAAAGAGAAGTTGATTTACAAATTATTTTACCCCAACAGACAGAGAAAATCGTGGGTACCAGTTCAGCTGGTGCCAGTGATGAAATTCCCGTGCTCTATTTACTACATGGCATGGGCGGCAATCACAGTTGTTGGGAGCGCCGCACGTCAATCGAACGCTATGTGGCGGATTATGGGATTGCGGTGATTATGCCTTCCACCGATTTAGGTTGGTATACAGATACAACTTACGATATGAAATATTGGACTTATGTCTCTGAAGAATTACCAAAAATCTGTCATGAGCTATTTCCGCAAATTTCACAAAAACGGGAAAATACTTATGCAGCTGGTTTATCAATGGGAGGCTATGGTGCCTTAAAATTGGCTTTGCGTAAACCTGAAAATTATGCGGCGATTGTTTCTTTATCGGGTGCTGTATTGATGGGATTGGAGATGGAACGTTTATTTGAAATTCGTGGAAAAGCTTATTGGGAAGGGATTTTTGGCCCTTTAGATCAAGTGGCAACTTCTGAAAATGCTCCACTGCATTTATTGGAAGAATTAGTCGCTAGCGGTAAAGAAATTCCGCGGATCTATTTAGCTTGCGGTACAGAAGATTTCTTATACGGCGCTAATCAAGGTATGCATCAAGCGATGGAAAAATTAAAAGTAGCTCATACTTTTGAAGAAGGCCCCGGCGACCATAATTGGCAATTTTGGGATGAATGGATCCAGCGGGGGCTGGCGTGGATGTTTGCGGAGAAATAGACAGGACTTTGTAAAGCGTAATTATTGGTGAAAAATAGTCAAATTTATAAGCGAGTGTTTTTGTCTTTACCATTGCGCTAGTTGTTAATTTGCTTAAAAACGACAAAAAATAGATCGTCCTAACTTTTAGCCAAGTGGATAGGTCTATTTTGGTGATCTAAACTGACGCTATCGTCTTAAACGGTACTATCAGAGGGCGTATCTCACTACGTCCTCTTCACATTTGTATTTTCAGTCAAAATCTATCGTTGCAATCGCTACTCGCGAATTTGGCCATTTCCATAAATAATATATTTAATCGAAGTCAACTCCTGCAAGCCCATCGGTCCGCGAGCATGGAGTTTTTGTGTGCTGATGCCGATTTCTGCACCAAAACCAAAGATGAAGCCGTCAGTGAAGCGGGTAGAAGCGTTCACGTAAACCGCCGCCGCATCAACTTGAGCTAAAAATTTTTGGGAGGTGCTATAGCTTTCGGTAATAATCGCTTCTGAATGTTTAGTGTTGTAGTGGTTAATGTGGGCGATTGCGGCATCCACTGAATCCACCACTTTAATCGCTAAGATATAATCTAAAAATTCAGTTTGCCAATCGGCTTCGGTAGCCAATTCAGCATTTTGCAAGTATTGTAAAGCCACGTTATCTCCCCGCAATTCAACGGGAATGCCTGTTTGTAATTCTTTTTCCAGCAGAGGTAAAAATTCCGCCGCCACTTTTTCATGGACTAAAATAGTTTCAATGGCATTGCAGACCGAGGGGCGCTGGACTTTGGCGTTAATCACAATTTTCACCGCCATTGCTAAATCTGCCGCTTCATCAATGTAAATATGATTATTGCCGGTGCCGGTTTCAATCACAGGCACGGTTGCTGTAGCTTTCACTTGGCGAATTAAGCCTGCACCACCCCGCGGAATCAAGACGTCTAAATAGTCATTTAATTTCATTAAGGCTGCCGCCGTTTCCCGACTAGTATCGTCGACAAATTGAATGGCATAAGGGGAAAATCCTTGTGATTGTAAAGTATTTTGTAAAATATTAACTAGACATTTATTAGAGTGAAAAGCTTCTTTGCCCCCACGTAAAATGACCGCATTGCCGGTTTTAAAGCAAAGACTAGCGGCATCAGTCGTTACATTTGGCCGGGATTCATAAATAATCCCGATTACCCCTAAAGGAACCCGCTGTTTGCCAATTAGTAAGCCGTCAGCATTTTTCCACATTTTATCCACTTCACCAATCGGATCAGGTAAAGCCGCTACTTGTCGCATACCGTCAGCCATTTCGCTAATTCGTTCTGGTGTTAAACGCAAACGATCTTGCATTGTTTCGCTAATTCCGTTGGCGCTAGCTTGCGCTAAATCCAAATTATTTTCAACTAAAATGTTTGCCGTTTCTTTTTCCAAGGCTGCCGCCATCGCTAAAAGTAGGCGATTTTTTTCTTCTGTAGCTAATAAGCTTAGGGTGTGGCCGCTAGCTTGTGCTTGTTTGCCTAATTGAATTAAATCAGTCATAAAAATCATTCCTTTCTAAAGAGAGATTTTGTTTTTTAGAAATTCGCGGTAGAGAACACCGCTATATATGTTTATGCATTTTACTCGGGAGTTGAGCGAACGTCCTCCGCTTTTTGTGTAATCTAGCTGCGTGAGCTAGCTCTCTTCGGCAAAATGAAAATAAAATTCGTGGCAGAAAAACACCGCTATATATGTTTATGCATTTTGCTCGAGAGCTGATCGAGCTCACTCCGCTTTATCTGTATAAAACAAGGTGCCGATGTTTTTACCAGCTAGGATGTCGAAGATGATATTTGGATTTTGGCCGTTGGCTAAGACCATGGCGCTGTGGTTTTCTAAGACGCGTTCGGCGGCTTTTAGTTTACTGCGCATGCCACCGGTACCGAAAGAACTGCCTTTGTCGCCAGCTTGAGCTTGCAAATTTTCATCAATTGCTTGAATGTGGGAATAGAGTTTTGCTTCTTTATTAATTGTCGGATTGTCAGAATAAAAGCCGTCAATATCAGAAAGCATAATCAATAAATCGGCGTTAGTCAGCTGGGTTACGATGGCAGAGAGTTGGTCGTTATCACCGAATTTTGTTAAATGGTCCAGTTCATCAACTGAGACGGTATCATTTTCATTAATAATCGGAATCACCGACATTTTCAGCAATTCTTCAAGAGTGTTAGTAACATTGCGGCGGCTTTCGGGAAATTCAATCACGTCCCGCGTCATTAACACTTGGCCGGTTTGTTGGCTATAAGCTAAAAAACGCTGATTGTAAATGTTCATTAATTCCGCTTGACCGACAGCAGCCACGGCTTGTTGGGCAGGAATTGATTTTGGTCGTTGTTGCAAGTTTAGTTTATTTAAACCCACACCAATTGCTCCGGAAGAAACCAGAATAACTTCTTTGCCGCGATTATTTAAATCGGTAAGCACAAAAGCCAGTTGGTCGATTGAGCTTAAATTAATATTGCCATTCGGATAAATCAACGAACTGGTGCCCACTTTAATGACAATTCGCTGTGCTTGCGCTAAATGTTTCCGCATAAAAGATAACTCCTTATATAAGTAAAAATATGTATTATGTATGTCGTTGGGGAAGAGCTGAACGAGCTCCTAAAGCTTTTCTTGTGATCCAGCTGCGAGGCTTTGCACCACTCGGCAAAGTGAAAATAAAATTCGCGGTAGAGAATACCGCTATAATTTGATTTTGCACTTTGCTCGGATGCAGACCAAGTCTCTCCGCTTTTCTAGATGTCTAGCTGCGGGCGTTAACTCCGCTCGATAAAGTGATAAACAAATCCGTGGTAAAGAACACCACTATATTTGTTTATGCACTTTACTCGGGAGTTGAGCAAACGTCCTCCGCTTTTCAACTTGTCTAGCTTTAGGAGCTAGCTCTCTTCGGCAAAATGAGAATGAAATTCGTGGCAAAAAACGCCACTATAATTTAATTCTGTATTTTGCTCGAGAGCTGAACGAGCTTCTAAAGCTTTTCATTTAATAATAACGAAATCCCTTTGCTTTTGCAAAGGGATTGTATCTTAAACGGAAAGAAAAGTTTGTGTTCAGAGGGGGAGGCCTTTTCTTTCCTACTGGAGGAAACAAAAAGGTAGGTTTAAGCTAGGTCGTGTAAGAAGAGCCCGCTTAATAATTTTGGTTCGAACCAAGTTGATTTAGGTGGCATGATTTTATCAGCATCCGCCACGGCTAAAAGGTCGTCCATTGTGGTTGGATAAAGGGCGAAAGCGACTTGCCATGCGCCGCTATCGACTAATTTTTCTAGTTCTGCCATGCCTCGAATACCACCCACGAAATCAATCCGTTTATCGGTGCGAATATCAGTGATGCCAAATTTTTCATTAAAAATATAGCGTTGCAATAAAGCGACATCTAATTTTTCCACTGGGTCACTTGGAATCAAGTTTTCTTTAATCGTTAAGTGATACCACTGTTGCTTAAAGTACATCCCAAATTGTTTCGCTTGGGTGGGTTTCCCATCAGCAAATTTTTCAATCTCAAAGATTTCACTGATTTCTGTCAAAAAATCAGCCGTCAGTGGTACGTTGACCACGCGGTTGTAATCCCAAATGGCTAATTCTTCTTTTGGGAAAATCACTGATAAGAAAAAGTTGAATTCCGCATCAGCTGGCGCATCTGGCTGAGCTGCTTGGCGTTTCAAACCGACTTTAACGGCTGATTCGGTGCGATGATGACCGTCAGCGATATATAAAGCTGGCACATTTTCTGCAAATAGCTGTACTAATTCTTCAATGACGGCTGTTTCGTCAATCACCCAAACGCGATGATGAACTTCATGGAAGCTATCAAAATCATAAACGGGTTGATGCTTGGCTTGCCACTGATCCATAATGGTTTGCACCTGATTTTCTCGACGATAAGTTAAGAAAATCGGGCTAGTGTTAGCGTTGCAAGCATCACTGTGATTGATGCGATCTAATTCTTTTTCTAGTCGGGTATATTCATGTTTTTTGATTTTTCCGGTTTGATAATCATGAATTGCCGTACAAGTTACCAGTCCTGTCTGGCTACGACCGGCCATAGTCAGCTGATACAAGTACAAGCAAGGTGCACTATCTTTGATTAACCAGTCTTTTTGTAAAAATTCTGCTAATTCGGCAGCGGCTTTTTGATAAACTTGTGGATCATAAGGGGAAAGCTCTTTGGGTAAATTAATTTCCGCCTTATCAATGTGTAAATAGGAATAAGGATTTTCCTTGGCTAATTCATAAGCTTCCTGTGAATTTAAAACGTCATAGGGTAAGGTAGCAACTTGCTGCGCTAAGGCTGCTTGCGGGCGAATTCCCTTAAAGGGTTGAATAACCACCATTAGCAAGCGCCTCCTGTGTTTTGAATCGTCCGCACACGAATGATATGTTCGCCCGTTTGAATTTTAGCGGCAACTTCTTGAATTTTTTCTGGTGAAGTTTCTGCCACGTCCACTAAAGTATAGGCATATTCATCACGACTTTTATTAATCATCGTATCAATATTAATCCCTAAATCGGCAATTTCTGAAGAAATTTGACTAAGCATATTAGGAACATTTTTATGAATAATCGTAAAGCGATAAGGCGATTGAAAGGCCATTTCCACGGTCGGGAAATTGACAGAACGCTTGATTTCCCCAGTTAATAAAAAGTTTTTTAAAGTGCGAGCCGCCATTTTGGCACAATTAACTTCGGCTTCTTCCGTTGACGCACCTAAGTGGGGTAAAACTAAAACTTTTTCTTGATGAAGTAAGCTTTCTTCAGCGAAATCAGTCACATAACCAGCGATTTCTCCTTGAGCTAAAGCTGTTAAAATTGCGGCACTATCGACTAATTCTCCTCGAGAAAAGTTTAACAGGATAGCGGTTTCTTTCATTTTTTGTAATTGTGGGGTGCTAATCATATGTTTGGTTTCTTCGGTTAAAGGCACATGAATCGTAATGAAATCACAATTTGCGAAAATTTCATCTAAATTGTTGGCTCTTTTCACGCGGCGAGAGATGCTCCAAGCGGTATCGACAGAAACAAACGGGTCGTAACCCGTAACTTCCATTCCTAAGCGATAAGCATCGTTAGCCACCATGGCGCCGATTGCTCCAAGGCCGATGACCCCTAGACGCTTGCCTTCTAATTCTGAACCAGCGAAGGCTTTTTTATTGCCTTCCACTTGTTCTTCAACATTGGCACCGGTTAAAGTTTGCACCCAGCTAGCTCCTTGAATTAATGGGCGGACAGAAACTAATAAACTGGCTAAAACTAATTCCTTCACGGCATTCGCGTTGGCTCCAGGTGTATTAAAGACCACGATGCCTTTTTCCGCACATGCTTTAACGGGAACGTTGTTAGTGCCGGCACCGGCTCTGGCTACTCCTAAAACTGTTTCGGGAAAAGCATAATCATGTAATTTTTGGCTGCGTAAAACGATACCCGCTGGTGTTTCTGTTTGGTCGATGGTGAAATTTTCTTGATCAAAACGCGCTAAGCCTTCTGGGGCGATGGCGTTGAAAGTTTTTATATCAAACATTTAGTTTCCTCCGTTTTCTTTTTCGAATTTTTCCATGAAAGCGACTAGGGCTTCAACGCCAGCCATTGGAAAAGCGTTATATAGACTGGCCCGCATGCCACCAACGGAGCGGTGACCTTTCAAGTTTTCAAAACCAGCAGCTAGTGCTTCTTGATTAAATTTCTTGTCTAAATCGGCATCGCCAGTTACAAAAGGAATATTGGTAATTGAGCGGCTATCTTCAGCAATTGGACTGGTAAATAAGTTTGATTTAGCAATTGCTTGATAAAGTAAATTGGCTTTGGCTTGATCAGCCGCAATCATGCCAGGAATGCCGCCATTTTCTTTGACCCATTCAAAAACTAACTTCGCCATGTAAATCCCAAAAGTTGGTGGCGTATTATATAAAGAATCGTTGTCAGCTTGAATTTTATAATCCAGCATAGAACTGACGGTGGGGCATAGGCCTAATAAATCTTCGCGAATAATCACGACAGTTAAACCAGCAGGACCGATATTTTTTTGAGCACCGGCATAAATAATGCCGAAATTAGCGACATTATAATCGTTGGCTAAAATATTTGAAGACATATCCGCCACAATCGGCACTTTGCCAGCCTTAGGAATTTTTTGATAAGCAGTACCTTCGATTGTATTATTAGTGGTAATGTGTAAGTAAGCCGCCTCTTGATCAATAGCCGCTTCGGGAATTTCCGGAATATAACTGAAGTTTTGATCTTCGCTAGAAGCAATTACTTCAATTTCCACGTTGCCTAATTTTTTCGCTTCGGCAATCGCTTTTTTCGCCCATGAGCCAGTGTTAACATATAAGGCTTTTTTATTTTGAGCTAAATTCATTGGCACCATTGTAAATTGCAGACTAGCGCCGCCTTGTAAAAATAAAACTTTATAATTATCAGGAATTGCCATTAATTCCCGTAAAAGTACTTCGGCATCTTTAATAATGGCATCAAACAAGGAGGAGCGATGACTCAATTCCATAACCGACATTCCGCTGCCTTGGTAGTTTAAAAGCTCAGATTGGGCTTTCTCCAATACAGGTTTCGGTAAAACGGCAGGACCAGCTGAAAAATTGTAAACAGTTGTCATAAAAAACTCTCCTTCTTTTAAGCAGTTGCTTAATTTTTTTGTTTATAGTTTGATGTGAAAATCATTATAACAGATAACTTTAAATGAAAAAAGTCTAATTTTTAGAAAATTTCGATTTATTTTCAGAAATCAGTGTCTGAATTACTGGGAATCTCTAAAAATGGCGAAAAATAAAGCTTTTTAGCTGGTAAAGGTTAGTCTTATTCAATCACTTTTTTTGAAAATAAAAAATCCTGATGCTAAGGAAAGGTAACCTCAGTATCAGGATTTTTCTCATTTATTCATTTTTATCAATGGCAACTTCAACATTTCCGTAAAAGCAACAGTGTAACCGTTGAGACAGGAAAAAATTCAAGGAAAGGGGACTTCAAAAAATTATTAGCAACTAAATCATAACCAAGGAAACTCCAAAATTGCAAAATGATGGCGACGATGGTTAAAATCAGTCCGGCTTTTTCAATATGTTTTGACGATTGTGCATTAAAAGAATAGTTATCATCCTAAGAGCCGTGCAGACAGGAACTAGCAGCTATTTCAATATAGTGATAATTAATAGAAGGAAAATGCAACCTTTAGAAGAGCATTTCACCGCAGAAAAGTGACGAGTCAGGCATTTTTAGGTGGTTTTGAATAATCAAAAAATTGCTCTCCCTCTACTTTAATTATACCACTTCCAACCAAAATTAATAGACTTGTATTTTCACTAAAAGGGACATAAAATTTACTTCTATTTAATAATCTGAGGGAGTGGTTGGTGATGGAAAAACAAGAACAATTGTTAGAGGCAGCACACTTAAAAGTGGTTTATCAGAAATTACTGGGGAATCAAATGACGCTTTCGCAATTTGTCGCGCTAGCTAAAGAAGATAATCTAGCAGCCATTAAAGAAATGTCTGGTGAAATTAGCTTAAATCTCGATAGTTTAACAGATAAAGTCGATACTTTTTCCAACATTGAAATGTTTAACCGGGAAATTGATCAATACAATTTAAAATTAGCTTCAGTTGAAAAACAACTGGCTAAGGTTGAACGCCTGCTGCCTACTCCCTATTTTGGAAAAATTACCGTTGATTTTCTTGAACAGGAACCTGCGCTGGATTTTTACATCGGCATTAATGGCTTTACTGATGAAAATAAGGAAGATTTAATTTTTGACTGGCGGGCGCCGATCGCCGAACTTTTTTATAATAATAGTTTAGGACTGACACAATATCGTTTTCCTCAAGGGGCTAATACCAATGTTAACTTAACTAATCGGCGTCAGTTGATAACTCGTGGTGGCGAATTAATTAATTGTTTCGATACGAAAACGGCAATTCAAGATGATTTGTTGCTACAATCCCTTGAAAAAGATAGCTCAGAGGAAATGAAAGATATTACAACTACGATTCAAGAAGAGCAGAACCAGATTATCCGCGAAACCTCTGCCGAACTGGTTTTAGTAAATGGCGTTGCTGGTAGTGGCAAGACTTCGGTGATTATGCAGAGAATTGCTTATATAATGTACACTTATCGCGAAAAATATCAAGCGGATAATATTTTAATTCTTTCGCCAAATCAGGCTTTTGGTAAATATATTTCAAAGGTTTTACCGACTTTAGGGGAAGAAAATCCAGCGACCTATACTTTACTTGAATTGGTTCGTTCCCTAACGACAGATGAGCTGGAAACAGAAGAAGCTTATTTTCAGCGAATTAGCCAAAAGCAAGTTTCAAAAAAAGAGAAAATTTTACGTTCTAGTGAGTTTTTGACTTATTTACAATCAGAATTGCAGGTTTTACCGACGTTTTTAGATATTAAGTTTAAAAAGCAAGTGCTTATTTCAAAAGAGCAATTGCAATCCGTTTATCAACAAACACCAGCGCTGTCGTTAGCCAAGCGCCTTTCAGCGATGAAAAATCGTTTAAGTCAAGCATGGCAAGCTCGTCTGCACCGGCAAAGCCGCAAAGAAAGCATACATCAGCAAGTCTTAAATTTAACAGAAGAACAGCAAATTCAATATTTAGGGAGCGTAATTACTGACGAATCTGCGACTGCCTTAAGCTGCTATGGGCTGCAAATTTTACAAAAAAAGTATCAGCGAGTCTTACAACAAATTGAGTCTTGCAAATGGTTGGATGAAGCTCAATTGTTTGCCGATATTTTTCAGCAGTATACGGGTGAAGTTTTTGTAGCAACAACGCCTGTGAGCTTAGATGAACAGCTAGCAAAACTTTACTTGCGACACGTTTTAATTGAACCTTTGGATTTACCGCTTTTTAAAATCGTTTTAGTAGATGAAGTGCAAGATTATACCGCTGCTCAGTTATTTTTTATAGCTGATGTTTTTAAGCAAAGTCGTTTTACTTTGGTGGGAGATGAAAATCAGACGATTTTTAATAGCAACAGTTCGTTTTCAGAGATTCAAGAAATTTTTAAAAGCTACACAACTACCAGTTATCACTTGCGGAAAAGCTATCGCTCAAGCGAAAATATTACGCGAAAATTTAGCCAATACGCTAAGTCTCAAAAGGAAATCGAGATTATGCCGATTAGAAAAAAGGGCAAGGTAATTACTACATTTGACTATTCAAATGAGGTGGATTTTTGGCAGAAATGTGAAGTCTATTTTCAAAAAAATAAGTTGATTAGCCTAACGATTATTACGCTAGCAGAGCAGCCTTTATTAACCAAACATGAAAATCCAGCGTTGCAAGTTTTAGCGGTTAGTCAAGCGAAAGGGTTGGAGTTTACCAATGTTCTGCTTTATGGAATGCCGAAAAATGTGTCGACCAAGGAGTGTCCGCAACTTTATACGGCAATTTCAAGAGGGACAGAGACGTTGTGTTTGGCTATGAAAAAATAAAAGCGCTTGGCTTAACCAGTTAGGCAGTGCTATTATCTAGGTAGCTAAACAAAAAGGAGAGAATCAATCATGCTAACTGCTCGTAATAAAATTGCTTTACTTATGTTGATGTGTTTATTTATTTTAGGTGCTGCTCATTTTTCTCAAACGAGAGTTTTGGTACTGTTGGCGCTGGGATTACTGGCTGTTGCTTTAGGATATTCAAGTTGGCAAGTTGGTGTTAAGCATGAATATTCTTTTTTAGCCATTGATTTAGGGGCAGCGTGGGGGCGTTTTGTCAGCCTTTTAATGTTGGTCGCAGCTATCGGAGTTGCGGTTTTTATAATTTACGCCACGCTTAACTCAGCGGTTCCCTTGAAATATTAGTTGGATTTAATTTATTTTGAAGTATTGGAGAAGCATTTATGAATGAAGTAGATACGTATATCGCTCAATTTCCCCTTGAAACGCAAACTAAGCTTACAACTATTCGGAAAATTGTTAAAGAACTTGCCCCGCAAGCAACTGAAAGAATCTGTATGGGCATTCCGACTTTTGATTTGCATGGCAAATGGCTAGTTCATTATGCTGGATTTTCAAAGCATATTGGTTTTTATCCACAGCCAGCGGGAATTGTGGCTTTTAAAGAAAAATTAACAGCTTATAAAACAACCAAAGGCGCGATTCAATTTCCGTTAAATCAGCCATTGCCTGAAGCGTTAATCCGTGAAATAGTTACTTATCGAGTGAAAGAGCAGTCAGTAGTTGAATAAAGAAGAGAACAACCGTTAGTAGAAATGCTAATGGTTGTTCTTTTTTGTTGGTATAGACTAGACAATAGAGTGTTGGATT
This sequence comes from Enterococcus sp. PF1-24, assembly GCF_029893325.1. Classification (GTDB taxonomy): domain Bacteria; phylum Bacillota; class Bacilli; order Lactobacillales; family Enterococcaceae; genus HY326. The sequence goes on from NZ_JARXWL010000018.1 coordinate 21,293, forward strand.
TTCTATTTTAGAAAGAAAATTTTCTAGTTTTGAGAAACTATAGCAATGGCAAAATATATTTATTATACTACTTAGTAATATTGAATGAAGGAGTGAGTTCATGAAACATTTAGCAGCAAACAAGGTGAAAGGTCTAACTACTTTTAACTTAAAGGTAATCGGGATTATCTTAATGTTCATTGATCATATCTATGAAATGTTTGCTCATATGGGGGCGCCTGATTGGTTGGATTGGTTTGGTAGACCAGTGGCTATTTTATTTTTCTTTTTAAGCGTAATTGGTTTCAGTTATACACGGAGTAAAAAAAAATACTTGTTACAGCTATACATTGGCATGTTGTTGATGACTCTGGGTAGCGATCTGTTGCAGCGATTTGTTAGCTATACCGATGTTCAACTAATGAATAATATTTTTCGTGATTTATTAGTTGGTGGGTTGATGATGTATGGGATTGATAAAATAGCTGTTGGCTTTTCCGAAAAAAGAGTAGGGGCTGTCTTGTTTGGTAGCTTATTGATTTTTTTTCCGATAATCACCAGTGTTATTTTGACTATGTTGCTTATGATTCCTAAAACCGTGATAATTGCAGCTTATGCAGTGAAAGTTGTGCCAGCTTTAATGTTTACTGAAAATAGTTTCATGGTGTTGCTGATTCCGTTCATGTATTTAGCTAGAAATTATCGCTGGTTACAATGCTTATTTATCGCTTTGGTAGCAGCTTTTTTCTTTACGCAAAATCAAACGCAGTGGTTGATGATACGTTCTGTGCCATTAATCTTATTATTTAATGGAGAAAAAGGTCGTAGCATGAAAACTTTTTTCTATTTTTTTTATTCACTGCATATTTGGCTTTTATATTTACTTTCGGCTTTTGTTGCTAGTCGCTGAGTACAAAACGCTATCATTTCTTTGCATGTTTTCACTTTATGGGGAACGATTTGGTGGACAAAAACAACTTCGCAATATGAACATTCGATATTAATGACTGATGTTTATGCGCCTAGCCCATTCAGAACAAACACAAACCTTCAATTATTTGACGAGTTCTACAAAACTTACGATATTAAAAAAGGTGATGGCGTGTATTTAGATGAAAAATCACGGATTATGATTTGATAAAAAAATAAAAAGAAAATAAATTTCCGGAAAAAATAGACCGCCGTAATTGGCAGGTCTATTTTTTATTTAAGTTAACTTTGTAACTTGTATCTGTTGGCAAAATTCTTTCACTTTATTTTGATTAATGATGCCTACTTCACCGTGTTGGGCATTTGACATACCACAAGCCATTGAATAGCGTAAAGTTTCTTCAATAGGAAAATGATTAACAACTCCGTGAATGAAGCCGCCAACACTAGCATCCCCTGAACCAGTAGCGTTTCTAATCGGAATTTTCGGAATTTTAATATCATAGTAATGATTTTCAAATTTACAAATACCGCCTTCGCTACCACAAGAAACTAAAATATAGTCAATTCCTTCAAATAAAGTAGCGTCTAATTGCGAAAGGGCTTCTTCTTTGGTAACTATATCAATTTCTAAAAGTTCAGCGAGTTCAGGAATATTAGGTTTAATAAAGCTTGGTTTATGATTTTCATTTGCTAATAAAGTTAATAATTGTTGGCCTGATACATCCATGAAGACGGGCATGGTTGAACTAATGTGTTTTCGAATATAGTTTAACATTTCTAAATACAGTTGCTGATTTTTAGAATTAACTGAACCAGAGATGCAAATTAAATCAACTTGCTCTTTGCGACAAATTAGTTCTATTTTTCTTAGTAGGGTGTCAATTTCCTCAGCAGAAATTTGAGGACCTTCTTCAATGATTTCTGTGTGGGTATCATTATCATGCATAATTGAGATTGCATTTCGTGTTTTCCCTGAAGTTTCTAACATATCAATTTTAAAAAGTTTTTCTTTGACAAGATGACGATAAACTAACTCCCCTTGATCACCGCCTAAAAAGCCTGTTAATACGACTTGATTTCCAGATAACGCCGCAGTTCTACCAGCGTTAATCCCCTTCCCTCCCACTGATTGCACGGGATTTACAAAGCGATTAGTTTTACCTAATTGGAAATGTTCGATTGTATAAGATAAATCGATAGACGGGTTCATGGTAATTGTGATTATCATTCAGGTTCCTCCTTGAGCACAGTTGTGTACTGGCTGTAATGTTTGAGTACCTCTTGAGAAATCTGATTATCAGTAATTAAGTAGTCGAACTCGCTTAATGGTCTGAAAGTATAAATATCGGAAACGCCCATTTTTGAGCTATCAGCTACAACACAAGTGATTTTTGATTTTTCGAAGGCTGCATTTTGAACGGCGCCTTCTTCAAATTGTGCGGTAGTTACATTATTATCAATGATTCCATTGGTTGCAGCAAAAGCAATATCGATATTTAAGTTATCAAATGAACGAATAGCGACTTCACCAATAAATTCTTCAGTAGTAGCAGAAAGTTCGCCACCTGTTAATAAGATTCGATAATCAGTATTCTCCTTGAGATAGTTAAAAGCGATTAAACTGTTAGTTATAATGAACAGCCCTTTTTTATTAAGTTCTGATAAGGCATAAAAGTTAGTTGTTCCAGCGCCGATAAAAAGAGTGGAATGATCTTGAATTAAAGCATTCATTATTTTTCCAATATATTTTTTTTGTTCGACATTTGTTTGTATTTTCTCATCTGTAGATAATTCTTTATCTAAAAGCTCTATTTTTTGTGCACCGCCATATAATTTGGTTAATTTTTTTTGTTGTGCAAGTTCTGTGACATCACGACGAATTGTCATTTCTGATACTTCTAGCCGAGTAGCGATTTCTGAAATTGCTAGGTAAGTATATTTTTGGATAAGGTTAAGGATTTCTTGTTGTCGTTCTTGTTTAAGCATAAACAGAACCTCCTGTAAATTTGTTGGACATTGTTAATCTTTGTGCTAAATCGATGTTCGACTTAATTATATCGGGTTTGCAGTAAATTTTCAAGAGATATCCAGAAAACTTTTGTTCGACTTTGTTAAATTAAGCGTTGACAAAAGCTGAAATTTAGTATATCATTTCATTGTAAAACAAAGTTGAACAAAAATTATCACGATAGAACATTGTTTTACATAAGGTGAGGAGGTTTTGAAGATGGACTATAAATCGATGTTTAGTTCAGAATTAATCGACTTGGCGGTAGAAGCTTCAACAGAATTGGAAGCATTTGAGATTGTAGCTGCTAAATTGCAAGCGAAGGGGATGGTAAATAATTATTATTTAGAAGGTATTACTAAAAGGGAAGCAGAGTTTCCGACTGGACTTATTACGCAACACTTGAATATTGCATTACCACACTCAGACCCTGAGTACATTAACCAACCATTTGTATTTGTTTGTCGTCTTAATAAAGGCATTATTTGCCGACAAATGGGGGATAATCAAGAATTAGTAGCAAGAGATTTATTCTTTTTAGGAATTAAAGATGGTAAAAATCAAGTCGGACTTTTGCAAGCTTTTATGGATTTATTTATGCAAGAAGATTTTGTTCGTAAATATCAAGCAGTTTCTTCATCAGAAGAAATGTATCGCTTGTTTATGGAAAATATCTAGGGAAAAATTGTTCATCTAATTTGTAAGTAAAGAATAAAAAGGTGTAGTGAAGTTTGTATTTCAATAGATAAGCTGAAATATTTGAAAAATAATTTATAAATAATAAGGAGGAAAAAGAAATGAAAAGAAAACTGATTGTCGCTTGTGGTAGTGGTGTTGCAACGAGTCAAACAATTGCCAGTAAAATTGCTAGCAAATTTGAAGATGATGGCATTGATTTTCCGGTAGAAGCAGTGGATTATAAATCTATTTTCAATGAATTACCAGCTGCTGGAATTTATGTTTATGTAGCACAACCTGATGCGGAAGTGTTAGCTAAAGCAGAAGAACTGGATATTAGAGTTTTTCCGGGGATTCCATTTTTAACAGGTATGGGTGCAGATGAAATTTATCAAGATATTTGTGATTTAGTTAGATAAAGAAAAATGCCTGATATCAAGGCTATTTACTAAGTGCAGCTGGTATCAGGCGTGAAAATTGAACGAACTTAGTAACATGAAATAAATAAGGAGGCACTACTATGGCAATTTTTCAGGATATTATTAATTATATTTTAGGTCTTGGCTCGGCAATCTTTGTTCCATTAATTATTATGCTATTAGGTTTGTTGGCTGGCATGAAAGTGAAAAAAGCATTTATGTCGGCTATTACTTTAGGGATTGCATTTACAGGGATGTCAATGGTGATTGGTTTTATGTCTAACGCCGTAAGTCCAGCTTCAGAAGCATTAGCTAAAAATACCGGTATTCATTTACCAGCACTTGATTTAGGTTGGACAGGCGCTGCTAGTATTACTTGGTCTTGGTCATACGCCTTTGTCTTTTTTGCAGTTACGTTAGGGGTTAATTTCATCATGTTAATATTGAATTTAACCAAAACTTTAAATGTTGATATGTGGAATGTTTGGGGTAAGGCGTTAACCGCTTATTTGGTTTATTATGTTTCAGGTAGTTTAGTGGCAGGTGTGATTACAGCGGTTATTCAAGTTATTTTAGAATTGAAACTTGGAGATATGTTCCAACGACACATTCAAGATTTAACAGGGATTCCATTAGTAACCGTTACGCATTTTATGCTTTCAGCGGCAGTTTTTCTATTACCATTTAATATGTTGATGGATAAAATTCCTTTCTTTAATAAAAGAGCTGATGCTAATTCTTTAAAAGCGAAACTAGGGATTTTTTCTGAAAACTCAGTAATGGGTTTTATCATTGGCTTAGCTTTAGGATTTGCGGCTTCTTACGGTGTTTCTGGCTCATTGAACTTAGCGATTCAAGTAGCAACAGCTATGGCTTTGTTCCCGATGATTTCAAAAATGTTTATGCAGTCGTTATCTCCATTAGCTGATGCGATGTCTGAGTTTATGAAAAGAAAATTCAAAGATCGCGAAGTTTACATTGGCTTAGATTGGCCTGTTTTAGCAGGTCGTCCTGAAATTTGGGTAACCGCTATTTTATTAGTTCCATTTTTCATTGGCTACGCCATTTTGTTACCAGGAAATACCGTTTTACCATTAGCAGGAATTATTAATTATTCAATTGCTGTAGGTGGTTTGCTGCTAACTGGTGGTAATTTAATGCGGATGCTTGTTTTAGGAATAATCAGTTTGCCGATTTATTTATATGCAGCTACTTATTTAGCACCAATTTTGAGTGGTTTAGCTGAAAAAACAGGAGCTGTCGAAGGTTTTAAAGAAGGTCAATTAATCAGTTGGTCTTCTATTGAGGGACCGGAATTTAGGATTGCTTTTGCAGAAGCTTTTAATAAAAATATTTATGGCATTATCGGTGTTGTTGTTTTCTTAGTTTTATTCTTTTTCTTAAATCGTTATATGAATAAGCAAAAAGTACCAAGTCAACGTTATGAAGTTGAAGAAGGGTAAAAGTGAAACTTAGGTTAATTTTTGTGAGGAAATTAATACTTTAATATGAATAGGAGTTTTTCTGATGAAAAAAGGAAGTCAGCTACAATGGTATCTGTTTTTGTTTATTGCAATCGGTTTGTTTTCAATTAATTTATTTATCGGAAATATGTTAATTAATATCGGAATCATTGTACTAGCAATTATTATTTATCAATATGGTAGTCCCGTTTTGTTTAAAGAATACAATGCTAGAAAGCAAAAGCAATTAGCTGAATCTCGAAAAATTAGAGAAGCTGCTAATGAAGTGTTACGCTCAGGAAAACTTTTGAAGAAATGATGGAGGAATTTATAATGTCGGATGGACGTATGTTATTTGAAAGAGAACGTAAAGATATGGCGAATATTGTTCGTTTAATCTTTACGAGAAAATTAACGAATGTTGCAGGGGGGAATTTTTCTTTCCTTGCAAAAAAAGAAGGTAAACAATATATTATTATGACGCCAACTATGATGTCAGAAGCTTATTTAGGTGATTTATCAGCTGCGCAAGTTTTAGTAGTTGATTTAGAAACGCGGGAAGTAGTCAGTGGCGTAGGAAATTTAACTAGAGAAATCAATATGCATCAAGCCTGCTATCAAGCGAATCCTAAAATTAAAGCCGTTTTACATGCTCATGCCCCTAATGCGATGTTTTGGGCGACAAGTGGGTTACCAATGCCGAATTTAACTGAAGCAACTCAAAAAGTTGGTCCTGTACCAGTCATGAGTTTTGCGCCAAATTGCTCTGAAGAGTTAGCTGATATCACAAGTAGCTATATTAAAGAAAATAATTTACCAGTACCTCATATGCTATTACTAGATAGCCATGGCGTATTGATTAATGCTACAGGTGATACGGGTATGACAGCTATTCATAAGGCCTTAGCGATTTTAGATACAGTTGAATGGAATGCGGAGATTGCTTATAAACAAACAATCTTCCAAGCGTTAGGCATTATGGATAATTATCATTCTAAAGGGGATGATATTGCCGATTTAGATGATTTGAAAGCTAATCAAGCAATTTACAATAAAGCTGAAATTGCGGCCGGTGGAGATTAGGGTAGCTAATCAGACTCAAAATGGAATCGGACAAATAAGTAAATAAAAAATAAACGACCGCTAAACTTTTTAGTTTAGCGGTCGTTTACTAATTTGTAAGAAATTTAAATCACTACACTTCCCCTAAATAATTCGCCCAATGAAAAATCACTAATATGGGTTTTACTTCGTAAGTTTCTAAATAGCTTTGCGTGCTTTTTTCAAAAGGTGGTGGCGAAACTTTAAAGATTGCACTGTCAGCGCTTGTTTTCACATTTTCAATAGGAATAATTTTAGCATAATAGTAACGGAATCTGGTAAGGTTTCACTCAATTTCTTTTAAATATAAAATTTTTTCTTTCAGAAGTTGATCAGTTTCGGACGGTTTCTGTATTTTTTGCTGAACTTCTTGTCGATATTTCTCGAGATAGTGTCGTCTTTCTTTATATGTTGTGCTTTGGATATTTTGTAAATCGTTGACGGGAATAGCCATGGCTCTTAAAAGTTTGATGAGCTCGATCCACGATAAATCGTCTTGAGAATATTGACGATAATTTCTGGAGTCTCGTTTAATGGGGCCAATAATGCCAAGTTTTTCGTAATAGCGCAGGTTGTCTTTTGATAATTCTGTTTCTTGAACCGTTTCTTCGGTGGTGTAAAATTTTTTATAGTCATAACCTAATTTTCTCCTTGCTATAGAGTTTACTCTGTAGTATAGGGTTATACCATAAAAGAATAGGAAGTGGATATGATGGCGAAAAAAACGATTGCTTTAATTGCCGGTGGAACTTCAGGTGTGGGGAAAAGAACCGCAATTGATTTAGCTGAGCGAGATTTTGAAATTATTTTGATTGGACGAAATAAGAAAAAAGGCGAGGAAATCAAGCGTGAGTTGCAAGAGAAAACACAAAATTCTGCGATTGCTTTTTATGCTGCTGATTTAAGCACTAAAGCAGGTGTGGCAACACGATTAAAAGCCGATTTGAATCAAATTGATGTGCTAGTCAGTACGGTTGGAGTGATGTTGCCGGAACTACATTTAACGGCGGATGGTTACGATCAAAATTTCGTATTAAATTATTTAACACATTTTTGGTTGATTAATCAATTGCTACCTTTATTAAAAAAATCCGCGCAAGGAAGAATATTACTTGTTGGTGCTATGCCCTTTGCAATTAACCATGCAAAAGTGAAGCTGCCAACTTTGCAAACCAAATCGAATAAATATAGTCAGATGCCGGTTGTAGGAGAGGCGACTGTTGGCAAAACTTTATTAGTTCTAAAATTAAGTGAAATGTTAAAAGACAGTCCGATTACAGTAAATATTTTTCAACCTGGTTATGTGCCTGATTCTAGTTATGGTGCGGATACAGGCGGATTGATGCAAATTTTCGGTAAAATTATGGGGCGTTTTTCAAAAATAGACGCATCAATTGGTGCAGAACTAGCTACTGCTAAAGATTTAGCTTCGATTAGTGGTAAGTTTTTTAATGAAAAAAGAGCAATAGTTCCACTCTCGTCAAAATATACGTTGGCCATGGCACAAGCATGGTGGGAACTGAGTGAAAAGCTTTAATAAAAAAACGCCTTTCCATTTTGCGGAAAGGCGTTGTTTGCTACGTTATACTAATCTAATTTAGATAATTTACTGTAATCAATATAGTAGAAAATTGTTGCAACAACACGAATAATCCAGCTAACAACACCAGCGATAACGATGCCGATTGCACCAGATACCATGCCGCCAACGCCTGTAGTAGATAGTACATCTTCAATATAAGATGCAGAATTCAGGCTGTCGAATGAAGAAGCTGAAACGCCTAAGCTACCTAATAAAACTGTTACAGAAGCAAGAATGATAATTCCGGCAATCACGCTAGCAACAATCATTAAAATTGAGCTTGTTTTGCGGACTTTTTGATCGCCCTTGCCCATTACCAAAATGACAATAGCGATAATCAGTGTTGCTAAAGTAGTCGCTCCGCCGAAACTAAACATAGCAGAAAGTCCAGGAATAGATAAAATTGTTCCGATAATAGCATTTACCAACGATAATGTAGCGATTGTTTTATAGTTTTTCATTTGAATCCTCCTTGTTTTTTGTGATAAATAATGAATTAAAAATTAATCCAATATTTATGATAAAGGACTGTTTTCGAAAAGTATAGAAAAATTTACAGAAAATAAGTTGAAATTCAGAAAATTATCATGTTCTTTTCGTGAAAGCGAAAACTACATTTCTTAATATTTAACAAGAATCTCTAAAAAAGTTGTAAATTCTTTCTGAATATTTAGCTAAATTCCGCTAATTTATAAAAGGGTATGTTAAAATGGCTATATATAACCAAAAAGTCATTGACAAGTAGGAGCGATTATGAAAATACGTGGATTTGAAGTAGTGAGTACCTTTAGTAATGAAAATATAAATTTACCACAGCGGGCGACCAAACAGGCAGCCGGCTATGATTTTGAAGCAGCCGCTGATATTGTGATTCCTAGTATTTGGAAGACTGGTTTAAGTGCCGGTGCCAAAGCTTTATTAAATGTAGTGCGCCAACCAGAAGCAGCTTTAGCTGAGGAAAAAGCTTTGAAACCAGTTTTAGTGCCAACGGGGATTAAAGCTTACATGGGACAGGAAGAATTTTTGCAATTAGCGAACCGTTCTAGCAATCCTTTAAAACGTTTATTAACTTTAAGCAACGGTATCGGGGTGATTGACAGCGATTATTACAACAATCCTGATAATGAAGGCCATATCATGTTTCAATTTACCAATTTCGGCTTGCGAGATGTTTTGATTAAAAAAGGCGAACGCATCGGCCAAGGAATTTTCTTGCCATTTTTAAAAGCTGATCAAGACCAAGTAGAAACAGAACGGACTGGCGGCTTTGGTTCATCAGGAAATTAAATAAAAAAACATTTGTTAAAAGAGAATTCATATTACTAGCGTAAACTAAAATGAATAAGGGATGTCAGTTCCGCTTGTTCAAGTACATTAGCGGAATGATATACGGCGTGAGAATCAAATTAATTTTTCTTTGAAAAATTAATACTTTAAAACAAACAAGGAGGAAAACTAGTTTGGCTAAAAAAGCAAAAACCCAATATATTTGCCATGCTTGTGGTTATATTTCTCCTAAATATTTAGGGCGTTGTCCTGGCTGTAGTCAGTGGAACACTTTAATTGAAGAAGTGGTTCAAGATGCAACAGACCGACGGGTGCGCACCAGCTTGACGGGGGAAAAAAGTAAACCGCTAAAGCTTAATGAAGTCGTTTCGAAAAAAACACCGCGAGTAGCCACGAAGTTAAGCGAATTAAATCGCGTTTTAGGTGGCGGCGTAGTGCCTGGTTCCTTAGTTTTAATTGGCGGCGATCCGGGTATTGGGAAATCCACCTTGCTGCTGCAAGTTTCTCAACAGTTAGCGGATTTAGGCGGTAAAGTCCTGTATGTTTCAGGGGAAGAAAGTGCCCAACAGATTAAAATGCGAGCGGAGCGTTTAGGTAAGATTGATAGTGAATTTTATTTGTACGCCGAAACTGATATGCGAGAAGTCAGTCGGGCGATTGAAAATTTAACCCCTGATTATGTGATTATTGATTCCATTCAAACCATGACCCAACCGGATGTTACCAGCGTTGCCGGAAGTGTCAGCCAAGTCAGAGAAACCACAGCGGAGCTTTTGAAGTTAGCGAAAACCAACAATATTGCGATTTTTATTGTGGGACATGTAACTAAAGAAGGGGCGATTGCTGGTCCGCGGATGTTAGAGCATATGGTGGATACGGTGCTGTATTTTGAAGGGGACAAGCATCATAGTTTCCGGATTTTACGGGCGGTGAAAAATCGGTTTGGTTCCACCAATGAAATCGGCATTTTTGAAATGCGCAATCACGGATTAACCGAAGTTACCAATCCTTCACAAGTCTTTTTGGAAGAGCGTTTGGCGGATGCGACCGGTTCGGCGATTGTGGTAACGATGGAAGGCACGCGACCTTTACTAGTGGAGATTCAAGCTTTGGTTACGCCGACAATGTTCGGTAATGCCAAGCGAACCACCGCGGGATTGGATTTTAATCGCGTATCTTTAATTATGGCAGTTTTAGAAAAAAGAGCCGGCTTACTTTTACAAAATCAAGATGCTTATTTAAAAGCCGCAGGTGGCGTGAGATTAAACGAACCAGCGATTGATTTGGCGTTAGCGGTCAGTATTGCTTCCAGTTATAAAGAAAAAGGCACTTTGCCAACAGAATGTTTTATTGGTGAAATTGGCTTAACAGGCGAAATCCGCAGCGTCAGCAACATAGAACAGCGGGTGCGAGAAGTTCAAAAATTAGGCTTTACGAAAGTTTATTTACCTAAAAATAATTTAGGTGGTTGGGAAATTCCGAAAGGCATTGAAGCTATCGGGGTAACAACCATCGGTGAAACGTTAAAACGGGTCTTTCATTAGTGGGAGCTAATGAAAGACACTATGAATAGGAGAGCAAGCCATATGCAAAAACGTGTAATTTCGATGGTGATGATTATCATCGGCGCAAGTTTAGGATTTTCCTACTTGCCATATTTATGGGAGCTATTAAAAGTAGCCGACAATACTTTATTGAACAATTATTTGTCTAACAGCGTGATTGGAGCAATTATTTTCTTTTTATTATCTTTAGTGTTAGCCAAATATATTGTGACAATTATTAAAAAAGTTGAAAAACAAATGAGCGAAATGAGCTTAACCTACTTACTTTTTGGAGTAGTTGGGGCGATTTTAGGCTTGACGCTAGGGGTGATTATTTCAACACCTTTATATCGGATTGAAATTCCGGTGATTAATAGTGCTTTGCCGATTGCTTTGATGGCGATTTTAGGTTATTTAGGTTTCCGGGTGGGAACGACGCGAATTGATGAATGGCGCAAGATTTTTGCCCCAAGACCGAAAAAAGTCGAACAAGAGTCTGCGGTGGAAAGCCAAATGTTAGAGCGTAAAGCCGAAGATACTTTCCGCAAATATAAAATTTTAGATACTAGCGTAATTATTGATGGTCGGGTTTATGATATTGCGAAAACGGGCTTTTTAGAAGGGGTGCTGCTAATCCCTAACTTCGTTTTATATGAATTGCAATATATTGCTGATTCTGGCGATAGTTTAAAACGGGTCCGGGGTCGCCGCGGTTTAGATATTTTAAACGCCTTGCAAAAAGAAGAAGGCATTACCGTGGAAATGTATGACGGTGATTTTGAAGATATTAATGAAGTCGATAGCAAATTAATCAAGTTAGCCAAATTACTTGATGGCGTGGTAGTAACTAACGACTACAACTTAAATAAAGTTTCCGAGTTTCAAAATGTGCCAGTTTTAAATATTAATGCCTTAGCCAATGCCGTGAAACCAGTGGTAATCCCTGGTGAAACCATGAATGTTTTACTAGTGAAAGCCGGCACTGAGCGACAACAAGGGGTAGCTTATCTGGATGATGGCACAATGGTGGTTGTGGAAGACGGGCAACATTATATGAACGAACATATTCAAGTCGTGGTAACCAGTGCCTTGCAAACCGCAGCTGGCCGGATGATTTTTGCGAAACCAGCCCATTCTGGTCGGGGGATCAATGAAAAAAATGATTCCCATGAGCAGTAAGCCTTGATAAAATGATAATCTTTTCATGGGGAGCGACTATTTAGCAGCTAGCCATATAAATTAGCGGCTTAATATAGTATAATTATTAAGATAACTTATGAAAATTACTACAACTGGTTATTTTAGCAAGAATATGCCTTTAACCAGTTTTAATCAGAGAAAAGAGGATGAAAAATGACAAAAGTTCGCGTGCGTTACGCACCTAGTCCAACAGGCCACTTGCATATCGGAAATGCTCGGACCGCTTTATTTAACTATTTATTTGCTCGTCATAATGATGGGGAATTTATTATTCGGATTGAAGATACTGACCAAAAACGCAATATCGCTGACGGGGAAAAAAGTCAGTTAGAAAACTTAGCTTGGTTAGGTATTGAATGGGATGAATCACCTGCTAATCCAGGCGCTTACGGTCCTTACCGTCAATCAGAACGTGGCGAAATTTACCAACCACTGATTGACCAATTATTAATGAGCAACCGCGCTTATAAATGCTATTGTACCGAAGAAGAATTAGAAGCAGAAAGAGAAGCGCAACGTGCCCGTGGCGAAATGCCACATTACGGCGGCACTTGTGCCAACTTAACCCCTGAAGAACAAGCTGAAAAAGAAGCAGCTGGCATTACCCCAGTGATTCGTTTCCGCGTTCCTCGCAACACTTCTTATACTTTTGAAGATATGGTTAAAGGGGAAATCGTTTTTGAATCAGATAATATCGGTGGCGATTTCGTCATTCAAAAACGCGATGGTATGCCAACTTATAACTTTGCGGTAGCGGTGGATGACCATATGATGAAAATCACCCACGTTTTACGGGGAGATGACCATATCGCCAATACCCCAAAACAATTAATGATTTACGAAGCTTTTGGTTGGACACCACCAACTTTTGGCCATATGACTTTAATTATTAATTCTGAAACTGGTAAAAAATTAAGTAAACGGGATGAATCAATTTTACAATTTATCGAACAATATCGTGAGCTTGGTTACTTACCAGAAGCGATGTTTAACTTTATCGCTTTACTTGGTTGGTCGCCAGGTGGGGAAGACGAAATCTTCTCACAAGCAGAGTTAGTTAAGATTTTCGACCCAAATCGTTTAAGCAAATCACCAGCTGCTTTTGATAGCAAAAAGCTAGAGTGGGTGAACAACCATTATATGAAAGAAATGGACTTAGATGCGTTAACTAAAATGTGCGTGCCTTATTTAGTGGCCGCTGGTAAAGTTAGCGAACCAATTTCTACTGAAAAAATGGCTTGGTTGCAAAAAGTGGTCAGCTTATATCAACCACAAATGAGCTACGCTGCCGAAATTACGGAAGTTTCAGAGTTATTCTTCAACGATAGCTTAACGTTAGATGAAGCGTCTAAAGAAGTTTTAGCTGGCGAAACTGTCCCAACTGTTTTAGCAGCCTTTAAAGCCCAAATTGAAAACATGGCAGTTTTAGAAGGGGTTGAAATCAAAGCCGCTATCAAAGCTGTTCAAAAAGAAACTGGCGTAAAAGGCAAAAACCTATTCATGCCAATCCGCGTAGCCGTTTCTGGCCAAATGCACGGCCCAGAATTAGCTGACACAATTGAATTATTAGGCAAAGAAAAAGTGGTTGCACACCTAGAAAGTGCGCTTGCTTAACAAAATAACTAAACATTTCGACGGGAAGAAGTAATTGAAGCGCCGTTTTTAGAGAGTCTGTGGTTGCTGTAAACAGATAACGTAGCTTTGATGAAATGCATCCCTGAATGGTTTCGACGAAAGTTTATTTGGTAGTCGAAAACGGAACATGGCCGTTATCCAGTTAAGGTAGTTTATCTTTTTTAGATAAGCTATAAATAAAAGTGGAACCACGTTCTTGACACGTCTTTTAGAGAAATGCTCTAAAGGACGTGTTTTTTGTGGTTTTTAGTAAAGTAAGAGTAATAAAAAGGGAGGAAGCATTATGGGGTGGTTAAAGCAGAGCATCGAAGTTACGAAAAAAAATGATCCTGCTGCCCGCAGTTCACTGGAGATTATTTTAACTTATCCAGGTTTGCATGCTTTATTTTTTCACCGGATTTCACATTTTTTATATCGCCATCATTTATTTTTATTAGCAAAAATTCACGCTCAGTTTTGGCGTTTTTTAACGGGCATCGAAATTCATCCAGGTGCAAAAATTGATCCGGGAGTTTTTATTGATCATGGCAGTGGCATTGTGATTGGAGAAACCGCCGAAATTGAAACCGGCGTTGTGATTTTTCACGGTGTTACCCTTGGAGGCACAGGAAAAGATTGCGGGAAACGCCACCCGACAGTAAAAAGAGGGGCTTTAATTTCAGCCCACGCTCAAATTTTAGGGCCAATTACAATTGGTGAACGGGCAAAAGTTGGTGCCAGCGCCGTCGTTTTAAAAGACGTTCCCCCTGGCGTAACCGTAGTCGGCATCCCCGCAAAAATTGTTAATCATATTTAAGAGAAGGAAAAGGAGCAAGCAAGTATGATTCAAATTTATAATACCTTAACCCGCAGTAAAGAAGTTTTTCAACCCCTTGAAGCCGGCAAAGTGAAAATCTATGTTTGTGGTCCCACCGTTTACAATTATATTCATATCGGTAACGCCAGAAGTACCGTGGCTTTTGATACGATTCGTCGCTATTTTGAGTATCGCGGCTATCAAGTGGATTATGTTTCCAATTTCACTGATGTGGATGATAAAATTATTCGGGCTGCCAAAGAGCTAGGAATGACCGCACCAGAAGTAGCGGAGCGTTTTATCGCGGCTTTTAAAGAAGATACGCAAGCGCTGGCGGTAAAACCAGCGACGGCTAATCCCCGTGTAATGGAGCATATTCCCGATATCATTGCGTTCATTCAAGTTTTAATTGAAAAAGGTTTTGCCTATGCTTCCGGTGGCGACGTTTATTATCAAACCCGCAAGTTTAAGGATTATGGTAAATTAAGCGACCAATCCATTGATGAATTGGAAGTGGGCGCCAGTCAACGAACTGGTGAGGAGCAACAATTAAAGAAAGACCCTTTAGATTTTGCTTTGTGGAAAGCGGCTAAAGGCGATGAAATTTCATGGGATTCACCGTGGGGCGCCGGACGTCCAGGTTGGCATATTGAGTGTTCAGTAATGGCGACGAAATTATTAGGCGATACCATTGATATTCATGGGGGTGGGCAAGATTTAGAGTTTCCCCACCATGAAAATGAAATCGCCCAAAGCGAAGCGAAAACCGGGCATCCTTTTGCCAATTATTGGATGCACAACGGTTATGTAACGATTGGGGAACAAGATGAAAAAATGAGTAAATCTCTAGGGAATTTCGTAACCGCTCATGAAATGATTCAAAAAGTGAACCCGCAAGTTTTGCGTTTCTTTATGGCGACTACCCAATATCGTCGGCCAATTCGTTATAGCGAAACAACTTTGCAAGAAGCGGTTGTTAATTTACAAAAACTGCAAACGGCTTATGAAAATGCCAATTTCCGCATGACTAGTGCGGTAGCAGAAAATCCTGGCGACCAAGAGCATTTGCAAACTTTAGCTGCCTTAAAAGCCCGTTTTGAAAAAGAAATGGATGATGATTTTAATACTGCTAACGGTATCACTGTAGTTTATGAGTTAGCGAAATGGTTGAATACTTACGGAGAAACCGCGGAAGCGTCAGTGGCAGTTTTAACCGCTGGTAGAGAGTTGTTAGCGACGTTGTTAGAAGTATTCGGTATTTATTTTAAAGAAGCCGAATTGTTAGATGCAGATATCGAAGGCTTGATTGAAGAACGTAATCAAGCCCGTAAAGACAAAAATTTTGCCCGCAGTGATGAAATTCGTGATGAATTGAAAGCGCAAGGGATTATTTTAGAAGATACACCTCAAGGGGTGCGGTGGAGAAGAGAAGCATGAGAGATTATCGACAATTAAATGGCTTAGCATTAGCCTATGTAGGAGATGCCATTTACGAAATTTATATTCGTGATTATTTGGTGTCAGAAGGTTATACTCAGCCGAATCGCTTGCACAAACAAGCCACTCACTATGTTTCCGCCAAAGCGCAAGCGGCTTTGATGCAGGACTTATTAGCCGAAGAACTGTTAACCGAAGAAGAAGCCTTGTTTTATAAACGGGGCCGCAATGCCAAAAGCCATACGACTGCTAAAAATGCCGACGTAACGACTTATCGGATTGCAACTGGCTTTGAAGCTTTAATGGGATTTTTACACTTAACCAAGCAAGACCAGCGTTTAGAAGAGTTAGTTGAATGGTGTATTGAGAAAGTAGGGAATGCCAATGGCAGACAATAAAAAGCAGTTTCAACAAAAAAAGAAACGCCCTTATCAAAAAAATGATAAGCCAACCAATCAAAAATTTGCCAGAAAAGAAAAAAGTAAAGTGGTAACACCGGAAGAAGAAGCTTTCTTAGCGGAAAATTTTGCTTTTGGTCATCACGCAACAATTGAAGCTTTAAAACAAGGTAAAGGTAACAAACTGTTTATTCAAGAAGATTTGCACGGGGATAAAGTTGAGCTTTTAAAACAATTAGCGAAAGAACAAGCGGTGCCGGTAAAATGGGTGCCTAAAGCTAAATTAGAGCAGTGGAGCAATCAAGGGGTTCACCAAGGAGTAGTTTTAGCCACGACACCTTATCGCTATTTAGAATTAGCGGAGCTGTTAGAGCAAACCCAAAATGCTGAAAAACCACCGTTCTTCTTGATTTTAGACAGTTTAGAAGACCCCCATAACTTTGGTTCGATTTTACGAACCGCCGATGCCAGTGGCGTGGCGGGGGTAATTATTCCGAAACATCGGGCGGTGGGCATTACGCCGGTAGTTACGAAAGCTTCAACCGGGGCGGTGGAATACGTGCCGATTGCCCGCGTTACGAATTTAAATCAAGCGGTAACGGAATTGAAAAGTGCCGGTTTTTGGATTTTTGGCACCGATATGCAAGGTACCGATTATCGTAAATGGAACGCACAAGGGCCGATTGCTTTAATTATCGGTAATGAAGGCAAAGGCATGAGCCAAGGTCTGAAAAAAGAAGTTGATGAAATGCTAACAATTCCCATGACTGGCCATGTGCAAAGTTTAAACGCCAGCGTGGCGGCTAGTTTGTTAATGTATGAAGCCTTTTATCAACGAGGTGGCGATTCTTCATGAAAAAGCAACTGCTGATTGTGGACGGCTATAATATGATTGGCGCTTGGCCAGAGCTGGTGCAGTTAAAGAAAAAAGAGCTGTTAGAAGATGCCCGTGATGCCTTATTGCATCGTTTATCCAATTATGCCAAATACGAAGGGCTGGAAATTATCGTAGTTTTTGACGCTCAATTAGTCCCAGGGATTCAGCAAAACTATCGGAAATATCAGCTGTCAGTGGTTTTTACCAAAGAAGATGAAACGGCCGATAGTTATATTGAGCGAATTACCGGGGAATACAACAGCTTAACCACGCAAGTTACCGTTGCCACTAGCGATTTAGCGGAACAGTGGGTGGTTTTCTCTAAAGGCGCTTTGCGGACTTCTGCTAATGAGCTATACAAAGCGATTTTAAAGACTGAAGATTATATTCAAAAAGATGTAACAGACCGCCACTTTGACAATTATCGCCGCAATTCCCCTTGGGATGAACAACAGTTAAGTAAATTAGCTGATAAATTGCAAGCGATGATGGATGAGAAGGAATAGTGGGGTTGATTTGATAGAGATAACTCACTTTTTTGAGTTATCAGCATTGCTAAATCAATAAAAAGGTTAATGCTTGAAAACTTTTTGATTATTTCCAATGAAAATAAATTGTTTTTTGGAAAACTTTATGATAGAATGTATAATTTTTTCTAAAAATGTGCTATAATGTTGAATGAGGTGAAGTAAATGCCAACAACTTTAGCTACAATTAAAGAAGATTTAGAGTCTCGTATCGGCAGCCAAATTATGTTAGTGGCGCAGACCGGTAGAAAACGTCAAACAGAACGTAAAGGTATTTTAACAGAAACTTATCCTTCTGTTTTTGTAGTAGATTTAGATCCTGAAGAAAATTCTTTCGAAAGAGTTTCTTACAGTTATTCTGATATTCTAACTCGCACAGTAGAGATTGAGTTTCTAACTGAAGCAGTATAAGCAAGAACAGGGAAACCTGTTCTTTTTTTGTAAAATAAATTAGGAGGTGCCAAATGGAAAAAGTTCTCAAAAGTTTTTTAGAGATGACCACGGTGGAATGGTATCAGATTGTTAAAGAGCGAATCGCAGTTTTTGTGGTGGAGCAAAATTGTCCTTATCAAGAAGTGGATGAAATTGATTTGCGTGCGTACCATCATTATTATCAAGACGAAAATGGTGAAATCATGGCTTATAATCGCCTGTATCAAGGCGCTGATGGCATTTATATCGGGCGAGTGTTAGTTGCCGAAAAATATCGCCGCCAAGGTTTAGCGGAACAGCTAATGGAAGAAACGCTAGCAATCGCCGCCGCGAAATTTCCTGATGAAGCGGTATTGTTAAACGGCCAAGTTTATTTGCAAGCTTTTTATGAAAAATTAGGTTTTGTGGCAATTTCAGAAGTTTTTTTAGAAGATGATATTCCCCATATTAAAATGCAGTTGGTAAAAAATCCTATCAAAGACTAGTTATGGATAGTCTTTGGTAGGATTTTTTTGTAGTAAAGTTTATTTTTCTTTTAATAAATCGCGAATTTCTTTTAAATATTCTTCAGCAGTTGGTTCAGCAACGACTTCTTCAACCGGCTTTTTGTTTGTGTTACGGGCTTTGTTAGCAGCTTTAACAACGATAAATAAGACAAAACCAGTAATGATAAAGGTAATAATCGCACCAATCACATCACCAAATTTAAAAGTAACGCCATTCGTAGTGAAATCCAAAACGCCTAAACTACTTTCTAAATCTTTTGCCCCAGTAATTAGCGAAACAATCAAACCGATTAACGGTGTAATCAAACCATCTACAATTTTCCCAACAATTGCTGTAAAGGCACCACCAATGACAACCCCAACGGCTAAATCAAGAACGTCGCCTTTCATAATAAACTCTTTAAATTCTTTCATCATAATAAATCCCTCCAACTTGTTATCTAAATACCTAGTATAACGGAGATAATCAAAAAAATGAAGTGATTTGTTCCTTTTAAATGTTGATATTTCTGTAAAAATCACTAATTTTTTCAGAAAAATAGTTTTCGTAGCAAGAGTCGTCGCAAATCCTGAAGCCTGTGCTATAATTAATCAAAGATGTTCTATTTTAAGGAGAAAAGCCAGTTGTAGTGGCTGAATGAACTTGGAGAAAAAAAGAACGGTTATCTAAAACACTGAGAATGTGAGGCAGATTTTAATGAGTATACAATTGGCACAGGGAGTGAACCTCCATGTTATCGAAACGCAAAAATATAAAACGATTCGTTTTTTTATCCGCTTTACGAATCGCTTAGATAAGGCGACAATTACCAAACGAGCGTTGCTAACCAGCTTGATGGAAACCAACAGTTTACACTATCCCGATCAAAAAAAATTAAGCAGTCAGTTAGCAGAATTATATGGAGCTAATTTCGGCTTAGGTGTGGGTCGCAAAGGCAATTGGCATTGGGTCAATGCTAATTTACACTTAGTTAACAGTAAATATGTCAACGATCCCCAGCTTTTACCAGAAGCTGTTGCTTTTTTGAAAGAAATTCTTTTTTATCCTAATTTGCAAGCCGGCAGTTGGGAGCAGCAAACTTTTGATTTGGAAAAAGAAAATTTAAAGAGTTATTTGGAAAGCTTAAAAGAAGATAAACAAACCTATGCTTCTTTGGCGTTGCAAGAACTTTATTTTTCAGAAGATGAAAATCAAAAAATTCCTAGCGTCGGACGGATTGAAGACTTAGTTGATTTAACCGCGGCTGATTTAGCGGCTTACTATCAAAAAATGTTGGCGGAAGATCAAGTGGATATTTTTGTGGTAGGGGACGTAAATACTGCTGAAATCGCTGAGTTAATGGCAACTTTACCTTTTAGCAATCGGGAAATTTTACGACCAGAAGTTTTTTATCATCAAGCAACTACCAATATCGTAAAAGAACGGCAAGTCCAAGAGCCAGTCATGCAAGGGAAATTAAACTTGGCCTATAGTACCGAGGTTTATTATGGTGAAGCGCAGCGTTTTGCCTTGATGGTTTTTAATGGTTTATTTGGTGGCTTTCCTCATTCAAAATTATTTATGAATGTGCGGGAAAAAGCCAGTTTAGCCTATTATGCTTCTAGCAGCGTCGATACTTTTAGAGGATATTTAAGCGTGCAGACGGGGATTGAAAGTAAAAATCGCCAACGGGTGTTGAAACTAATTGATGAACAATTAGAAAGTCTGCGTCATGGGGAAATTAGCGAATTAGAGTTGGCGCAAACCAAAGCGATGTTAAGAAACCAATATTTGCTCTCTTTAGATAATGCCCAATCAGCGATTGAAACCGCCTATCTCAATGCTTGGTTACCCAAAACCGTCATGAGCGATGAAAAATGGTTGGCAGAATTAGAGAAAGTGACCGTGGCAGATGTTCAAAAAATCGCCAAAAATATTCATTTGCAAGGAATTTTCTTTTTAGATGGGATGGGTGGACATGCGTAAACAATATTATCAACAAATCAATGAAGTTTTATATGAAGAAACCTTAGCTAATGGCTTAAAAGTCTTTTTATTACCAAAAAATGACTATCATAAAATTTATGGCTTGTTTAGTACCGATTACGGTTCAATCGACAATCAATTTGTGCCTTTAGGGGAAAAAGATTTTGTGAAAGTGCCAGACGGAATTGCCCACTTTTTAGAGCATAAGATGTTTGAAAAAGAAGACGGCGATGTTTTTCAAAAGTTCGGGCAACAAGGGGCGTCAGCTAATGCCTTTACTAGTTTCACCAAGACCAGTTATTTATTTTCAACCACTGATCTTTTAGCCGAAAATTTAACCACGCTTTTGGATTTTGTACAAAGTCCGTATTTTACCGAAGAAACCGTGGAAAAAGAAAAAGGCATTATCGGTCAAGAAATTCAAATGTATGAAGATGATCCTAGTTGGCGTTTATTTTTCGGGATTTTGCAAAATATGTATCCGAAACATCCTTTGCATATTGATATTGCTGGCACGATTGACAGCATTGCCGAAATTACCGCCGAAGATTTATATACTTGCTATCGGACTTTTTATCATCCGAGCAACATGACTTTGTTTGTCGTTGGTAATTTTGAGCCAGAAGCACTAATGGCATTAATCAAAGAAAACCAAGCCAGCAAGGAATTTGCGGAAGCACCAGCGATTCAGCGCCAATTTCCAACTGAAACGGCGGCTGATGTGATTGCCGAAAGTCAATTGCAGCTAGCTGTTACCCGTCCAAAAGCCGTTCTTGGTTTAAAAGGTCTGGATACTTTACCGCAAGAAGGAAAAGCTTTATTGAAATATAGAACAGCTGTTAGTTTGTTATTGCAATTACTAATAGGAAATACTTCTAGTAATTATTTGGAATTGTATAATCAAGGCTTGATTGATGACAGTTTTGGTTTTGAGTTCAATTTAGACCGCGGCTTCCACTTCGCTGATTTCAGTAGCGATACCGATAAACCCGCAGAATTACTAAGCGCTCTTGAAAAAATTATCAAAAACTATCAAACAGATGCTGGTTTAACCGTCGAAAATCTTGATTTATTGAAGAAAAAAATGTTAGGGAAATATTTCCAAGCCTTAAATTCTTTAGAGTATATCGCCAATCAGTTTACCCAAAACTTATTTGACAGTATCACTTTGTTTGATATGCCAACAATTATTCAAGAAATCGAATTTAGCGATATCCTTAAAGTCGCTGAAACCTTTATCGACCAAGGCGTTTTCAGCCGCTTTACGATTTTACCTAATGATTAAAAAAAGCGGAGTGACTTGTTCTGCACCCGAGTAAAGTGCAAGAATAAATTATAGTGGCGTTTTTTGCCACGAATTTCTTCTTCACTTTACCGAGTGGTGCAAAGTCACGCAGCTAGATTACAAAAAAGCGAAGTTGAGCTCGTTCAACTCTCGAGCAAAATGCAAAAATCTTACTAGATAATCACAAAAGTCAGCTTAAGCAGCTGGCTTTTTTTGTGAAGGGCTTGACAAAGAAGTATATAAACTTTATTATGAACAAAAAGATATCTTTGTTCATAATAAAAAAGAAGGTGATTAAATGGTTAGAGGTCCGAAGGGGTTTAGTGAAGAAGAAATTGAACGTTTAAGGAAAAAGCTTTGTGTTGCTTGTGAAAAAAGCTGGGGAAAAGTTGGTTATCGCAAAACGACAATTGGGGAATTAACTAAAAACATTGGGATTGCAACAGGTTCATTTTATTTGCTTTTTGATTCGAAGGAAGAGTTGTTTTATCAAACCTTTATTCAAGTCCAAGAGCGGTTGCGGCAACGCTGGAAAGAAATGATTGATAGTCAGCGAAATAAAGCTGGTTTCAAAAACGCCATGAATTGGTTGTATCGGGAATATTACGAGCGGCCATTTCTCTATGATTTTGCTAATCCAGACTTTATTGCTTTGATGAATCGCGTGTCTGAAGGTAAACAGGAAGAATTTAAAGACAGCGCCTTAGAGTTTTTAGAATATACGGTAGCGACCGTGCAAATGAAGCTGTTGGTTTCAAAAGAAAAAGCTTTTGCTGCATTTGGAAGCTTACTTTATACGGTTAGTTTTGCAGAAAATATGGTTTACGATCATTTTGAGATTTTTGATTTTTTACTAGAAAATACAATTGAAGCAGTTTTTGAGGAGGAAAATTAAATGAATATTTTTCAAGAAATTATCAGCATTATTGCTGGTTTAACAAGAGATTTTGCACCTTTTTTACGTGTCGGCTGGACAGCGGCGCTAATCGTCGGCTTAGTTTTCATTTTTATCGGTTTTATTGCGGAGAAAAATGTTAATCGTCAAACTTTTCAGTGGGTTTTAGGCGTTTTCGGTGTCCTGATGGTTGTCAGTTCAGGTGCTCAATTAATTTTAAGCTTTATTTAACAAAATAAAATGAATCGGAGGGAAACTTATGATTAATCAATCTGCAACGTTAGTTGAAGCTTTGGCTGAGGATTTGGGTGTGAAAATTCGGATTCCCCGACCAACTAAGCGGGATTTACAAATTAGTGCAGCCACGAATTGTCTTGTGGGGGCTGGCTTGACTGCTGGTGGAATTATTATCTCAAGCAAAACCCTTGTCTTTTTAGGTGTGGTTGGCTTAGCGAGCTCTGTCGCAATGCAAGCTTATTTAGATGGGGACGATTGGCACTGAAATTATTTCGGTGGCTACCCAAATTAAATACAAGAAAGTAAGCAATATCAGCTTTTATTATCGCAAATCGAGTCTGCTAGTCTTTGCTAAGCAGGTTAAGAGAGGGATAATCTAAACTTAATTGTTTGCTTTCTTTTTTTGCGTATTTTTCACAAATTTTACGCAAGAGGGCTGGCTTTTTTAGCATTTTTCCAAAAATCTGTAAAAAAATATAAAATTCCTCTTAAGAGATTGCTATTTGCTATCCCCAGTTGCTTGCTTTTGTGGTATGCTAAAGAGGTCGAAAGAATTTGTAACTTCTAAAAAATTAATATGTTGAGCTGCAGTACAAAAACACGCCTTTCCCAACTGTGGAAGGGTGGTTTTTGTTGGCTTAAACTAGCAAAATCGATTAGAATGAAAATAACTATCTAAACTTGAAAATTACAAATAAAACGTTGATGATTTTTTTCTCTGTTAATTTGAGAAAAAAGAATTACTAAATAGATAAAATCGCAAAAGAAAAGACTGACTTTTTGTAAGAAAATCAGTCCTGTAAGCCAGCGGGCAGATAAGAGAGGACAAAACTGAATTTCTGCAAAAATTCAATACCGTAAAATGAACGCGGAGGAAGATTATTGTGGCGAAAACGAATGTAGGAAATCGACTGCGACAAGCACGTTTAAATAGAAAATTAACCATAGATGATTTGCAACAACAAACTAAGATTCAAAAAAGATATTTAGAAGCCATTGAAATGGATAAATTTGATGAGCTGCCGGGCACTTTTTATGTGCGGGCGTTTATTCGGCAGATTGCCGAAGTGGTGGGGGAAGACGGCGATGAGCTAGTTGATTTATT
This sequence comes from Enterococcus sp. PF1-24, assembly GCF_029893325.1. GTDB lineage: Bacteria > Bacillota > Bacilli > Lactobacillales > Enterococcaceae > HY326. The sequence goes on from NZ_JARXWL010000018.1 coordinate 45,583, forward strand.
CAACAGCCGCCACGCTGAACCGGTTAAATTTGATCCACCACCAACTTTAAACCCGATTACTAGAAAAGAAGTTCATGAAGAACCCGAGGAAGAGACGCCGTTACAATTTTTTTGGCGTAGCTTGCCGATTATTTTGTTAGGTGTCGGTGCTTTAGGAATTTTAACTATTGTCGGGATTATGATGTATGAGGAATGGCGGGCGGAGCCGATTATTGATCCACCAGCCGCCTTAGTTAGTAAAGAAAGCTCTAGTAGCTTAATTGAAAGTTCTAGCACGGCTGAAAGTAGCAGCGAGCCAGTCAGCTCGGAAATCGTGGAATCTTCTACTACCGAAGAATCATCGGCACCTACTGAGATGGTCCTTTCTTTTGACGGAGAAACAGATGGCATGATTAATATGACGGCAAATACGGTTACGCAACCAGCAGTTTTAACTTTTGAGGGTACCAATGCGCAAGCTTGGGTAGGCGTTCAAATTGACAACGCCTATGTTTACCAACATACTTTAGCAACTGGGGAAAAAGAAGATTTTGAAATCCCAGCCGGCACGGCGGAAGTGGTCGTTACTTTAGGGGCTTCCAACAATAGCACTTTGGTGTTAAACGGTACGCAGTTAGATTTGAATCCTAATCAAACTGATGATATTCAACGGACAATTGTGTTGAAATTGAATTATCAATAAGCTATTTTGCAGTTAAAAGAGCAAGCATAAAGAAAGCAGGAATAAATGAATGAATTTACCAAATAAATTAACGGTTTTACGGATTTGTATGATCCCACTTTTTATTATCATTGTGATTGGCAATTGGAGTTGGGGTAACCTAGAAATCGCTGGAACCGCTGTACCCGTAACTCAGTTAGTCGCAGCAATTGTTTTTGCAGTAGCCAGCATTACTGACTGGTTAGATGGAAAAATCGCTCGCGCCAACAATTTAGTAACTAATTTCGGCAAATTCGCTGATCCGTTAGCTGATAAAATGTTAGTGATGACCGCTTTTATTTTATTAGTAGAACAAGGAAAAGTTCCCGGTTGGGTAGTGGCAATTATCGTTTGTCGCGAGTTAGCCGTAACAGGTTTACGCTTATTGTTAGTGGAAGGCGGCGAAGTCATGGCGGCTGCGTGGCCAGGTAAAGTTAAAACCGCCACACAAATGATAGCGATTATCTTGCTATTCATTAACAACGTACCTTTCAGCGCTATCGGCGTACCATTAGATTTAATTATGCTATACATTTGCCTAGCTTGCACTATTTATTCAGGCGTAGACTACTTCATAAAAAACCGCGATGTCTTTAAAGGATCTATGTAAACAGAAAAGCGGAGAGAGTTGTACTGCACCCGAGCAAAGTGCAAAATCAAATTATAGCGGTGATTTATACCACGAATTTTATTTTCACTTTGCCGAGCGGTGCAAACTCTCGCAGCTAGATCATAGAAAAAGCTGAACGAGCTCGTTCAAGCTAAAACAAAAGCAATTTCTGCGGGTTTCTCCGCAATTTTAAAATGAGGTGTCATTTGATGGAAAAAGTATTGATTTCAACAACGGTTGATTTAACAGAAGGTGGCTGTAATTCTTGCGGTATTTCAAAATGCACCGTTTATACTTTGCATTTTGCCGATTATCAACTACTAATTGATGAAATGACGGTTGCCGCTTTTGTTCAAGGCATTGCTTTGAAACACGGCTGGCGCCAAGAAATGGAAATGGATTTATTAGGTGGCGATTATCTGATTTTCCAAAAAGATGGTGCCGAAGTGACTGTTAAAGAAGAATTTCAAGGAACCACTTATGAAAAAAATGGTCAAAAAATTGTAGTACCTCCACAAATTTTAAGTGAAGCCGAAGTTTTTGCTTTCACCAATCAAATTTTACCGGCGATGTTTGATATTGCAGCGGTGGAATTTGAGATGTAAGCTTAATTTGAAAAATAAAAGACGATTCCAGCGATGAAGTTGGAATCGTCTTTTTTGATAGTTGTCGTTTAGATGAAATAGCTCCAAATAATCATGATGATTGTAAAAGCATAAAAAAGAATGCTAGGGATATTAAATAGCGCCTTGTGGTCAAAGTTGCCGCTATCTTTAGTTAGAAAAACTTCTTTTTTGCGTCGCAAGAAAAGAATCAATACAACAATGCCGGCAATGGCAATACCCCAATTGAAAAGACCGTAGATGATTAAGGCGATTTGACTGTTTGAGCGTACGATAATGGAGCCAATGCCCACGCCACCTAGGAAATTAATCGTCATATGCAAAATGACATTATATTTAATCGTGCCAGTTCTACAAGTGATGGTAGCAAAAATGAAACCTAGGGCAGTTGCATATAAACTTTGCGCCAGATTCATGTGGAATAAGCCGAAAAAGATACTGCTCCAAACAATATAAGTTTTTTCACCATAACCGGATAACTTTTTATAAGGAATCCAACGAAACAGAACTTCCTCCATAATCGGAGCAATAATGACACCGCAAAGGAAAAAAATCCACTGTGGAACATTTGATTCTGCTAAACTAGCGGTAGTTGCTGAAGCATTTTTACCAATTATGGCTTCAAAGATTACGGCTAACAGATTTAAGAAAGTAGTGATACCAGCGGCAATTAAATATAGTGGTACCAGTTGTTTGATGCTGAAACTGGTTTCTTTAGCTGACGATGTTTTATCCGGCAGTTTTCTGATAATTAATAGGGATAAGGGCAGTGCAAAAATATACATTCTGACATAGGTCAGCAGCATTGCGAAAGATGCATCATTAGCGATTTTTGGCGCAATTTGATTCAAGATTAAATAAAAAATTTGTGGTAATAATAAAAGGGCTAATACGGTAAAAGCTACAAACATCCAACCTAGTAAGTTATAGGCTTTATGTGCTTCTTTGTTTTTGTTCATTTTTTCAACTCCTCTATTTTGATAGGTTATTTCTTTTCTTATAGTAGCGAAAATATAGTGAATTATCAATTTTTTTGATGATTTAGCGAAAAAGGAAAAGCTCAAGGCAATGTGCCTGAGCTTTTCAAATTTATTTTTCAATAATAATTTCTTGGGTAAATAAACCTGCTTCAATTTTGGTGTTCATTAAAACATTTTTGTAAGGCGCTAAGGTTTTGCGGTAACTGGCTAGGCCGATGCCGCGATTATCCCCCTTGCTAGAAACGCCGTATTTTTGAATTTCATCTAAATTAACAGTGTCGGAATGTAAGGTATTGCAAATATTAACATAAATGGCTTTACTTTCTTCTAATAAGATAATCGTTACTTTGCCATCAGCTTTATTTCTGACTTCCTCCATAGCATTATCAATTAAAATCCCCAATGCCCGCACAAAATCAATCCTAGAAATCCCGCAAGTGGTGAAAGGATTGAGAATCTCCAACTTAAATTGAATTCCTTCTGTCATCATTTGACTACACTTGGTTAGCAGTAAATTTTTGACAGCTGGTATTTGCAACTGATGTAAGTCCGTTAAAGTTTTCATATTATCATTGATTTTAAATTGGAAAGATGCTTCAAATTCAGTCAGAAAATCTTGCATTTCTTCAGGTTGCTTGTTGTGAGCTTTATTGGTTAATTCCTTCAATAAAGTTAGCTGGTTGGCTTTTAAATCTTCAATGGCGGTCGTGGCTTCTCCTACCATTTGCAAATAATGAGTTTGTGAAAAATTCAGGTTTTCTTGCATCTGCGTTTTTTGATAAGAGCTAGCTAAAACGATATAGGTAGTGAATAAAAATAGGATTAGCAACAGCAGATTGAAAGCCGCAATCACTAAGTTTAAACCCGCACCAGCAGCTGTGCTGTAAAGTAAAGCAACCCCGCCTAACAGACCAATCACTACAATCGCCATAAAAAGTTCCAGCTTGTTTTTAGCAAAATGCGAAAACGTCTGTTTACGATTTTCCTTTTTAAAAATATTTCTGAAAAAAGATTGATAGTGATATTTTTCTTGGAGTGCAACGGCATTTTCAACGATAGTTACATGATTTAATTTATCAACTGAGCTTTCAAAATAGCTGGTTAGAGAATCAGTTTCCGCATCTTCCGCATTCAAGAAAAAGCTAGTGACTAAATTTTTAAAGTCGTGACGAATCATCCGCACTTCTTTTTGAAAATGATCAATCGTTTGTAAGTGCAAATCTTGTTGTTTAGCTAAGGTGTTTTGCAACTCCATTTGCTGCCGGTTATTTTCAGCAAATGTGGCTGCTACGGCGATAATCATCAAAATTAAAGAGAGCAAATAACCGATTAGGATACTGGCAAGTATGTCAATATTGAAAATTGGAAAATATATAAAAAGGCATTTGTAAATAAACCAAAAGAAAAAACTGATAGTCGCAGTAATAATAGTTCTGCGTTTTGTTGTAAAAAAGATAGTAAAGGCCTCAGAAAAATTAAAGAGCCGAAGCATTTTCATTAATAATAATCCAACAAATAAAACCCAAGCATACATAGTAAATAAATAAAAAAGTGGATCAGCATTAAAATTAAAAAACGTATCAACAAGCCCTTTTAAAATCGCATAAGTATTGGTAGTAAGAAACAAGCTAATTCCTGCTGCGGCTAAGGTTTTCCAAAATTGATGATTACCTAAGGAATAAATAAAACTAAAAATTATAAGTTGGAATTGCCAATTAATACATTCCCACAAAAAAGGATAAGCCAGGACAAACTCATAAAATTTAGGAATAAAATATAAGAAATTAGAGCCTACTTGTAAAACTAAATAGAGCATAAAACCTGGCGTGAGATGTTTCCAATGAATCTTCCTGTCAATCAGATTGACGGTAATTCCTATCAAAGAAATACCAAAAAACAATGAAATCACAAATGAATTAAAAGCCGTTGAGAAATATGGATTTGCAAATAAATTAGCCATAAAATTCCCCCTCTCCAACAACAAAATAATTGTCTTCCACTACATTGTAGCATAGCTTTCCCCAAAATTTTTCGCTTAAATTGCATTAATTTCCCTTTTTTTGACATTCAACTTGAAATGAAATCTTAGAAAAACGAAAAATTTTGCTGATTTTAAGCAACATCAGAAATAAATGCCGAACTATTTTCGAAAAAATGCAGAAAATACTCGATATTTTTTCCTTAAAACTTTATAATAGGTACTAAATAAAATTAAAAGGAGCAGTGTGTAGTGAAAGTAAGACGTAGTGAACGTTTAATTGATATGACCCATTACTTATTGGATCATCCCCATGAATTGATTTCTTTAACTTTTTTCTCAAAGCGCTATGAATCTGCAAAATCTTCAATTAGTGAGGATTTGGCGATTATTAAAAAAACTTTTGCAAAGCGAGGAACGGGCACTTTAGAAACTTTTCCTGGTGCAGCTGGTGGGGTTTGTTTTGTCCCAGCAATTTCAGCTGAAGAAGCAAAAGCATATATTACCTCTTTGGCGGATCGTTTGTCAGAGCAAGATCGCTTACTTCCAGGAGGCTATGTCTATTTATCAGATTTATTAGGAGAGCCACAAATGTTACGGCAAGTGGGTCGCATTATCGCCACGAAATATTTAGGGGATAAAGTCGATGCAGTGATGACTGTTGCCACTAAAGGTGTACCAATCGCTCAAGCGGTTTCTTACTATTTAAATGTTCCCTTTGTAATTGTGCGACGAGATTCAAAAATTACTGAAGGTTCAACCGTTAGCGTTAACTATGTTTCCGGTTCCTCTGAACGTATTGAAAAGATGGAACTATCAAAACGTAGCTTGAAGCGGGGGTCACGAGTGTTAGTAGTGGATGACTTCATGAAAGGCGGCGGCACGGTTAACGGTATGAAGAGCTTGATTGAAGAATTTGAAGCAACTTTAGTTGGCATTACTGTTTTCGCTGAATCAAAATTCCACGGGGTGCGGGCTGTCGATGACTATACTTCTTTATTATTCGTAGAAGATGTCGATACCGCTACCAAAAATATTACCGTTGTCCCCGGCAACTATTTTGATAAAGAATAATTGGCAGAAGCCTCGCGCAAGCGGGGCTTTTTTTGTACAGACTAAGCCACCGCAGCTAGATATTTAGCAGAAGAAGTATCAGCAAATTTTCAACTATACCATTTCATAAATGAAAAGGTTGAAATTCTACTTGCCCTAAGCTAAACTAAAGCAGACAGAGAAAAGTTTAAAGAGGGGCGTGAACTATTTTGGAAAATCGCTATGCTATTATTTTAGCCGCTGGTAAAGGGACGCGCATGAAGTCCAAGTTATATAAAGTTTTACATCAAGTGGCAGGTAAGCCGATGGTGGAACATATTATTAATCGCGTGATTGAAATTCAACCGACAGAAATCGTGACAATCGTCGGTCACGGCGCGGAAGCTGTGCAATCGCAATTAGGCGAACGCAGTCAATACGCTTTGCAGGCGGAACAATTAGGAACTGGTCATGCTGTGATGCAAGCGGCGGAGTTTTTACAAGGAAAACCAGGGACGACGTTGGTGATTAGTGGCGATACGCCTTTATTAACCGCGCAAACCTTAGATAATTTATTTGAATATCATCAAGGAAAAAATGCTAGTGCGACAATTTTAACGGCGCATGCAGAAAATCCCGCGGGTTACGGCCGAATTATTCGTGACCGAGTAGGAATTGTTGAACGGATTGTTGAACAAAAAGATGCGACGGAACAAGAAGCCCGCGTTCAAGAAATTAACACGGGGACTTATTGCTTTGATAACCAAAAACTTTTTGAAGCTTTAGAAAAAATCGGCACTAATAATGCCCAAGGGGAATATTATTTAACCGATATTATTGAAATTTTGAAAAATGCGGGCGATGCAATTGCGGCTTATCAAACGGCTGATTTTCAGGAATCATTAGGGGTTAATGACAGAATCGCTTTAGCCGAAGCCAACGAACTTATGCGCCAACGTATCAACCAAAACCATATGCTAAACGGGGTAACTTTGATTGACCCGCAAACGACTTATATTGATGCTGGCGTCGTAATCGGTTCAGACACAATTATTGAAGCTGGGGTAAACATAAAAGGTCAGACGGTCATTGGCGAAGACTGCTTAATTGGCACCCATTCTGAAATTAGCGACAGCCAAATTGGCGACCAAGTAAAAATTTATCATTCCGTTATTGAAGAAGCTAAAATCAGCAAGGGCGCTGATATCGGACCTTTTACTCATTTGCGACCAGAAGCGGCGATTGGTGAAGGCGCTCATATTGGCAATTTTGTTGAAATTAAAAAAGCAACGATTGGCGAAAATACTAAGGTGGGGCATTTAAGCTATGTTGGCGATGCAACTTTAGGCACTGACATTAATGTCGGTTGCGGCACTATTTTTGTTAATTATGATGGTAAAAATAAACATCAAACCGTCATTGGCGACCACAGCTTTATCGGCTCAGGCACCAATCTAATTGCACCAGTTACCATTGGTGAAAAAGCCGTTACGGCCGCCGGTTCAACAATTACCGAAGACGTTCCTGATAACGCCATGGCAATTGGACGAGCGCGCCAAGTAAATAAAGAGGGCTACAATAAAAAAATTCCTTATTTTGAAGATTAATCATTAAGAAGCAATCGAAGCGGCTAGTTTGACTAGTTCTTTGATTGCTTTTTGTAGTCTTTTTCCGTTGAAGAAGAAGGGCGGTTTTCTGCAAAACTTCCGAAATTCCGAACAATTCCTTTTTTCAGAAAGCGTTATTCTAAATTTTTTCCCATTTATCCGAATTAATTCCGGTTAGCCCCTTGATTTCTTGTATAAAAATGACTAGTATTTAGATGTACAAAAAAATTAAGCCTTATGAACAGAAAGTGGAGGTCCCCATGTCGAAACATTATTTTGATCCAAGGTTGAAAATTTTCGCCTTGAATTCTAATCGCCCGCTAGCTGAAAAAATCGCAGCAGCAGTAGGTGTGGAATTAGGTAAATCATCAGTTGCGCAATTTAGCGATGGTGAAATCCAAGTTAATATTGAAGAAAGTATTCGTGGTGCTCATGTTTATGTGGTTCAATCAACAAGCAGCCCTGTCAACGACAACTTGATGGAATTGTTAATCATGATTGATGCTTTAAAACGTGCCAGTGCAAAAACAATCAATGTCGTGATGCCTTATTACGGTTATGCCCGACAAGATCGTAAAGCTCGTGCGCGCGAGCCAATCACAGCTAAATTAGTCGCTAACATGATTGAAAAAGCTGGGGCAACAAGAATGTTAACATTAGATTTACATGCTGCCCAAATTCAAGGCTTCTTTGATATTCCAGTTGATCATTTAATGGGTGCTCCACTAATTGCTAATTATTTTATTGATAAAGGCATTATCGGTGATGATGTTGTTGTCGTTTCACCAGACCACGGCGGTGTAACCCGTGCCCGTAAATTGGCTGAATACTTAAAAGCGCCAATTGCGATTATTGACAAACGTCGTCCGAAAGCCAACGTGGCTGAAGTTATGAATATTATCGGTCAAGTTGAAGGTAAAATTTGTGTGTTAATTGACGATATGATTGATACGGCTGGAACCATTACCCTTGCCGCTAACGCTTTAAAAGAAGCTGGTGCGAAGAGTGTTTACGCTTCTTGTACGCATCCTGTTCTTTCAGGACCTGCATTGGAAAGAATTGAAGATTCAGCGATTGAACGCTTAGTGGTAACTGATTCAATCAACTTACCTGAAGATCGCAAAATCGAAAAAATTGACGAAGTGAGTGTTGGGGAATTAATCGGCGATGCCATTAAACGAATTCACGAAAACAAACCAGTCAGCCCACTTTTTGAAACACAAAAATAAATGACACTAAAGCTGCTATTACTGGTGAAAACATCAGTAACAGCAGCTTTTATATTTGCTATTTGCAAACTTTCAGGCTACAATCAGCTGGAGATTGTAACCTAAAATTTATTAGCTATGAAAATTAAGAGAAGGAGAAAACTATGGAATCTTTAACCATCAGAAATGAAGTGGCAGCCGATTATTTTGCTGTGGAAGAAATGACCCGCGAGGCTTTTTGGAATGTTTTTCAACAAGGAAGCGACGAACATTATTTGGCCCATGTGTTGCGGGAATCACCAGATTTTGTGCCAGAGTTGACTTTTGTGGCAGAAATTGCGGGCAAAATTGTAGGGAGTATCTTTTTTAGTAAATCATTTGTGTTAGCGGAGAATGGTGAACGCCATGAAATGCTGACTTTTGGTCCGCTGGGGGTTTTGCCAGAATATCAAGGGCAAGGTATCGGTGGTGCTTTAATTAAAAAAGCCCAAGCAACCGCGCGAGAATTAGGCTATCGGGGAATTATCATTTATGGTTATCCCGAATATTATCAACAATTTGGTTTCCGCCCCGGAAAAGAATTTGGAATTAGCGACCCGGAAGGAAATTATCCTTATGCTCATTTGGCGTTGGAAGTCTATCCTGAAGCGTTAAAAGGCATTAGTGGTAAAGCCTTTGAAAGTCAAGTTTTCCAAGTGGATGAAGCGGCGGTAGCAGCTTTTGATCAACAATTCCCTGAAAAAGAACGAAAAGTTACCACTTCGCAACAAAAATTTGCAGAAACAGTTACTAAATTTTTATAAAAAGAAAAACTAGCGAAGGTAACTTCGCTAGTTTATTTTTTGATTGACTACAAATAAGCGAGGGGCAATCTGGGTTAAAATTCCTAAAACAATCACTGTGTAAATAATATTCATTAAAGCACTACCGCCGTTAAACACGAAAGAATACCAATAAGGGCTCATCCCGGCTGGCGCATACATACCCCAAACAAAAACCCCGGCCCAATAATGCCAAAACCAGCGAGCGATGACTGCGATAATGCAACCAAGCGTTACATAAAACAGTGATTTTTTCTGATTTTGCTTAGTGATAGCTTGCTGAACTTTGCTAGCAAAAGCACCGCCCGCGCCACCAAAAGCAAAAGCGAAAGGATATTCAAAAATAATTTGCGGAACGGATATGAAATTTTTTAGGGCACTACCACTGACAATATTTAACAAGCCCCAAATAAAGCCAGCTGTTAAGCCAGGTAATAAGCCCCGACGATAAGAATATAATATTAAAGGAACTAACCCTAGTGAAAGGTCTAAGCTAGCATTTACCGACTGTAGCGGGATAAACGATAAAGCCATCGCTAACGCTGCCACCAGTGTACCTTCAACCCAAACGTGCAAATCCATTTTTTTAGACATAAAAAAACCTCTCCTTTGATTGCGTGCAAAGAAGAGGGCAGAATTAGCCGTGTGATGTCATACAATTCCTACGCTCGAATAACCGAAACAGGTACGAGGGTTTAGAGTAAACTCAATCTCAGCCTAAATGGCTCCCCTTTGCAACATTGATATTAAGTTTTTATAGAAAAAGTATAACATATTTCTGATTAATTGGCTTGATTATTGGATAAAAAAAGTTCGTCATCGTTAAATTCAATCCGCCAAGTTTTCATACGATTATGATAAATAATGTCAGCTACATGAAATTCTTCAGTTAAATGAGTTTCTTCTCGATGCCAAAAGCGGTCATCTACTACATAAACCGGCAGGCGATATTCGTTGTTAGAAAGCACCGCTTGCGCTTGATGTAAATAAATTCCTTCTTGGAAGAGTGGCCGTAACGCTCGTAAAATTGTGAAATCCATTTCAGCAACACTACGACTACGTTGGAAGAAAGTTCGTTTTTCGTTAAATTTATCTTCAACGAGTGAGGAAACTTTTTTCGCCAGTAATTGGTAAAAAGCATCTAAATAGCGATAATAAACTCGTGCGTAATCTTCTTTAAATTCAAAGTAAACAAATTTATTTTGTAATTTATAGAAAAATGGTGAGTGCAAATGGGTCCGCATATGGCCGAAATATAATAACTCAGAAATTTCAATCGGCGTTAATTCTTTCAACATGTGGGCATCCGCAAAGTCTAACCATTTAATCTCTTGGGATAGTTTTCTGCGAGGGGCTTGCAAGAAATAATTTTCCACCGCTTCGGTTCCCCGTAAAAATTTCAACCCAGTATGGTGATTATGTTCCCCATAAGGTGAATTAGGGTCAAGAAACAGTAAATTTTCAGGGGGTTGTGGTAGCATATTCGCAAAATCATTCATTAATAAACCGCGTGATAAAACGGTATTACTAGTCGTGTCAATATGGACAAAAATCTTGTCTGCCAAAAATGCTTCCCCCTTAAAATTATTCCAACGCAAACTTTTGCTTTTAGAATATTACTCTTAGTAATTATTGTACTCCTTTATGACGAAAAAGACTCGTTTCTTTTCTTTTAAAATTAGATTACAAATTGTTATATTTCTGTGATGTTATTAATACAAGGGCAAGTGGCTTTTTTAGAGAAAATTAGATAAAACGCTTTCTTTTGGCGGCGGCAAAACAGCCAGAAGCTTATAGGGGGGCGTCCTGGCTGTTTCTTTATATTTAGGAGTGGAAATATTGGAAAAACGAATTAATAGTGACGACGATTGCGGCGGTTGCGAGGTTCTGTAAACATCCGCACAATCCAAATCAAGATAGCCAGTGGTAAAGCTAAACGAATCACCAGCCATAACAAACCGCTAACGACTCCTAGCACCGTGCTTAAAACAATTCCACCGACAATTAACAGTAAAGCAATTTTGAAAATATTTCCTAAAGTAAATTTTGTATTCATTTTTATATCCTCCTCGTTCATATTAAGGTATTTATTTTTCTGGGAAAAATTAGTTTGATTTTCTCTACGTATATCATTCGACTAGCTTGCTTCCTTAGTAAGTCGAACTGACATCCAGTTCATCTCTTGTTTTCTATGTTACTACTATAACAATAAAAGTAACGACTGACTTCAGACTTAAGGCTGATTTATCTCTTCGACTTATGGTTGAGTGTTTGAAAATAATTTTTTTAGTGCAAATGATTCGAGTTTTTTATAAAAAGAACGTAGACTTAAGTTGTGAGGTGATAAATGATGACCAAAAATCGAATGGAAGCTTTTACGGATGCGATTATTGCGATTGTGATGACGTTGTTAGTGTTAGAGTTAAGGAGTCCGCAGAAGCCGACATGGCAAGCTTTTTTAGGCATGGAACATAAGTTGTTAATCTATGTAGTGAGTTTTGTTTCTCTGGCGATTTATTGGAACAATCATCATCATTTATTACAGCTGGTGCATCGGATTGATGGCCGGATTTTATGGGCGAATAATTTTTTCATTTTTACTTTGTCTTTATTTCCTTTTGCAACAGCTTGGGTGGGAGACCATTTATATAAATGGCCGCCGCAAGCCGTTTATGGTTTTGTGATTTTCTTTGCAGATTTAGCCTATTACTTATTGGCGCGAGAATTGATTCGCGGCAACGGGGAAGATTCGCCAATCGCCCAGTTATTTACGAATTATTACAAAATTTATTTTTCCCTAGGCGCTAATTTAGTAGGTTTGTTGCTAGGTTATTTAATTTTCCCGCCAATTGTTTTAATGGTAAATGTCTTGATTCTATTGTTGTGGCTAGTGCCCGACAGACGAATTGAAGCACATTATAAATATAAAAAAACCCACTTAGTTAAGGCGTTAAAACTTTGTAGTGACCCCAAAAAGTTAGACTTTTTCGGAGTAGAGAAATCTACTCCGTTTTTTGTTGTTTTCAAATTAACTATTATGCAGCTTTCTGTGCT
>NZ_JARXWL010000019.1 GCF_029893325.1 Enterococcus sp. PF1-24
ATGAAATGTGAAAAGCCAGCGTCTTTAGGCGCTGGCCGGTTTTAGGGGCTTATAGCCCCAGAGCAAACCACCCTTTTGAAGGGTGGTGCTGATTTATCTCTGCTGTATCTCGCTAGGTAGCAAAATCGTTTCCCTTGTGCCATCGTCAAAAGTATGGACTTCAGTAGGCAATCCGCTGACGTAGCGAAAAGGCAGATCAATGGTGATATCCATTTGGCTTTCTTTATTAGTAAAGCCAATGGAAACAAAGCCCTGATTGTTGATTAAAGTAAAAGTTAATAAGTTATCTAGAGGGAAAAGTCCCTGTAAATCATAATCAATCACAAACCAGATGCTATCAATCAGTTCGCTAGGCATACTGGAAATGACCCCGGTCGATGCATAACGGCGGCGATTCGTATCAAAAATTTCAAACATCGTAAAAACCTCACTTTCTTGGTGGTTTCTTATAAATAAATTTTAGTGACTTGTGCTAAAAAAATCAAACATTACGCTTTTATCTTAAAAATATTCTAAGGATTACTTTTAAGGAAAGAAATTGGCATCGCAAGTGTTGTTATGGTAAATTAGAAGAAGAAATTTTTTAACGACAGGAGCACAGGATGCGGCTAGATAAATTAATTGAAATAAGTTATCAAACTTCTCGTTCAGAAACGAAGCAGTTGTTAAAAAGTCGCCAAGTTTTTGTCGATGGCAAAAGTGAACTTTCTGGGAGCCGCAACGTTGATAGTCAGTTACATAAAATTGAGGTGTTAGGCAAAGGGTGTCCGCAAACGCAACATGTTTATTACTTATTAAATAAACCTCGGGGCGTGGTTACCACCGTTTACGATGCAGAAAAAGAAACCGTGCTTGATTTATTGGCAGCGGCGGATAAGCGAGAAAATATTTATCCGGTGGGGCGTTTAGATCGTGATACGGAAGGTTTGGTGTTTTTAACGGACAACGGGCCTTTAGGTTATGCTTTGATGCAAGCAAAGTTTCAAGTAGCGAAAATTTATGAAGCGCAGATTAATGCTGAAGTGACAGCAGCAGATATTGCGGCGTTTGCTGAAGGAATTGTTTTTGCAGATGGCACTCGTTGTCAACCGGCAAAATTGGAGATTTTAGCAGCTTGCGCTGATGAAAGTCAGGTGCGTTTAGAAATTGTCGAAGGTAAATTTCATCAAGTGAAAAAAATGTTTTTAGCTTGTGGGAAAAAAGTGACGGCTTTAAAACGGCTGCAATTAGGTCCGTTGAAGTTGCCTGCTGATTTAGCAGTGGGCGCTTATCGTCCGTTAAACGAAGCGGAGTTAATGACATTATTGCCGTTTTTTTAATGAAAGAAAAATTGTGAAGTAAGAAGGGTTAGCAATGAAATATCAAACATTATTATTTGACGTTGATGATACGTTATTGGATTTTCAAGCAACAGAACGGGTGGCTTTAAAGCGACTGTTTGCTTTTGCCGGAGTTACGGAAACACCAGCTTTGGTAGCGAAATATAAAGAAATGAATCACGAATTGTGGCGTTCCTTTGAAAGAGGTGAACGGACGCGAGATGAAGTGATTTATCAGCGTTTCGGGATGTTTTTTGAAAGTCTAGGTAAAAAAGTTGATGGCGTGGCTTTGGAAAATCAATATCGCATTTTTTTAGAGGAAGGGCATGATTTAATGCCGGATAGTCGTGAAATCATCACTGATTTAAGTCAGCGGGCGGATTTATATATTGTGACGAATGGTGTTTCCCAAACGCAATATCGCCGGTTAACAGATGCGAAATTATTGCCGTTTTTCAAAGATGTTTTTGTTTCAGAAGATACCGGTTATCAAAAACCGATGATTGAATATTTCGATTATGTCTTTGACCGAATTCCTAATTTTGCAAAAGAGCAAGCCGTCATTATCGGGGATTCTTTAACTTCTGATATTCAAGGTGGGATTACAGCGGGGATTGATACGATTTGGTTAAATCCGCAAAAAACAACTGGGATGATTCAGCCAACTTATGAAATTCAACAATTAACAGAGCTTTACGGCATTTTAGGTAGCTAAAAAAATTTTTCTTAATGGCAGAAAAGGCATAGCATTTCGCTAAGGTTTCGCTATAATAAAGATAATCAATTTAAACAAAATGAAAGAAGGCGGATTTATGGTAGCGGCCAAACCGATTATTATTGGGGTAACAGGTGGCTCAGGCAGTGGTAAAACCAGCGTTAGCCGGGCGATTTACAATCATTTTCCCAATCATTCTATTATGATGTTGGAGCATGATTCTTATTATAAAGATCAAGGTCATTTAACTTTTGAAGAGCGTTTAACGACAAATTACGATCATCCTTTGGCTTTTGATACGGATTTATTGATTGAACATTTACAACAATTGTTAAGTTATCAAGAAATTGAAAAACCAGTTTATGATTATGTGCGCCACACGCGCAGCGATCAAGTAGTTGTGCAAGAGCCGAAAGAAGTCATTATTTTGGAAGGCATCTTGATTTTAGAAGATCAGCGCTTGCGGGATTTAATGGATATTAAATTATATGTGGATACGGACGACGATATCCGCATTATTCGCCGGATTAAGCGGGATATGGAAGAACGCGGGCGGACATTGGATTCGGTGATTGAACAATATTTATCAGTAGTGAAACCGATGTATCATCAATTTATCGAGCCGACTAAACGCTATGCCGATATCATTGTGCCAGAAGGTGGCGAAAACCACGTAGCCATCGACCTAATTACAACTAAGATTGAAAAGATTTTTGCAGAATGCAACGATTAATTTACTGTTAAATGATTTTGTAACAGATCAGAGGAGCTTTTTTATGAAGAAAACCAAATGGTATGGTTACTTATTTGCGTTAATTATGATATTTATGTACGTGATGGGGATTTATGATTTTTTTATGATGCTAACTCATAATGAAGCCTATTACTTAAGCCATAATTATGGACCGCAAGTTATTGAATATTTTACTGCTTATCCCTTTTATTTTATGATTTTTTGGATAATTAACTTATTGGCAGGTTTGGCAGAGCCACTTTTATTCATTTTGAAAAAGAAAGCGGCAGTAATCACCGCCTTAACCGCTACTTTAGCGCAATTTATTTTGTTAGTCTTGACTTTTGCTTTGCGAAATAGGTTGGCTGTTTTAGGAACTGGGGTGGCGCTTTTTGATGTGGGAATTTTACTGCTGACGTTGCTTTTTTACTTGTATTGTCGCCGTCAAGTGTTGCGAGAAAAAGCCTAAAGAAAGGTGGTTGACGTGATGCCGCAAACAATTCGCTATGGCATTTTAAGTGCCGCTCAGATTGTGCCACGTTTTGTGGCGGGTGTGAGAGAGAGTCAAAAAGGAGAAGTTGTAGCGATTGCTTCCCGAAAACTTGAAACTGCGGAAAAAATGGCGCAACAGCTAGCGATTCCGCAAGCTTACGGGAGTTATCAAGCCTTATGTCAAGCGCCAGATGTCGATATTGTTTATATCGCCAACTATAACAAAGGTCATTACGCCGCGGCTAAGCTGGCTTTAGAAAATCAAAAGCATGTTTTATTGGAGAAGCCTTTTACTTTAACTTTGGCGGAAGCTGAAGCTTTATTTGCTTTGGCTGAAAAAAATAATTGTTTTATTATGGAAGCACAAAAAGCTGTTTTTTTACCAGTGATTCAGCAAGTCAAACAATTTTTAGCAGCCGGTCGCCTGGGCAAAATTCAGTGGTTGCAAGCAGTAATGGCTTTTCCCAATATCGACCATTTAACTTGGTTTCATGATTTAGCCGCTGGTGGCGGTGCTTTGCATGGCTCAGGCAGCTATCCTTTGACAGTAATGCAATATTTAACATCTGAAGGAATTGCTGATTTTGCTGGCACGAGTACGTTAACAGCTAGCGGAATTGATGAACAGTGCAACTTAACTTTCCAGCTGGGAGAAAAAATTTTAGGCGATATTTTTTTAACAGTAAATTTAGATTTACCAAGTCAGCTGACAATTTATGGTGAAAAAGGTAGCCTAACCATTCCCTATTTTTGGAAGGGAAAAGAAGCTGTGGTCCACTATCACGATGGCAAAGAAGAAAAAATCAGCACAGATTTCAGCAGTGAATTTGTTTTTGAAGTCAATCATGTCAATGACTGTTTGTTAGCTGGTGAAAAATTAAGTCCGTTGATGACTAAAGAGCGAACGCTGACGACTGTGAAAGTGGTAGAAACTTGCTATCGACAGTGGGAGAAAAAATAATTTATTGCTGTGAAAAAAATTAAAAAGATTGGCAAGCAAGGCAATCTGTGCTAAAGTGTCCTTATGCGACGGGTCGAGTAAGCTAAGTTAAGCAATTAACAAAAAATAGCTGAATGACTGCAGGAGTACACGATTGGCGACAATCACCTGCCGGATGCAGGGGTACTGGGCAAAGGATTTTGTGGAGAAAACTTTGTCTGCTTGTTTACAAGTATTGCAAAAAAAGCTCAAGTTTCTTAGGAAACTTGAGCTTTTTCTTTATCATCAATTTTAGTCAGGTAAAATATCTTTGGTTTTTTCAAATTCTTGTGCGATTTCTTCGGGTGTGTAGGTTTTTTTAACTAAAATGTTTTTGTCGCTATTATTATAGGCTTCTTTTCTAACCATAATATTTAGGTTTTTGCTTAAATCTTTGATTTCAAAAGCAATTGCGCCATCAATTGTTCCACCAGGTTTAATGTTTAATTGACTATTTTCATAACGATCTTTAAATGGTTCGTAATAAGAAAGTCTGTAAGAAGTGTATAAATCATCCTCTGATAAATCGTCTTCTTCAGTTGCGTCAATATAATCCCCAACTTCATTCCAAGCTTCCATTTTTTCATCACTATTATTAACAAGCGTATAAGAGAGAACAACATGACCTGCAGCGTCATCATATTTACCGATGTTTCCTAAGAAATCAACAGCAGTAATTGTAAATGAAATTTCATCATTTTCAAAAGTTGTATTTAATAATTCGCCACTAGCTTTTGGTTCTTCTTTTTTAGTTTCTGTTTTTTTATCAGTAGTTTTTTTCTCTTCTTCGCTAGATGCAACTGTTTTTTCATCGTCATCTTTTTTCGTACTTGGTTTAGTTACCGTTTTTTCGCTTTCTTCTTGTGCTTCCACTAAAGAATCAACCGTTTCTTCTAAAGCATCCACTTTTTTTGCTAGTTTATCAATTTTAGCAGTTGTTGCGGAATCTTCTGTAGCTGAACTACCACAAGCAGACAAAGCTAAAAGACAAACTAAAGCACCAGACAAAATAAATCTTTTTTTCATTTTTATACCCCTTTTTGTAAAAAATTATTTAATTTTTGAAAAATATTTCCTTTTCTATCATATCATTAGTAAAAGTCTTCATCAAGTTTGATAATCATTTCCAAAGGTCTTTGATTGCTACAAAAAACATGCTACACTTGATTAAATGCAGAAAAGGGGCGAAGAGATGCGGATTTTTATTGATGGCGATGGTTCGCCAGTGAAAGCAGAAACGATTGCTTTAGCAGGGGAGTTTGGGCTGTCAGTTGTGATAGTGACCAGTGTTGATCACTACACAACCAAAGAGTATCCGGCTTTCGTTTCTTTTGTTTATGTGGATCAAGGCAATGATGCGGCCGATTATAAAATTGTGAGTTTGATTCAAGCGGGGGATTTATTGATTACCCAAGATTATGGCTTAGCTTCATTAGTTTTAAATAAAAAAGTTCGCGTTTTTCATCAATCTGGTAAAGAATATACGCCAGCCACAATTGATCAAATGTTGGAGCAGCGTTATCACAGTGGAAAAATGCGCCAAGCTGGTGTGCGGACGAAAGGCCCGAAAGCTTTCACTAATGCTGAACGACAAGCCTTTTGTCAGCAGTTAAGAGCAGCTTTGTCGGAAAAATTATGATTTTTTTACAACAGAGAAAGCTTTTGTGGTAGAATATGAAAAGTGTAAATAGACGAAGTGAGATTTGTTATTTAAGATAACTGGTTAATTGGAGGATTTTTTATGAAAATTATTCTATTATATGGTGGTAAAAGTGCAGAGCATGAAGTTTCAATTGTCTCCGCTTTTTCAGTTTTAAATGCAATTTATTATGAATACTATACAGTCCAACTAGTGATGATCACGAAAGAAGGACAGTGGTTAAAAGGTCCGCTATTAACAAAAGCACCAACTAGTGAAGCGGAATTAGATTTAGTCGGTAGCAGCCAAGCGATGCAAATCAATCCTGGTGAGATTAAAGAAGAAGGTGCTGTGGTTTTCCCGGTGTTACATGGACCAAATGGAGAAGATGGCACGATCCAAGGTTTTTTAGAAACTTTAAATATGGCTTATGTGGGTACGGGTGTTTTAACTAGTGCTTGTTGCATGGATAAAATCATGACGAAATACATTTTACAAACAGCTGGGATTCCCCAAGTTCCTTATGTGCCAGTTTTAATTAATCAATGGCAAGAAACGCCACAAGTGATTTTTGAAAAATGTGAAGGCACGCTAGTTTATCCGATGTTTATTAAACCGGCGAATATGGGTTCAAGCGTCGGAATTTCAAAAGCTGAAAATCGTGAAGAATTAGCGGCAGCTTTAATAGAAGC
Organism: Enterococcus sp. PF1-24; assembly: GCF_029893325.1. GTDB lineage: Bacteria > Bacillota > Bacilli > Lactobacillales > Enterococcaceae > HY326. The sequence goes on from NZ_JARXWL010000019.1 coordinate 6,570, forward strand.
TTATAAATTTGATACCCGTGCGATTGTGGAACAAGGCATTGATGCCCGTGAAGTTGAAGTGGCGATTTTAGGCAATGATGATGTGCGCACGACTTTACCGGGAGAAGTTGTCAAAGATGTGGCTTTTTACGATTATAATGCCAAATATATTGATAATCAGATTACCATGCAAATTCCGGCAGAAACAACGGCTGAAGTACAAGAAAAAGCCCGTGAGTACGCTAAACAAGCTTACACTATGCTGGGGGGCAGCGGGTTAAGTCGTTGTGATTTCTTTTTAACTGCTAAAAATGAATTGTTCTTAAATGAATTAAATACCATGCCAGGCTTTACGCCATTTAGTATGTATCCTTTGCTATGGGAGAATATGGGCTTACAGTATGGGGATTTAATTGAAGAATTAATTCAATTAGCGATTAAACGTTTTGAACAACGTCAAGGTTTATTTGCGGAAGAACGGTAAGAAAAGACCTTAAATTAATAAGGTTGAGATGAGGGAGTCCCCTTTTTCTCAACCTTTTTTACCGGCGTGAAATCGGATTTTTTAGGAAAGAAGGATAACAAAGTGAAGTTAACAGTAGAGGCAATTGCGAAGGCTGTCAAAGCAAAGCAAGGGCGCGGGGATAAAAAGACAGTAATTACTGGTGTCGAGTTTGACAGTCGTAAAATTACAGCGGGGAATTTATTTGTGCCATTGGCAGGCGCTCGTGATGGGCATGATTTTATTGAACAGGCGATTGCCAATGGGGCGACCGCAACTTTGTGGAGTCGCTCTTTAGAGGAAGCTCCGAAAACCATCACGGTAATCTTGGTAGCAGAAATTTTACCGGCCATGCAAGCTTTAGCTAAATTTTATTTAAAAACAGTGGCGCCAGATGTAATTGCTATTACTGGTAGTAACGGTAAAACCACTACGAAAGATATGACGGAAGCTGTTTTAGCGCAAAAATTTGCAACTTATAAAACTCAAGGAAATTATAATAACGATATCGGCTTACCTTATACGATTTTACAAATGCCTGATACGACTGAAAAATTAATTTTAGAGATGGGTATGGACCATTTCGGCGAGATTGAATTACTTTCGCAAATTGCTGAACCAACAGTTGCTGCCATTACGATGGTGGGAGAAGCTCATATTGAAAATTTAGGTTCGCGGGCGGGCATCGCTAAAGCCAAAATGGAAATTGTTAGTGGCTTGCAAAAAAATGGTGTTTTATTTATTCCAGCTGATGAAGAATTGTTGGCAAATGAGGTTGCTGAACTACCACAAAAAGTTAAAACTTTTGGTTTAGCAGCTGGGGATATTGCTGGTAGGGTTATTGCGGAAGAGGCAGAAGCCACCACTTTTGAAGTAGCAGGGGGGAATTTTACGATTCCTGTGATTGGTGCTTATAATGTCAGCAATGCTTTAATCGCTTATGGCATCGGAACTTGGTTTGGTTTAACGATTGCGGAAATTCGTGAAGGCTTAGGGAGTTTCCAATTAACTAAAAATCGGACGGAATGGTTGAAAGCCGCTAATGGTGCGGATATTTTAAGTGATGTTTACAACGCAAATCCAACAGCGATGGCGTTAGTTATCGATACTTTTGTAAAATTACCACGGGCAACTGGGAAAAAATATTTAGTTTTAGCAGATATGTTGGCGTTAGGGGAGCAGTCTTTTGAAATGCATGCTTCTTTGGAAAGTCATATTCAACCAGCAGATGTGGCGGAAGTCTTTTTATATGGACCGGAAATGATGGCACTCTATGTTTTATTAGTGAAAAAATTCCCACAACTAAACGTGCATCATTTTGATCAAGAAAACAAAGCGGGCTTAATTAACAGCTTGAAAAAAGTTTTACAACCAGAAGATGCTGTCATGTTAAAAGGTAGTAACGGTATGCAGTTAAATCAAGTCGTTGCCGCTTTAATGGAGCAAGCAGAAGAAGCGTAAAAAATAACCTATCGCAAAAATCAGTAATGATTTTGCGATAGGTTATTTTGTTTTATTTTAATGGTGTAGTTACGTATCTATTTTTTTGTATAGCCTTTAACTTCAAAAGTTTTAGCAGCTTGCTCATAAGATAAAGTTGAAAAATCAGTGCCTAATAATTCTTTCAGTTTTTCTGTGTCGGCTTTTTCTAAATCGAAATCAAGGGTGACTTCCATCGTGGTATCAGTAAAATCGAAAGTCGCTTTGACGCCTTCAGTATCAGTTAAATCAGCATATTCTTGACTGAAATTTTCTTGTAAATCATCTTTGATTTCATCAGTCCATTCTGTCGCAAAACTTTCCATCGGGTAAGAGGTGGTCTGTTTAATGGCAACAATTTTATCTTTTTTATGCGTTAAAGTGACGTCAACGATTGTGCCGCCAATATCACTTTCAAAAGTATCTGACTGAACTGAAGTGCTACAACCGCTAAAAATTAGTAAAAAGACAAAAGTTAATAAAAATCGTAAAGTTTTTTTCATAATCGGCTCCTTGATTAAATTATTTATTTGCTTGAAGGGTTAAAATTCGACGTCGCTAAAATCGTCGTCATCATCTGAAAAAGTTGGCGCGTCGTAAATCTGTTCTTGATAGTCAGATGTAACTTTTGAAGGTAGACAAGTCAGGACAAATAGCACAAAGCCACCAAATGGAATCAACTGCAAAAACATCAAGGCCCAATGAAAGCCAGCGTCGCGTAGTCTGCGAACCATTATTGATAAACTTGGTATAAAAATCGCTAAAGAGTACAACAATAACACAGCCATAAGTGCAATGGTTACTGAAAAAGAAAAATCAGAAACTCTGAAAGCTGTGACAGCGCTAAAGAAAATAGCACCAAAAATTAAGCTTACATAAATAATGAAATGCAGCAAAATGGCTAGCCAATAATCTGAACGGGTAGTGGTTCCTTCGAAATTTACGTAGTTTTTCCAAAAAGCAAGATAACTTTTAAACATTTAAATACTCCTTATTTTTAAAATAGTGAAAATAATTGCTATAAAAACAGTATAGCAAATAAAGTTATTGGTAGGAATCTCTTTTTTTGTTTGCACAAAAAGTTGGATACGGAGATTCTATGAATAGTTGGAATGAAACGCTAAATATCATTAAACAATTAAATACAGTCTTGGCTTTTTACAGACTTTCCTACGAAGGTTTCCCGTTTTCTGAAATTTTCATAATAATTTGAAATTTTTCGATTTCCGTGCTATAATAGTTCTTTGCAGAAAAAGAAAATTAACGACGAATAAAGTAATCTTTTAGATATATTGAAAGAAAGCTAGCACATCAGTGTTTGGCTTTTCTATTACTTGAAATAAGTGAGTAAATGTGTGCGGAGTGTGGCGAAGCACGGAACTTGGCGACACGGCGGTGAAGAAATCTTTTTTCTTTTCTTTTTCTGAGAATAAATGATGTTACAGTTAATAAAATTGGTTAACTGTAATAATTTCTAAGAATAAAGAAAACGTAGGAGGATTTTTTTTGAAATTTAAAGAATTAAATTTATCACCAGAGATTTTAGCAGCAGTAGAACGTTCAGGTTTTGAGGAAGCAACACCCATTCAGGCGGAAACAATTCCGTTGGCTTTAGAAGGTAAAGACGTGATTGGGCAAGCACAAACAGGAACAGGGAAAACGGCTGCTTTTGGTTTGCCAATGTTAGAGAAAATCGACACTAGCAAAGGAATTTTACAAGGGTTAGTTATCGCCCCTACTCGGGAATTAGCGATTCAAACTCAAGAAGAATTATACCGTTTAGGTAAAGAGAAAAAAGTTCGGGTTCAAGCTGTTTATGGTGGCGCTGATATCGGCCGTCAAATTCGTGGCTTGAAAGATCGTCCCCATATCGTTGTAGGGACACCTGGTCGGATGTTAGATCATATCAACCGCCACACTTTAAAACTATCAACTGTGGAAACATTAGTTTTAGATGAAGCAGACGAAATGTTAAACATGGGCTTTTTAGAAGATATCGAAAGCATTATTTCTAAAGTGCCAGCTGAACGTCAAACGTTGTTATTCTCAGCAACAATGCCACCAGCAATTAAAAATATCGGCATGAAATTTATGCAAAATCCTGAGCACGTTCAAATTAAAGCCAAAGAAATGACAGCAGATTTGATTGATCAATATTATATCCGTGCTAAAGACTTTGAAAAATTTGATGTAATGACTCGTTTGTTAGATGTTCAAACACCTGAATTAACAATCGTTTTCGGTCGAACAAAACGCCGGGTAGACGAATTAGCTCGTGGTCTTGAAGCCCGTGGTTATAAAGCTGAAGGAATTCATGGTGATTTATCACAACAAAAACGGATGAGCGTTTTACGAGCATTTAAAGGTGGTAACTTAGACATTTTAGTTGCTACAGACGTAGCGGCTCGTGGTTTAGATATTTCTGGCGTAACTCACGTTTACAATTACGATATTCCACAAGATCCTGAAAGCTATGTTCACCGGATTGGTCGGACAGGCCGGGCAGGAAAAGATGGTATTTCAGTAACTTTCGTAACTCCAAATGAAATGGGCTATTTACATGTGATTGAAGGTTTAACGAAAAAACGCATGTCTCCAATGCGCCCACCAACCGAAAAAGAAGCTTTCGTTGGTCAATTAGGCAATGCGATTGAAGAAATTGAAAGCAAACTTGATGAAAATGGTTTGGATAAATATTTACAAACAGCTGATAGCTTATTAGAAAAATATAGCGCCCAAGATTTAACAGCCTTGTTATTAAAAACTTTGGCAAAAGATCCAACATCAGTTGTTCCTGTTAAAATTACCCCTGAACGTCCTTTACCAGGTACGAAAAAATCACAAGGTGGTCGCGGTGGCGGCGGTAAAGGTGGTTATAACCGTAATCGTAAAGAAGGCGGCAACGGCGGTGGTTACCGTGGCAACAATAAAAATAGCGGCGGTAAAGGCGGCAGCCAACGTTCGAAAGAATATGGCAACAATAAAGGTGGCGGCAACAAAGGCAGCCAAAACAAAAACAGTAACTGGAGCGGCGGCAAACGTCGTAGCGATAAAAAATCAAGCTCTGGTTTTGTTATCCGCAACAATAACGATTAATAGTAAAGTGAGTGGGACAGTGAGTTTTTGTCCCGCTCCTTTTTTTGAAGCCTAAGTTAGCTAGCAAGGGATTTACTGTTTTTTTCAAAGCGAAAAGTGAATTGTAACTAGGCTTTTTCGTTTTTTTTTGCTAAAATAGAAATCAATTCAGCGATTTTACAAGGAAGACTGTGATAAGATGATAAAGGGCATTGGAATTGACGCTTTAGATTTGGCACGCGTGAAAGAAATTTTAGAAAATAAACCACGTTTTCCGCAACGGGTCTTGACGCCGGCTGAGTTTCAGCAATTTAGTCAGTTGCCACCTCATCGTCAAGTAGAATATTTAGCAGGCCGTTTTTGTTGTAAAGAAGCTTTTGCTAAAGCTTGGGGGACCGGGATTGGTAAAGGCGTTGGTTTTCAAGAAATTGAAATCTTAAGCAACGAATTAGGGGCGCCAGTAGTTACGCAATCCCCTTACAAAACTGGGCAGGTTTTTGTGACGATTACCCATACAGCAACGGTAGCGATGGCCCAAATTTTATTAGAGGGAGAGTAATAGCTATGGTAACTTCTTATTATCGACCAACCAAGGCAATTATACATAAAGAGCGAATTACTTATAATGTTGCCAGTGCTTTACAAAAACTCCCAGCCGGTACCGAACTTTTTGCAGCGGTTAAAGCAGAAGGTTATGGTCACGGGGAAATTGCAACGGCACAAGCGGCTAAAAAAGGTGGCGCAACCGGTTTTTGTGTGGCGACTTTAGATGAAGGAATTGCGTTACGACGCGCCGGTTTTAGCGAACCAGTTTTAGTGTTAGGGATTGTTGAACCAGAATTTGTTTTAGTTGCTTTAGAGGAAAAAATTTCTTTAACGGTGGCGACGAATGAATGGTTGCAAGCGGCGGCAACAGTTTTAGCTGACGTGGAAACCGCAACCGAATTATTATTACATATTAAAGTTGATAGTGGCATGGGACGAATTGGTTTTGCTGAATTACCAAGTTTGTTAACGGCTGTTGCAACGATTCAAAACAATACAAAAATGTGTTGGCAAGGAATTTTCACCCATTTTGCTACAGCGGATAGTGGTGACCAAGCTTATTGGCAGCAACAAGTTCAGCTGTTTAGCCAGTGGTTACAAGCTTTACCGACATTACCCCGCTACGTTCATACTGACAATAGTGCGGCGCTACTATTTCACGAAGATCAGTTAGGCAATATGGTTCGTTATGGTGTCGGTATGTATGGCTTAAATCCTGCTGGCGGAGAATTGACACCGTCTTTAGATTTACAACCGGCGCTAGAGCTTGTTTCTAAATTAGTCCAAGTGAAAAAAGTTCCCGCTGGCGCTTTTATTGGCTATGGAGCGACTTATCAAAGTCAACAAGCTGAATGGATTGGCACCGTGCCGATTGGTTATGCTGATGGTTGGTTGCGAAAAATGCAAGGATTTTCATTATTAGTAGAAGGGGAATTTTGTGAGATTGTCGGTCGGGTCTGTATGGATCAACTGATGATTCGCTTACCAAAAGCCTATCCCCTAGGAACAACAGTCACATTAATCGGCGAAAATGGCACTCAAGAAATTACGATGCAACAAGTGGCGGAGCATCTAGATACGATTCACTATGAAGTTGCTTGTTTAATTTCTAGCCGGATTCCTCGAGAATATACAGAATGAGGTTTTTTAACAATGGTTAAAAGAGGAGATATTTACTATGCGGATCTCTCGCCGGTCATTGGTTCTGAACAAGGTGGCGTGCGACCGGTATTAGTGATTCAAAATAATTTAGGTAATCATTTTAGCCCAACGATTATTGTAGCAGCAATTACCGCTAAAATGGCTAAGCCTAAGCTGCCTACCCATATTGGCATTCATGCGGATAGCCGTGGAATTGCCCGTGATTCAGTTGTTTTGCTAGAGCAAATTCGTACAATTGATAAAAGTCGTTTGCGGGAAAAAGTTTGTCAGTTAGATAAAACAACGATGCTGAGTGTCAATCAAGCACTTTTAATTAGTGTTGGTGTTGAAATGGCAGAAGTTGAGGAGAGTATCTGAAAATAGAAATTCTGTGTTGTTTGCTAAATGAGCAAATAGCACAGAATTTTTTTGCGTTGACAGTTAAGAAATAATTAAGGATTAGTTAATAATGGCGTTAAGGTTTAGCAGTTATTCTATAGATATAGAATAAAGAGTAAGTAAGGAGTGGGGAAATGGACGATTTGTTTATCCAAGCAGTTACAACAGTGTTGGGGAATTTTCTTCTTTTTGGCACCATACCATTAATATGGTGGGGGATTTTTCATCGTAAAGAACAATCATTTACGGAGTTTGTAGGTTTGACTAAGCCGCAATTGACGAAACCTGTCGGTGTATTAATTGTGTTTTTGATTTTTTATGGGTTATTTATGATTTACGGTGAAGATTTAACTTTTGCTTTTGTGGATAAAGAACGATTAGCGGGAATTATTGCTGAAAGCGGGAGTACATCAAAAGGAGAATATGCAGGTTTAGCTATGTTGGCTGCTGGACCAGCGTTTATTAAAACCGTTTTAGGGAATGGTTTTTGTGAAGAATTATTCTTTCGGGGCTTTTTAGTCAAACGTTTTAAAGAAAAAATGAGTAGTTGGTTGGCTGTGTTTTTTGTAGCGGCTTTGTTTGCGGGAATGCATAATGTGCTGTTTATACTTACTGGGTTACCAGTCGGTGTTGCCTATCATCTAGGTAGTTTTTTATTTGTGACACTTGGTTCAGCGTTACTAGGGCTTGCCAATGAAAAAATCTTTAATGGTTCTATTTGGCCAAGTATTATTTTACACGGATTTGGAAATTTTATTTTTGCAATGCTGGGCGCTTTTTAAAAAGACGAGCGTGAGTTGATTCAACTCACGATCGTCTTTTATTATCGATAGTTAAATTTTAGTCAATAGTATGTGATTTTGTTCGATCTTCTAACATTTGTTGGAGGATTTTTTTGATTTCACTTAAGTCGTATGGGCTACAAAAATCACCATAAGTGTAAACTTGTTGGTGAGGATTGGCTTTAATTAGCTGCTCAGTGGCAACATTTGAAACTAAAATATCGTATTCTTTGCCATCTTGAAAAGGTAGCACTTGAACGGGATAATTTTTCCCTAGTTCTTGTTGAATGGTTTGAATCACTAAATCTTCTAAATAAGGATTTAACGATTGGTGAACCGCTACGGTAATCAACTCTTGATTAAATTCAGCTAGTTGATTGAAAATCGTTGTATAATTGAGTTCCGCTAACTGATTACTAAAAGCTTGCCGCTCGTGATAATCACTAAAGGTTGTTTGGCAAAAATTAATTAATTTGCGGATATCTTGAGCTGTGTAAGAAGCTCGCAATTTTTGGGCTAATTCATTTAAGCTCCAACTATCAAAATTAATAATCACACCGTCAAAATAATAAATTTGTGAGTGAAATTGATAAAGCAGGTGCTCAATGTAAGCCAAGCGTTGCTCAGAAATCGTTGGCGATAAATAATTATGAACTTGCAAGTAGTTTAAAACCATTTGAGACATAAAGTTAATGTAAGAATGATCCGCTTTATGAGCTTTGGCTAACCGATAAGAGAAACTTGTCCGTGGTGAAAAGTTCCGCATGCCACAGAAAAAGTCATAAAACATATAAGCTTCATAAATCGAGTATTGTGGTTCACTTTTAACGGAATAATTAACTAAAATGCGATTGATTTCGTTAAATAGTGGTCGTTCATAACTATCATAAGCCGGATTGAAAACAAATTCTTGATTGCGATTTAAACGTTTAGCTGAAATTTTCATCCATAATTTAATTTGTAAAATTTCTGATGTTTGAAAATCAATTGCTAAGTCATGACTTAGTTGATTAATAAAGCTAACATATTGGTTTGACGTTTCATTGGCAAAGGTTTCTTTATCTTCTGATAAAAACCAGTAAAAACAGAAAAAGAAATAGCGAATTTGTTTTTCTTCACCAACTAAGCGGCGGCGTTTAATTTTTAAATGAAACTCTTTTAACAAATCGTTCAACTCGGTAATTCGGCGGTAGTAAGTGGCGGAGCTGATATTGTGCTCTGCTTGAAACATCTCGCTAGGAATTTCTCCCCGCTCGAAAAGATGTTGCAAAATTTTATATTTCATCGAGTTTTGCAAAAAGATTTGCGTACAGTGCTCAATTGGGAAAGTGGCTGATTTTTCCAGAGAGACTTGGTCGCTTTCAATTGTTAGTTTTAACTGAGCGCCAAAATCTTCTTTTTGGATAAAAGCGATAATTAAGCGGAGATATTCATTTAGGGTGTTGAAGCTTAGTTTAAAGACGCGAACCAGCTCAGCTTTGGTGACTATGTTTTGGGTATTATATAGGTAGAGAATAATATCGTTCATTACATCGTATGGCTTTTCAAGAAAATCCCGTTTATACATAGTGCACCCCCTTTTTTATCCTGTTAACTGAAAATATAGCCCAACCACAAGCTATAAGATATTTTAATTCAGTTAAATTTTAATGACTAATTGTGTTTTTCTTTACAATAAAATGACACATCTATTACAAGGATACTTCAACCAAGGAGAAATTTCAATGTTTTTTAGAAAAATCTAGCAAACCCTTGTAAAGACGAATTATTTTTTAAAATTTGAGACCTAAAAACGGGCAATTTATGTTATTTAAATACTTTTTTATGGTAATATGAACAGGAAAATATATTTTTCTTAATCAGTATGGTAAAATTTAAGTGAGTAACATGTTGAGAAAATATTTCGCTAGTTGATAAAATACACTTGATATTTAACTGGATTTTTGATAAACGACGTTAGAAGGTACGTGGTGATTTCCATTTAAAAGCTAGAAATAGCGTTTGTTGAGAACTAAATCACGCATTTTCCTTTTGGTACATTAAAGGAGTAATAAGATGAAAACAATTATTATTGGCGGTTCCCATGGAGGCATTCAAACAGCCTTAACATTAAAAAAAGTTAAACCTAAAGATACAGTCATTGTTTATGAACGCAATGATTTTATTAGCTTTATCGCTAGTGGCATTAATTTATATTTAAAAGGTGCGGTAAAAAAATTAGCTGATGCGCAACTGTTTAAAGAAAAAGAAGTGGCTAAAGCCGGCGTTGATTTAAAAAAACGCCATGAAATTACCGCCGTTGATTTTGCAGAAAAACGCGTGGAAGTCAAAAATTTAGCTACCAATCAAGTCAGTTGGGAAAGCTACGATTCGTTAGTTTTGGCGATGGGTTCCACTCAAAAATCGGTGGAGCTATCGGAAGAATCTGACGGCGATTTTGTGAAAACTTACAAGAGCTTTGCAGAATCACAAACTTTGTTAGCTGAAATTGAAGCGGCTGAGTCAATCACGATTGTTGGCACTGGCTATATTGGGGTGGAATTGGCTTGCACCTTCTGTCAAATCGGCAAGGGTCATAAGATTAATTTAATCGAAAGTGGTTCGTCCATTTTAAATCGTTACTATGAAGAAAAATTGGTAGCGTCAGTTGAAACGGTTTTTAAAGAAAATAATGTCAAATTGCTGTTAAATGATACAGTATTTAGCGTAGCACCTTTAGCTAACGGTAAAAAATTAGTTAAAACTACTAAAACGGAATTAGAGAGTGACTTAATTATTTATGCCATTAATGGGCGCCCGAATACCGGTTTGTTAGAAGGGCAAATGATTACTTTGCCAGACCATACGATTAAAGTCAATGAATATATGGAAACCAGCGTTCCTGATGTTTATGCGGTGGGGGATTTGGTGGCTTACCCAGTCACTAATGTTCGCGGCAGAATGTATACGCCGTTAGTGAATGAAACGGTGCGGACCGCTAATGTGGCGGCCATGAAAATTGCCGGAATGCCAGTCAAGTATCAAGCAAACCAGCGAACGACTTTTACCAAAGTTTGTGGTCGCTATCTTGGTAGTATTGGCATGACGGTAAAACAAGCCGACTTTGAAGGCCGCGATTATAAAACCTTTTTATATGAAACCAAAGATGGCAACGGTGAGTTATTGCAACTGTTTTTAGTTTTTGACGAAGTTAGTTATGTGGTTTTAGGTGCGCAAGTGACTGGTTCAGAAAATTTAAATGGCGTGATTGATTATCTCTCTTTAGTGATTAACCGCCAAGTGACAGTGGAAGAGTTGGTTACGATGGATTGCGCTTTTCATCCAGAAATTAATCTACCTTACCATTTTATTAATGAAGCAGCTTTACGCTGTATGCAAAAACAATTACGTCGCAGATAAAGTATAAGATTGTTGTGGGAAACCATGACAATCTTATTTATATCCCTTAGTTTTCGGTTTTAGCAGGAGCATTTTTGAAAATGTGACGGATTTTAGCGAGAGCTTTTAATAATCTCGAAAAAAATGTTTAAAATAAGTGGTTAATTATGATATGATTAAAGGGAGTGGAAATATTTCCTGATGTTTTTTGTTAAACAGAATGATTAAAATGATAAAGGTAAAACATGAGAGGTGGTAACAAAATGGTTGCATTGTTTAATTTTGGTAAAAAGAAAAAAGATAAATATGAAGATTTCGATGAGTTCGACGATTTTGATGAATTTGATGATGATGAAGATTTCGACGACGAAGATGAATTTGATGAGTATGATGATGACGAGGACTTCGACGATGAAGATTATGATGATGACGAAGAATACGACGACGATGACGACTTTGAAGATGACGACGATGATGAAGAATACGACGACGAAGATTTCGAAGATGACGATGAAGACACCGTCGATTATTTAGCTGAAATTAGCGAATTACAAGCAAAAGTTGCTGAATTAGAAGCAGCCAACCAAGCCCTTAAAAATCAGCCAGCTAAAATGACTGATGTGGCTGAGTTAGAACAAAAAATTGACGAACAAGAAGTTACAATTAGCGTTCTAACGACTAAATTGACTGAAACTAGATCAACAGAAATTACTGATGTGTTGAAAACACCTGAATATTTAATCTTACAAGATAAATACGCTGAGTTAAAAGCGGAGTATGATCAAAGCCAAGTTTCAGATGTTACTTTAAGTTTAACTCGTGAAGATATTGCAGAAATTTTAATGCAAGCAAAAGTGCAAGCGAAGAGTATTATTCGTAAAGGCACTGAGCAACGAGAAGAAATTTTACAAAAAGCCGATCAAGATGCGGCTGAAATTATTGTTAACGCTCAACGCAAAGCAGATGAAATTGAAGTGGCTGGCCAACAACGAGCTGATTCTTTAGTGAATGAAGCCAAAGGTCGCGCAGAAGTAGTGATTGCCGATGCCGAAGAGAAATTAAACGATTTTAAACGTTCTTCTGCTGAGTACAAAGCTAATTTTGAAAAAGCTAAACAAGAATCATTAATGCTGATGGATCGCTTAATTGCTGAATCAGAACAACTAGAAAATTCAAACTTGGAAATTAGCGAGTAGTAAGTTAGCAGGCTGGAGGGAAAAATTCCCCTGACAGCCTGCTTGTTATTGCTATGCTAGAGATTGGAAGGATTTGAATCAGCATGAGTAAAAAAGAGAGTTCACAGCAAAATCAAACAAAGAAAAATGTCATACATCTTGATTTGAAGAATGGAGGCGATGCCAGTATGGCGACAAAAACTTTTAGCAATCCCAATGAATCAGCTGAATGGCTAGCTTCAATGGAACAAGAAAATCGTTATTTAACGCGACAAATCATTCAATTAGAAGAAGAAAAAAAACGGCTGCAAGGAGAGTTAAAGCGTCCTTCACAAGCAGCACAATCCGCTGGCAATTTAGCTTACCCTGAGCAAGTGAACCAGTCATTAAGTGTTTTAGAAGAAAAAAGTGCCCGATTAGAGCAACAATTACTAACAGCTAAAAACTTTATTGATAAATTAAGTGAAGCAGCGGCCAATGATGAGCAAATTATTCGTGAAAATCAAACTTTGCAAAATCAATTGGTAACGACTCAAAGCGCCTTAAGTGATGAAAAAGTCCAACAACATTTGTTGCAAGAACAAATTACTACCTTGGAAGAAGCCATCACTTTAATGAAACGTCAAAGTGCTAGCAAGGTTGAACGGGAAGACTTAGAAGAATTACAAGCTCGAACTCATGACTTAGAAAATGATATTACTCGATTAACAACGGAACGCAATCGTTTATCTGTGCAATTGTTAGATGCCCAAGAGCAAGAAAAAATCTTAAGCACTGACGCTGGGAAAAAGCAAGAAACGATTCAAAAAATCAGTCAAGCTTTAGAGTTAGCGCAATTAGAGTTAGCGGAAGAAAAAGCTAAACACATTGTTGACCCTAAAACTTCACCAGAATATGTGGCGTTATTAGAAGAAAACATTAGCTTGCGCTCCCGCAATCCTAAAGATTCAGCTGATTACTTAGAATTGTTAACTGAGAAAAACAAATATGAGCAAAAATATAAAGCTTATAATCCTAAAGCCAGCAAGGAATATTTAGAGTTGTTAGTCATTACTGAGCGACAACGAGCGCAATTGGCAGAAATGATTGCCAGCCAAGAAATGATTCGCATTACTCAAGATGAAATTGCTGATATCTTATCAGAAGCACAGCGAAAAGCCCGTCGAATTATTGAACATTCTGAAGAACGAGCTTCTGATATTATTAAAGATGCCGAACGCAAAGCCCAACGGATGCGGACTTCATTGAATCATTATAATGAAGATTTGCAAGCGATGGTGACAACTTCGGTAGATGTATTTAGTAAATTAGCTGAACAAGCAGATGGTTTAGATCAAGATTTTGAATTGTAACATTTAAGGTAGACAGACTCATAAATACCGGTAGCGCGACGAAAGTGGCGGCTACCGGTATTTATATGAGGTTGAGGAGGTTTTATTTGAAAGGGGTGAGGGAAATGTAGTTGATTAAGAGAGTATTTGTCAGCTTGTAAGGGCTCCAAATAGCTTTTTTTCACCAATTTAGTTATCATAAAGATAATATATTTTAGCTGCACTGATTTGCTTTTCTATAGATAAAAACAAGTCGTTCCGCTTTAGAAGGTTAAAAAATTATTAGCAAATGAATTTAACGATAAATCAAAAATGGGTGGGGAAATGAAGCCGGAATTTTAGGTGTAATTTTTCACTGCTTTTTTATTGAAAGGCGTAAATTTAACTTGCTAAGTAGGGGAGAGATTGATAGATGATAAAAAAATTGCTTGCCAATGTTGGTGAGTATAAGAAGCAGAGTTTGATGACTCCCTTATACGTCGCTTTAGAGCTAGTATTAGATATGATTATTCCACTAGTTATGGCTAAATTAATTGATGAAGGCATAGAAAAAAATGACGGTGGGATGATTATCAGATTAGGCGGTATCTTATTTGTTTGTGCAATTATTGCGCTATATTTAGGAGCGATGTCAGGTCGGACGGCGGCTGTTGCTTCAGCTGGTTTTGCCAGCAACTTGCGGAAAAATATGTTTGCGAAAATTCAAACTTTTTCTTTTGGCAATATTGACCGTTTTTCAAGTTCCAGTTTAGTAACCCGCATGACAACCGACGTCACCAACGTTCAAAATGCTTATCAAATGATTATTCGGATGTTAGTAAGAAGCCCGTTGAACTTTACTTTTTCATTAATTATGGCTTTTACTATTAATCGTGAGTTATCAATGATTTTTGTGGGAGTTTTACCAGTTTTAGCGCTAGGTTTATTCGGAATTGTTCATTTTGCTCATCCGCTATTTGAAAAAGTTTTCCGGATTTATGACCGTTTAAACAATATCATACAGGAAAATTTACAAGGGATTCGCGTGGTTAAATCTTATGTGCGAGAAGACTTTGAAGAACAAAAATTCGATAATGTTTCAACCGATATTTATAAAGCTTTTTCAAAAGCCCAACGAATTGTGGCTTTCAATAGTCCGATTTTACAATTTTGTGTCTATACTTGTATGCTTTTACTTTCTTGGTTGGGTGCGAAACTAATCGTAGTTGATGGCTCTTTAACAACTGGGGAATTGGTAAGTATGTTTACTTATACAATGCAAATTTTAATGAGTTTAAACATGCTTTCAATGGTATTTGTAATGGTGATTACGGCACGTACTTCAGCAGAACGGATTGTTGAAGTTTTAGATGAAGAAAGTGATTTGCATAATCCAGTCAATCCTTTGATGAATGTCGCTGACGGTTCGGTGGCTTTTAAAGATGTTTGCTTTAGCTATGCCAATGACGCAGAAAAATTGGCCTTAGAAAAAACCAATTTAAGTGTTGCATCAGGTGAATTTATCGGGATTATTGGGGGCACAGGGAGTTCAAAATCTTCCTTAGTGCAATTAATTCCCCGTTTATACGATGTTACTGCTGGCGCCGTGGAAGTTGGTGGTCATGACGTTAGAGAATATGATTTAGAAACTTTGCGAGATGAAGTCAGCATGGTTTTACAAAAAAACACTTTATTCTCTGGTACGATTAAAGAGAATTTACGTTGGGGTAATGAAAATGCCACGGATGAAGATATTATTCGGGTATGTAAAATTGCCCAAGCCGACAGTTTTATTGAAGAGTTCCCTGATAAATATGACACGATGATTTCTCAAGGGGGAAATAATGTTTCCGGTGGCCAAAAACAACGCTTATGTATTGCCCGAGCTTTGTTGAAAAAACCTAAAATTTTAATTATGGATGATTCTACCAGTGCCGTCGATACGAAAACTGATCAAAGTATTCGGGCTGGTTTGAAACAAGAAATTCCAGGTACGACAACTTTTATTATCGCTCAAAGAATTTCTTCTATTCAAGATGCTGACCGCATTATTGTAATGGAAGACGGTAAAATTAATGGCATCGGCACTCATGATGAGTTGTTAGTATCCAATCAAATTTATCGTGAAGTCAATGATTCTCAACAGAAAGGATTTGGTCAAAGTGAAGAATAAATCAATTCAAAGAATCGGACGAAATCCTTTAAGAACTTTAAAACGTTTATTAACTTTTATGTTTTCGATGTATCGCTTACGTTTAGTTGTTGTCATTTTACTTATTTTAGTGGCAGCCTATGCCAACGTACGCGGCTCATTATTCTTACAAGTGGTGATTGATCAATATATTACGCCGATGCTAGCTACTTCAAGTCGCGATTTTAGTGGTTTGTTAAAAGCGGTTATCACGATGGCGGGAATTTATTTAACCGGGATTTTAGCGGCTTTAGTTTACAATTTATTGATGGTAACCATTAGTGAAGGTACGCAAAAGAAAATCCGCGATCAAATGTTTCAGCATTTAGAAAAATTACCCTTACGCTATTTTGACTCTCATGCCGATGGCGATATTATGAGTCACTTTACTAATGATACTGATACGCTGCGACAAATGATTTCCCAAAGTATCCCTAACTTATTAATGGCTTTAGTTACTTTTGTTAGTGTTTTTATTGCCATGATTAGTTTAAGTATTCCTTTAACGCTCTTTGTGGTTTGTTCAGTAAGCTTGATGTTTTTCGTGATTCGGACAGTTGCTAACCGTAGTAGCCGTTTCTTTGGTCAACAACAAAGAAATATCGGGTGGTAAATGGTTATATTGAAGAAATGATGCACGGCCAAAAAGTGGTTAAAATCTTTAATCACGAAAACAAAGCCAAAGCGGAATTTGCTGTTTTAAATGAAGAATTACGCCAAAGTGCTACGGATGCCAATAAAAATGCTAACCAATTGATGCCGATTATGATGAATCTCTTGAACATTCAATATGTTTTAGTCGCTGTGATTGGTGGTTTATTAGCGATTTACGGCAATGCGGCGTTAAGTGTCGGGATGTTAGTTTCTTTTCTACAACTAAGTCGTTCTTTAAATGGACCCATCAGCCAAATTTCACAACAAATTAACTTTGTGATTATGGCATTAGCTGGGGCAGAACGGATTTTTGATTTATTAGATGAAGAAGTAGAAGTTGATGATGGCTACGTGACTTTAGTTAATGTTGAACGCCAAGGGGAACAACTTGTTGAAGCCAGTGCTCGCACAGGTTTATGGGCGTGGAAGCATCCTCATTCAGATGGCAGCGTCACTTACACTCAGTTAACTGGTGATGTGGTTTTTGAAGATGTTGATTTTGGTTACAACAGCGATAAAATGGTTTTACATGACATTAATTTGTATGCTGAACCAGGGCAAAAAGTTGCTTTCGTTGGTGCCACTGGTGCTGGGAAAACCACGATTACCAATTTAATCAATCGTTTTTACGATATTCAAGACGGTAAAATTCGTTATGACGGCATTAACATTAAAAAAATCAAAAAACATTCATTGCGTCGTTCGCTGGGCATTGTTTTACAAGATACGCATTTATTCTCAGACACGATTCGCGATAATATTCGCTACGGAAAATTAGACGCAACCGATGAAGAAGTGGAAGCGGCAGCTAAATTGGCTAACGCTCACAGCTTTATTCAACATTTACCTGAAAAGTATGACACCCAACTTTCAGGCGACGGCGAAGGGCTATCGCAAGGGCAACGGCAGTTATTAGCGATTGCCCGGGCAGCGATTGCTGACCCACCGGTAATGATTATGGATGAAGCGACTTCAAGTATTGATACCCGAACAGAAACGATTGTTCAATCAGGGATGGATAAATTGATGGCGGGACGGACTGTTTTCGTAATCGCTCACCGTCTATCAACGATTCAAAACTCAGATGTGATTATGGTGATGGACCACGGTCGCATTATTGAACGGGGCAGCCATGACAGCTTATTAGCTGAAAAAGGCATGTATTATCAGTTGTACACTGGTAAAGTTGAATTAGATTAAAAAATAAAAATAAGCGCTTGGCTACCGAAAAAGGTGGTCAAACGCTTATTTTTTTAGTGGTTTTCGGTTAAATATTCCACAGCAAACTGAATTTTAGTTACGTTGGCTTGCGTTGTTTGTGGAAAAATAAAATAAGAATTATCTAAAGTGGATAAAACGACACAAGGTCCTTTATCACGATAATTGTATTCGGTATGAATGGAGTACATACTAGCGCTAGGAAAATTCAAAGTCGTTTCAACTTGGCTACCGTAATCTGTAAAGGTTAAATCACAACCTTGAACTTGCTGCTGCAAGCGACCTGTCCCTAAATCAATAAAATTGACAGCATTGGGTAAGGCTTCAATTTTAACAGGAATATCTAAGTGATAATTTCCCCGTTGGATTTCTTGAATGACTTGTTGCCGTTGCCATTCATACCAATCGGGAATATGAATTTTTGAAATGGCGAAATCGGTTGAACTTTTGTTAGTTGTTTCTAAAATTAATTCACCTAATGGCGACAGTTCCCACTGACTTTCGCAGTTTTGACAGCGTAATTTGCTGCCGGCAGAAGTCATTTGATATTCGCTACCGCAGGCACAACATTGATATAAAGCGTGATGTAAACCTTCTGCCCGCCAAGTTTCGCTAATTTCGATTTGTTGTTCTTTTTGCCAAGCGTATTCATCGTAGCTTAAAGCTGCTTGGATTTTTGCTTGTAAGGTTTCAACTGGTAAATCAGCGACTTCTTCAGCAGTGAATAATTGGGTCATTTCAGTAGTTAAGGGGATATTTTTGCGTTTTTTCAAATTCCAAATCGGACTTTGCAAGTAATTGCCATGCATATTTAAAGTCACTACCGGTACTTTCAGCATTTTTACCATTTTGCCAACTGAAGTGGGAAGTTGACTGTGGGTACCGACATTGGCGTAACGGGCTTCCGGATAAATCACCACAATCCGGCCTTCTTTAATCGATTGTTGGATATTTTTAATTAAAGCAAAATCATTCACAAATTTTCGCGTCCCTAAACAACCGGCTTGACGATAGAGCCACTCGCCGTAATATTCAAAACCATCCAACTCAGAAATGTAATTGGCCCGCTGTGGAAAAAGCGCTAAGGGTGTAATATAAAAATCCATAAAAGCGTGATGACTGCCTAAAACGAGATAAGGTGGTTTAAGTCCTTGCATATTGTGCTTCTGAATTTTTAAATGATTGCTTTTGCCAGTTACCCAGCAAAACAGCCAAATCAGTGGTAAGAAAAATAAATTTTGTTTAGGTGGTTTTCGTTTACGGTCAAAAGGAGTTAAGTCCGGTTGCCGTTTTTTTCGAAATAATTTCATGATAATATTTCCTTTTAGCTGCAAGATTTGTTTCTTTTATTATTCATGAAAAAATACCAAAAGACAATAGCTTGGCTAAGATAAAGCTGTAAAAGAATAGTTTACTTATAAAAAAGCCAGCACTTAGTTAAGCGCGCTAGCTTTTGTAGTTAATTTTTTAACAAATCGTAGAGAATATAAGCGGCTAAAAGGATTAAGAGGGTCAGCGAAAGTAGTAAGACTGCAATAAAATATTTAGGATAAGGGTAGCTTACCACCAAGTTGTTTTCACCTGCATGGTTTTCAAAGGTTGGCGTACCGATTTCCGATAGTTTTAAATCTGCATGAGTTAATTCTTTACCATTTAAAGTTAGCTGAGTATTTTGATAAACGACAACCGGAAGATTGATGGTTTGATTTTCTTGCCCCGTCCATTGAATGACTAGCTTTTTATCAACGACTTCTTTTACGAAGTTGTCGTTTTCGAAAATGATATTAATGGCATATTGGTCATATTTATTATTCTTGCTTTGGCGATAAATCGGAACGTAGTCAGGGGTTGATTTTTGCATCAACTTAAGGGCGACTTGTTTGTCAGCTGAAAAGAAGGCTTCTTTTGCCAAAGTAGGATCATCACTCATTAAATAAGTATGCTTGCCACTTTTAAAAGGATCGTCTTTTGTTTGCCAAGCCTGACATTCAACTGCCGATAATGTCAAAGCTTGAATTAAAACTAAAGATAATAAAGGTAGCAAGAATTTATTGGCGTATTTTCCTAGTTGTGAGTAATGTCTAGCAAGCAGTATTATAAATAAAACTGTCGCTGGAACGACAAAACGAAAAGGAAATTGAATCAAATTAACAATCGCTAAATCTTTTTCTGATAAAAATTTCCAAGGAACTAAATTAGTAGCTGCCGCTAAAAATCCTAAAGCAGCAATCAGCAAAAAGCGGTCAAAACTAGCCAAAGCTCGCCAATGATAAATGCTGAAAAAAGTAATCGTTGGAATTATTACAACCAACAACCATGAGTTGGTTATCCAGTGAGAGCTATGAGAGGTAATCGTGTTAAAATAAATCGTTTGATTAATAAAAGGAGGTAAAATTTCATTATGAGTATACAATTCGTAAAAACTATACCAAATATTTAAAGTTAGTAAAATGAAAACCAAAACAGCTCGAATCGCTGCCGAAAACAAGTCTTTAGCTTGTTGTTTATCTTTAAAAATCACGAAAATAAAACTGCATAGATAGATAATTACTAATAAAACCGTTGAAAATAAATGAACTTGCGCCATTAAAGCCACAAAAAAGCCAGTTTCCAACACTTTTAATTTATGTTGCGTCAGTAACGTCACCACTGGAATTAAACATAAGGGAAAAAGAGCCGCGCCCCAACTGGAAAAGCCTTGGCGAATTACCCAATACTGAATGGAGTAAGTGGTCACGTAAAAAATACTAAAGGCAACCGCCTGATTACTTTTCACTTGGCATTTTTTCAAAAGTAAAAACATGGCGCTGCTAGCTAAAAAGAATAACAAGAAATTTGAAAGTAGTTGATAGCCAAACCATGAAGGACTAAGCCAAACCAACAGCCCTTGCAAATAGCCCATTAAAGCCCCGTATAAAGCGTTAACGACGCGACCAGACTGCTGAAAGCCGTACATATTAATGAAATATTGAAAGTTGCCTTCTTGGATTTGTTGAGAAACATCATAAAAGCGATTAAAGTGAAACAACGAATCGGAGGAAATAACCATGCTCCGTGTTAATAATTGCGGTAAAATCAATAATAAAGAAACGAGAGCGAAGTAGCAAAAAGCTCGTTTATTAGTCATTTTTTCTGGTACTATTTTCTGTAATATATTTTTAAGCAAAAAAATCTTCCTTTCCAACATTTGAAATGGTCAGAATTTATTTGAATTACGAATTATTTAGTGAACGTATTTTATCTTAGCAAATTAATTTGTAATAAATGGTAGTTAACTATCGGGTTTAACAAAGACTTAATAAATAGTCTTTTGAAAGAAAAAGTTAAGTGAATTGTGAATAATTCTATTTACTTTACGGGAAAACGGTTGCTTTCAAGCAGAGACAGGAAATTTATTTTGAAAAAGGTGAAAAAGTTTCAACGAACAATTATCTGAAAATTCATTATTTTCTTTATTGACAAACTTTTCTGTTTACGATATACTAAATAACAATTCAACTGTTAGGAGATTTGATTATGAATAACTTACAACAACCACAGCTGAATAACATGTATTACTTTAGCTATTTTAGATAGGTTTGTATTCACAACATTGTGGGTGCAAACAGAACCAATGGTTTGTATCTATGATGGCTAGAGGATTTTGTCTTGAACAAAAACGCCACGTAGAAAATTCGCTAAGTGGCTAAATAAGTAATTTTTTGATTGCGTATTTCCGTCCATTTAGATGAATTGTCTAAATGGACTTTTTGTTTTCAATTTTAAAGAAATGGTTAGGGAAGCAAACTTTCAATACCAATTAGGAGGAAAAAAGATGAAAAAATTAGCTTTATTAGGGATAGCAGCTGCGGCGGGTTTAACATTAGCAGCTTGCGGTAATGGCGGAAGTGCAACTGAAAAAAGTGGCGACAGCGATGAAATGAAAAAAGTAGGTGTTTTACAATTAGTAGAGCACGGTTCTTTAGATGCTGCTTATGAAGGCTTTGTAGAAGGTTTAGCTGAAGGCGGTTATGTTGAAGGAGAAAATTTAAAAATTGAATTTCAAAATGCGCAAAACAGCCAAGATAATTTAATGAGTATGAGTCAACAATTAGTAAATAATAAGCCTGATTTATTATTAGGGATTGCAACTTTATCAGGGCAATCATTGATTAATCAAACAACTGAAATTCCGATTGTGGTAACAGCGGTAACGGATTTAGTCGATGCCAAATTAGTCGCTAGCAACGAAGAACCTGGTGGCAATTTAACCGGTACAACCGATATGGTTCCGATTGAAAAACAAATTGCTTTATTATTAAATATCGTTCCTGAAGCTAAAACAGTGGGCATTATGTACAACTCAGGAGAATCAAACTCTAAATTACAGGCTGACTTAGCGCAAGCTGCTTTAGAAAAAGCTGGCATTAAGGTAGAAGTTAAAACTGCTACTACCACCAATGACGTACAACAAGTAACCGAAGCTTTAGCGAAAAATGTCGATGCTATTTATGTGCCGACTGATAACACTTTTGCCAGCGCTGCTGCGATTGTCGGCGAAGTTGCCAAAACAACTAAAACACCAGTTATCACAGGTTCGGTTGAACAAACAACCGACGGCGGTTTGGCGACTTATGGCATCAACTACCATTCTTTAGGCAAACAAACCGGCGAGATGGCAGCGAAAATTTTAGATGGCAAAGCCAAACCAGCTGATACCGCAGTTGAATCTGCTAAAGAATTAGAATTAATTGTTAATACTGAAATGGCGGAAGCTTTAGGGATTGACCCTGACAGCATTGTCGCACCAGAATAAACAAAAAAATAGCGATTGAGAAATTGCTTAAACATAATTTGAAAAAAATCTCAGTCGCTAGCAGTTACATAGTCAAACAGTGACAAAATCAAACTATCAAAACGAATCAGGACGGAGTTTGCAATTATGAGTAATTTATTTTCTTTATTAACTAGTTCTTTTGCCCAAGGGCTTTTATGGTCCTTGTTAGCGATTGGCGTATTTTTAACTTATCGAATTTTAGATATTGCTGATTTAACAGCGGAAGGGAGTTATCCTTTAGGTGGCGGGATTGCGGCGATTTCAATTGTCAATGGCCTTTCACCGGTTGTCGCTTGCATTTTAGGCTTTTTAGGTGGCGCAGCTGCTGGTTTAGTTAGTGGTTTATTGCATACGAAATTAAAAATCCCTGCTCTTTTAGCCGGAATTATTACCATGACTGGTTTATATTCGGTGACGGCTCGCGTGATGGGGGCACCTAACTTAGCTTTAATTGGTGAAGATACGATTTTTAGCCTATTACAAAAACGTGGTTTATCCAAAGAATTAGTGGTAATTATTACGGGTTGTGTGGTAGTTGCCTTGGTGATTACTTTGTTAGTTTTATTTTTCAAAACCGAAATCGGCTTAGCAATTCGTTCCACTGGCGATAATATTGCGATGAGTGAAGCCAACGGAATTAATACGGATAATATGAAATTAATCGGTTATATGTTATCAAATGGCTGTATTTCTTTAGCGGGTGCTTTATTAGTTCAAAATAATGGCTTTGCCGATTTAAATTCCGGAACCGGTACAATCGTGATTGGTTTAGCTTCCGTGATTATCGCCGAAGTAATTTTCCGTAATCAGCCGCTATTATTCCGGTTGCTAACGATTGTTTTAGGAGCGACCGCTTATCGCTTTATTTTAGCTTTAGTCTTTAGCGCTAATGTGCAAGCCAGCGATTCAAAATTGGCTTCAGCCTTAGTATTAGCGGTTTGTTTAGCTTTACCAGAAGTGCGTAAAAAATTAGGCCTTGGTACTCGTAAGAAAGGGGACGCTTAAGATGACTCCAGTATTAGAAATTAGCAATTTACATCATTATTTTGAAAAAGGCACCGTCAATGAAAACCACGTTTTAAAAGGCATTAACTTAACTATGAATCCCGGCGAATTTATTACGATTATTGGTGGTAACGGCGCTGGTAAATCGACATTGTTAAACAGTATCGCCGGTACTTTATCCACAGAAATTGGTAAAGTGATGTTAAACGGCAAAGATGTGACGAAACGATCCGTGATGAAGCGTTCAAGCCAAGTGAGCCGAGTCTTTCAAGATCCTAAAATGGGGACAGCAGTGCGTTTAACAGTGGAAGAGAATTTGGCGCTAGCTTTAAAACGGGGGCAAAACCGCGGTTTTAGTGCCGGTGTTAAAAATAAAAACCGGGCGTTTTTCAAAGAACAATTAGCCACTTTAAATTTAGGCTTAGAAAATCGTTTAGGTACAGAAATTGGGTTACTTTCTGGCGGGCAGCGGCAAGCAATTACGCTGTTAATGGCGACTTTGCAACGGCCAGAATTAATTTTATTAGATGAACATACGGCGGCTTTAGATCCGAAAACTTCTTTAACGGTGATGAGCTTAACCGAAAAACTTATTCATGAGCAGCAATTAACCGCCTTTATGGTGACTCATGATATGGAAGATGCCATTCGCTATGGCAATCGTTTAATTATGCTACATCAAGGACAAATCGTGGTGGACCTTCCTCAATCTCAAAAACAGGATTTAACTGTAGCTGAGTTGATGGATTTATTCCATAAAAATAGCGGAACTGAGTTAAAGGATGACCAGCTATTATTAGCATAACCCCCCCTTACAACTTACTTTTTATTTTCAATAGCTAGGCATTCAAAGTTCCCTATGCAAAAAGAATCCTCAAGACACTTCATTGAAGGTTAAGTGTCTTGAGGATTTTTGTTTTATTTGCGTAGCTTTAATTAGTTACCAATTAAAAAGTCTAAAATATCCCAGCCGTCAGAATTTTGAGCTTTATACAATTCAGTATAACCACACTGGCTGCAACTTACAGTGATGAATTTTTTATTTTGCACATCGAAAATTTTTGCAAAATTGCCCCCGGTTGCTTGAAACTGATCTGACTCATAATGGGTGTTGCCACACTTCTCGCAAATATACTGTTTTTTCTCCATAATAATTTCTCTCCTTTAGTTGTAAGCTTTAACTTTATATTTATAGTATAGCGTTTTTTTGAAAAAAAGACTCCACCGAAAGACTGATTTTTAGCTGCTTATTTAGGCGGATAAATATTACGGAAAGCTTGATAGCAGTCTGTCAATTGATTTTGACAAAGAAAATTTTGCGTTTCCCACTAATTGCTAAAAAAATTTGGTATGATGAGCTTGTAAAAATGTGAGTGAAGGATGAGGACGATGACTTTTGGTAAAAGGTTAAAAGAATTACGTAATGCCCAACAATTAACGCAAGATGAGTTAGCGAAGAAAATTTGCGTTTCCCGTCAATCTATTTCCAATTGGGAAAACGACAAAGGTCAACCGGACTTGGCAAATTTAATTTTATTAAGTGAATTATTTAAACTTTCGATTGATGAGTTAGTAAATCAGAAGGGATCTGGAGAAATGAAGAAACCACTGTTGAAATCGCAGCTAGATAAAGCTAGTGTCATTTTGTTAGGAATTTGGTCGGTGTTACTGGTGGTTTTACAAATTGTTTTAAATGTTCAATCTACTTTGTTGCTGTTACTTTATGCTTTAGGTGGTTTTGGAATTACGATAAATTATATGCGAAAAACCAAACGCTTAGCCAATTTATTTGGTCAAGGGGAAGATACCTACGATATTGTTTTTTACGTATGGGTTTTCTTTGCAATGGCGATTGTTGCTAGCGTAACAGCACAAACTGCACTCTTTGGTGGAGGAGGACCACTTCAATGAAAAAAGGTCTGATTATCACTTTAGGGGAGCAACCCTTTAACAGTCTACAATGGGCGCAACAAGATCAAAATTATTTACCCCGTTTAAAAAATTATCTGCAGCTAAATTACCCTGATTATACTTGGGAAAGCCAGCCTTTTTATAAGCTACAAGCTAGCGATGATTTTGAAGCTGTGGCTGTTACGCCGATTGCCCAGCTGCATTTGAGGAAAGTTCAAGCCTGGTTTCCTGATATTCGATTAATTTCGGTGCCACAAGAAGATTTTATGCGGATGATGGCGGCTAAAGGCGCCGTTATGGGGTGCACTACTGGCTATGTTTTAAATGATGCGCCAGTTATGATTTCCCAAAAACAATTGGCGCAGTTAGGTGAGTTTTCTGCTGATGCTCTGCGAATGTTAATGCGGGACCAGCCGACAATTTATTGGAATGTAGTGCCTTTTGCTGAGTTAAAAGAACTTTTAACTCAAAAACAAAAAAATATAACGGTGGCTTTAACGCCGCGAGCGTATTCTTATAATAAATATTTGGCAATCAATTTTCCAGAAGTAAAAATAATCAAAGTTACCCCAGAAGCTTTTGAAAAGAAATCTTATCAAACGGAATGGTCTTTATTAGGAATCGGCGCTGCCACTTGGTTTATTTTATTATTATTAGTGTTATTTAGATAAAAAATAGTTTGGAGGTTTTATGATGAAAAAAATCGCCTTTGTTTTATATGGAAAACAATTAGTTAGTGTGACTTATATTGGCGGGCTACCTTATACTAAAGATTTGGAGAAAAAACTTCAGGCAGCGTTAGCTGATACTTATGAAGTAACCTTCAAATGGGAGGAAGCATTAAAAAACCAGACTGTTGATGCGCTAATTATTCCTGAGCCGTTTATGCCGATTTTAAATGAAGGGAATATCCCTGAAATTAAAGTGCCCGCCCACTTACTGCTAGATAAACAAGTCGTAGAAGTAAAAAGAATTATTGATGAATTTTTTTATTAAAAAACGAAAAGGCTTTCTTTTGAAAGAAAATCAGGTATAATATACTTAGATAAAAGAAAGGAGCAATTTACATGAAAAAAATTCTATTTGGTTTGGTTGCCATTGTTGGAATCTTTGCAGTAAGTCAAGAAGCTGAAGCAAGCACAAAAATGTATCGTTTATACAACCCCAATAATGGGGAGCATTTTTATACAGAAGCTTGGGTTGAGCGGGATAGCTTATTTACGAAAGGCTGGAATTATGAAGATGTGGCTTGGTTAGCACCAAGCAGTGGTGAAGCTGTTTATCGGATGTATAATCCTAATGCTGGTGACCATCACTATACGCGTGATAAAAACGAAGTGACAATGTTAAAAAATTCCGGTTGGAAAGAAGAAAATATTGGCTGGTATTCTGATTCGCAACAAAGAGTGCCGATGTATCGTTTATACAATCCTAATGCCAAAACCGGCACCCATCATTACACTGCTAATCAAGCAGAAGTCGATCAGTTGAAAAAAATTGGTTGGGAATATGAAGGAATCGGTTGGTACGCAGAAAATGTCGATACTTCTACCGGAGTTGTACCAGCAAATATTCGGGGAAACTTCCAAGGAACCAATAAATATGACGGTTCAGTTATTCGGGTAGCTTTCGCTAAAAATGAAATCATTGCTGGCGGAAAATCTTATGTTGCAACAGCAATAAATTCTTCAGGAGCTAATACTTTAGTCAGCTGGGATGTTGCTGAATTTGAAAAAAGATACAATGTGAAAGTCCCTGGTCCGCAAGCTTTTTGGATGCGTCCAGAAGGGAACCACTATATTTATGGTGATGTAAATACCGTTTATAAAAAATAATTAACAATTGCCTAATGACGATTTCTTAGTTGTTAGGCAGTTTTTTTATCCCAAAAGCTGCAGAAATCTGCTACACTAGAAGCAATAACAAATGCGGCTAAAAAGCAAGTAGCGAGGTAAATATGACGACGAAAGAAAAAGTTTTAGAAATTTTGCAATTAAGCAATACCACCGTTTCTGGTGAAAAAATGGCGCAAGTGCTGGCTATTTCAAGAACGAGCATTTGGAAAGCCATTAAAGAATTGGAAAAAGCTGGCTATCAAATTCAGCACGAAGCCACAGGTTATCGTTTAGTGGCTGCTGATGTTTTATCAGTCAAAGAAATTCAGCAGGCTTTGCTAAAACCTGAGTGGTTAGAGGAAATTCAAGTTTTTAACGAATCAGTTTCAACCATGATTGATGCAAAAAAAGTAGCGATTGAAAGTAATCCCCCCACTGCTTTATTTGTGGCGGACACCCAAACGGCAGCGAAAGGCCGCTTTGGTCGGCCGTTTTTTGCGAAACCTTCGCAAGGTTTATACTTTAGCTTGTTGCTAAATCCTTATCGCAGCTTTGAAGAGTTGCCGCAATACACCGTAATTATGGCGGTGGCGATTGCTCAAGCGATTGATAAAATCGCGGCTGTTGCTACTGAAATAAAATGGGTTAACGATATTTATTTAAACGGCAAAAAAATCTGTGGGATTTTATCGGAAGCCATGAGCGATGTGGAAACCATGCAAATTTCTCATATTATTATCGGCGCCGGCATCAATTTCAGTATTCCCCAACAAGATTTTGCGCCTGAAGTACAAGCAAGAGCTACTTCGATTTTTCCAGATGGGCAAACAGATTGCACCCGTAATCAATTAATGGCAGAAATTATCAACCAGTTTTTCACTTTATTAGAGGAGCCACAAAATGCTATTAAAATTTATCGCGAGAAATCCTTTGTCTTAGGGAAAAAAGTTTCTTTTGTTAAACAAGGAACGACTTATGAAGGCTTGGCTACCTCAATTACAAATCTTGGTGAGTTAGTGGTGGACGTCGATGGTGCAGCGATGGTTTTATCTTCAGGGGAAATTAGTTTAGCGAGTATTGAAAGATAAGTGGGTTAGAGAATAATAATAAAACTTCTGTTTCGGTGTGAAATGGAAGTTTTTTTGTTATTCTGTAGTTTTTTGCTGTATTTTAAGATTGGTTAAAAATAACAGCCCCATTCCACATTACAAAAATAGAATCCAATCTTGTTAACATTATTCTGCCAGAATTTTCCAGCTTATATGAAATTTTTGCTGTCTTTTACAATCGCGATAGTTTTTTTGTCAGAGCTGAGTATAATAACAGTAACTGAATAGATAGCGCATTCAATGAAGGGAATGAGGTGAGAGTCCTCAACAGCCCCTTTCTACTGTATAAGCAGACGAAATCGAAAAGAGACCACTTAACGGGAAGGTCAGAGAGTAGGACGAAGCAAAGTCAGGATACCTTGGTTGATTGTGAGTGGAAAAATTGGATTGGGAAGATTTTTATGGCTGAAAGCTGTTGTGACTAGCACAATAGTTTATTTAGCATGATTACGTCTCGAACTTTGTGTTTTCACATTGTTTGAGGCGTTTTTTCTTTTCCTTTGGCTATTCATTTATGAATGGGGGGGATTTATTGAGTCAATTTATTTGTAAGACGTGTCAATTTATTTATGATGAGGAACAAGGAGATAGTAAAAACGGCATTCCGCCTAAAACGCAACTCAAAGATTTGAAAAATTCTTTATGTCATACTTGCGGGATGCGTAATTTACAACGCTATCAGGTAATTTCACAAATTAGAAGCTGAAACGTATAATTTTTTTAGCGGACGTTGGCATGCGGATTTATTTATGGAGCAATTGCAGATAAAAACGATGATGAAAATTTTAGATGTTGGTGCAGGAACAGGTCGAGTAACCAGAGAATTATTACAGAAAAATTTGAAAGTGACCGCCTTAGAGCGTAGTCCGCAAATGATTGCTGAAATGCAAAGACAAAAATTAACAGAAAATACTGATTTTCAGCTAATTACAGGCGATTATCAACAAATGACGACACAACAAAAATACGACTGTTTAATTTTTTCAGATAATCTTTTGCAAGAATTATTTTGGGAAAGTGATTTGCAGACTGTTTTTACTAAAGCTACTCAGTTGTTAAAAAAAGGTGGCAGCATTTGGGTGGAGTTACTAATGCCATTAACAAAGACGATTAACTATCAACGCAGTAAACTAGCAAATTTACAAACAGAATATATGATGGAAGTTCAGCTAATAACGAATGAAGAAAAGGCCACTCTTCGCTATACAAATCAACTGGAGAAATTTGTAGCTGGTTATGCTACTGAGAAATATCGAGTGACCCGGGAGTTAAAAATCCTTTCAGAAACAGATATTATTGAAGCTTTACCAGGTAATTTAAAATTGGAGAGAGTGCTTGATGTAGCAAAAGAAATTCATTTTCCAGATACAACAGGGAATAATTTTCTTTGGGTAGATGGTGGTTATCCACTACCAAATTCTCACCCGCAAATCAGCAAAAAAGTTTTAATACTAAAAGAAAAATAAAGAAAAGAGGAAACCTTATGAAAAAAATCTGTTTATTATTATCAACTGTTTTTTTACTAACTGCTTGTGGTACCAACAAAGGCACGGAAACTAGCAGCAGCTCTGAGACGCTTGCTTCAACAACTAGTTCTACTACAACTGAAGAAACGCTGATTACAACTTATGATTTTGTAAAAAATCCTGTAGAATTGGCTTTTGAAAAAGTTCCGGAGCGAGTAGTAGCAGTTTATCAAAGTCCAATTGAAATTATGCTAGCTTTAGGTTTGGCAGATCATTTAGTAGCGACAGCGCAACTAGATACAGATGTGAAGCCAGAATATCAAGCAGAATTTGCAGATATTCAATATTATGATGTTTCACCAGGGAAAGAAGAAATTTTAGGTTTGAATCCTGATTTTATTTTTAGTTGGTACTCGTACTTTGGACCAGAAAAATTAGGAGATATTTATTTCTGGAATGAACGAGGTACTAATACTTACATCGCTCAAAATAGCGGTATTCAAACACCCAATACTTTAGCTCACGAATATGAAGATATCCGCAATATTGCTAAAATTTTTAAAGTAGAAGAACGCGGTGAAGAAATTATCGCGGAAATGGAAGCAGAAATAGCCAAAGCTAAGGATTTTGTTGAGGGTAAAGAAAAAGTCAAAGCGATTATTGTTGAAGTAGCAAAAGATGGAATGTATCGTGTTTATGGTGCTGACAGTATTGGTGGCGATATGGCACAACAAGTTGGCGCAGAATTAGTGATGGATAAAAATGGCACGATTAGTAAAGAAGAGTTAGTTGCTTTGAATCCAGAAGTTATTTTCTCAGTTTACTTTGGTGAAGCGATTGAATCTGAACAGGCGGTCAGTTCTTTTACTGAAAACGAAAGTCTACAAAATTTAAGTGCTGTTAAAAATCAGCGGGTTGAACCGATTGTTTTAAGTGAAGTATATGCAACTGGGATTCGGACGTTTGACGGTATTGTGACGATTTCTAAGGGTTTATACCCAGATTTATATGAATAAGCAAACAACTGAAAGCCAGCTACAACACTATCAAAAAGCTCATTGGAAATTTAGTTTAATCGTGATTGCATTAAGTTTATTATTACTGTTTTCAATTGTCTACTCAATAACGTTTGGCTCGGTAAATATTTCTTGGCAAATGGTTTATCAAATTATTTATGGACAAGTAACAGATAACTCAGCAATTTTAGCAGGGGTTGATAGTGGCTGGATTGATATTGTTTGGATGATTCGTTTACCGCGAGTATTATTGGCTACCGCAGTGGGAGCCAGTCTGGCGTTGACGGGAACGGTTATGCAAGCTATTTTACGAAATCCTTTGGCAGATCCTTACGTTTTAGGAATTTCCTCAGGGGCCTCTTTAGGAGCTACCTTGTCGATTATGTTAGGTGTCGGGATTTCTTTTGGAGCTAATTATATTGGTGTTTGTGCTTTTTTAGGAGCGCTACTGGCTTCTCTAATCGTTTTGTTTTTAGGGAATTTTCGCAATCGGGAAGGGATTTCCCGATTATTATTAGTTGGGGTGGCATTAAGCTCCTTGTGTTCGGCTTTATCGAGCTTTATTGTCTTTATCTCGGGGCGAAAAGAAGGCATGCAGACCTTGAATTTTTGGTTGTTAGGGAGTTTGACGGCGGCTAATTGGCAATTGTTAAAAGTTTTATTGCCATTAGTTTTGGTTATTTGCCTATTCTTTTGTTTTCAATCTCGTGTTTTAAACTTAATGCTTTTAGGAGATGAGACAGCACGAACATTAGGACGAGAGAATTTCTATTTTAGAATTTTATATATTCTGTTGGTGTCTATTTTATGTGGCTTTGTGGTTTATGCTTGCGGAATTATTGGTTTTGTTGGTTTAGTAGTTCCTCATATTACGCGGATTTTAGTAGGGGTTAATCATCGTCGGATGGTACCTGTTACCATCTTATTTGGAGCAATTTTTCTGATTTGGACAGATGTTTTATCACGAATGATTATTAAAGGTTCGGAAATCCCTATTGGTATCATCGTTTCGGCGATAGGTGCACCTTTCTTTCTTTACTTAGTGATGCAAAATCCCCAAAAGAGAGGGGGAAAATAAATGAGGGCTAGCTATCAAATTAAAGATTTAATAGTGGAATTAAATCATAAGACCATTTTGAAAAAACTTAACTTAACTTTAGAAAAAGATTGTTTTATTGGGATCATTGGTCCAAATGGTAGTGGGAAAACGACTTTTTTGAAATGTCTTTATAAAGAAATCAAAGGTTATCAAGGAAATGTCCATTTTTTTGAAAAAGACTTAAAAAACTGGAAGGCCAGAGAAATTGCGAAACATAACGCAGTAGTTACACAAATCAGTGAAGTTTCTTTTGATTTTAATGTTTTGGATATCGTTTTAATGGGGCGGGAGCCTTATAAAGAATGGTGGCAAGGAAATGTTAAAGCAGATATTGAAATTGCTTTAAAAAATTTGCAAGCAGTGGGGTTATCTGCCTATAAAGATGTGGCTTTTGCGCAGTTATCTGGTGGCGAAAAACAGCGGGTTTTACTAGCGCGAGCTTTGACACAAGAAGCAGAATGCTTAATTTTAGACGAGCCGACGAATCATTTAGATGTAAAGAACCAAATCGATTTTTTAAACTTAGTAAAAAATTTAAAGCTAACAGTGATTGCCGTGATTCATGATTTAAATTTAGCAGCTAATTATTGTGATCAATTATATTTATTAAAAGATGGTTTGATTCAAGCTGCGGGTGCACCTAAGGAAATTTTAACTGCAGAGCTGATTCAAGAAGTTTTTGAAGTAGAATGTAAAGTCTATCAGCTAGAAAATCAGTTGCAGATTGTTTATCGAATGAAAATGTAAAAATTTGTTGAGCTAAGCGTTTTAATGGTTTAGCTCTTTTTTTGTTAAAAAGAAACCATGAAGTTTTTGTGATTATAAATTCAAAAATGTGATATAATGGAAAAAATTAGTAGGAGGCGTTTTATGAACGAAGACAAACTGCTGATTAAAATAGCAGAAATGTACTATCAAGAAGATAAAAATCAAAGTCAAATTGCTAAAGAGCTGAATATTCATCGTTCAACGATAAGTCGGTTATTAAAAAAATCTCGTGAAGAAGGGATTGTGCAAGTTACAATTAATTATGATAAAGACGAGGCGTATGAACTGGAAAAAAAATTACAGGAAAAATTTGGATTAGAGCGAGCCAGTGTGGTTCAAGTTTCATCAGAAGTTGCTGAAGAGCAACGTCTATCAATGGTAGCTGTAACAGCTGATGAATATCTAACTTCCATCTTAGAAGACCAACAAATGATTGGTTTTTCTTGGGGAGGAACACTTTCTGCCTTTGCAACAAATATGAGTCCGAAAAATTATAAAGATATTTTATGTATCCCTTTAATTGGGGGGCCAGCTGGTAGATTAATTAGTGATTATCATGTAAATACAATTACCTATGAAGCGGCTAAAAAATTGAATGGTCGAGCTTTGTTAATTGATGCGCCCGCATTTCCGGAGTCAAAAGAAGTTAAGGAAGCATTAATGAATAATCCTTTTAATCAAGAGTTAATTGAGCACTGGAAAAAAGTTGATATTGCAATTTTTGGTATTGGTAGTCCACATTTAAGCGGTCGGCGGGCTTGGACTGATTTTTATGGGGATGATATGTTAAATCAGTTAACGCAACAAGAAGTAGTCGGCGATGTTATTTCGAAGTTTTATAATAGCCAAGGAGAACATGTGCTTAGTGATTTAGATGAACGAATTATTGGGGCGAGTTTAGAAGATTTGTTACAAATTAAAATCCGTATCGGGATTGCTGAATCTAAAGATAAAGCATTAGCGATTCTAGGTGCATTACGTGGGCGCTATGTTAATGTTTTAGTAACCACAGCAGAAACAGCTCGAGAAATTTTGATGTTAGATGAAAAACAAACGATCTAAAAGTGACTTGATCTTTTGTTATAAAATTTGAATTTGAGAGAGTTCTATATAAAAAAATACAGAGAATTTTACTTTTTTAGTAATAATTCTCTGTATTTTTTTATACCTTTTAGCACAAATGTGAACATCGTGTAAAAAAAGTGAAAAAAGTTATTGACAAAAAGAAAACGTTTCACTTATAATGAAGTCACAAAAGTTAAAACAAAATCACAAATGTTAGGATGATGGAAATGAATTGGTTAGCTATTGAAGGAAAAGTTGTTATTGTGACAGGTGGCTCATCAGGAATCGGTTTAGCGATTGTCACTGAACTTTGCGAATTAGGTTGTAAAGTAGTGAATGCAGATTTAGAAACGGGAAACTTTACTCATGAAAATTTACTTTTCGTTAAAACTGATGTATCTTCACGAACTTCTGTAGAAGCGATGCTGGAGCGGACTATTGAAGCTTATGACACTGTTGATGCGGTTGTTAATAATGCAGGGATTAATATGCCGGCTTTGTTAGCGGATGCGGCAAATGCCCATGGGCAATATGAATTGAATGATGCAGTTTTTGATAAAATAGTAGCGATTAATCAAAAAGGCGTGTATTTAGTCAGCCAGGCTGTGGGCAGAATCTTAACTGAAAAAGGTTCAGGTGTAATTATTAATATGTCTTCTGAAAGCGGATTAGAAGGTTCGGAAGGACAAAGTGCATATGCTGCAACAAAAGCTGCAATTAACAGTTTTACTCGTTCGTGGGCAAAAGAATTAGGTAAAAAAGGTGTTCGTGTAGTCGGAATAGCACCCGGCATTATGGAAGAAACGGGTTTACGAACACTTGCTTATGAAACTGCGTTAGCCTATACTCGCGGAATTTCGGTAGATGATTTACGATCTGGATATAGCAAAACCAGCACCATTCCGTTAGGTCGTAGTGGCAAATTGGCGGAAGTTGCTGATTTAGTTGCGTACTTTGTGTCAGATCGTTCAAGTTATATTAGCGGTGTAACTGTGAATATCGCTGGTGGAAAGACGAGGGGATAAGATGAAGCAAGTTATTTTAGTTGCTCATGGCAAATTAGCGCTAGAAATGAAAAATTCGGTAGAAATGATTTTTGGAGAGTTGCCAAAGTTTTCCGCTGTCGAGTTTTGTAAAGAAGACGGCTTAGATAGCCTTAAAGAAAAAATAAATCAGGCAGTTACGGATTCTACAGAGCAAGTCTTAATATTGGCGGATTTATTTTGTGGCACGCCCTATAATGCAAGTTGTGCAATTTGCATGGAAGATAAAGGGAAAGAATACGAAGTTGTTTCAGGAATGTCTTTACCGCTGGTTTTAGAAGTAGCCAGCATGATTGATAACACTAATATTAAAGAAATAGCAGAAATATTAAAGGAGGTATCAATGCAAACGGTTCGTTCTTTTAAAGGTCAAGAAATAGAAGAAGAGGAGGATTTTTAATTATGGAAATCAAATTAGCAAGAATTGATGATCGGTTGATTCATGGACAAGTAGCCACTGTTTGGGCAAAAGAAGCAGGTGCTGGTCGAATTATCGTGGTAAGTGAAGAAGTAGACAATGATGAAATTCGTAAAACATTAGTTAAACAAGCAGCACCTCCAGGAATTAAAGCAAACATTGTCAATGTTGAAAAAGCAGTAAAGGTCTATAACAATCCTAAATACGCTAAAGAAACTGTCTTTTACTTATTTACTAATCCAACTGAGGTTGTCGAAATGGTTCAAGCAGGTGTGCCAATTAAAACAATTAATATTGGTGGTATGCACTTTAGGGATGGTCGGACCCAAGTAACAAAAGCTGTTTCAGTAGATAGTAAAGATGTTGTTGCTTTTCGTAAATTAGCTGAATTAGGCGTGGAATTAGATCTTCGGGTAGTAGCAACTGATTCAAAAGGTAACTTTGAAGAAAAACTGAAAGAAGCAGGATTTTAAAAAGATGCAATTATAAAACAATAAGCGATAAATTGAGGAGGATAAAAATGGAATTATCAGTGATACAAATTATTTTAATTTTTCTTTTTTCATGTGTCTGTGGTGCAGGGAGTGTGCTTGATGAGTTTCAAACCCATCGACCATTGATTGCTTGTACCGTTGTCGGTTTAATTTTAGGGGATTTGACAACAGGTGTCATTTTAGGCGGCACTTTAGAGTTAATTGCATTAGGGTGGATGAATATTGGGGCAGCCCAATCTCCCGATTCTGCTTTAGCCAGTGTTATTTCAACCATTTTGGTAGTAGTTGGAAAACAAGATATTCAAGCCGGAATTGCGATTGCTTTACCAGTAGCAGCCGCCGGTCAAGTTTTAACAGTTTTTGCACGGACGCTTACAGTCGCGTTTCAACATGCAGCAGACAGAGCAGCAGAAAATGCTAATTTTAGCAGAATTATTTTCTTACATTTCAGTGCTTTATTTGTACAAGCACTACGGGTTGCGATTCCAGCAACAGCGGTAGCGGCTTTTGTTAGTGCTGAAATGGTAACTAATATGTTAGATATGATTCCTGATGTTGTAACTGGTGGATTAGCAGTTGCTGGTGGTTTTATTGTAGTTGTTGGTTACGCTATGGTTTTAAATATGATGAGTGTAAAATACTTAATGCCGTTTTTCTTCTTAGGTTTTGTTCTAGGTGGCTATTTGAACTTCAGCTTACTTTCTTTTGGCGTAGTGGGCTTAATTATGGCATTGGTTTACGTTCAATTAAACCCTAATTTTAGCAAGCAAGCAGCACAAGGTATGTTGGCAACTGTTGATGGTAGTTTAGATGACGAGTTAGAAGATTAGGAGGAAGTAATCATGGAAGCAACTCAATCAAATGAGATTCAATCAAAAATCACGAAGCAAGATTTAATTCGAACTTTTGTTTATTCAAATTTTCAACAAGCTTCTTTTAATTATGAAAGAATTCATGCCTTAGCGTTTTGTGTAGATATGATTCCAACGATTAAACGGGTTTATCATACGAAAGAAGACCAAGCGGCAGCCCTAAAACGCAATATGACTTTCTTTAATGTTACGCCAGCAGTTTGTGGTCCGGTTATCGGTGTAACGATGGCAATGGAAGAAGCCAAAGCTAACGGTGCAGATATCGATGAAGGAACAATCAATAGTTTGAAAATCGGTTTAATGGGTCCTTTATGCGGCGTGGGTGATCCGCTCGTTTGGGGAACTTTACGTCCGATTGCAGCGGCGATTGGTGCCTCACTTGCTTTAACAGGAAATGTTTTTGGTCCAATTATTTTCTTCTTAGTTTTCAATGCAGTCCGGCTTGCGATGAAATGGTTTGGCTTAACTTATGGCTTTAAAAAAGGCTTAGATATTGTAAAAGATTTATCAGGTAATTTATTACAGAAATTAACTGAAGGGGCAACTATTTTAGGGCTATTTATCATGGGGGTACTTGTGACTAAATGGACGACAATTAATATTCCGTTAGTTGTTTCTCGAACAGAAGGCGTTGATGGTCAAGAAGTCATTACAACTGTTCAAAATGTATTGGATGATTTGGTGCCGGGCTTATTAGCTTTAGGGTTAACCTTGTTAATGATGCGTCTGCTGAAGAAAAAAATCAGTCCGATTGTATTGATTTTTGTCTTGTTTGCAATTGGTATCTTAGGTTATGGTTTAGGCATTTTAGCATAAATAAAAGTAAATTTGGCAACGAGTGGTCATGAAGGAAGTTAAGGTTATAGCTCACTAAAGATATCAATAAACGGCAGCTATAATTTGAATCCCAAATTTAGTTGCCGTTTTATTAAGTGTCATTCAAGCTACTAAATAAAATTAGTATGAATGAACACTATAAAATGAATAAGTTAAGGAGAAGTAGCAATATGAAGACAAAAGCAGTTCGCATATACGGCAAAAAAGATTTAAGATTGGAAGAATTCGAGCTTCCAGCAATTAAAGAAGATGAAATTTTAGCATCAGTGATTACTGACAGTATTTGTATGTCAACGTGGAAGTTAGCAAATCAAGGAGCGGATCATAAAAAAGCGCCGAATGATTTAGCGGAAAATCCCATTATTATCGGTCATGAATTTTGTGGAGAAATTTTAGAAGTTGGTTCAAAATGGCAAGGTAAATATCAAGTGGGAGAACGTTATGTTTTACAAGCAAATTTACAATTGCCTGAT
Source organism: Enterococcus sp. PF1-24 (assembly GCF_029893325.1). Taxonomy (GTDB): domain Bacteria; phylum Bacillota; class Bacilli; order Lactobacillales; family Enterococcaceae; genus HY326. The sequence goes on from NZ_JARXWL010000019.1 coordinate 44,625, forward strand.
CGACCTGATTGTCCCGGTTATTCATACGCTTATACCGGTGGCGATGCTACTTATATTGTAATTTCTAAAGATGTAATGGAACAAGATTGTTTAATTCCTTATCAAGGGGAAACTTATTTTGAAGGTTCTATGATTGAACCACTTTCTTGTGTGATCGGTGCTTTTGAAGCGAATTACCACTTAGTTCCTGGCTCTTATCAACATGCAATGGGAGTCAAAGCCGATGGAACAATGTTGATTATGGGTGGAACAGGTCCGATGGGATTATTAGCGATTGATTATGCTTTGCATGGTCCGATTACACCGAAAAAGCTGGTAGTTACAGATATGAGTCAAGAAAAATTAGATCGGGCTGAAAAATTATATCCTAGTCAAAATGGTATTGAAGTTCATTATGTGAATGTTGCTGAGATGGCTGATCAAGTTACTGAATTGAAAACGATTGTTGGCGATGCTGGCTTTGATGATATTTTTGTAATGGTTCCAGCTGCCGGCTTGTTAAAAGATGCTTCAGCTTTGTTAAATCCTGATGGCTGTCTGAACTTTTTTGCTGGACCACAGAATAAAGATTTTTCTGCAGAAATTAATTTTTATGATATTCATTACGCGTTTACCCATTATGTCGGTACTTCTGGCGGGAATACAGAAGATATGCGCAAAGCAGTGGCATTGATTGAAAATAAAAAAGTTCAAGTTGCTAATGTGGTAACTCATTTACTTGGTTTAAATGCTGTTGGAGAAACAACTTTGAACCAACCAGAAATTGGTGGTGGTAAAAAATTAGTCTATACTCATAAAAATATTGAACTAACTAAGTTAGCTGACGTTGCTATTCAAAGCGATTTAGGAAAAATATTAGAAAAAACTGATGGTATCTGGAGTAAAGATGCTGAAGATTATATTTTAGAAAGCGCTAAAGAAATTTAAATACAGAGGTGAAAAAACTGGCTTTAAGTCAGTTTTTTTATCCTATCTACCTTAGAGGTTAAGATAACTTATTAATAAAAAAGTTGACAGCCCTTTCATTCTGCAATATAATTTGGTTGATAAAGCAAAACAATTAAATATTGAGCAATGAAGCTCCTAAAAGAACAGTGACTAACTGGTTTCTTTAGGTGCTTTTTTCTTTTTAAATAGCGAATTATAATAAAATAGAATTCGATAGGGTGAAAGACAATGAATGGAAAAATTGTTATTGTTGATGATGAAGCAATTACTAGGATTGATATTAGAGGTCAGCTTCAAAGTGTTGGTTACGAGGTGGTTGGCGAAGCAGCTGATGGATTTGAAGCGATTAGAGTATGTAAAAAAACACTACCGGATGTAGTCATAATGGATATTCAAATGCCAAATTTAGATGGTCTTAGAGCAGGTAAAAAAATTGTGCAAGATAAATTAGCTAACAGTTTGGTCTTTTTATCAGCATATAATGATATTGAATACACGACTAATGCTAAAAAAATCGGAGCTATCGGTTATTTAGTGAAACCGCTCGATGAAAAATCTTTAATTTCTACAATTGAAATGAGCATGGCAAGAGGCAAAGAAATCAATCAAATGCTAATTGAAATTGAAAATTTAAAAAATAAATTGGCAGAGCGGAAAATTATTGAGCGTGCAAAAGGTGTTTTGAGTCGCGAAAAAGGTCTCTCAGAAGGAGAAGCATATCAAATGCTTCGACAATTGAGCATGGATAAGCGTTGTAAAATGAGTGAAATCGCTGAATCAATTATTATTGATGAAATATAGTTTTAACTGTAAAAAAATTTAAATATCAGACAACATCGATGTTGTTGGTAATAAGCAAAGGCGCTTAGAGAAAATCAGGAAGTAATTCCCTGTTTTCTTTAAGCGTCTATTTTTGAGAGGAGTGTTTTTTACAAATAAAAAGAGAAGTATGATTTTGAAAAATAGGAGGTAAAAGGATGCGAGATGATTTACTAAAAGCTAAAGTATTAAGTATGAAAATAATTACTAATGCAGATGAATCTTTGATTAAACAGTTAGAGTTGAAAGAAAATCAACGTTCTTTAGGAATTGTTACTGCAGATACTGATGACGTCACTTATGTAGCGTTAGACGAAGCAACTAAAACCGCTTCAGTCGAAGTGGTGTATGCCAAAAGTATGTATGCCGGGTCGGCTAATGCCAACAGCCAATTAGCTGGTGATGTGATTGGGGTTGTTGCTGGCCCTAATCCAGCTGAAGTAGCTAGTGGTTTAGCTAGAGTGGCTGAAGTTGTTGAAAATGAAGCTAGTTTTATTAGTGCTAATGCAGATGATACGATTGTTTATTTTGCTCATGTTATTTCACGCTCTGGAAGTTTTCTTTCGAAAGAGGCCAATATTAATGAAGGTGAATCAATCGCTTATTTAATTGCACCGCCGTTAGAAGCGATTTATGGTTTAGACGCTGCTTTAAAAGCTGCCGATGTTAAAATGGGTGTTTTTTATGGTCCGCCATCTGAAACCAACTTTGGTGGCGCTTTGCTTTACGGTAGTCAATCAGCTTGTAAGGCAGCTTGCAATGCATTTGCTCAAGCAATTCAAAATGTAGCTGATAAGCCGCTAGATATTTAAAAAAGAGAAATAAACGAGGAGGAAAAAATTATGTCAAGTACAAATGCTTTAGGAATGATTGAAACAAAAGGGTTAGTTGGTGCGATTGAAGCAGCCGATGCAATGGTTAAAGCCGCAAATGTTGTGTTAATTGGTAAAGAGCAAGTGGGTGGTGGATTAGTAACAGTAATGGTTCGTGGCGATGTAGGAGCAGTGAAGGCCGCGACAGACGCCGGAGCAGCAGCGGCTGAACGTGTTGGTGAATTATTATCTGTGCATGTAATTCCACGTCCGCATACAGAAGTAGCGGCTATTTTACCAAAATAAAAAGTCTGAATTCTGAAAAAAGATGACTACCTGAACTATATAATAAAATTTTAATCAGAAAGTGAGAATAATCATGGTAGAAAAAATATTAAGTGTTGGTATCGATGTGGGGACAACTACAACACAATTGATATTTAGCGAACTGTTGATTGAAAATACAGCTTCTGATTTTGCGGTTCCTAGTATAAAGATTGTAGATAAAAATATCGTCTATCGTAGTGCTATTTATTTTACGCCATTAATAAATTCAATGACTATTGATGTGATGAGAATAAAACAGATTATTGAAAACGAATACACTAAGGCTGGAATTAATAAAAATCAGATTGCTACTGGTGCAGTTATTATTACTGGTGAAACAGCTAGAAAAAAAAATTCTGAGTTGGTTTTAGAATCGTTAAGCGAATTTGCTGGAGATTTTGTAGTTGCCACGGCTGGTCCGGAATTAGAATCTATTTTAGCTGGTCGTGGAGCGGGAGCAGATATTGTTTCTGAAAAAGCTCATGAAATTGTTGCAAATTTAGATATCGGTGGTGGTACAACCAATATTTCAGTTTTTAAAAACGGAGAGATTATTGATACTTGCTGCTTAGATGTAGGTGGCAGGTTGGTTAAGGTGGACGAAAATACTAAACAAATAACTTATCTTTCTAAAAAAATTGAAAAATTAGCAGAATTAAAAAAAATCCCGATTAATCAAGGAACAATCCTTGACGCTGAGCTTGCTAAAGAGCTAGTTTTTTTACTAAGTCAAGCACTTGGCGAGGTATTAGGTTTTTGTGAAAAAACGGAGTTGTCAACATTTTTGATAACGGATAAAGATTTGAAAAGAGACTATGAAATCAATCAAATTATGTGCTCAGGAGGCGTAGCCGACTGTATTTATGTTGAAAATTTGAAGAATGATTTTGTATATGGTGATATTGGCGTTATTTTGGGTCGCGAAATTAAAAATAGCCACTGGTTTAATCAAGTTAAAGTTGCTCAGGCAAATGAAACAATTCGGGCGACTGTTATTGGTGCAGGTAATCATACCACCACGATTAGTGGTAGTACGATTTTATACTCTGAAGATCTTTTTCCACTAAAAAATTTACCAGCTATTAATATTAAACTTTCAAAGACAACTTTAGTTTCGGAAAAATTAGTTAGCCAGATTCGTGAAAAAATAAACTGGTTTAATTTATCAGATGAGCAACAGTTAGTTGTTTTATCGCTGACAGGAAATCGGCAGTTTTCATTCAATGACATTGAGGAGTTAGCTGAAATTATTTTATTAGGGATGAAAGAGTTACTGCAGAATAATGAACCATTAATTGTGGTAATCGAAAAAGATATTGGTAAAATAGTCGGCTTGATGCTACAAAAACTTAATCAAAAGAAGAATCCAATTATTTGTATTGATTCAGTTAAAATTAACGACGGTGATTATATTGATATCGGCTCTCCTTTGTCAAACGGAAAAGTAGTGCCGGTTGTCGTAAAAACATTAGCGTTGGGTTATTAAACAGAGAACTATTATGAAATAAAAAATAGGAGGGAATTTAATGAGATTAAAGACAACTGTATCAGGAACTTCTTACCAATTTACATCTGTTCGTGATGTTTTGGCAAAAGCGAACGAAGAAAAATCGGGAGATGTTTTATTAAGAATTGGTGCTAGAACAGCACAAGAGCGAGCAGCTGCAAAAGTTGTTTTAAGCGAGTTAACACTAGAAGATATTAGAAAAAATCCAGTGATTGATCCTGAAATAGATGAGGTAGCTCGAATTGAAGAAGAAACAATTAATGAAACAATTTATAATGAAATAAAAAATTGGACAGTTGGCTATTTAAGAGAAAAAATTCTTGCTCATGAAACCAATAGTCGTGAGCTGTTAAGAATAGGCAAAGGATTAAACGGTGCAATGGCTGCGGCTGTCGCTAAAATTATGTCTACGATGGATTTGATTTATGCAGGGAAAAAAATTATCGCAATTGCTACTTGTAACACAACAATTGGATATCCGGATTCATTAGCTTTTAGATTGCAAGGCAATCATCCAACGGATTCTACTGATGGAATTTTACTTTCTGTTATGGAAGGAGTTTCTTACGGATCGGGAGATGCCTGTATTGGTATTAATCCAGTTGATGATACAGTAAGTAATATTACTAAGATTATGGAATCTATTCATGAATTTACTATTGAATGGGAGTTACCAACGCAAACGGTTGTTTTAGCTCATATCAGCACACAAATGGAATGTGTTTCTCAAGGCGCGAAAACATCGATGTTATTTCAAAGTTTAGCTGGAACCGAAGATGCTAATAAGGCTTTTGGGATTGACGATAAAATGTTAATGGAAGGCTATGATTTAATTCATAAATATGGTGTGGCTAGTGGAGAAAACTTAATGTACTTTGAAACAGGTCAAGGATCAGAGTTATCAATTGGCGCAGCTCATAATATTGACCAGCTAACGCTTGAAGCTAAAAAATATGTGTTAGCAAGAAAATACAAACCATTTATGTTAAATACAGTATCAGGATTTATTGGTCCAGAAACAATTTTTGATGGAAAACAGATGATGAGAGCAGCAATTGAAGATCATTTTATGGGAAAACTTTTAGGGATTCCGATGGGGACAGCGCCTGTATACACTAATCATACAAAAATGGATCAAAATGATCATGAAATGGCTACGATGCTGTTATCTTTAGGTGGTTCTAATTTCTTTATGGGAGTTCCTTGTGGTGATGATGTTATGTTAAGTTATCAGGATACGAGTTATCACGATGATGCTACTTTAAGAGAATTAACTGGTAGAAAACCAATTAAAGAATATCACGAGTGGTTAATGAAACATGAAATTATGGATGAACATGGAATTCTTACACCAAAAGCAGGAGATGCAACATTATTTTATAAAAAATAAAGAATAAAGGAGTGTAAATATGGAGATTTCTGAAAAAGATTTGAAGATTTTAGTTGAAGATGCGGTAGAAGCACTATTAACTAAAGAAAATAAATCAAGTGAACAAGTTGTTGCTAAGCGTCAAACAAGTATTATTTCTGAAGAAGAAGTAGCTGATATTACAGCGATTGATTTACAAAAAAGATTATTAGTTCCTGATCCTGTCAATAAGGAAGCCTATTTAGCTATGAAAGCTAAAACACCTGCTCGTTTGGGAGTATGGCGTAGTGGACCTAGAATGAAAACTGAAACTTTATTGAGATTTTGGGCGGATCACGCGGCTTCACAAGATGCTGTTCAAGGAGAAGTTTCTGAAGACTTAGTTAAAAATTTAGATCTTTTACCAATTCAAACAAAATGCAGAGATAAAGCAGAGTATTTAACTAGAACGGATTTAGGTCGAGAGTTTGAAGAAGAAGAATTAGAAAAAATTCGTAAGAGCTGTGAAAAAAATCCTCAAGTACAGTTAATTATTGCCGATGGTTTAAGTTCTACTTCTATTGAACGCAATGTAGAAGATATTTTACCAGCAATTCGTTTGGGGTTAGAAGCAGAAGGTATAAAAACTGGGAAGGCAATTTTTGTAAAATACGGTCGTGTACCTTCAATGGATGTGATTTCTGAAGTTACTGGGGCAGAAGTTTGTTGTTTATTAGTAGGAGAAAGGCCAGGGTTAGTTACTGGAGAAAGTATGAGTGCTTATATGGCTTACAAAGCAACGATTGGTATGCCAGAATCAAATCGAACAGTAATTTCTAATATTTATAATGGAGGTACACCTACTGTTGAAGCTGGTGCTCATATTGCAACAATCCTTAAAGAAATGTTGAATAAAAAAGCCAGTGGGGTTGATTTAAAGCTGTGATAATAGTAATCTATCGGAAAAAGTTTAGTTTAAAGCTTTTTTCGATAGATTTGTGTTTTTTAATACATAGTTTTGCAAATTATAATTTGATTGATAACAAGATAGCGGAATAAGGAGAAAATGATGATTGATAGAATGAAGCGGTTATGTGAACGCTATACTTTGCTGTATCCAGAGGAAATTGAACATATAGTAATAGAATCTAAAGCAATTTTAACTAGCAAAATTTTTTCTGATAAAGAAGTCTTTGTTGATGTTATTGATCAAGGGACAGGTGAAGCAAGAGTTGTTTTTCATAGGAAACCAACTGCGAAGCCAACCATGTATTCTGAAGGTTTAGTGGGTAAATTAATGAAACGAAAAAATGAACCTGGAGTTTATCGAACGTTAGAAACATCACTAAACTCGACAGATTTATTAGCAAAAAGCCCAGATGGTCGAGTGATTATTCAACAAGTTTATCCGTTAATGTATAAAGCTCATGTTATTGGGGCTGTGGTAATTGAAGAAGCTTCTCAGGCAGTAATTGCTGCACCTCAAGTTGAAGTACCCGTTGCTACTAAAGAAAATCCGCAACGCTACATTGTAGATAATATTGACTATGCAGTGTTAAACTTCAACGAAAAAGGAATCCTAAATGATTGTAATGATTTTGCAGTTAAATTATTTCAAGACTTTGGATATTTAGGGAATATTCAGGGGTTACATTATGATAATCTATCAATTGACCATTCAACTTTTAAACAAATTTTGGCATTAGGAGCTGCTTGTGAAGGCGAAAATTCATTAACCAAAGAAGTTCGTTTTTTTAATGGTTATTATAGTTTGAAATATGTATTTTATCGAGAAGCTAGGGGTGTTATTTTAATTATTCAGAACATTACAGAGTTAAAAGAAACAAAATTGGCTATGATTAGAAAATCAGAGGTTATTCAAGAAATTCATCATCGAGTTAAAAATAATTTACAAACAATTGTTTCTTTATTACGGATTCAAAAAAGGCAGATGGCAGATTCAGAAGCTAAAAAAGTTTTTTCGGAAACTATTAACCGCATTTTTGTGATTGCAGCAAGTCATGAATTACTTTCTAAAGAATTTGAAGATAAGATAAAATTAGTTAATGTTTTAGAGAGCATTGTTAATAATTTGATGAAAAGTTATGACCAAAGTAAATTAATAAAAATTGAACTGATGGTTGATTCAACGATTGTTTTAGCAAGTGATACTACAGTAACTTTAGCGTTAATTATTAATGAATTGGTTCAAAATGCTTATGACCATGCCTTTACTGGTAAAGAATCAGGCTGTGTTACTATTACTTGTAGAGAAAATCAAGAAGGTCGGATTGAGCTGGAATTAACAGATGATGGTGTGGGATACAACCCACAAGAAAAAGAAAAACAAAATTTAGGGCTACAAATTGTACATAGCTATGTTAGAGAAAAGCTGTGTGGGCGAATCAGAACTTATAGTAATAGTAAAGGGACGAAAATTCTGATTTCTTTTCAAAAAAAGAAAAAAGTATAAAAAGCAAATTTCAAGCCAGTTCTTACAAAAAGGAAAAAATTCCACCTTTAAATGTGCTACAATTTCAATGAAAGCGTTAAATATAATTGAGCGAGGAGCGAAATAAGATGTATGTAGGCTTTGATATTGGTGGCACAACGATAAAATATGGGGTAGTAGATGAAGTGGGCAACATTTTGGAGAAATCTTCTATCGCGACAAATTATGATAAGACAGCATTTTATAATGATTTAGTATCGATTATTGAAGATGCGCAGCAGCGTTATACCATTAAAGGTGTGGGTATCAGTGCGCCGGGTGTGGTGCAAAAAGATGGTTATATGTTAACGGCGGGAGCCATTCGACCTTTATATGGAGAAAATTTTAAAGTGGTTTTGGAAGCTAGAACAGGCTTACCGGTTACGGTTGAAAATGATGCTAACGCAGTAGCGATTGCTGAAAAATGGATTGGTAACGCGCAAGATTTTGATAATTATTTGTGCTTAGTTTTAGGAACTGGTGTTGGTGGCGGTATTGTGATTAACGGGCAAGTTTATCGTGGCGCGCATGGTATGGCGGGAGAATTTGGCTGGACGGTGATTAAAGATTTGCCGGCAACTGGTGATATTGAAGAAGTTTCTGTTAATAAGAAGACGGCGGTAGCGGGCGGTTTAGTTAAGCTTTACAACAAAGCACTACAACTGAAAAATCCCCAAGCGGAGCGTCTTAATGATGCACGAGAAATTTTTCAATTGGCAGAAGCTGGCGATGTTTTAGCTGAAGAGATTACCCGCCAATTTTATCTGGATTTAGCGGTTTGTTTAATTAATTTAATTAGTTGTTTTGACCCAGAAGCGATTTTATTAGGCGGTGGCGTTAGTAGCAATGAAATTTTCCACCGACGCTTGCAAGAAACTTTAGTTGAAGTGGAAAGTCGCCATGAATCAATCAATGCTTTGCGGGGTAAAACGATTGCGCCGGTGATTTCGACTAATTTAAAAAATGATGCTGGTTTAATCGGAGCAGTCTATCAAATTCATCAACTTATGAAGTAAAAATTTATGGTATACTCTTGTTAGAGAGTGGGTGAGGCAGATGCCAGTTTTTGAACATTTGAATTTAAGCCAGTTGTCAGCAGTGGAACAAGAAATTTATCGTTATATTGTGAATAATCTTGAAAAAATTCCTTATATGCGGGTTCGGGATATTGCCAACGGAGCGCATGTTTCTTCGACTTCGGTTTTTCGTTTTGTGCAAAAAGTGGGTTATGACTCTTATCCAGAATTTCGTTTTTATATTAAAGCCTTTCTTGAAGAAAAAAATGTGGCGGAAAGTGAGCGCCAGTTATCTTTAGAGCAGCGGATTCAAGCTTTAAACATGAATATTTTTCATCCTGATGTGGAATATCAAATAAAAAAAATGGCGAAAGCTGTTGAAAAAGCCGATTTGGTTTTATTTATGGGGTTAGGAGCATCTGGGGCGATTGCTCAATACAGTGCGCGGAAATTAGCTAGTTTAGGCTATTTCGCGATTAGCTTAGATGAATTAACTTATCCTATTCGCAGTTTTTTAAAAGAAAATCAAAAAACGGTGTTAATTTTCTTTAGTATTTCCGGAGAAACTAAGGAATTGATTGAAGTGATTTTAGGCATTAAAAATCAAGCTTCTGTGGAGAAATACTGTATCACGCAAAATCATAAAAGTACCTTAGCGCAGCTGTGTGATTACTCTATAGAGTATGCAATTAAAGAAGAACGTAAAGAAATTTATTTAGATTTGTCTAGCCAATTACCAGCAATTGCTATTTTGGAAACATTAATTGGCTACTTAAAAACAGAATAATTTACCCAAGTTGAGAGCTGCTTTTGCTTTTGGAGCAGACTCAACTTTTTTTGCCGATTGTGGAACAGGGTGTTCCGGCGGTGGTAAAAACCTTCAATAGAATAGACTTTCTACCAAAATAGCCAAACAATGATTATTTTAAACTTGTAACCGCTATAATGTAGTTAGGAAAACAAACGTCAGTTAAAGCAATTGTTAACTGACTAAAATGAAAAGCAAAGAGACTTCAACAGCGGCCGCAAGAAGTTTTGGAGCTAAACAAACAGAAAAAGGTGGCTTAACCATGCAAAAATTTAATGATTTACTGGAACGCACATTAGTCCCTGTGGCAACTAAGCTGAATAATCAGCGTCACGTAGCTGCTATCAGAGACGCATTTATGTTAATTTTCCCGTTAACAATTTCTTCTTCTTTAGTTATTTTAATTAATAATATTTTATTTTCAAATGATAGTTTTATTGTGCAATTATTCAAACTAAATAAGCTATTTCCTAATTTGGAAAGTGCTCAACAAGTTTTAGCGTCTGTTGCCAATGGTACGATTAATATTATGAGTATTTTTATCGCTTTCTTAGTGGCACAGTTGTTAGCGAAACATTTTAAAGCTGATGAAACATTAGTTGGTTTAACAAGTGTGGCTTGTTTTATGATTTTCTATCCAGCGCCATTTAGTGCCGATAATATTTCTGTTGTTTCAACGAAATATTTAGGAGCACAAGGTTTATTTGTAGCGATGATTGTGGCTTGCTTAGTTGGTGAGTTTTTACCGAAATTATTTAAAATTAATAAACTACAAATTAAAATGCCAGATATGGTTCCGCCAGCAGTTACTCGCTCTTTTTCAGGTTTGATTCCAATTGTAATGGTGATCGCGGGCGCAGCCTTAATTAACTTCTTCGTCTTGAAAATTGCCCCAGAAGGCATTAATGAATTAATTTATAATGGTATCCAAACGCCGCTGCGTAATTTAGGTGGTAATGTGGTTGGTGTACTTTTACTAGCTTTTGTACAGACTTTACTATTTTCTATTGGGATTCACGGACCAAATACTTTAACGGCTGTTCGTTCAGCGATTTTCGCAGAACAAGATTTAGCGAATTTAGAGTTTATTAACAATGGTGGTTCACTATGGGATGTACCTTACAAAGAAACTTGGGGCATCTTAAATGATATGTTTGCCAACATGGGTGGTACCGGGATGACTTTAGGTTTGATTATTGCGATTTTTATTGCTTCAAGAAGACCGGAATATCGTGAAATGGCGAAAATGTCAATTGTCCCAGGGATTTTCCAAATTAACGAGCCAATTATTTTTGGGTTACCAATCGTGATGAACCCAATTATGATTATTCCTTTTGTTTTAACGCCAATGGCCAATATTTTAGTAGGCTATTTTGTAACAGTGGTTTGGCCGATTATGCCAACGCCAGCAATTGGCGTACCGTGGACGACACCAGGGATTATTAATCTATTTTTAGGTTCCGGTGGTAATTTAATGGGTGCTGTTGTAGGTGTTGTCTGCTTAGCTGTTTCTGTAGTGATTTATCTACCATTTGTGATTGCATCAAATCGCGCAGCTAGAAATGCTAGTTAAGCACTGTTTTTGATTTTAACGGGGAAAATGACTGGTTAACATTTTCTCCGTTATTTACTTTTAGAAAAAAAGCATAATATTATGATTTTATAAGGAGCGGATTACATAATGGAGAATCAAATGCCGAAAAACTTTCTTTGGGGTGGGGCGTTTGCGGCTCATCAAGCGGAAGGTGCTTGGGATGTAGGCGGTCGCGGCATGAGTATCGCGGATGTTATGACTGCTGGTGGTAACGGTATTCCCCGTAAAATTACCCAAGGTCTGCAAGCTGGAGAATATTATCCTAATCACGAAGCGATTGATTTTTATCATCGTTATCAAGAAGATATCAAAATGTTTAAAGAACTTGGCTTGAAATGTTTACGAACTTCAATTTCTTGGAGTCGTATTTTCCCTACGGGTGTTGAAGAAGAACCTAATGAAGCTGGCTTACAGTTTTATGATGATTTATTTGATGAATTATTAAAAAATGGTATTGAGCCAGTAATTACTCTGTCGCATTTTGAAATGCCCTATGCTATTTACGAAAAATTTGGTGGTTTTGCTAATAAGGCAGTAATTCCTTTATTTGTAAAATTTGCTAAGTGTGTTTTTACTCGTTATCAAGATAAAGTGAAATACTGGATGACTTTTAATGAAATTAACAATCAAGCAGATGGTCAAAGTCCGCTGCATGTTTGGACCAATTCAGGCATGGTAATTGCTGAAGGTGAAAATAAAGAAGCTTTAGTTTATCAGGCAAGTGTTAATGAACTAATCGCTAGTGCTGCTACTGTGATTGCCGGCAAAGAAATCAATCCTGATTTTCAAATTGGCTGCATGATGGCTTATGTGCCGGTTTATCCTTATTCATGTCATCCAGATGATATGATGGCTTCCGTTAAAATTAATGAGCGTCGCTATTTTTATAGTGATATTCATGTTAGAGGGAAAATCCCTACGTATGCAACGAAATATTGGCGGAAGAAAGGCTATCAAATTGAAATTTCTCAAGAAGAATTAGCGATTTTAGCCAAAGGAACAGTAGATTATATCGGCTTTAGCTACTATATGTCTGCTTCTGTTTCCACTTTACCAGAGGTTGAAGGCCAAGCGACTGCAGATGTTCCGCAAGCGAAAATGGTGAAAAACCCTTATATTGAAGTTTCCGACTGGGGTTGGCCAATTGACACTGTGGGTTTGCGCTATATTTTAAATACTATTTATCAGCGCTATGATTTGCCGTTGTTTGTAGTTGAAAATGGCTTCGGCGCCTACGATAAATTAACTGAAGACAATCAAATTCATGACGATTATCGCATCAATTACTTGCAAGGGCACGTGGAACAGTTGAAAAAAGCCGTGATTGAAGATGGTGTCCCCGTTATCGGCTATACCCCGTGGGGAATTATCGACATTGTTAGCTTTGGTAGTGGTGAAATGGAAAAACGTTACGGCGTGATTTACGTTGATAAAGATAATCAAGGCAACGGTACTTTAAAACGTCTGAAAAAAGATTCTTTTGCCTGGTATCAACAAGTCATTGCCAGTAATGGAGAAAAACTTTAAAGAAGAGAGATGCTAGCTGCTTGGAACTGACCCCAATTAGTGGGACACATTCAAAAAAGCATTGATTAGATTGCAGATTTCCGATATTCAATCGGTGATTTGTAGTCTAATTTTT
>NZ_JARXWL010000020.1 GCF_029893325.1 Enterococcus sp. PF1-24
TAAAAAAACAGAAATCCCACAAAACCATAATGGTTTTCATAGAATTTCTTTTTTTTGAAACTACGAACATAATTTACTTATGTCACAGCCCCTTTGCTATTGAAAAAAATCTTTAAATGGTCTCGCCAATATATTTTTGTTGGCGAGTTAACCACGGTAACAATCTAGCATGTAGCACTAAAAAGACTACACTAACAATACTGCCTTTTACTAAGTTAAACGGTACAATCGCCACTAAAATATAGCGCTCTAACGCCATCCCTAAGGGCCATCCTAAAATTTTCAGATATAAAGGCGTTAGCACAAAATAATTCGCTATACTCATAAACACCGTCATTAATAAAATTCCGCTGAAAACACCTAAAACTTTATTTCGTTTTGTATTTGTTTGCTTTTTAAAAAAGAAAAACATCGGCATGGTAAACATAATCGTTGCTAAAAAACTCGCCCCATCACCAATCAAATTATCAAGAGAAAAACCCGTCATTGCCAAATGAACTAAGGAACGAATAAAAGCCGTCGCCACCCCAGCCATAGGCCCATATAAAAATAAACTCATCATAACCGGAATATCACTAAAATCAATTTTTAAGTAATTAAAGCCTGGTATTACAGGGAAACTTACTAATTGTAGTACGACTCCCATCGCTGCCAGAATTGCGACAGCCATCATTTTGTGAACACGATTTTTTTGCATAAACAGAAATCCTCCTATTAAGGATACATCTTCCGTGACATAGTTAAACAAAACATTCCTTCAACGCTAAAAAACTCTATTTTTCCGCAGGGAAAAATAGAGTTACTCGCTCGAAATTTATTTCGCTCAAATAAGCCCCTATCTTCTTTATCCAGACTTTACTGTCGGTATCGGAATTTCACCGAATCGGCCACTAAAATCAATTAGTGGGTCGTGGACTATTACCACCGGTCGGGAATTTCACCCTGCCCCTGAAGACGAACCTTGTTTAATTTTTTATTTCACCTTTGATTATACTTACTTAACTTAAAAATACAATACTTTTGCTCAATTTAATTAAAATAAAGTTTCTTTTCTACCATATATAGTGTTTCATATCTTCTTTTTTTACTGATATAATTAAATAAATTTGAAGTTGTCAATGAGTTTTAAATATAGTAGAAAGATTAGTCAGTTATGCAGTCAAATAAAATGATAAAGGAGAAATGAATATGAATGAACAAAAATTTTGCCAAAGCTGTGGTATGCCATTGGACAAACATGAGGTGGTTGGTACAAATACTGACCAAAGCAAAAATGAGGATTATTGTATTTATTGCTTTAAGGATGGGGAATTTACTCAGGATGTGACAATGGATGAAATGATTGAAATTAGCCGAGAGCACATGAGTGAGATTTTTGCAAATGATTCCAATTACAATGAGCAGGAAGCTGTAGCTAAAATGCAATCATTCTTTCCTAAACTCAAACGGTGGAGAGCCTAATTAATTAACCTGACAACTTCCAGTTTGTCGGTCAGTAAATATCAATTTAATAACAATCAATATAACCCGCCAGCTTATATGACACTTAACTATTACTCACACGGCAGTAGTAAAACGGCTCAGGCTAAAATGTTACGGCTAATAGCCAAGCTTTCTACTACATAATGTACTACTTTTTAGGTGCATTATTTAAGCAAGTTTAATAGAAAAAGTGCAAATGTCTGAAACGCTCACAAATCCGTATAGTATATGGGTTTGTGAGCGTTTATTATGATTTAAGAAAGTTAGTGAATTTTTATATCATTTTTACTTAAAAAACAACTCTAATTTTTAGCTTCATGCAATAGTTGTTTGACTTCTTTTTTTGAAAGCTCACGAAATTGTCCCGGACGTAAGCCTTGTAAAGTTAAAGAACCAAAACGTTCTCTTTTTAATTTTTGTACAGGCAACTGCACGGCTTGAAGCATATTTTTCACTTGGTGTTTGCGTCCTTCATGAATCGTCAATTCTACCACACTACTATTAGTTTTTGGATCAACTGAAATAATATTAAAACGCGCGGGCGCTGTTTTTTTACCTTCAATCCGAATTCCTTTTCTTAAAGGCATTAATAATTCTTTTGTTGCTAAGCCTTTTACTTTTGCTACATAGACTTTATCAATTTCATTACTAGGATGCGTTAACACTTGCGCGAACTCTCCATCGTTTGTTAACAATAAAAGCCCAGTAGTATCGTAATCTAAGCGTCCTACCGGATAAATCCGTCGGGTTTCATCACCGATTAAATCAGTCACTACACGACGATTTTTATCATCTTTAACGGCCGAGATAACACCTTTAGGTTTATACAATAAATAGTAAACATGATTTTCTTGAGTAATCGGAATACCGTCAACTTCCACTTGATCACCACGGCCCACCTGTACGCCTAATTCTTTAATGACCTTCCCGTTAACCTTTACACGACCAGCTAAAATATATTCTTCGGCTTTTCTTCTTGAAGCAATCCCTGCATGGGCAATTACTTTTTGTAAACGTTCCATGATGTATCCCCCTTATTGTTCTTCCAGCTCAGTGCTTTCTGGAAGAACTTCCTCTGCATCAGAAGCTTCATTTTCTTCTTCTAAGGCTAAATCTGTTTTGTTGTAGCGATTATAGAATAAATCAAAAGGCATTTCCGCCTCTAACTCCATTTCCATATCATCAATCGCTGGCAATTCCTCTAATGATTTTAAAGCAAAGAAATCCATAAAATACGGCGTCGTTCCATACAAAATTGCCCGACCAGGACCTTCAACTCGACCCTTTTCTTGAATTAACTGGCGAGCAACTAATTTTTGAACCGCCCCTGAAGACTGCACACCACGAATTTCATCAATTTGCATCCGGGTAATCGGTTGTTTATAAGCAATAATTGATAAAGTTTCTAAAGCCGCTTGCGATAAGTTGTTAGAAATTGGTGATTGCGCATATTTTTTCAATAAAGGCGCACAAGCTTTTTTAGTGGTTAAAACAAAATGATTGCCTGTTTCCATAATATGTAAAGCACAATCTTCAATTTCACCATAATGGGCTTCTAAAGTTTCTAACATTTCGTAAGTAGTTGCCGTTGTTTCATCTAATAGATAACTTAATTCTTCTAAACTAATACCTTCTTCACCCACAACAAAAAGTAGTGCTTCTAAATTTCTTTGAGTACTCATTTTTTTCGCTCCTAAAACTATTTCGCTTCTTCAACCTTTGCGCCAGCATACAACATAATCGGACTATAGTTATCCGTTTGCTCCACGCGAATCGAACCTTTTTTCATCAACTCTAACAACGCCATAAATGTCGTGACAACTTCTCGCTTAGAATAGCTACTAAAAAAGCTTTCAAAAGATTGACCGCCAGATATTTTATGCAATTTCTGCTCGATATAATCCATTTTTTCTTCAATGGAAATTTCTTCTGACGTAATCGTTGTTTCAACGGGCTGTTTCTTTTTACGCTTTTCTAACATATTATGAAAAGCTAAAAACAAATCAATTGTGTTAAACTGCTTTTCAGGTTTCACAGCCACTTCTTCTCGATATTGACTGACATCCATAGCTTCTTTGCTATAATACAAGCTACGTTCATCCGCTCTGTCAGAGAGCACTTCGGCAGCATATTTAAACTTACGATACTCCAACAACTGAGCAACTAAAGCATCCCGCGGGTCTTCGCCGGTTTCAATCATTTCATCTTCATCAAAAGCCAACTCTTGTTTTGGTAATAGCATCTGGCTTTTAATCGCCATTAAAGTTGCCGCCATTACTAAATAATCACCAGCTAGCTCTAGCTCCAGCGTTTGCATTGCGTGAATATAACCCATGTATTGTTCCGTCACTTCAACAATCGGAATATCATAAATGTCGATTTCTAATTTTTTAATTAGATGTAGTAATAAATCTAAAGGCCCTTCAAAAACATCTAATTTTACTATAATTTCATCCAATATCATTAGCTCCTATGATTCTGTATTAAGCCCTTGGGAAAAATTCTTTATAAACATCTGTCATACGTTTTTTAGTAATATGAGTATAAATTTGTGTTGTGGAAATATCCGCATGACCTAATAATTCTTGCACTGTCCGTAAATCAGCCCCATTCTCCAACAAATGCGTCGCAAAACTATGACGTAAAGTATGGGGAGTGACTGTTTTAGTGATACCAGCTTTTTGTACAGTTGCTTTTAAATTCTTCCAGATTCCTTGGCGAGTTAAGCCATTACCATGGCTATTAACAAATAATAACACTTCATCAGGATTTTTTTTCACCAACTGTGGTCTGACTTCCGATAAATAGCGTTCAATCCAATGAATGGCATAGTCACCTAAAGGAATAATCCGTTCTTTATCCCCTTTACCAATCGTTTGTAATAGCCCCATAGATAAATGTAAATCCCCTAATTTCAAACCGATTAATTCACTGACCCGCACCCCTGTCGCATACATCACTTCAAGAATGGCTCGATCACGAATCCCTAAAGGCTTAGTTGTATCAGGTGTTTCAATAATTTTTTCCACTTCTTCAAGACTTAAAGTATGAGGTAATTTTTGTGATTTTTTCGGAGAATCAATATGTTGCATGGGATCATGCTCACTATAACGCTCCTGCCGCAAAAATTGATGAAAACGCCGCAAAGTTGAAATCATCCGCGTGATTGAGGCGGTTGCCAAACCATCATTTTGCAATTTTTGCAAAAAATCCACAATTGTATAACGATCAATCTGCTGCCAATCCGTAATCTGACAACTAGTCAAAAATTCTAAATAATGATTTAAATCCCGTTCATAACTAATCCGCGTGTTATAAGAAAGTCCCCGCTCAATCGTCAAATAATGCAAATACTCTTCAACTTGCTTCTTCATCACTCTCATCACCTTATGATTATCTTACAAGCCAACTTAACAAAAAAAGCTAGCTAACCTTATTATCATAACAAATTCTCACCAAAAAGAAAAGAATAGCCGAGGAACAAAAAAGCGGAGAACGTTCGCTCAACTCCCGAGTAAAATGCATAAACAAATATAGTGGTGTTCTTTACCACGGATTTGTTTATCATTTTATTGAGTGGAGTTAACGTCCGCAGCTAGACTACAAAAAAAGCGGAGAGGGCTCGTTCAGCTCTCGAGCAAAATGCAGAATTAAATTATAGCGGTGTTTTATACCGCGAATTTTATTCTCATTTTGTCAAAGAGAGTTAGCCCGCGTAGCTAGATTAAAAAAAATGGAGGACGTTTGTTCAACGCCTGAATAAAATTCTAAACCACAAAAAAAGTCAAAAAGTACAATGCTTTTTGACTAATTTTTTATTTATCATAAATATAACTCTTTTTTAGCTAAGAAGTTTTTAGCATGGTGTAAATCAAAAAATTGAAAATCCGCGGGTGCTGGTTTTTCTCTAACAAAAGATAAGTCTTTTAACAACGGATAATGTCCTTTTCTAGTAGGTAAATCCGTAATATTATCTTCGACCAAAATAGATAAAATCCCTGCCCGTTTAGCCGCTTCAATCCCAGCAGCTGAATCTTCAAAAACTAAAGCATTTTCTGGCGAAATGTCTGTTTTTTCACAAGCTGCTAAAAAGATTTCTGGATTAGGTTTACCAGAACTGACTTCATCACCAGAAATAATCACATCAAAGTAATCCGTTAAGCCTTCAACTTTTAAGAACTCAGCAATTTTTTCTTGATGATTTGATGAAGCTAAAGCGATAACTAACTGATTTTCTTTAGCGAACTCTAAAATTTCAACGGCACCGTTTTTTTTATAGACCCTTTTTTCTTCAGCGTAGATTTCATTTTTAAATTGATTCATGGCATCTCGCCATTCATTATAAGGAACGTCTGCCCCGTATAATTCTTCCATACCTAACCGAATCGCATCTTCTTTTTGCCCGGTTAAATAATAATAAACATTATGTGTTATCTCATAATCATATTTTTCAGCCGATTTTAAATATGCGCGATAGGCTAAACGACCTGTTTCTATTAATAAGCCATCCATATCAAAAATAAATAACTTTATTTTATGCATTTATTTCACCTAAGTTTCTTGAATTATTTTAGCTTATTATCTCTTTTTTCGACTAATTTCCGTAAATTTTCGTCTGCTGTTTGACCATTATCCTTTTTAAGAGCTGATTCAGAAATAATAAAGGAACCGCCAACCGCAATAATATGCTCATTTTCCAGATACTCTAAATAATTTTCTTCATTAATACCACCAGTTGGTAAAAATTTCACATCATAAAAAGGTCCGCTTAAAGCATTAATAGCTTTTAAGCCCCCGTAAATATCAGCAGGGAAAAATTTCACTACTTTAATGCCGTACTCACAAGCCCGTTGAATATCATTTGGCGTAGCTGTTCCCGGGAAAACAGGAATATCTTCAGCGATACAATATTCAATTACTTCAGGCACTAACGCTGGTGAAACAATAAATTTAGCGCCATTAGCGACTGCGCTTTTAGCTTCTGCCAATGTTCTAACAGTTCCAGCGCCAACGATTAATTCCCCAGATGCCGCTAATTGTTTAATCGCTGCTGTTGCTAAATCACTTCGATAAGTCACTTCAATAAAGCGCACTTCATTTTTAACTAAAACTTCTTCTAAGCGGCCTAAACAAGATAAATCAGTAGCTGTATATAAAGGTAACAACTTGGTTTGGGCAATTTTTTGATATAATTCATGGTTCATATTCGCTAACATTTTAAGTTCCCACTTTCCTAATATAAACTTAAGGGCTAGGGCTTTAATTAACCCCTAGCCACTTTAATTGTAAACTAAATTTTTTAGCCCTTCATTTGTGTGATAGCTTCATGAAGACCTTGCATATAGGTAATCCCCATAGCACGATCGTAAAGACCATAGCCAGGTCGAGCTACTTCACCCCAAATTGTTCGTCCATGATCAGGACGCACCACACCATCAAAGCCGACATCAATTAAAGCCTCCATGATTTTGAACATATCTAAAGAGCCTTCAGGTGTATAATGTGCCGTTTCTTTAAATTTGCGTTCTGCCATAAATTCAACATTACGGAAATGTACAAAATTAATGCGATCCCCCACTTCATGAATGATTTCCACCATATCATTATTAGGGTCTGCCCCTAAAGCACCTGTACAAAGGGTGATGCCATTATAAGGTGAATCCACCAAGCTAGTAATTCGTTTTAAATCAGCTAAATTACGAGTAATTCTTGGTAAATCAAAAATTTCCCACGGTGGATCATCCGGATGAATCGCCATCTTAACATCGACTTCTTCACAGACTGGAATCACTCGCTCTAAGAAATATTTCAAGTTTTCAACTAACATATCTTCCGTTACGCCAGCATACATTTCCATTAAGCCATTGAATTTTTTCAAGCGTGATTCTTCCCAACCGGATAATTGGAAACCTTTTGATTGGCTGCTAATTAATTTAAACATTTCGCTTGGTTCCATATTATCAACAACCGCTTGATCATAAACTAATGAAAAACTACCATCTTCATTTTCGTAAGATAAAGTTGTTTTGGCCCAACCAAAAATTGGTTTAAAGCTATAGCAAATCAGATGAACATCACATTTTGCTAAATTTCTAATGGTTTGAATGTAATTATCAATATATTGATCTCTTTCAGCTGTTCCAGCTTTTATAGCATCATGAATCGCTACACTTTCAATTCCTAATAGTTCTAAATTTTCTTTTTCGATGGAAGTTTTTAATGCTTGAATTTCAGCTACTTCCCAAACATCGCCAGGCAATTTATCTAGTAATGTCCCGACAATGCCGTTGATACCAGGTATCTGCCGAACATGTTGTAAAGGTATGGTATCGCCTTTTTCTCCATACCATCTAAATCCCCATTTCAAATTGCATCCGCCTTTCTTGTTGTCTAGCTACGTGGCTTTGCACCACTCAACAAAGTGATAAATAAATTCACGGCAAAAATTTTTTATGCACTTTGCTCGGGTGCAGGGCAAGCCACTCCGCTTTTCTTATTGTCTAGCTGCGCGAATTTGCACCACTCGATAAAGTGAAGAAAAAATTCGCGGTACAAAACACCGCTATAATTTATTCTTGCACTTTACTCAGGTGCAGAGCAACTCGCGCAGCTTTTCTTATTTAAAAGTCATCTTCGTCATCATCTGTATCTTCCATCAAGGAAATATGCCATAAATTAACACTATCATTACCTTGTTTGATGATTGCTTCAGCAGCCTCTGCTACGGCTGTCCCCAGAATTTGATGATTGATGGTTTCCAATAACATTGGTAGGTTGACGCCACCAATGACATAAACCGCTTCTTGTAATTCTTTTTCTAAATTACTAGCAACCAAAACTGATTGATTATAAGGGCTAGCGCTTAATAAATCTACTAAAACAATGATACCGTCACCTTGATTAACTTCTTGGATGGCAGCTTTAATTTTCTCCCCTAAAGCTTGCACATCATCCCCTTGATTTAGGTTGACAGTAGCGATGTTATTGGTTGCGCCAATAATCACTTCAGCTGAATCTTTAAAGCCATCACTTAACTTACCGTGGGTGGCAATTACAATCCCTAACATTACGTAAGCCTCCTCTGTTTTTTAATTGAATAAGGAAATTACTTTTTCTAAATTTTCAAAGTTTAATGTTTTTTGTTTTAAATCAGCTTTTGTTAAATAAAAAGCTGGTTGTGAATCCGCCGTTTGTCTGCCACTGAAAATATAATTTATTTCTGATTGAGCAGCCACTTGCTGAACGCCTAAATTAGCTAATTGCTGCGGCTTAAAGTCATTGCCACTTACAGTTAAAGTAGCTTGGCTACCCACACTATCCAAACAGAAGATTTTAGCTTGTTTTTTGCAAGAGCTTTTTAACACCGCTAAACCTTGCTCCCCATAACTACCTTCATCAATAAAAGCAAAAGCTGTCTTAGGATTTTGCTTGTCTTTGAGCAGCAATAATAAAGTTAGTATTGACGAAGTATTACGAATCAATGTTTGTCGATTTGATAAGCCTTGACTAACTTTTCCTAGTAAAAAGAAATAACCAGCAAACAAACCAATAAAGAGCCAAGTTGTAAAAGAACTTAAATCAAAAGCAGAAGAGACATTCTTCATATAGGCAAAAGTTCCTAATAATCCTAATAAAATCATTAAAATTGTCGTGGTTAAAATAAAAAGTAATGTCTTTTTCCCTTGCTCTTTTGAATTAAATAAATTGTAAGGACCAAAATTTTTAGGTGGTGTATCATAATAAGTACAAATTATCCGATCAGCTTGTTCAATATTTCCCACATAAATGTTTCGAGAAGCAGTTTTCTTTTGCTCATTAAAAGCAATTACTTGAATATCATCACGGTATTCAAGAATATCTTTAATTATTGCTGAAAGAAAACGTTGTTTACTTTTATCACTTCTTCTGATGGCATAAATATATTGGTAACGAAGCAGCCAATCATTAAATTTTTCACTTTTTTGCATTTGCTTCACCACCTTATTTTTTATAAGAGAATGGGAAGTTAAACTTTTTTCCCACTCTCTTAACTTACAAAATTCTTTTAATTTTTATAAATCAAATTGTTTTAAAATATCTTTTAAGTTTGATTTAGGAGCTGATGGTGTTGCTTGGAAATAAATATCTTCAACTCCATAGTTTTCATTTAAATCTTTTAATTTTTCAGCATCATTTTTGTTTAAATAAACAGATTTAGTCACTAAAATATCTTTTTCTGGATCTTTTTGGGCAATTCCACCAATGTTTAATTCTTTCATCGGAACGCCATGCTTCACTAAATCATAGATGACACTGACTGTTTTAGCGATTAAAATACAGCTATAATCTTTAAATTGATATTCATCCCAATAAAAAGCTGCTTTTTCAGGAGTAATTACGATTGTTTTTTGACCTGTACGGCCACCGGCACTTTTATACAATTCACGCATAAATTTATCTTTAGCTACCACATCATCAACAACAAAAATTGAATTTACACCATTTTTTTGTGATAAAGTTACCATTACTTGTCCGTGAATTAAACGTTCATCCACACGAGCTAAATTTACTTCGCCCATTAAAATCACTTCCTTTTCATCTATTAAGTGTTTCTTTTTATAGTGTTATTGCTAATTATAAAATACCAATTCCGGCTAATACAATTAAAATTCCAGTTAAGCCTAATAATGCTTGTGTTACTTTTAAACCTTTTTTCGTAAAGAACAGATAAACACCCATTACAACCGCTAATGGCAATATTCCTGGGATAATTTTATCCAGCAATTCTTGCAGCACAAATTCTTTACCAGAAATGTCAAAAGAGAGACTTGAACTAACTTTTACATAATTTCCAGCTAACACACCCATCATAAACAGCCCTAATACTGACAATGTTTCAATCGCTGTTTGTACACCAGCACTTTGCATTAAACCAGTAGCATTTCGCCCCATCGCAAAAGATTGTCTTGCAAAGAATAAACCTAGAGCTAATTGATATAAAGCGAAACATACAAATGGGAACAAAGCTCCTAAAGCACTACCTTCTTGCGCCCACGGCACAGCCATAGCGATAAAAATGTATTGAACTGTCCCTGAATCAATCGCATCGCCAATTCCTGCTAAAGCCCCCATTAAACCAGCTTTAGTATTGTACATTAAATCATCTTGCATTAAAATTTCTTTGCCTTCGTACTCTTCTTCAGCCCGTTGCTGTTCCATTGAAGACATTAAACCAGTAATAACACCACCACCCCAGCTAAGCTGAGTATTAAAGAATAATAATTGGCGTTTGTAAGCTGCTTTTAAAGCTGTATCGTCTTTATATAGTTTTCTTAAAAGTGGCGCCATTGCATAAAGCAACGATGGCGCAATATAGCGCTCAAATGAATGGGGAATCTCATTGGCAAAATGCCATCTAAGATACGCTTTAGTAATATCTTTTTTAGTTATTTCTTCTGGCGCTAAATTTGTATTTTTTACTTCCTCTGTCATTTTATTCCCTCCGTTTTGAAAAGCTAGCAACACTTTTTAAAGTGTGCTTCAAGCTAGATTGGTTTTGTCTGTTTGAATCATCGGCAAGCCAATCGCTATTTTAAAAGCCGTCATCATAATCATCGTCATCATCAAAGTCAACGCTGCTATGACCGCTATCAGCAGCTGGTGCTGGTGCTGGTGCAGCTTTGCCTTTTTGAGATTGCACAAAAATTAACGCGATTAAAACGCCAAAGATTGCATAAGTAACCATGGTAATTTCTAATGATTTGAAAACCACACTCATAAAATAAGCAAGGAAGAAGAAAACCATATAATCTTTACGACCAATAACATAAACAGTAGTAGCAATCCCGATAGCAGCTAAGCCACCACCTACAACATCTAAAATATGCAAGACAACAGTTCCTTCAAGAGCAGTAATGACATCCGCAATAATTGGTGCGCCATAATAAAGTGCGATAAAAACTAATGGCACGAATAAAACAAATGAAGCAATTGTTGGGTATAGAATAATTGAACGATTAATTGCTTTAGCATTTAAATCCTCAACTGCTTTATCCGTATATTTTCCTAAAAATGTGTTTAAGAAGAAACGGAATTGATATAAATAGCTTCCTAATAAACCAACTGGTACGGCAACAGCAATCGCTGCTTCTGGTGTTAAATCACCAATTAAAGCTACTGGAACTGCAATCGCTGCAGCAACAGCTGGTTCTGCTGGCATTGAGCCACCAGGTGAGAAAACACCCATGTAAATCAATTGCAGTGACGCTGTTACAATCATTGCTTGAGGGACATTCCCCATAATAATTCCACAAACCAAACCTGTCATTAACGGTGAAAAACGTAAAGTTAATGTTGCGCCTCCACCTAACCAACGTGACATTACCGCTGCAACCCATAAAGCGATTAATAAACTTTGTACTACAGTTAAAGTATCCATAAAATTCTCCTATTTCCTTTCAAAATAATAATTTTTTTCACTACATAAAGCATAGTGTTTAAATAACCTAATTAAATGTTTTAAAAGTTTTTCTCAGCAATATAATCTTCTAGCTTATAAATTGAATCCCGCAATAATTCTTTGGTAATCGGAATCGGAATTAAGTGAACTTTTTCCTTAGAGTCAATAAATTCCACTAAGCTTTCAATTACTGCTTCATCTTCAGGAAACATCCCCATTTGATGAAGAGATACTGGTAAATTTAATTCTTTATACATTGGTAGTAATTCGTCAATCATCTGCCACTGATTTTCAATGGCTAATTGATAGAAAATACCGTAAGCAACTTTTTCTCCATGAAGATAATCATGACTTTTAGGAATATATTTACTCATAGCATCGTGCATCGCATGAGCCGCAGCATTGCGGGCATATTTGTCGCCTAAACCCCCAACCATTCCAGCTACTGCAAAAACAATTTCTGATAAGTGAACAAAAGCTTCGGTTACTTCACCTTTTTTCATATCAACAATTGCTTGGTTAGCATCTTGCATAATCGCTTCTTTACATAATTGTGCTGTATAACCAGCTACTTTTAAAAATGGTTCATTAATTAAATGGTCTTGTGCCAAAATCGCAACTGATTCATACCATTTAGCAATTGTATCAGCTAAACCAGCGATAAAATATTCAACAGGTGAATCAATCACTAGTTCAGGATCGGTAATGAAAAAGGCCGCTTGTCGTAAAAAGTGCTCTGACTTGCCTTCTGATTCACCACTTTCCTTATACATAACTGATAAAGGTGTCCATGGGGCACAGTTACTTGCTAACGTCGGAATCACACCAAAATCAATATTTAACGTATGAGCAGCATAGCCAACTAAATCAGCTAATTTCCCACCACCGACGCCAATAATGAAATCGATATTATTTTCTTTAACTGCCTTAGCAATTAAATCGGCACCGTAATAACTACATTCGCCAGTATATTGATGGTAACTAAAATTGTAATTGCTATCTTCCAGAAAATGCATTTTCGGTTTGGCTTTTTCCCATGAAACAGTGCCGTGAACAATTAAAATATTTTTAGCAACAAATTCAGTTAAGACTGTTGGCACAAAATCAATTGCTCCAACATGATAGCGATAAAAACCTGGTCCAACCTTGACTTTTAAATCATCTAACATTATTTTTCATCCTTTCCTACCTTAAGATATTTACTATATTCTTGAACTGCTCTAACAGGTAGTTCCCCTTTTAC
The DNA here is from genome assembly GCF_029893325.1 of Enterococcus sp. PF1-24. GTDB lineage: Bacteria > Bacillota > Bacilli > Lactobacillales > Enterococcaceae > HY326. The sequence continues at coordinate 13,164 of NZ_JARXWL010000020.1, forward strand.
AATTGCTTCAACATCTCTTACGCATTTTTCGCCCATTTCCTCTAAACACTCTCGAGTATAAGCTGAAGTGTGAGGGGTCATCACAACATTTTCAAAAGCTAAATAAGGATGATCTTTTCTGCCAGGCTCTTCTTCTAAAACATCGGTAGCAAAGCCCGCAATTTTTCCTGACTGTAAGCCAGCGATGATTGCTTCTTCATCTACCAGCGCACCACGAGCACTGTTGGAAATGTAAACATGATCCTTCATAGCGGCGATTTCTTTGTGAGAAATCATATGATAATTTTCTGCGGTTAAGTTAGCACATAAACAAATAATATCGGCTGAAGCTAATAACTCAGCAAATTCGACTTTTTTAGCTCCGAAACTTTGTAAATACATTTCAGATTTATAAGGATCATAAGCTAAAACATTACATCGAAAACCATTTCTTAACGCTTCTACCACACCGCTACCGGTATTACCTACACCAATCACACCAACGGTTTTATTAAATAAAGCTCGCCCGACAAATTCAGCGCGATCTTCCCAACGATCTGATTTCACCCGATTGTTTGATTCTACCGTACGTCGCAAGATTGCTAATAAATTAGTAATATTATTTTCAGCTACCGCATCTCTTTCAACTAACGCCGGAATAATCGTCACAATCGTATCATGCTTTTTAGCAGCTGCTAAATCAATATTGTTATAACCAATGCCATGACGACTAATTAAAATAAGTTCATCTTTATGATCAAAAAATTCCTGAGTAAAAAATGGCGTAACACTGGCAATCACGATATTATAACCAGCAAGTTCAGCAGCTAATTCTTTACCACCAATTTCGCTATCAACTGTTACATGCTTAATTGTTCCGATTTTTTCTAAACGCTTTAAATGCTCTGGAAATATTTTTCCGAAACTGCTGGAATTTACAATGGCAATATTATATTTTGACATTTCACAAAACTCCTTTTCTTCTTCTGAGAAAAAATTAAATTTTTTAAAATTATCGAATACGCTTTCAATCTAGTGAGATAAAATAGTCTTCTTCTCCCCTCTTTTAGCGTTTCTAAATTAAATTGAAATTAAACCGCCCCATCTCTATCAGAATACAGTCAAGATAATTCAGCGAACTCCTCGAGTATAAAAAGCTAACGTCAACTAAATTATTTTTTTACTTTCTAAAATGTATTCGTTTTCTTTATAACTCCATTATACAAAAAATATTTTTTTGTAAATAGAAAATAAAAAAATATTTTTTGTTGAATATTTTTATAGAGCATAGTATATTTAATAAATAGAATAATTATTACAGAAAGCTTTACTTTAATATCTCAACTAGGAGTGACCACCATGGAAGTATCAATTCGTTTAAAAATAAAAACGATGTATAACGATTTTAGTCCTAAAGAACAAGCGATTGCTGATTATATTTTAGAAAATCCTGAAAAAATCAGCCACAGCTCGATTAGCGACTTAGCCACAGAATTAGGAATTGCCGATTCTACCCTCTTTCAATTTACCAAAAAGCTAGGTTATAACGGCTTCAAGGACTTTAAAATGACGATGTTAGTTCAAGGAGAAGATTTTTCAGGAATTACTGCTCATGAAAATATTCAAAACGATGATACCGAATTAACAATGGCACAAAAAGTTTTCGACTCTAGCATCTCAGCTTTACAAGATACTAAAAAATTGTTGCGGCAAGAAGATTTAAAAACTGCGGCCGATTTAATCAATCAATCTAATCGTTTAATTTTCTTTGGGGTAGGTGGTTCTGAAATAGTCGCTACCGACGCTTATCAAAAATTCTTACGCTCCCCTATTTCCGTTGTACATAGCACTGACTACCATATTCAATTAATGGAAGCTTCCTTATTGACTGAAAATGATTGTGCCATTGTTATTTCTCATAGTGGTAGATCTAAAGAAGCCATTATTTTAGCAGAAGTCGCTAAAGAAGTCGGCGCTAAAATTATCGTACTAACTAGTCACTCTCATTCGCCATTAGCAAAACTTGGTGATGTCGTCTTAATTTCGATTTCAGAAGAAACAGCCTTTCGTTCAGAAGCATTAGCTTCCAGAATTTCACAATTAAGCATCTTAGATTCATTATTAGTGATTTTGATGTTTAATAATCATGAAGAAGCACAAACTTCTATATCTAAAGTCCGCCATGTAATTAGCTCCATCAAGGAAAATTCATAATTTTTTTATCTACCTAGACAGCAAAAAAGCAGTTAAGTCCTTCAGCTTAACTGCTTTCAATTTAATTATTTCAACTATTCAGTTGCTTTTGCTTGGCAAACTTTACAAACACCGTGAAAAGTTAAACGATGATCTTTAACTAAAAAGTGATAGTTATCTTCAATAATTTGTTCAACACTACCTAACAAATCTTCTTCCACTTCTTCAATACTCCCACATTCTAAACATAATAAATGATGATGAAAATGTTGGGCGCCCTCTTTACGTAAATCATAGCGAGCTAAGCCATCATTAAAGCTAACTTTATCGACAATTTTTAAATCTGTTAAAATTTCTAAAGTTCGATAAACTGTAGCTAAACCAATTTCTGGGCTTTTTTTCTTCACTAAAAAATAAACTTCTTCAGCCGAAAGATGATCTTTTTCGTTTTCTAATAAAACCAATAAGGTTGCTTCCCGCTGCGGCGTTAACTTCAAGCCAGACTCGCGTAAATGTTTTTTAGTTTTTTGTAAAGCTAATGAGGTATCCATTTCATATCCTCCGATTAATTATAATAATTCTAAAATAGAATATTCTTCTTCACTAACAAATTAAAACAATTATAAAATACTTTAACAAAAAATTCAAGTTATTCTCAATTAGAAAAACAACTTGTGTTATTACGCCTAGTTATTTTAATTAGAAAATATGTTATTTATCTTCTTCAATTAAAATAGTGAAACCATTTTCTTGTTTGATTTTACGCTGTTTCAATAAGGTACCAATTGCCCTTTTAAATTGCCCTTTACTAATCCCAAACATTTGTTTAATTTCTTCTGGATCAGATTTATCTGTGTAAGGAATTTTTTTCTCAGGGGCACGCTCTAAAAATACTAACAGCATCGCGGCATCATCAGAAATCATTTCATGAGCCCGTGGTTTTAACGAAACATTTAAAACGCCATCTGGTCTAACTCCGATAATTCGGCCTTCTACAATTTCCCCTAAACGGGGTTCTTTAAAACGTTCAGAAGGATGAACAAAACCGATATAATAGTCTTCGGTTAATAAATAAGTACCGACTAATTTCAACCGAAAAACTGTTCCTTTGATATCTCTATTTTTCATCTCTTCATTGCCGCGACGGCTCATAGCAGTAAACATTTTCTCACTGGCTAAAACGCCCCAAATGCGATCTTTATTGTCGACCTTTAAAGAGATTAATAATCTGTCGCCAGCTTTTGGCCATAATTCCCGCATAGTTGGTAGTTCATCTAACGAAACCGCCATATCTTTATCTTTTAAACCAATATTGACAAATACGCCTAAATCGCGGCGCACTTCGGTAACTTCCCCAAAAGCATAATGGCCGATTCGGACATTAGGAATTTTTGTTGTGATAACTGCCTCTTGCTTCTGGTTTAAATAACCAAAACCTTCAACTGCTTCCCCTAGTGCATGCTCGCCTTCCTCTTTACTTAATTGAAAAGTAACACCATTTTTTTGCACAAAATAACTGTCAGCATTTTCATCAATAATCACACCGGTAAAAACGGTGGCTAATAATTCATTCATTATGTTCCCTCAATCTTTCTAATTAGGTTCTTTCCCTAAAAAATAAACCGTAGCAAAGCGATAGTCACCACAGCAACTAACACAGTTTTCATTAAGTCTTTTGTTTTGATTGCTACTGCAAAAGTTGGCAGACAAGCAATTAACTCCAGCACTTTCACCGCTGGAAATTGCCCTTGGCGATAAACTAAAATACTTTGAAATAATAAAGCCGTCAAAATACACAAAGGTAAATAAGCTAAAAAGTCATTTAACCATTTTGGGAAATCAACTTTTTTAGATAACAAAAACGGCACGACTCTAGGTAACCAAGTAATCAGACAGCCACCTAATAATAACAAAATAAATTGACTACTCATTTTGCGTCACCGTCCCAACTAAGCAACCTAGTAGTGTAGCAATAATCACTGCTAACTCTGCCGATACAAATTTCATTAATATAAATAAACTACTACAAACCACGATTAAAAGTAAAATCGTTTGTTTTGTCCGTTTTCTGATAGGTAAATCCGCTTGTAAAACAAATAAGCCTAAAAACATCCCAGTTAAAGCAAAATCCATCCCTAACATTTCTGGATTCGGTAAAAAATTACCTAAAATTCCACCTACCCCAGTTGCTAAAATCCAAGTTAAATAAGCCGTTATATTTAAGCCATTGGTCCAAGCTACCGAAACTTTATGTTGATTATTTAATGCTGTCACTAAAACCCCGTAAGATTCATCTGTTAACAGCGTACCTATACCGATACTTTTAAGTAGCGGCACATTTTTAAAATATCCTGCCACTGACATACTCATTAAAAAATGGCGTAGGTTAACTAAAAAGGTCGTCGCAATAATCGCTACTATCGGTGCCTGAATAGCTAACATCCCACAAATAATAAACTGCGCACTGCCAGCATAAATTAAAACCGACATCGCCATAATTTCTAAAACACTTAAACCGACACCTTTACCAACTACACCGGCAGCAATCCCAATGCCTACGTAGCCTAAAACTGTTGGCAAACAAGCCTTCACACCTTCCCGAAAAGTGCGATAGCCAACTGAAACATCTTCCATACTTAAAACCTCACTTTAAAATCACAACTTCATCTTTTTAAAACTGGAGCGAGAGTGGAACATTAAACTTTCGTTCCACTCTCGACATTCTTTCTTAAATCACATTAGAACTCGCTTTTAATTTACACGAGTATTTGGTCCACCAGGTCCATTCCCTTTAAACCAACCTGTTTTACAGTTAATTGAAACAACATAACTACCGTCACCACGGAATAAGTTATAAATCCCGTTGCCATTAACAATTACTGCTGGTTGTAAGGTATAAGCATCAGCAGTAATATAACCCCGTTCAATACATTTATTAATCACAGTTTCTTTAACATCGCCAGCCCAGACCCAAGCAGAATTAGCAGTGTCATTAACATCATTAGTATTAGTCTCTACAATTGGCTTGCCTTCTGTGTTCATAGTAAAGCCAATTACTGCACCACCATCGCCAATTGTATAGCCATAGCTGCTACCACTGCCGGCGTTGCTACTTGTACCACTATTATTGTTAGCAGTGCCATTGTTTGAAACAGAACCGTCAGTATTTGCAGTACTACCACTTGTCGTGCTATTACCGTTTTGACCAGCTGGATTAGTTGTCGCTTCTTTCTCAGTTAAATAAGTGTTAACATCCTTTAATTGACTTTGCAAATCTTTAGCTAAAGCAGAATTTTTTATTGCTGCTACAGCTGCCACTGCTACATCATAATTTTCCCGAGTCGCTGAATCTAAAACTCTTCCAGATTGATAAACTAACGCTACTTTTGTTTTAGCCGTTTGTAACGTTTGATACTGTTCTTCAGCCACTTCAATTGCTTGTTTAACTAAAGTATCAAACCCACCTGTTGTTTCAGGTTTGGTTAAAGTAATTTCTTTATCAGCTTTCAGCATTGGATTTTCAACTAAACCATGACCATTAATGATTGGTGTCGTGAAAAGACCATTGACATCTTTAATTGTTGTCACTTTTTCTTTAACTTTATCAAAGGCTTTTACTAAATCTTGATAGCCATCTTCTTTGCTATATTTATCAAGTTCAACTTTAATCGTTCCTAAGCTAGCATTGACTTTTTCACTCTTAATAAATTCTTGGGTATCATCAGTATAAAAAGCATTTAGTTCTTTTTCAATGTTAGTCATAGCTTCGGCTGTTGCTTTTTGTTCTTTAGCTACACGAGCAGCTTCAGCAACTTTTTGTTGATTTTGATAATAAACATAATAAGAACCACCACCAGCTAATAAAACCGCTGCGGCACCAAGATAAAGCCATTTTTTCCGACTCTTCTTAGGCGCTGTTTCAGCTGCTTCATTTGTTGTTTCTGGCAGAACTGGTTGCGATTGTACTTCTGGTTTTCTGACGTCTTTAGCAGTTGGTTCTGGTTGTGGCACAATTGCTTTAGTGTCAGATAAATCTGTTTTACGTTTTTGTTGTAATTGCTGCTCTAATTTTTTCCGATTGAACTCTGGTAAAGGTTGCAAACGAGAATGATTATCTAAATTTTTAGCTGTTTCATTAAATTTAGGCAGATTAGCAAATTTTTTCGCTACACTTTCATCTTCTGAAGGAAGGGGTACTAAATCAGGGTCATCAAATTCAAAGTAATCTTCTGATTCCTCTGCTGCTTCATGATAAGCATCTCTTTCCGCAATTTCATCGGCTAAACGTTTCGCTTCCTCAGTATCTAAGACGAAAAGATTAGGCGGTGTATCGTTGCCTTTTCTTTGTTCGTCGGTATTTTCAGTCACTTCTTCAGAAACTTCTTCTGTCGCGGTTACAACTGCTTCAGTTTCGGTTTCTTCTACAACTTCTTCTGCTGATTCACTGACTTTCTCAGAAACGACTGCTTCTTCCAATTCTTCAGAGTCAAGCATATCAATTTCTGGCGTTTTAACCTCTTCAGTAAGTGTCTCAGCGTCATCTTCTGCAACTACTTCCACTGTTGTTTCTTCAGTAGCATCGCTGACTTCTGTTTCAAGAACTTCACTTTCCTCTGCTACTGTATCAGATAACTCGTCAGAAACTTCTATTTCAGTTGTTTCTTCAAGGGAAGTAACTAACTCTTCAGTCTCTCCATCAGTGATTTCTTGACCTTCATGAGTAGTTGAATGACGATGTGCTTTGATGTATTGTGCTAAAACATCATTCTCTGATAACTCAAAATCAAATTCTTTTGTATCGTCATCTTCAGTTGTTGCTTGTTCCGCCAACTGTTCTTTTTCTGCATTTTCTACTTTATCAGTCAATGCTTGTAATTCTTTCAAGTCATCCTCATCTAAAGTATCATTCAAAATTTCAGCAACTGAACCAATCGACATATCTTCAAAGTCAGACCATTGAATATCATCGTTGATATCAGAAATCGCAAACTCTTTCGTTTCTGAGATGGTTGCATCAACCTCATTTTCCTTTGAAGTATCTTTTCGTTCGGCAGCCAAATTTTCTAACGGCTGAGAACCTTCTATATTATCATTACTATCTTCTTTAATTAAAAAACCACAGTTAGGACATTTATCTAAGTCACCAACATATTCAAATCCACATTTTGGGCATGCATGTTTCACGGAATTCATAAACTCCTTCCTCTAATCATCTAACTTTTAATCTAACATAGAAAGCCTTTTGTTCCAATACTTCAGATGAAATTTTTTACAAAACTTGACTTTTTTTCCTATAAAAACACAAAAGAATCTTCAAAAACGAGTTAAAAAAGAGAAAAACCCGATAAGCAAAAGGACTTATCGGGCCAAAATATTAACAAATATTTATTCTAAGAAGTCCCGTAATTGTTTAGAACGAGAAGGATGGCGCAATTTCCGCAAAGCTTTTGCTTCAATTTGTCGAATCCGTTCACGAGTGACACCAAATACTTTACCTACCTCTTCCAATGTCCGTGTTCGGCCATCATCTAAGCCAAAACGTAATCGCAAGACGTTTTCTTCACGATCAGTTAAAGTATCTAAAACTTCTTCTAACTGTTCTTTTAATAACTCATAGGCAGCGTGTTCTGCTGGACTAGTTGCTTCTTGGTCTTCAATAAAATCACCTAAATGAGAATCATCTTCTTCCCCAATTGGTGTTTCTAATGAAACAGGCTCTTGAGCAATTTTCAAGATTTCGCGAACTTTTTCAGTTGGTAAATCCATTTCTGCACCAATTTCTTCTGGTGTTGGTTCCCGACCTAAATCTTGCAATAATTGACGTTGAATCCGAATTAATTTATTAATGGTTTCCACCATATGCACAGGAATCCGAATCGTTCTTGCTTGATCGGCAATTGCTCGCGTGATAGCTTGACGAATCCACCAAGTCGCATAAGTTGAAAATTTGAAACCTTTGCGATAATCGAATTTTTCAACAGCTTTCATTAAGCCCATATTACCTTCTTGGATTAAATCAAGGAATTGCATTCCCCGGCCTACATAACGTTTAGCAATACTTACAACCAAACGTAAGTTAGCTTCAGCAAGGCGTTGTTTCGCTTCTTGATCGCCTTCTTCAATTTTTAATGCTAAAGCAACTTCTTCTTCGGCGCTTAACAAAGGTACACGACCAATTTCTTTCAAATACATCCGAACGGGGTCATTAATTTTTACCCCAGTCGGTGCAGATAAATCTTCTTGTTGGGCCTTAACAGCTGTTTTTTCATCTTTCTTTAAGCTGTGAACACTAGGTTCACCATTTTCATCAACAACACTAATTCCTGAATCTTCAACTTTTTGGATTAATTTCTCCATTTCGTCTGCGTTCAATGAATAAGGTGTCGCCAATTGATTGCTTAACTCATCGTAAACAACTTGTCCTTTACTTTTGTTCTCTTTGATAAAAGCGGCTAATGCTTCATCATATGTTACTTTTTTTGATTCTTCTGCCATGTAGGAAGGCCCCTTTCAAAACTATTAGGCTTGCTTAAGCTGCTTGGTTAACTCAAATATTTCAATTTGTAACTCCGTATCTAATTGGCGATTGCCATTACGACTGGCTTCTTGCTGCTGTCTTTTCTTTTCAGCGATTTTTTCAGCAATTTCAGCCTTGGCAATCACGTGAAATAGATCTTGGATTTCCCGCGCAGTGCTTTCTTCAGAAAGTTCTAAATAGGCAATTTCTATTACGACTTTCTTAAGTGCCTCATCCTTAAGAAAATCGATAAAATCAGCTAAATTAAACTGATTTGTTTCCGTTAAATAAGTATCCATCAATAAATAGATTTCTTGATATTCATCATGGATAAAGTGAAAATCTTGACTTTGAAGTTCTCCACGTAGTGTTGCCTCGTTAAATAAACGATACAGCAGCATCCGCTCAGCTTTTTCCACTTGTGTTAATGGTTTAGCTTGCGTTTGTATAGTTAAATCATTTGTAGCAACAGCTGGTTGAAATTGTCCTTCTGGTGAAGAGTAGTAAGCGGCCCGTTCTTCTTGTCGGACATTTTGTTGCAAAGAACGAAACTGTTGTTGCAATGATTCACGACTCACTTGAAACTCTTGTGCTAATTGAACCAGATAGCGATCTTGCTCAATCGGTGAAGGAACTTTCACTAGTGCTTGCAAAACTTCTTGTAAATAATCTAGCATTTCCTTTTCATTTTGCAGGTTACGATTTTTTCTTAGGTAACTCATCTGAAAAGCAAATGTCGTTTGTTGTCCATGAAATAGTAATTCTTTTAAAGCTTCATCACCATATTTTTTACGGTAATCATCAGGATCCATTTTTTCAGGTAAGCTGACAACGGTTAGCTTTAAAGCACTGTGTTGTTGCAGCAGTTGAACTGCTCGTTGCGTTGCTTCAACCCCAGCAGAATCGCCGTCGTAACAAATGACAACATTTTTACTGACCCGTTGAATACCATTAATTTGTTCATTGGTTAAGCTAGTTCCCATGGAAGCAATACCGTTTTTAATGCCTGCTTGCCAAGCCGAAATCACATCCATAAAGCCTTCAAATAAAAAGACTGTTTCCTCTTTGCGAATCGTTGGTCTGGCCGCATCAAAGTTATAAAGAATATTCCGCTTGTTGAAAATCTCAGTTTCTGGACTGTTCAAATATTTTGGTTGATCTTTTCCTGAAAATTCAGCCGTTTGTAAAAACCGCCCGGAAAAACCGATTGTCTTACCTTGAAAGTCTTTAACAGGAAACATAATTCGTTGATAAAACCGGTCAGCTAATGAGCCGTCTTCTCTTTGAATAAATAAACCTGAATCAACCATTGCTTGTTGTTGAACTTGATCATTTTGAAAAATTTTACCCAAAAATTCTCGTTGCTGCGGCGCAAACCCGATTTGGAAGGTCTCAATTAACTCCATCGTTAGGCCCCGGTCTAGCAAATAGTCCAAAGCTTCTTCGCCAGCTTTAGTGTGAACCAACATATGGTGAAATAATTCACGGGCTTTTTCATGTAACTGAATCAATTCTCGCTGTTTAGCTAGTTGCGGATTGTCAACGCTCGTTTCAGAAGTTTTCCAAGCTGCATCAATTGGCAATTGTTCCATTTCAGCAATTTTGATTACCGCTTCAGGAAAGCTAATCCCATCAATTTCTTGAATAAAGGTAAAGACATTTCCACCCTTACCACAGCCAAAACAGTGAAATATCTGTTTATCTTCGGCCACCGAAAAAGAAGGTGTTCTTTCTTCGTGGAAAGGACAAAGACCTAAATGATTTTTGCCGGATTTTTTCAACTGAACATACTGACCAATCACATCAACAATATTGGTTTTACTGCGTATTTCGTCAATCGTTTCCGCTGGTATCTTCTGTGCCATTCAATCCCCCCTTGCTTAAAGGACCACTTGAACAAGTTAGGCCTACCCAACAGTCACCTTTTGATGAAAATCATCAAAAACTGTAGTACTTAGTTGAAAAAAATCGCACCAATGAAATATTAGGTACGATTTGATAACAAGACACAATTATACATTGTCAATTTTATCACAATTTGGTTATTTTTCAAGTCTTTACCCTAGTTTTTTCAATAAAAGCGAATATATTTAAAATTAGCCTAATTATCTTTTGAAAAACAAATAGAACTTAAAAAAAAATTTCAGCTAAAGTTTTTTAACTCCCGCTGAAATTCTTTTTTGTTTATTTATAACGTTCTTCTAAGCGACTCATCCACCAGCCTAATGCCGCTCCTGCTAAGCATAATAAGAAACAAGCAACATAGCCAAGGAAGCCCATACCAGCGTAATTAGTTGGAATAATCATCACGGTTGACGCCAAAACCACCCCTAAAATGAAATGATATAATTTGGCATAAGCTTTACTAAAAATATAATCCATTACTTTTGATAATCCTAAAACACAAACGATTCCGCCAATTCCAATCGGAATAATTACGCCAAAATCTAACGCTTTAATCCCGTCAGCCATTGCTGTGTACATGCCCATATAAACTAAAAAATTAGAAGGACTTAACCCCGGTACAATCATCCCTAAACCAATTAAAGCCCCCGCAATCATCCATGTGAAGAAATTTTGTTCTACATGACCACCAAATAATTTGGCACCGAATAGTAAAAAGATAAAAGCAACCACACTGGTAACAGCCGTAATTCCAAGATCAGTTTTATTACGGCCTTCCTTACCTGCTTCTTTCCATAAAGCCGGCGCCGTACCAATAATACAACCCACAAAGAACCACAAAATCGGTGTTTCATATTCTGTTAATAAAAAACTAACCGCAAAAGAAAGTAAAAATACCCCGGTTACACCCCCTAAGCCAACTGGAATAAAGAACAAGACATTTTCCTTAAAGTTTTTTGTAATATGGGCTAAAAAAGAAATTATCCGCTCATAAATTCCAAAAATCGCTGCTAAAGCCCCACCGCTGACACCTGGTAAAATAAAACCAGAGCCAATAAACATACCTTTTACAAAGCGTAACAGCCAACCTTGTGACTGAGATTTTTCTTTTGATTGATTCTTATCCATGAAAATACTCCTAACTAATGTATTAAATTTTTGCTAACTAAACTTGAAGTTAATTAAAGAATTTTTGATAGAGCTCGATAAAAACTTGATTATCTCTAACGATTTCAGCGTAAAAAAAGTTACCACCGTTTTTATATAAATAACCACGATTATATAAAAGCGACTGAACTCGCCAATAACGATAAGTTTCTTCCGTGCTATTGCCTAAAAAAGGCGCCACGACATCTTTAGAATATCGTTCAGCTAACTTAGTTGTGTTAGTTCCACCGTTAATTTTTACATAATCAATATAATCAAGCCCGTAATTATAAGCTTGAACAGCTGTCCAAAGGTCACAATCAGCATCGAGTCCGGCTTGAATCGCCTGTGAAAGATATTGCATCCCTTGATTCAAACTTTCTTCCTGCGAATGAATTAAGGACTGTTCTCCCGTTAAACTTTCAGAGCTTTGCATCAAATCAGTGCCATTACCTTTAGATTCTGTATAAATAATTGCTAAAACTAAATTTTCATAACCTTCTAGCTGATATTGCTGCGTCAGCTGAGTTACTTGTTGGCGATAAGAAGAAACTTGCTCAACATTTTTATAAATTTTATAACCAAAATAGATGGCTACAATCAAGCAGACTAATATTATCCAGCGAATAATTCTAAATAGCCAACCAATTGGACCTCTTCGTTTTCTTTTCATTTATTTTCATCCAAACTTTTCAAGATAAATTTATACTACCGAACATTCTACCATAAAAAAATCTTTACCGCATAATTTAAAAGTAACTTAATAAATAGAATTGCCAAATTTTCACGTAAAAAGTATTTTTATAGCAGTCAGCAACATGAAAAAATCCACCCGTTTCCACGGGTGGAAAGGTTACTTATTCTGATGCTGGATTTAATAAAATACTTAACGTACTAGCCAGTTCATCTTTACGAACCTCCAACATCTCATTGGTCCGTCTAATCTTAACTTCAACAACACCGTCGACAGCTTTTTTCCCAACCGTGATGCGAATCGGGCAACCAATTAAATCTGCATCTGCAAATTTAACCCCTGCTCTTTCGTTACGATCGTCAACTAAAACTTCATAACCAGCTTGCGACATGGTTTTTTCCACTTCTTCAGCTAATTTTGATTGATGTTCGTCGTTAATGTTCATTTGCACAATATGCAAATCAAAAGGCGCAATCCCCCGTGGCCAGTTGATGCCATCTTCCTCAGCATTTTGTTCAACAATCGCTGACAATAAGCGACTAACGCCAATGCCATAGCAGCCCATAATAATCGGAATTTCACGACCATTTTCATCTAAAACCGTTGCGTTCATAGCTTCACTATAGCGTGTTCCTAATTTGAAGATATGGCCAATTTCAATCCCTTTAGTAAAGGCCAACTCGCCATTACCGTCAGGAGAAGGATCTCCCTCTTGAACAAAACGTAGATCTTCATAAGCAATAACTTCAAAATCACGACTAGGATTGACATTACGATAATGATAACCCGTTTGATTCGCACCAGTAACGCCGTTAGCAATCCCTTGAACATAAAGGTCTGCATAAATTTTAACTTCTTGGGAAACACCTACTGGCCCCAGCGAACCGAACTCAGCATTTAAATATTTTAAAGCTTCTTCAGCAGTTGCTTCTTCTAAGAAATCCGCTGCTAAAAAGTTTTTCAGTTTAATTTCATTAACTTGATGATCTCCCCGAACTAAAGCCAGTACAGGTTCTCCATCAGCCATAAATAACATTGATTTAATCGTTTTTTGTGGTGAAATTTCAAAGAAATTCGCGACTTCTTCAATCGTTTCCACCTCTGGCGTAGCTACTTTCTCTAAAGCTAGCTCAGCTTCATGAGAAGTTTTCGGTGTATATAAACTAGTTGCCATTTCTAAATTAGCAGCATAGTCACTTTCAGTTGAATAACAAATGGTATCTTCACCAATTTCAGCAATTGCCATAAACTCTTTAGAGTCTTTACCTCCCATGGCACCACCATCACCAATAATCGCTCTAAATTCTAAGCCACAACGTTCAAAAATCGCATGATAGACTTTTTCATAGCTACGATAAACTTCATCTAATGACTCTTCTGTTGCATGAAAAGAATAGCCATCTTTCATCATAAACTCGCGACCTCGCAACAAACCAAAACGTGGACGTTTTTCATCACGGAACTTCGTTTGAAATTGATACAAAGAAAGTGGTAAACGTTTATAAGAGTTAATTTCATGACCAATTAAATCTGTAAAAACTTCTTCATGAGTTGGACCTAAAAGATAATCACGTTGATGACGATCTTTTAAGCGATATAAATTAGGACCATATGTTTCATAACGCCCTGATTCAATCCACAATTCTGCCGGTAAAAGTGCTGGCATTAACATTTCAACCGCATCAATTTTATCAAATTCTTCACGCATGATGTTTTTTAATTTCTCTAAAACTCGATTCGCCAATGGTAAATAGGAATACACTCCTGAAGCCACTTGCCGAATAAAACCACCCCGTAACAACATTTGATGACTTAAAGCCTCTGCATCATTTGGTACTTGACGTAATGTAGGTATAAGCATTTTAGATTGTTTCATTTTCTCCATCCTTACTTATTCAATTTTCAAATTTAACGGAACAAGAAACGTTGAATATCATTCCATGTAACAGCCAACATTAACAGTACCATGCACCCAACCCCAATCAGGGTGATAATACCTTCTTTCTCTTGACTAAGGGGTTTGCCTCTCAATCCTTCAATAATATTAAGCAATAATTTACCGCCATCTAACCCAGGAATTGGTAGCAAATTCATAATGCCTAAACTGATTGATAACCAACCCATCAATAGTAAAACAGTCATTGCGCCGCCTTCTGAAGCCTGTGCTGACAGCTGGAACATCATTACTGGTCCACCAAGTTGATTAATATTAAAACGTTTAACTAAACTTTTCAGAGAGTCAAAAATTGATAAAATTTGATTACCAGTTTCTTTCGCACCCCAAATAATTTTTTCCCCAACACTTGCTTTAGTAATTTTAGCCATGGTTGTAATACCCACGCCTAAGCGACCAACCGTTTGACCATCAACTTTTTCTTTTTTCGGTGCTACTTTAATCGTTTGCTTTTGATCATCTCGCAACACTTCAAAAGCGACTTCTTCTTCAGGATGAGCGGAAATAATTTCAATCGCTTCATCGCCAGTATTAATCGCTTTGCCGTCAATCGTTAAGATTTGATCACCAGTTTGAAAACCAGCTTTTTCAGCAACACTATCAGCGACAATTTCACCAATCGCAACTTCCTGATGTTGATTATCAGGAACGCCGCCACGTAGAAAAGCAATCGCGATAAAAATAACCAAACTTAAAATGAAATTATTCATTGGTCCAGCAAAATTGGTTAACATCCGCTGCCATAATTTCGCTGATTGAAATTGAACATCTCTTGGTGCGATACGAACTTCCACACCATTTTCTTCAATAATTGTTGCATCATGACAAACAGTATAGGTCATTTCTTCGGTTTCGTCCCCCATGACAAAACCAGATATTTCTAACGCATCAACTAAATCGTGCTTCGTTAATTCCAACGGCACACTATTAGGCAGTTGAATTTTTTTACTTAAATTAATTTTAACGACTTGATTGTTTTCATTAAGCATAATAGCTAAGGGCATTCCTGGCGTTAAAGTGGTATCATCTTCTTCAACTCCCGCCATTCTTACATAGCCACCGACTGGTAGCATACGAACGGTATAAGCGGTGCCATCTTTCCCCTGATGCGCATAAATTTTTGGACCCATACCAATCGAAAATTCCCGGACAAGAATCCCGGATTTTCTGGCAAAATAAAAATGTCCAAATTCATGAATAAGCACTATTACGCCAAACACAATCAGAAATGTAATAACTGTCTTCATGTAATCCTTCCTTCATTTGTTAATCTTTTTAGTAGAGCTAACTGCCATTTTGCTTGCTAGCCTACGGAAAAGCTAGACACATTTTATCATATTACGAAAGAATAACCAAATTAATACTAGTAAAAGCTGAGAAAATAGCAATTTTCTCAGCTTTTTTCAAAGATTTTTAATTATTTTTAAAAGATGCCGAAAAGATGCATGATTGGGAACACAAACAACAAGCTATCAAAGCGATCTAAAATCCCACCATGACCAGGTAAAATATTCCCTGAATCTTTCACTTCGTAATGACGTTTAATTGAAGATTCAACTAAATCACCAAACTGACCGACAATTGAAAAGACAACTGTAAATAGCAACATTACAATTGTGCTATAACCAAAATATTCTTTGCTTGGATAAATCAGAATAAAAATCAACGCCACAACTACTGCGCTTAAAATCCCACCAAGTGAGCCTTCAATGGTTTTATTTGGTGAAACACTTGGTAATAATTTATGCTTACCAAATTTTCGTCCAACCATATAAGCGCCAATATCAGTTGCCCAAACAATAAACAAGGCTAATAAAACGGCTTGAATACTGGCATTACGTGCTGTAACGAGATGTTGGAAACCAACCCCAGTATATAAACTTGCGATTACTGGGAAACCAGCTTCATCAATGGTATAAGTATTTTTAGAAATCACTGACATTCCTAATAAAACCATGACAATTAAATAATAAATTGTAAAAGAACTCGTGCCATCAGGTAAAAAAGGCAACCAGCGACCTAAAGGTAAAACCAAAATGGCTGCCCCAGCGGCTGACAAAACTCCTTCTAAACTAAAAATCGTTAAACCTTTCATGCGAAATAGTTCATAAACGCCCACCACAGCCATCGCTGCAGCAACTAACTCAATCGCAATTTTACCATACCAAATCACTGGAATAAAAAAGGCTAACGCAACTACTGCGGTAATCACTCTCTGTTTCATTGTTATGTTTCCCCCTGTTTCATTATTAATGTATTAATTTTTTTCAAAAATAATTTTATTTTCATCATGTGTATCATTCTGAAGAATTAATCTTCTACTTGGCTGTCGGTTTTAGTTACGCCACCGAAACGACGGTTGCGGTTTTGGAATGATGCAATGGCAATTTCTAATAATTCTTCGTTGAAATCTGGCCAAAAAGCATCTGTGAAAAATAATTCGCTATAAGCAATTTGCCATAGTAAGAAGTTACTAATTCGTTCTTCGCCGCTTGTACGAATTAAAAAGTCAACTTCTCTTAAATCAGCTGGTAGAAAACCTGTCATTAAATGGTCAGCAATTGTCGCTTCATTTACAGCATCAGCTGCAAGCTCCCCAGCTGCTACTTCTTTAGCAATTTCTGCCGTTGCCGTAACAATTTCTGCACGACCACCATAATTTAAAGCAAAATTTAAAATCATGCCTGTATTATTTTCAGTTGCCGCCATCGCTCGTTGAATGGCATCTTGAGTATGAGCCGGCAACGCTTCTTGATAGCCCATCACATGCACTTTTACATTTTCAGCAATTAGTTCTGGCACAAATTTATCAAAAAAATCAACTGGCAATTGCATTAAATAATTAACTTCAGAAGATTCACGTTTCCAATTTTCAGTTGAAAAAGCGTATAAAGTTAATACTTTTACACCAAGTTTAGAAGCGTGTTTAGTGATTTTTTTTACAGTTTCCATTCCTTCTTTATGGCCAGCCACTCTTGGTAAACGACGATTTTGCGCCCAGCGCCCATTGCCATCCATAATAACCGCTAAATGTTTTGGCACAGCCCCTTCATGGTCAAAATTATATTCGCTTGTTTCTTGAACATATTTATCTTTTTGCGGAAAAAAATGAAACATCTCCGGAAAAACCTCCTTGTTCGTTTTAATGTACTAATTTTCCTTTGAAAAATTAGTTTGATTCTCACGCCGTATATCATTCGACTAGCTTGATGCTCTGGTAAGTCGAACTGACATCCTTGTTCGTTTTAATGTAATTTTTCTTTGAAAATTAGTTCTCACTAAAAATTTATCTTATCTATTATAACAATAACTTAAATTAATTACTTAGAAATATCAAAAGTTTTTGCTATTTATTAAGAATATTTTAAAAAGACTTTTTAAAAGTAAGTAAAAAAAGAGCACTCACCCGTATTTTAGGGCAAGCACTCTTTTCAATTAATAACCTTTTTAAAAGTTTTCGCTTTTAAACGTCTAGTAATTCTTTTTCTTTATTGGCAGTGATATTGTCTAAAGCTTTAATGCTGTTATCAGTTAAAGTTTGAACTTGTTTTTCTAAGTCTCGCAAATCATCTTCAGTAATTTCACTTTTCTTTTGTTGTTTTTTGAAAGCATCAATCGCATCACGACGAGCATTTCTAACCACAACTTTTGAAGCTTCGGCAGCTTTTTTCACATCTTTAGCTAATTCTTTACGACGTTCTTCGGTTAATTGTGGAATCACTAAACGAATCACAGTACCATCATTTGTTGGGCTGATACCAATATCACTAGCTAAAATCGCTTTTTCAACATCACCAATTGAAGATTTATCAAAAGGTGTAATCATTAAAACTCGTGCTTCTGGAATGGTAATTGAAGCCAATTGATTCACTGGTGTTTGCGCACCATAATAATCTACATTAATACGGTCTAATAAGCTTGCATTCGCACGACCCGCACGAATTTGACCTAATTCCCGTTGTAAAGCTTGTTCAGCTTTTTGCATTTTTTCTTTCATAGCATCTAAAACTGTATCCATTTTTATTTCCCCCTTACAATAGTTCAAAAAAATAATTTTTTAATAATTTTTTATGATTGCGATGTTGCTCTTACTAACTTCCATTATATGTTAAAAAGCTTTTTACATAAAGCTTTTTATTTGTTTTTTTCAACTTCTTTTGAATAATTCAGTTTGAAATAATAAAGCATTGAAAAAATATAATGAAAAATAATTGAACCGATAACTAAGAATCTATATAGCTGACTAGTTTGCTGGCCTTCATAAGGTGAAGTATCTAAAGTAATTACATATCCCGTTCTTAGCAAGCGAACAATCCAGCCTAAACTAATTATACCTGTTAAGCTAATCATAAGATTGACTGCTTCATTTGTTTTTTTCTGAAAAGGTAGAATGATACTAGTCCATGGAAATATAAAAGGCACGACATATAATCCTAATGTAAATATAATTATCCAAGCAATTAATTGAGTAAGGAAATAATATCTTATTGCTTCCCGCATCCAAAAATATGTTGCTACAAAAAAATAAAGAACAAACAAATATTTAAAGCGATTTAGTATCCCAATAACTTTCAAACTCACAGATTGATACTTAACCATTTTTGCAGTTAGAAAATCTAATAATTTTTTTTGAATAAAAGTTAAAATTAGTACTAAATAAAAAGCTAACCATACCATCAAAGCATATTTACCAGGTTCCATAAGACGCTCCTTCCTTTTAAAAAATAAATACCGCTGACTTGTTACCAACAACAGAGCCAGCGGTATTTCATCCAAATTTAGCTAAGTCAAAGACCTATTTCCCTCTAACTGTAGTTCCGATATGTTCACCTAAAATTGCGCGGCGAATATTACCCGTTTCGTTTAGATTGAAAACAACCAATGGAATATCATTGTCCATACTTAATGAACTAGCTGTTGAATCCATCACTTGCAAGCCTTTAGAGATTACTTCTAAATGCGTTAATTCTTCAAATTTAACCGCATTTTTATCAAGTTTAGGGTCCGCTGAGTATACACCGTCCACGTTATTTTTAGCCATTAAAATAACATCAGCATTAATTTCAGCAGCTCGTAAAGCAGCTGTTGTATCAGTAGAGAAATATGGATTGCCTGTTCCGCCGGCAAAAATGACTACCCGACCTTTTTCTAAATGACGTTCTGCCCGGCGACGAATATAAGGTTCAGCAATTTGACGCATTTCAATTGAGCTCTGTACCCGAGTTGGTACGCCAACATTCTCTAAGGTATCTTGCAATGCTAAAGCATTCATAACTGTCGCTAACATGCCCATATAGTCCGCTTGAGCGCGTTCCATGCCCATTTGAGCACCAATTTGTCCTCGCCAGATGTTACCACCGCCAACCACGATAGCCATTTCAACACCTAATTCATGAACTTCCTTAATTTCTTTAATGATTTCCTTAATTACTGGTGGCTTAATGCCAAAACC
The DNA here is from genome assembly GCF_029893325.1 of Enterococcus sp. PF1-24. GTDB lineage: Bacteria > Bacillota > Bacilli > Lactobacillales > Enterococcaceae > HY326. Next base: position 33,004 of record NZ_JARXWL010000020.1, read on the forward strand.
ATCATTACCAGCTAAAGCTTCACCACTTAATTTCAGTACAACACGTTGATATTTAGGTTTCATGATTGCTTCCTCCAATTTTCTCTATCCATTATTTTATCATAATCCAAATTTTTCTCTACAGCTCTGCATAAAAAAATCTAGTTATTCTTTAAAATGCAGCCACTTTAAACGACTGATACTGTATTTGCTCAAAAAAAGGGAGCGCACTTTCATGCGTTCCCGCCTGTTATAAATAACAGTCTATTTTTTTACTTGGCTCATAACTTCTTCAACAAAGTTATCTTCACGTTTTTCGATACCTTCGCCAACTTCAAAACGTACAAATGATTTAACAGTTGCATTTTTAGAAGCGACAAATTTTTCAACAGTCATGTCTGGATCTTTAACGAAAGGTTGGTCAACCAAAGAAATTTCAGCTTTAAATTTGTTCAAACGGCCAACAACCATTTTTTCAACAATTGCTTCTGGTTTACCTTCGTTTAAAGCTTGTTCAGTTAAGATAGCTTTTTCATGTTCTAATTCAGCTTGTGGAATTTGAGCTTCATTTACATAACGAGGATTGATTGCTGCTACGTGCATCGCAACGTCTTTAGCTGCTGCTTCGTCAGTAGTGCCTTCTAAAACAGTTAATACAGCAATGCGTCCACCCATGTGTAAGTAGCCACCAAATGCAGCATTATCGTCTTTTTCAACAACTTCAAAACGACGGAAGCTGATTTTTTCACCGATTACTTGTGTTGCTTCAATTAAATCAGATTCGATAGTACCAGTTGGTGTAGTAATTTTCATTGCCGCATCAATATCAGCAGGTTTATGTTCAACCATTAAATCAGCAATATCTTTAACCAATTTTTGGAATTTATCATTTTTAGCAACGAAGTCAGTTTCAGAGTTAACTTCTACGATTGAAGCAAAATTACCATTAACTGATACTGCTGCTAAACCTTCAGCTGCAATACGATCATTTTTCTTAGCAGCTTTAGCCATACCTTTTTCACGCAATAAATCAATTGCTCTATCCATATCTCCATCAACTTCAACTAACGCTTTTTTAGCATCCATCATACCAACGCCAGTTTTGTCACGTAATTCTTTTACCATTTTAGCTGTTACATCTGCCATTTTGTGTTTCCTCCTAGTTCGTATTAAAGTATTAATTTTTCTTCTAAAAATTAGTTTGATTCTCACCACGTATATCATTCCACTAATATATTCGTTCAAGTGGAACTGACATCCTAGTTCGTATTAAAGTATTAATTTTCAATTATCTTTCAAAAAAAGCTGCTTCAAAGGAGAGTGAGGCTTGTCGCCTAGCCCTTGAAACAGCTCCATTCGTTCTTAATTATTCAGCAGCGTTGTCGCCTTCAACTACATCAACGATTTCTTCAATTGAAGAAGCTTCTTCGATTGTTGTATCAGCTACAAAATCTTCTTCTGCTACTTGATCTTCACCTTGGTTACCTTCGATGAAAGCATCAGCCATTTTAGCAGTGATTAATTTCACGGCACGGATTGCATCATCATTTGAAGGGATAACTACGTCGATTTCATCAGGATCGCAGTTTGTATCAACCATCGCTACGATTGGAATGTTCAATTTATGAGCTTCTTGAACAGCAATACGTTCTTTACGAGGGTCAACAATATACATTACATCTGGAATTCTAGGCATATCAGCGATACCACCTAAGAATTTTTCAAGACGTTCACGTTGTTTGTTTAAGCCAGCAACTTCTTTTTTAGGTAATAAATCAAAAGTTCCTTCAGCTTCCATTTTGTTGATTTCTTTCAAACGATTAATACGTTTTTGGATTGTATCCCAGTTAGTCAATGTTCCACCTAACCAACGATGGTTAACATAGAATTGACCAGAACGAATTGCTTCGTCTTTAATTGCTTCTTGAGCTTGTTTTTTAGTACCAACGAATAATGCGATACCGCCGTCTTCAGCTACAGCTTTCATGTAGTCATAAGCAACGTCTACTAATTTAACAGTTTTTTGTAAATCAATAATGTAGATTCCGTTTCTTTCTGTGAAAATGTATTTTTTCATTTTCGGGTTCCAACGACGTGTTTGGTGACCAAAGTGTACACCAGCTTCTAGCAATTGTTTCATTGAGATTACTGCCATTTTGTGTTTCCTCCAATTTTGGTTTTGTATTTCCCTCTTCCTGTTTTCAACTCTTTGAAGAACTGAATTATTTCAGCACCCCTTCGCAGATCAACAGAAATGTGGATTTTGTACTGATTCACAGCACTTTTGATAGTATACATTATTATTGTAAATATTGCAATAATATTTTCCTGAAAATAAACGACCACTACTTAGTCAAATAATTTCATATCAGATTTCAGCTTGAATCACTGGAAATTTTCTGGGATTACTGCCATTAAATACTGCCTCGTCAGTAATCTCCACGAAAAAGTTAGCTTGTATAGTTGTTATTTTCTGATTTCAATTTTTCACCAGTATCAATTTATTAACCAGTAAAATACCTCATTTTCTTTTTTATTTTACTAAATTTATAATTTTATCTGCATGAATATTTTCAATAAACTGTTGATCATGCTCAATTAAAATCATTGTTGGCTGAACAGCCAACAGTACTTCTTCAATTTGTTTCTGATTGAAAACATCTAAATAATTAAGGGGTTCATCCCAAATATACAACGCCGCCTCTTGTGAAAGGGATTTGGCAATTTCAACTTTTTTCTTTTGCCCCATACTCATAGTTTCGATATTTTGATTAAAAACATCGCGTTCCATGCCAATTTTCTTTAAATTACTTAAGAAAAGTTCATAATCCAGCTGATTTTTCTCGGAAAAATCTTTAAGGTTCCCTTGATTACTTTCGAAATTTTGTTTCACATAAGAAATCGCTAAATTCTTCGTTAAATCAATAGTACCGGCCACCTCACCTTTAAAAGTACCTAAAATCGCTTGAACTAAAGCTGATTTACCAGCGCCATTATCCCCAGCAATCACGATTTGTTGGCCCTTTTGCAAGTTAAAGCTGACTGGCGCAAATAGCGGTTCTTCACCGTAAGCTAAACCAACTGCTTCCACCGTTAAAATTCGTTGATGGTAATCCGGCGTGTATTTCATTTTTAAAGGATCAATATATTCAATGTTTTTTAGTAATTCTTCTTTATCCGCAATCGACTGATTCATACGTTTTTCTAAATTCTTGGCTTTCTTCATAACGCGAGCCGCCCGTGCTCCTACAAAACCTGTATCAGGAACGCCACCACTGCCTTTCACGCTAGCTTTGCCATATTTATCTTTTTCACGATTATTAGACCATTGCGTTTTTTCTTTAGCCGTTACTTTCAAGCGCTGGATTTCACCTTTTAGTTTTTGATTTTGTTGCTGTTCAAAAGCATCTTCTCGCTGTTTTTCTTGATCATAAGTTGAAAAATTTCCTTGATAAACACTCAACTTCCGTTTTTCGATAGAGATAATATGATCAACGGTAGCATCGACAAATTGGCGATCATGGCTAATCAGGATAAATCCTTGTTTTTTCTTTTGTAAATATTTAGCAACTAGAGTTCTTGAAGCAGCATCTAAATGATTAGTCGGCTCATCAATTAAAGGAAAAGCATTCTCCTCTAAAAAAAGTAAGCTAAGCAAGACTTTTGTTTGTTCGCCACCACTTAAAGAATTAAAAGGTCGCCAAAAGATTTCTTCGGTTAAACCCAATTGGTGAAATTCTCGTAAAAGCTGCCAATCTTCAAAATCAGCTAGTTCTTGTAAAATATAATAAGTTAATTGGCTGTCATCGGTAATCTTTTGTGGAAAATAGCTAAAAACTTCTTTATGAGAAATCTTACCAGTGTACTCGATTTCCCCTAGTAATAATTTCATTAACGTTGTTTTCCCACGACCATTTCTTCCGATAACGCCTAACTTCCAGTGACTATCAATAGCTAAATTCACCTCTTGAAACAAAGGTGTCTTTCCATCATAAGCAAAGGTTAAGTCTTTAATTTCAATTGTACTCATTAGTTTTCCCTCCAATATTCAATTATCAATCAAAAGCGGAATGAACTTGTTCAGCTTCCGCGTAAAGTGCAAGAATAAATTATAGCGGTGATTTTACCGCGAATTTCTTCTTCACTTTATCAAGAGCTAAGCTCATGTAGCTAGACTCCAATCAAAACGGAAGTGGACTTGATTAGCAGTTCCACTGTTACTCCCCCTAGTCAAACATAAAAAACGACTATCCTTTTCAAGATAGTCGTAGAAATTGAATATTGAAAATAAGCCTAGTCACTCAAATAAAATGACATACACTTTGGTTTTCCCTACTCATTGACATTAACCAATCTTGAAAAAGAACAGACCCCACCCAATTGATAATTGCGTAATTTCTATTTTGTTCTTCTTTAAAAAATTGGCTTAAAATTTCAATGCAGGAAAACCTCCTTCGCTTAATTAAATTCATCATAAACGAATTGTTGTTAAAATTCAAGGCAAAACTTTTATTTGTAGCTAATTTTTTTGATTTGTCTATAGCTAAAATAAGCTAAGGCAAAAGAAACTAGTAGATTCAAACCTAAAAACAATAGCCCCTGATAAAAGATTGGTGCCATATTTTTCATTAGTAAATTCACTAAGAAAAATGTCATAACGCCGATGACCGCAGCAACTAATACAGCCACTAACTCCCTTGATAAAACTTTTGATTGTGGTGTTACATTATCTTTAGGTAAAAAAATACTTCCTTGACTTGTGGAAACTGCATTTCTTGTTTGATTGGTATTTTGACGATCAAATTCACTATTACGAATATTGGATTTTTCTGCAAATTTTCTTTGGGCTTCCTGTGAATTCATAGCAATGCCTCCCATTTTAGCAATCATCAGTTTCACTGTATAAAGTATTTAATTGATCACTTTTTCTTATTATAACATGGTGATAGCTTTGATAAATCAGCCTTAAGAATGAAAAAAATTAGCAACCAACGTCATTTGGCGTTGGTTGCTAACCCTTTTTTTATTGTTCAGCTACAAGAGTTTGCACCATTCGATAAAGTGAAAAAGAAATTCGCGGTACAAAACACCGCTATAATTTATTTTTGCGCTTTACTCAGGTACAGAACAACTCTTTTCGCTTTTCTTGATTACATTTTATTCGGTGCTTGTAAGCCTAATAAGCGTAAATCTTCTTTCAGCAATTGAGTTACCCCGTAAACTAATGCCAAACGCGCTTGTTTGCCTTCATCTTCAACTAAAATCTTAGTGTGAGCGTAGTATTTATTGAAAGCTTGTGCTAATTTAATGGCATGTTTAGCAATGACTGATGGTTCATAGCTATCAGCCGCTTGCATAATGGTTTCAGGATATTTTTGCAATAACTTGATAATTTCCCAGCTAGCTTCGTCCGCTAAAGTATAATCGGCAGTTTCACTAGGTGTAAAGTCTGCTTTTTCTAAAATACTCATCGCCCGCGCATAAGTATATTGCACGTAAGGACCCGTTTCGCCTTCAAAACGTACGACTTCTTCCAAATTGAAATCAAAATTATTTAAGCGATCATTTTTTAAATCGTGGAAAATAACCGCACCTACACCGACCTGTTTTGCTACTTCATCTTTGTTTTCTAAATCAGGATTTTTTTCAATAATTTGTTCTTTGGCAGAGTCAATCGCTTGGTTTAACACTTCTTCAAGTAAAATAATTTTCCCTTTACGCGTAGATAATTTTTTACCCCCTTGCGTAATTAAACCAAAAGGAATATGGTGCATATCCTCTGACCAATCAAAGCCCATTTCTTTAAGTACAGCTTTTAATTGTTTAAAGTGATAACTTTGTTCATTGCCTACCACATATAATGATTTAGCAAAATTGTAATTCCGTTTACGGAAAAGTGCAGCTGCTAAATCGCGGGTAATATATAACGTTGCTCCGTCTGATTTACGAATTAAAGCGGGATTTAAATCATAAGCTGATAGATCAACAATATCGGCACCATTGTCTTCTTTTAATAAATGTTTTTCTTCCAACATTTCAATGATTTCAGCCATTTTATCATTGTAGAAAGCTTCGCCGTTTAATGAATCAAAATCAACATCTAGCATACCGTAGATTTTATTGAATTCTTGTAAAGATTCATCTCGGAACCATTGCCACAAACGAATCGCTTCGGCATCGTCTTCTTCCAATTTTTTGAACCACGCCCGCGCTTCATCTTCCAAAGTCGCGTCTTTTTCAGCTTCTTCGTGGAATTGCACGTATAAACGTAATAGCTCGCTAATTGGTTTTTCTTGAACAGCTTCTTCAGAACCCCATTTTTTGAAAGCCACAATTAATTTACCAAATTGTGTACCCCAATCGCCTAAATGGTTAATCTTTACTGGTTGATAACCAATTTTTTCTAAAATCAAAGCAATCGAATTACCGATTACCGTTGACCGTAAATGGCCCATTGAAATTGGCTTAGCAATATTTGGAGAAGACATATCAATTGGTACTTGCCCGCCATTACCGATATTTGCTGAACCAAACTGATCTTGTTCTTTTACAATTGTTTGTAAAACTTGTTGAGCAACCACGCCTTTATTCATAAAGAAATTTAGGTAAGGACCCACGACTTGAATTTTTTCAAAAGCGGTTGGATCGATTTGTTCTGCTAATTCAGCCGCAATTTGTTGTGGCGCTTTGCGAAAAGCCTTTGCTAAAGCAAACGCTGGAAAAGCTACGTCCCCATGATCCGCTGATTTAGGATTTTCTAATAAATTTTGAACTTCTGCTAATGATAAATTTTCTTTAACTACTTCATAAATTGCTAAAGCCACGACTTCTTTGTTATTCATCAATTTTTCCCCCTTGAATTAAATCTTCTAAATGGTTATCAGACATAAAAAAAGCCCCTAATGAAATTAATAATAAATTTCATTAGAGACGAGAATTCCCGCGGTACCACTCTGCTTGTTCAATCAAATTGAACCTACTTTTCTAATAACGGTAGATGGCCGTCTGTTGCCAGATTTATCTTAAGTGCGCTTCCTTATAATTGCTATATTTGGCTCTCACCCACCCAAACTCGCTGACATGTTCATTATAAGTACTCTCTTAAGCTGATAATCAATTATTAAACTAGCTAGAATTATAGCAGAATTTTTTAACAAAAGCTACTTTAAAAAAATAGGATTGCCCAATTTCTAAAAAATTGATGCAATCCTAAAAGTTATTTGTTTATTTTGCTTGGCCTTTTTCTACATAAGTTAAGTCGTTTACTGCTTCAACGATGAATTTACCATCTTTGTAAACCACTTTACACACGCTGGCGTTTTTCAAACCAGTTGCTGGTACTTCAGCATTGGCATCTAAAGATGAAACCAAAGCGGCAATTGTCATTCCATGTGAAGTTACTAAAATATTTTCTTGCCCAGCTTTTTCAGCATCAGCAACAATTTCATTCAACGCATCATTAGCACGATCAACAACTGTTTGATAATCTTCTGCTTGCCAGCTTACTTGATCAGCTGGAATTTCATTTTCAGCACCTAATTCTTCTAATTTATCAACGTCTAGTTCATGTAATGTATCAGCAAATCCGTGAATTGACTTAACAAAGCCATCTTCTGCCATCTCTGCTTGCCATTCTTCTAATGTAATCCCTTGTTTTTCAGCAATTGCTGTCCACATATCTTCATTTGGCATGCCTTCATAAGTTCCGAAATTGAATTCTCGTAAACGTTTATCTTCATGAATGGTATCAATTAAATCTGCTTGACCGTTATTTTCTAAAACTAAAGTTGCTGTTTCAACAGCTCGACCACTATCACTTGAATAAACCGCATCAAATTCAACATCTGTTAAACCTTTACCTAAAGATTCTGCCACTTCAACGCCAATTGGTGTTAAAGGTGCATCAATCCACCCTTGAGAGCGATCTGTCGTATTTAACATCGTTTTTCCATGACGGGCAATATAAATATTAATTTGTTCCGGTGCATCTTTAACTACAGTTTCTTTCGTATCCGCAGTTGACGAATCTGTTGTTGCAGCAGTATCTTGACACGCTGCCAAACACATAACTAATCCTAAAACACCTAATAATTTTGTTGCTTTTTTCATCATTTCATTCCCCCAAAAATATTTTTTTGCTGAACTTGATGGCGTAATAATGGCGTAAAAAAAACCTAATCAATGTCCAAAAAATAGACATTAATTAGGTTTGGCTTAACTTAATAATCACCATCCGTATCAACAATCTTACTATACACCAAGGTTGAAAGCGGTGTCAACGGTTTTATTTGATTTTTTTAGACTTTAGGAATAAATAAATTTCCTAACGTCACAGCCATAATCGCTTTGATAGAATGAAGTCGATTTTCAGCTTGTTGAAATTGGCGACCGTAACTACTATTGAAGGCTTCATCGGTGATTTCCATCTCGTTAATTCCGAATTTTTGATAAATTTCTTGGGCGTATTCAGTTTCTAAATTATGAAAAGCTGGCAAACAGTGTAAGAGAATTAATTTTGGATTTTTAGTTTGTTCAATCATCGCCATGTTGATTTGATAAGGCATTAACAATTCAATCCGTTCTGCAAATTTATCTTCTTCACCCATGGACACCCAGACATCAGTATATAATACATCAGCATTTAAAACACCGTTAGCCACATCAGCAGTAACTGTAATTTTTGCCCCTGATGTTGTGGCAAATTTTTCTGCTAATGCTATAATTTCGGTTGCTGGTTGCAAAGCTGTTGGCGCTACAATTGTCACATTGGTTCCTAAAATCGCCCCCGTCACCAATAGCGAACTAGCTACATTATTACGACCATCCCCTACATAAACTAAATTAATCCCCCCAACACAGCCAAAATTTTCTTGAATCGTCAAAAAATCCGCAATCATTTGTGTGGGATGCCAAGTATCTGTTAAACCATTCCAAACGGGTACCCCCGCATATTCAGCTAAAGTTTCTGCGGTAGTTTGCTTAAAGCCACGAAACTCAATGCCTTCAAACATACTCCCCAACACTTGTGCCGTATCTGCTACCGATTCTTTTTTCCCTAATTGAATATCATTGATTCCTAAAAATTCTGGCTGCGCCCCCAAATCAACAGCCGCAGTTGTAAAAGCCGCTCTAGTTCGCGTAGAAGTTTTTTCAAACAACAAAGCAATATTTTTACCAGCTAAATATTTATGAGAAATGCCTTGTTTCTTCATAGCTTTTAAATGTTGGGAAAAATCAATTAAATATTGTAATTCATCTTTTGTAAAATCTTTCTCTGATAAAAAACTTCTTCCTTGAAAAATTGATTGCATCATTTTTTTATCTCTCCCTACTTCATTTTTTGATAACGATATTTATACATTTCAGCAACTAAAAAGTTTAAAACATCCATTAAACACCAAAAATATTACACTTCGATGAATTTTTATACATTATAACAGACTTTTATTTTATTTTCTATCATTTTTAAACAAAAAAATTCAGAAACTAGCTGAAAGTTTCTTCAGGAATAGTTTCTGAATCTTTTTTTATCTTTCTTGTGAAAAAATTAAGCTAGGTTTTGCATTTAAATCTAATTCAGCAAAATGACCTTTTTGTGCTTCAATGTAAGCCGCTGCTCCAATCATCGCCGCATTATCACCACATAAACGTAAAGGCGGAATGATTAAGGGCATGATTGGAAAGTTTTCTGCTACCATTTCCGCCATGCCTTGTTTCAAACCTTGGTTGGCTGCCACGCCACCGGCTATAATTAATTGTTTAACTGGATATTGTTGACAAGCTCGTTTGGTTTTTTCAACTAAAACTTCAACCACACTGGCTTGAAAGCTGGCTGCTAAATCAGCTGGCACTAAAACTTCAGCTCTCTGCTCAGCATTGTGAACCAAATTAATAAAGGCACTTTTTAAGCCACTAAAACTAAAATCAAGATTATCTTCATGAATCATCGCTCGTGGGAAATGATAGGTATCACTGCCTTGTTGCGCTAACTCATCTAAAGCTTTCCCACTGGGATAAGGCAAACCTAAAATCCGCCCGACTTTATCATAAGCTTCACCAGCGGCATCATCACGGGTCTCACCAATTACTTCAAAAGAGCCATCTTCCACCATATAGACTAATTCCGTATGGCCGCCACTGACTAACAGCGCCATTAAAGGAAACTCCAACGGCTGCACAAATTTAGCGGCATAAATATGCCCTGCCATATGATTGACTGGAATCAACGGTAAATCATGCGCCCAAGCAAAAGCTTTAGCTGCAGAAACACCAATCAGTAATGACCCCACTAAACCGGGACCGTAAGTTACTGCCACCGCTGTTAAATCAGCCGGGGTAATTTCCGCTTCCAACAAAGCATCATCAATACATAAAGTAATTTGTTCAACATGATGACGACTAGCTACTTCCGGCACGACGCCACCAAAGCGACGATGACTTTTAATTTGTGATGCGACAATATTTGTTAAAATTTTCTCGCCATCCGCAATTACTGCAACGCTAGTTTCATCACAGCTGCTTTCAATGGCTAAAATTAATTCATTTATTTGCTTAGACATTATTTCTTCCTCAATTTCTTTTGCATAACGATGCCGTTTTCTAAAGGATTTTGATAGTATTTTTTTCGCAAAGCTACCGAAGTAAAACAATTTTTCTGATAAAGGCATTGGGCTGCTTGATTGGATTCACGAACTTCTAAAAAAAGTAATTGAACTGCTTTTTCTTGCAGTTTAACCTCTAACTCATTTAAAAGCGCTTTGGCGATTCCTTGACCTTGAAAAGTTTTTTTCACAGCCACGTTGATAATTTCACCTTCATCTAAAAAACTATGATAGCCGAGATAGGCTACTAACTGGTTTTCTTCCATGTAAAGCAAATAATGACTATGTTCATTTTCTAAATCACTTAAAAACTGGCTGGCCTTCCAAGGCGCACCAAAAGTATAGCTTTCTTGGCTTAATTGCCATAATTTTTCAGCTAAATCAGCTTTCTCGAAAATCTCTGCTGCTACAAACACGTTCAGGCCTCACTTAATTTAATCTTTTATCATTACTGTAAATACTTTATCATAGCTAAAGCATCTTCATTTGTTTCGTTATAATATTTTTTACGAATCCGCTGAGAGACAAAACCTAATTTCCGATAAAGACGCTGAGCGTCTTTATTGCCCATACGGACTTCTAAACTCATGGTTTCACAGCGATATTCTACTGCAAATTTTTCAACTTCTATCATTAAAAAAGTGCCGATGCCAGCTTTTTGAAATTTAGGTTTCACTGCAAAATTAGTTATATGGGCATCACTGCCAATTACGCGACAACCAATAAAAGCAATTACCAAATCATTTTTATCAAAAAGCCCAAGATACAAATGAGGAATCCGCGAACGAATTTCAGAAGTAAAAGCACTTTTTTTCCAGGGCAACTCGCCATGGTAAATTTCCCTCTCTAAATCTAAGAGCTGTTTGACATCTTCAACGGCTAACCCTCGCACCAGAAACTCTTGATTGAGGAAATTGACTTGTTTTTGGGGAAATTCTTTTTTTGCAGAACCAAAATTTATAATAAATCGTTTAAATTTTTTCAACATAATTTTGATCTTCCTCTTGGTTGGTCGCTAACCATTTTTCTTCAGCTTCCACCCGTTTTAAATATTTAGGTAAAAAGCTATGCACATCAGCAACTGGCTGGGCGTTTTCTCCTAACAAAGCTACGACAGCACCACTAGGTAGATCCCAGTGAGGTTCTTGATTAATTTCTGCATGAGGTAGGCCTGCTTTAATTTTCTCTTGAAACTTCGCAACATCACTACCTACGAAATAAACTTTTTGACCTTCAGGAATTTTTGTTAATAAATCCGTTAAAGCAATATGTTGATCAGCTAACTGATTGACTAACTCCCCGGCTTGCCACTGATAAATTCCCGCATAAACATTTTCCCGCCGGGCATCAAATAGTGGAATAATCCAACCTTCTCGACTTACGCAATTCGCTGCTAAAGCTTGCAAACTAGAGACACCGACTAATTCTTGATTTAAGGTATAAACTAAAGTTTTAGCGACAGTCACACCAATTCGTAAACCAGTGTAAGAACCAGGGCCTTCTGCGACAACAATCCGTTGAATTGCTTTAGGCGTTAAACCGAGACTTTTTACTAAAGTATCAATCGCTGGCATTAAAGCAATACTATGATTTTGTTTTACATTCAGTTGAATTTGACCTAACACCTGCTTATCTTCAACAACTCCGACTGCTAAAGCTTGGTTAGAAGTATCAATTCCTAAAGTTATCATTCAAAATCCCTCTCTTAATCCACATTGACAATGGCATTATTTTAGCACAAGTTCCCCTCTATAAAAAGCCAAGAAAGCTATTTTCTTGTTAAAGCAATTAAAAAAAACGAAAATCCGTGATCTCTCAGAAGATTTTCGTTTTATTTTTTATTAATGGCGAATTTTAAATGTTTTTGGTGCTACGCGATAAATCACTACTAAGCCAATCGCAACATACAATAAGCTAACAACTGAAACAATCACTAAATAAATCGTGCCAGCAGTTTTTATCTGCATATTTCCATAGGCAAAGCCATAAAAAATGCCAGCAATCACTTTATAGGCTGGGTTTTGCACCTCCAAATCATCTGTAAATGGCTGTAATAAATAGTAAATAAACAGCTCATGAAAAGAAAATAAGAAAGTTAAACTCACCAACAGCAATAACAATACCGCAAAAAATGAAAGACTTAAATAAAAACCATTAGCAACGTGCAACAATAAAAAGAGACCGAAAATCCCCACAATAATAATTGAATTGTAATAAAAAATTTGTCTTAGGCGATAACCAAAACCTTTTAAAATCGTTCTTGGTTCCCGATAAAAAGGATAATATAACATCGAAACATCACAATTTACAAAAATCATTTGAACGATTTCTTTACCGAAAGATAGGAAATACATGATTAAAAATAACGATGGCATTAAGCGCGAAGTTATTTCTTCTGTTAAAAATTGCCAACCATCCAAAATCCCTACTCCAACAATTATTAATGCTGTAACAGCAAAACCAATACCGATATATTTTAAGCGCTGATTAAAAGCCCCGCGATAGCGACTGAATAACAAAGCATTCAAATAATCATTACCACTTAGTTTTTCAACCCGTTCGTTGTGGGTTAATGTTAAATGCTTTTGCATTTTAATCCCTTGACCGATATATTGGGCGTTATTTCGTTTAGTTGTTTCTGATTTAGAATAAGTAAAAGCGGAACGACTCACAGCTAAATCAATATATTCTTGATTGCGACGATAGTTCCAAACTAAATAAAAAACGACCACACTTAAAAGGATTAGCAATAATAAAACTAATGGTTGTAATAATAATTGATTGTTGATTCCATCAGGCAAGAACCAATAACAAGCAATTACAGCAGCAGTAGTGATGACGTAAAAAATGATGCCCGTCAACCAACGAAATGCTGGCTTTTTAACAAATGCTAATTGTAAACTATTCCCCAGCAACATAAAAAGAAAATTAGCCGTTACATAACTAAAGAAAATAAAAATCATCATATGCAACGGTTTCCCGATAATAGCACCATAAATTAAAGCCGCTGGCAAATAAAACAGACCTTGCTTCCACACTTCAACAAAACGTTGCCCTAAAATAAAATGCTTTTTCGATAAAAGAAACTCTTGATAAAAAGCAATCATCTCTTTAGGCAATATCGCCCAAAACTGATTACCAAAACCGCCCATAATCGCTACTAGCATAAACCACAGCATTAAACTTCCCGGCAAAAATTCTTGCACCGCTTCACTAAAATTGCGCCCTTCATCAAAACGCCAAACCGCTAAAATATGCAAGCCAACAGTAAAAACAAGCACCAAGATTTTTTTTACAAAAGCCATCAAAAAACTAACCAGTGTTGCCAAAATTGCAAAAGCTTGTTTAAATTCATAGGCTGCGAAAATGTCAGCCGTGATTAGATTTTTTAGCCCAGGAATTTTTCTTAAAAAATAGAAAAAACCATTAATTTTTTTATTTATGCGATACCGAAAAAATAGCCAATCTTCTCTGAGAAAACTCTGCATTTCTTTCATGCTTAGTCTCCTTTCTCAGTTAATAATTGCACAACTTCTTCTTCAAAATTCTTATCATGAATTTTATCAGCTAAGACGCCTTGTAATTTGCCTTTATTTAATAAGACGACTTCATCACATAAATCTTGTGCTAATTGTAAAATATGTGTAGAAAAAATGACAACTGAATATTCTTTCATCCCTAAAATCAATTCTTTCATTTCATGGGCCGCCACTACGTCAAATGAAGTTAATGGTTCATCTAATAGCAAAACGGGTGGTCTTACCATTAAAGAAACTAACATCTGAACTTTATTTTGCATCCCGTGAGAGAAATCTTTTAACAAACGATGTTGGTCTTCTTGCTTAATCCCTACGGAAGATAAATACTCTTCAGGTGTTTTTTCATCAAGGATACGTGCTTTGTTAACATCAATAAAAAATCTAACAAATTCATAGGCCGTCATAAACATCGGTACATGAGGCGAAGTATAAACAAAGCCAATTTCCGTATCGGCATAATTCAATTCTTTTTGTGAATCACTCACTAAGGCAATTTCGCCACTATCAATCGCTAAATTTTTTGAAATACAATTAAATAATGTCGTTTTCCCCGCACCGTTGCGCCCCAGCAAACCGTAGATTTTACCTTTTTCAAAATGAAAACTAGCATCATCAATAATCGTTTTTTCATCAAACTTCTTGCTTACATGCTCCAATACTAAGTCCATAACCAACCTTCTTTTCTTGAGAAATTTTAGTTTCTATTTACTAAAAGCTAGAAATCAGCCTTCGCCAATTTCTAGCTTAAAATTTTATCTTTTATGGATAAATACGGTTTAATAAACGTGGGAATGGAATTGCTTCACGTACGTGTTCAATCCCTGTTAACCAAGTGACCGTCCGCTCTAAACCTAAACCGAAGCCAGCGTGAGGAACACTACCATATTTACGTAAATCTAAATACCATGAATATTCATTTTCATCTAAGCCATGAGCTTTGATTTGTTCTAATAAATAATCAAAATCAACCGCCCGCTCAGAACCACCAATGATTTCCCCATAACCTTCAGGGGCAATCATATCTGCACAAATGACAACATCATCGCGTGTTGGATGTGGTTTCATGTAGAAAGGTTTAATCGCTTTTGGATAATTTAAGATGAAAACGGGTTGCTCAAATGAGTTAGCGATAAAGGTTTCATGTGGTGAACCAAAATCATCACCCCATTGAATATCATCAAAACCATTTTTTTGCAACAACTCAACTGCTTCATCATAACTAATCCGCGGAAACGGTAATTTAGTATATTTTTTCAAAAGTTCAACATCTCTACCTAAAACATCTAAAGCATACTCGCAATTATCAATGACGCTTTGTACTAAAAAGGCCACATATTGTTCTTGCACTTCTAAGCTTTCTTCTTGGTGCATAAAAGCCATTTCAGGTTCAATCATCCAAAATTCAATTAAATGACGACGTGTTTTTGATTTTTCAGCCCGGAAAGTTGGACCAAAAGAGAAAACTTTGCCGAAAGCCATCGCAGCAGCTTCCATATATAATTGACCACTTTGTGATAAATAAGCTTTTTGATCAAAATAATTAGTTTCAAATAAATCGGTTGTACCTTCTGGTGCAGAACCAGTTAAAATCGGCGGATCAATTTTAACAAAATTATTTTTATTGAAAAATTCATAAGTAGCCCGAATAATTTCGTTACGCACTTGCATAATTGCGTGCTGACGAGAAGAACGCAACCATAAATGACGATGATCCATTAAGAAATCAGTACCGTGTTCTTTTGGGGTAATTGGATATTCATGACTTTCGCCAATTACTTCAAGGGCGGTTACGCCAATTTCATAACCAAATTTTGAACGGCTATCTTCACGAATTTGGCCAGTAATCAAAACAGATGTTTCTTGTGTTAAGTTTTTCGCTAATTGGAAAACTTCTTCAGGTACTTCACTTTTCACGACAATTCCTTGAAAATAAGCAGTCCCATCTCTAAGTTGTAAAAAAGCAATTTTGCCGCTAGAGCGTTTGTTGGCTACCCAAGCACCAATTTGAACAATTTCACCTACGTGATTTTTTGCTTCAATAATTTGAATTTGTTCCACTGTTGACTCTCCTCTTACTTGTAATAATGTTTTCTGCCCCATTATCACATTCTTTTATTAGTTAAGCAAGTTTGCCTACAACCAATTATCCCGAATTAGCTTGACTTCTAATAAATTATTTTGCTGCACTCTTAGCTTCAATAAAATCAGCAATTCTCTGAATCGCGGCTTTTAAAGTCTCTAAATCTGCTGCATAGCTGATACGCACGTTTTCTGGTGCCCCAAAGCCTTCACCAGTCACTAAGGCTACATGGGCTTCTTCCAATAAATCATCCACCCATTTAGTAACATTATCATAACCACAAATCGCTAAAGTTTCTTTTACATTAGGAAACAGATAAAAAGCACCTTGTGGTTTGACTAACTTCACGCCTGGTAAAGCAGCCACTAACGGATACACTTCATCTAAGCGGGCTTCAAAAGCTTGCCGCATTTCTTCGACAGTTTCTTGTGTGCCAGTCAGCCCTTCTAAAGCTGCATATTGACTTACAGCAGCTGGGTTGCTGGTTGATTGTGAAGCAATATCAATCATCGCTTTGATGATTTCGCTATCGCCAATCGCATAACCAATCCGCCAGCCAGTCATGGCATAAGATTTTGAAGCACCGTTAATAATAATCGTTTGTTTGCGAATTTCTTCAGAAACTGTCGCAATCGGAGTAAATTGATGACCATGATAAACCAAACGTCCATAAATATCGTCAGCAACAATTAAAATATTATTGGCAACTGCCCAATTACCAATGGCTAGCAATTCTTCTTTGGTATAAATCATACCTGTTGGATTAGATGGTGAATTTAAAATAATCGCTTTGGTCTTTTCAGAACGAGCAGCTTCTAATTGTGCCACGGTCGCTTTAAAGTGATCTTCTTCTTTACAAGTTACAAAAACTGGTGTGCCATCGGCTAATTTCACTTGCTCAGCATAACTCACCCAATAAGGCAAAGGAATAATGACTTCATCCCCTTGATCTAAAATTGCTTGGAATAAATTGTAAAGCGCTGATTTCGCCCCATCAGTGATAATCACTTGGCTCATCTCATAAGTTAAACCATAATAAGTTTCAATGTGCTCAACAACCGCTTGTCGCAACTCCGGAATCCCAGCAGATGGTGTATAGTAGCTGGCTTTACCAGATTGAATCGCCTGAATGGCTGCCTCTTGAATATTTTTAGGTGTTACAAAATCAGGTTCTCCGACAGTTAAACTTAATACATCAATGCCTTTAGCTTTTAAAGCTTTCGCTTTAGCCGCTGCTGCAAGTGTTACTGATGGCTCTAATCTTTCAGCCCGTTTCGAAAGTTTCATCCTACATAACTCCTTCATTTTTTTCTAAATATTAGCAACTACCTTCACTTCTTTACCAGTTTCAAAAGAAAATAGATAGTATGTTAATTCCTCACTTTGTTCGTCTTGTCCGACAACTTCCCAAATGACTTGGTCTTCGTAAAAACCAATCCCGATTTTTTTAATCATTGGGTCGTTATAATCTTCTCGCACAATCGCTCGGATTGCTGGTTCATTTAAACCATCTTGTTGAGAGACCACTTCGATTTCTTGACCATCTTGAGCAATCACAACAATGATATCTTCCCCAGCGCCAGTCTCGCCAGAAACGCTAAAATAAGTTTTATGGCCATTGAACCAATAAAAATTCTCTACCGTCTCTAAGTCCGCATATTCTTCGGCAATTGCGATGGCTTCTCGTTTCGCTTGGCGGGTTGGACGTGTTGTTCGATAAAGCAACATCCCGACTGCTATCGCTATCATCACAACGCCAATTGAAGCCGCTAATAAAATAATTGAGATTTTCTCTTTTTTCACTTGTTTTTCCAAAAGAAAAGCCCCTAACTCAGTTTAATGTATTATTTTTCTCTCTACTATGTTTCATTTACTAGAGAAAGATTTTGATTAGTATTCATTATAGCAGATTCCGCAAGAGAGATTTAGTCTTCTTGCGGATTTTTTGTTAAAAATTTTTGTGTTTCTTCCAAAATTTCGGTTAAAGGAGCTTCTTGAATCGCTAAACTTTCAGGAAAAGCCTTTAATAATTGGCGACTGTAGCTAGCGGTAATCAGGCGGCGATCCAAAACAATCATGACACCTTGATCATTTTTTGAACGAATTAAACGCCCTAGCGCCTGCCGTAAACGCATCGCAGCTTTAGGAATCGCTTCTTGATAAAAAGTATTAACGCCCTGCTCCTCTAAATAATGATAGTAGGCTTTAACAAAAGGCCGTTGTGGATTTTCAAATGGCAGACGAGTTACCACTAATAACTGTAAAGTATCTCCTGGTAAATCAATGCCTTCCCAAAAGCTATCAGCCCCTAACAAAACTGCATTATCAGATAAAAAGAAACGTTTTAAAAGTTTCTCACGCCCACCACTAATGCCTTGCGCTAACAGTTCTCTGCCTTCATCAAGCATCTCACTATGTAAAGCATAAAAAACTTTTTGCAGTACATCATGAGCCGTAAATAAAACTAAAAGTCGGCGGTTTTCTTGTTTAATAATTTCTTTCAAATTAGCAATAATCTCTTGATTATACTGAGCAGGCGTTACTTTCCCCACGTCTACCCCTTCATCTAAAACAAATAATTTCACTTGTTTTTCAAAATCATAAGGATTCGCTAACACTTTAACTTTGGTTTCAGGGATTCCCCAACGCTGTGGGAAATAATGACGATTGTTGCCGATTTTCATAGTCCCACCCAAAAAAAGCACTTTGGGATAACGCTGATACCAAGTCGTTTTCTCTAATAAGGCCCCTTGAAAATCAATGGTAAACAAGACTAAATCTTCTTTTTTCGGGTCATAATAATAGCAATGAACAATTTGCGGTTGCCAATTTTGCGTCCAAGCTTCAAAAATTCGTTGATATTTTTCCGTAAAGGCAAACAATTGAAAGAGTTCCCCGTACAAACGAGCTTCATAAGCTTGCCAGCTCCCTAAAGTCGTTAATAACTCTTGATGAATCTCCCGTTGTAAAGTCAGTAAATCACTATAAAGCAACAAAATTTGCTGCAACTTCGCAAAACCAAAAGCTGAAAGACTTTCAATTTGTTGCTTTTCAAACATTCCTTCTACCCGTTGATAATTGCTATTTTTTTCTTTTGGCAATAACTTAATCAGTTGTGGGAAAAAATCTTGTTGTTCTTCTAATAAATCTTCTAAAATTCGCTGTAATAAAGCCAGTTCTCTTGAAAGATTTTGATTACTTTGACAAACTCCTTGCAATTCTTCAAAAATTTGTTCTGCTGCTAAAACTTGTTGAATTTTCTTTTGAAAAGCATTAACTGAAAATTGCTCTTGGCTGATTTTTTCTAATTGCGTATGTAAATGATGAGCTTCATCAATCAGTAAATAATCACTGGCTGGCAATTGCACTGTTTCCCGCACGCTTTCTTGCGCCAAATAAGCATGATTGACAATTAAAAAATTACTCTGTTGCATTTTCCGCTGTAAATGCAATAAGAAATCCGCTTGATAAAAGGGTTGGTTTTCAGATAAGTAGTTGCTCCCTTGATGACAAACTTCTTGCCAAAATACATGGGATAAATTGGTCATTTGCAATTCATCAAAATCACCAGTCGTCGTTTCCGTCAACCAAACTAACACCGCCATTTGATATAAGGCATACTGTTTTTGCTGCACTGGGGCAGCTAAACTATGATAGAAACGTTGCAAATCCAAATAATGCCGTGAACTTTTAACTAAAGTGGCTTGAATTTTTTTATCTAAAACTTGATTTAATAAAGGAATATCCTTATTTAAAATTTGTTGCTGTAAAACAATTGAAGCGGTACTAATAATCGCAGGCTTTTCCGGTGTAGCTAAATAGCTTAATGGCAACAAATAGCCAATCGTTTTACCTAAGCCCGTAGCTGCTTCAATCACCAAATTTTTATCAGGACTGGTGGTATAATGCTTATAAACTAAGTTCATCAATTGATTTTGCTCTTTACGAACTTCTAAATTCTCTTTAAAAACTTTCTTTTTCGCCGCGGCTGCTTTAGGATATTTTTTTTCAGAATAATAATCTTCCTGATATAAAGTCACTTCTTTTTTTCTAAGAGCGATACCGGCAATCACTTGCAAATTATCAGCTAAAGGTTGTGGCTCTTGCCGCATTTCCTCTAAATTTTGCAAAATAAACTGGCTAGTTTCCATCCCCGTCAAATTGCTTAATTCGGCGATTTTCTCTAAAGTAATTAATGGTAAAGCCCGCATGCGTTTTTGAATCAGTAATAAAAGCTCGGCAGTTACTTCGGCGTCGCTATCGGCTTGATGAGGATTATCGTGAACTAAGCCTAAAGATTCTGCCAAATCCCCTAAACGAAAACTCATTTCCGTTGGTAAAAAAATCTGCGCTAACTCCACTGTATCAATCCCGGCAATTGTCAATGCCGGAACACCACAGCGTTGCAACTCGTGATTCAAAAATTTATAGTCAAAATAAATATTGTGGGCCACAAAAATCGTGTCCGCTAATAAATTGTAAATCGTCAAAGCAACATCTTCAAAATAAGGCGCTTTTTGTACCCGTCCATTTGAAATACCTGTTAAACTTTGGATTTGTTTAGAAATCATTTGATTGGGATTAATATCAGTTGCAAAACGCGTAACGATTTCGTCGTTTTCTACTAATACACAGCCAAATTGAATGATGCGATCTTTTTTCGGATCAGTTCCAGTCGTTTCAATATCCACAACTGCATATGTAGTCTTTTTCATAAAGCTCCTCTCGTTTCACATTTTTTCACTGTTTCTCAAAATTATACTACAAAAAGATATCTAGTTGAACTTTATTAAAGAAAAATATCGTTAAATCGCAATGCGTAATGAACTCGTGTAGTAAGACAACACAAAAAAACCACCACAATTAGATGTGGTGGAAATGAAGGTTGTTATTTACTCTTGGTAGGAGTAAGTATGAAAAACCAATTCGGGATAATTGGCATACATCAATAATAACGCATTCTCTTTTATTTTACATGAGTAACTCGTAGCGATTTGCTAAGATTTTTATTAGAAAACTTAACGTTTGATTTAATAAATGAGCAATCTTTTTAATTTTTTAGAAAAGGGCTTACACTGCTATTAATAGAAAAGTCGACCAAATTCCTTTTTCCCAGTAAAAAAACACATATCTTTTACAATAAAAAGCTAGTTTATCCCTTGATATTTCAAATATTTTCCCAAGAAATCCTTTTCAAAAAAAATATGATTTGCACTAGCTATTCCTTTTAGGGTATGTTACAATCTTAATTGTAGTTTCTGTTCGGTAATGTGGTAGCTTGTTTCAGATAAACATCTTCCTATTCACCAATAAGTAATTGCAAAAACATTTTCTAGGAGGATTTTTATTATGGAAACAGGTACAGTAAAATGGTTTAACGCAGACAAAGGTTTTGGATTTATCACAGCAGAAAGCGGAAACGATGTATTCGTACATTTCTCAGCTATCCAAGGTGACGGCTTCAAAACTTTAGAAGAAGGCCAAGCAGTAACTTTTGATGTTGAAGATGGTCAACGTGGCCCTCAAGCAACTAACGTTAACAAAGCTTAATTAACTTAATTAGTCTGTTAAAGGACTGGCAATTGCCAGTCCTTTTTTTGCGAACTTTTTTATACAAAAAAGGATACTACCTTTGCGATAGTATCCTTTTGAAATTATTAATCTTGTGAGAAGTAACCGCCGTTACGTTCCATTTCTTGTTGATCTTCTTCAATTAAACCACTTAATGAACGCTCTAAGACAGATTTACGGTTATTATCAAATAAGCCTTTTTTCTTGCCTAATTTTTTATATTCACTACGAGTCATTTTTGCTTGAGGTTTTTCAATTTTAAATTGAGAAACAGTTGGCTCATCTTCATGGCTCTTGCTTTGATAAGCAGCTGGTTCTGTATCAAACATTATTAATGAGCTAGAGCGTTTTCTCATAGCATCAATTAGTTCAACATTAGTGATTTCATTTTCCACTTTATCAGGAATCACTGAAGCTGGTACATAAGTTGGCACAAATTTCTTGGCGTTAGCTTTTGCTACAGCTGAGCTTTCTCTTGGCACTTCGTAAGCTGAAGTAGGCTCTTGATGATTCCGTGGCACATAGCTAGTTTGATTCACATTACCACCAAATAATTGTGTCTTACCTGTTGGTGTTTTTTCAATCCGATTTCTTTTGCCGTAATCAGGTAAGTTAGCACGGTGGCGACTTAACTCTTCTTGTT
The DNA here is from genome assembly GCF_029893325.1 of Enterococcus sp. PF1-24. GTDB lineage: Bacteria > Bacillota > Bacilli > Lactobacillales > Enterococcaceae > HY326. The sequence goes on from NZ_JARXWL010000020.1 coordinate 55,417, forward strand.
GGGCAATACTATGACCAGACTTCTCTTGAGCAGCTTTCGAGTGACGACGCAAAGAACGTCGATCCTCATAATCACTACCACCAAAAGATGCAGTAATAATCGTATCGTTATCTTCAAATAAACGACGACGTTTTTCTCTTCTAATTTTTACACCAATTTCATCATCATACACTGGGAAGCGTGCATGTTTTCTTTTAATATTCACAACACTGTTTTCCATTAAATCCATCCTATCATTTTTTCACATTTACTATTAATATTTTAGCACATGCCCATGAAAGATACTACTTATTCGCGTTTTTTTATCATTTTTTTATTATTTTTCGGCTATTTCATAAAAAGCGATTGAAGAAAGCCCTGCTTCAGCTAATAAATAATCAAAATAATACCATTTTTGATAAAGATCAGTAGTTGTATCTTGACTAAAAGTTAAATCCGTTAAAGCTTCCGGCAAAGCCAGCAAATGAGTTTTCACTTCTGGCAAAATAATTTCATTAGCTAGTTGGTTGATTACCAGCGTTTCTTTTAAAGCAGTTAAAAAAATACTCTCACGATTTTTTTTACCATTTTTGATATTTTCCATAATCAAAGCCACTTGATTCAGAAAATAATCAGGATTAACATCACCAATTAAAGTTTCCACGCTTTGAAGATTACTAGGCATCTCCAAGCCATTTTGCAAAATATAAAAATAATCTGCTAATTGTTGCTGATTTTCTACTTTTTTAACAATATGAGTAAATTGTAGTTTTTGATTTTTTGATAGACGCTTTTCATAAAAAGGCACTATTTCACTAGTTGCAAAAAAATAATCTGTATCTTCAAACCAAAGCTCATATAAGCGATTAAAAAAAGCTAACTTTTCGGCATCAACCACCGGAAAACCAAAATCCAATTTAGGATAATCTAGCTTTTTCTCCGCAATTATCGAAAAAGCTAAAGTATAACGACGATTTTCTCGCAAGATTAAGCCCGCCTGAATCATTTTTTCTAAAAGGGCTTCAAAGTTTTTTTGGGGAAATTGCTTTTTCAAACTCCGCAAAATAATTTCGGTTTCTTGATGCTCTTGAAAATAAGCAACAATCTCACTAAAAAGTGGCTGGTTAATTATTTTTTGATACTGCTTATTTTGTTGATTATAATAAAAATTCAAAGTTTCACCACTTTCAAAAAATCTCAGTTCTCTTAAAAATTTTAGCATATTTCACTTTTGATTGATAGCTAAATAGCCATTACAACCCACTTGCGAGAATTGTAATGGCTATTATTATTAATAACTAATCAAAATCATATAAAGCAGTAGACAAATAGCGCTCACCATTATCTGGTACGATTGCTAAAACTTTTTTGCCTGCTCCTAGTTCTTTAGCCGTTTGAATTGCTGCAAAGATGGCTGCTCCTGCCGAAATCCCTACTAGGATGCCCTCTTTTTGTCCGACTGCTCGTGCAGTTGCTATAGCATCGTCGCCGGCTACATCAATTAAACGATCATAAACATTAGTATCCAAAATTTTAGGAATGAACCCTGCGCCAATCCCTTGAATTTTATGAGGTCCAGCTGGTTCACCAGCTAAAACAGCTGATTCTTTCGGCTCAACAGCTACAATTTCGATTTCAGGGTAAATTCGTTTTAGTTCCCGACCGACGCCTGTTAACGTGCCACCAGTTCCGACACCAGCAACAAAAGCATCTAAGCCATGATATTCAAAAGCTTCCTGAATTTCACGCGCCGTCGTTCTTTCATGAACAGCTGGATTAGCAGGATTATCAAATTGTAAAGGCATAAAATAATTATTTGCAGCTTCTAACTCACTAGCCTTAGCAATTGACCCTTTCATCCCTTCCGCACCTGGTGTCAAAATTAATTCAGCTCCATAAGCTTTCATCAGTTTTTGTCGCTCAACGCTCATGGTATCAGGCATCACAATAATCACATGGTAGCCTTTCGCCGCCCCCACCATCGCTAAACCAATCCCGGTGTTCCCTGAAGTTGCTTCAATAATAGTATCGCCAGCTTTCAATTTACCATCTATTTCAGCTTGTTCAATCATCCCTAAAGCAATCCGATCTTTCACGCTGCTTCCAGGATTGAAAAACTCTAATTTAACAAAAATGTCTGCTGCTCCTTCTGGAACAACTTGGTTTAATTTAACAATCGGGGTTTTGCCAATTAATTCGGTAATTGATAAATGAATTTCATTCATAATTTACGCCTCCAATAATTACTTAGATAAGGTAGCCCATTAGCCAAAGCTACTTACTACTATAAAATTATCATAACTAATTTTATAAAACAATGCGAATGAAAAGACTTAGCAATTTATTTTCCACAACAAAAAGGGGCTGTGACAAAAGTCTCTAACAAAAAACGCATGAAATAACGAAAAATCGTTCATTTCATGCGTTTTTTCTAGTAAAATAAAAAAGAA
>NZ_JARXWL010000021.1 GCF_029893325.1 Enterococcus sp. PF1-24
TCTACAATTTTCAAAAAGTTACTGATAGAAAGTAGATAAAATAATATCAGTGAAAATAACTCAAAAAGTTATTAAGAAAGTATTAAGATGTTGCGTTTAAACTTGACAAACGCCTCAAATATATAACTTCGTATAATATATATTATGTAAACTAAATTATATTTTTATTTATCATCCAATTAATCGACTGTCTCACAGGCCGTTTTTAAGACAGTTTCAGTATTTTATTCTTTACAACTTACTTACTTGATTTAATACAATTCATTTAAATTATTTCCTTAATTTTTTATTTTTAATTTATGCTTGCTCTGCAACGCGTTTCATAGATTACACTAATGATGAAATCTTATAAGATGTTTAGCTAGCTTAATTATTAATCTGTTTAAGGAGGAATTTTTAATGAATACTGTTGTCGAAATTTCTGATATTTTAGGTTTGGAATATTATTATGCTACAATTAAGTTTATCCCTAATGCTATGTTGCTGACACAACCTGCGGGTATTTTCACCAAATGGCTGGATCAATGTATTATTTTGTCAGAAATTGAAGATCTTAGAGCTTTTACTGAAAATGGTATTGCTAAAATATCTTTTTACTATAATAATGTTAATTATACCTTTATTGACTATGGAAACGATATCATTTCTTTTTTAGAAAAAAATCTTTAATTTGCTATGGAAAGTAGGAAAATTTGTGGACACTCAAAAAATGATTGTTTTTGATATTGATGGAACCTTACTTGATAGCAATAAAAAAGTGCTACCATCAACAATTGCTGCCTTAAAAAGTTTAAAAAAGGCTGGTCATCATTTATTTTTGGCAACTGGTCGCAGCTTATTGTACACGCAATCAATTATTAAACACTTAGGCTTTGAAAATTATATTCTTTGTAACGGCGCAATTGGCTTTTATCAGCATCAACAAATCATCAGTAAACCGTTAGATGCTACCGAAATTCAAAAATTTTATCAAAAAAGCCTAGAATTGCAGCTGGATATGGCAATTATTACCTTAAATGATTTAACTCGTTTAACTAGTTTCGATTTTACTAAAATGCAGGCGGGTATGGAACTTGTTGGCGCCCCTGTCCCCCCACTCTATTCTAACCAGCTAAATCAAGAGGAAGTCTATCAAGGTTTGGCGTTTTTTGAACCGCAATTTGATCGTGAATTTGAAAATGAATTTAAAAAATTCAATTTTATCCGCTGGCATGAAAATAGTGTTGATGTTGTCGCCGATAAACTTTCAAAAGCAACAACTATTCTAGAGATTGCTAGCCAATTAGCTGTTTCAAGAGAAGATATTATTGCTTTTGGTGATGGTTTAAATGATAAGGAAATGCTGATGCACTCAGGAATTGGTGTTGCTATGGGGAATGCAGATGCAGAAATTCAAAAAATAGCAGATTTAGTGACCAGTAATAATGATCAAGATGGCATTTTTCATGCTTTACGCAAATTACAGCTTATTTAAAGGAGATTTCCATGGTAACGATTAGAGATTTAGCTAAAATAACTGGTTATTCCACCTCAATGATTTCACGGGTCCTTAATCAACACCCTTATGTTGACGAAGAGAAAAGAAAAATCATCTTAGCTGCAATTGAAGAAACCAATTACCGGCCAAACGCCATTGCTCGCAATTTAAGTCTGGGGAAAAGTTATAATATCGGTGTAATTCTACCTTATATTCATATGTCCTATTTTGAACAAATCGTCAGTGGCATCTTACAAACGGCCTTTCAACACAATTATAAAGTTACCTTATTACCTACGAATTATGATAAGGCAACTGAATTGGAATATTTAGAAGAACTAACCACTAAGCACTATGATGGCTTGATTATCACGTCAAAAGCCAATGATTTAAAAACCATTTTAAACTATCAGAAATATGGACCTATAATATTTTGTGAAGAGCTAGTTGAAGAAAATGTCGCCAGTGTTTCTATCAATCGCGAAAAAGCTTTTTTAGATATTGTTCAGTATTTTAAAGAAAATGATATTACTAAAGTTGGTGTGATTACTGGCCGGAATGAACATAGTAGCAACAGTGCTAAACAGCTATTAGCGCTAGCAGAAGCTCATTTACCCGAGTTTGACAACACCTTTGTTTTTCGGGATTGCACTACTTTTGAAGATGGTTTTCAAGCTGCGAAATATTTTCATGAAGTTAAAAATGTTGAAGGCATCATTAGTAACGGTGATGAAATTGCTGCGGCTATTTATGAATATTATCAAGATAAAAAAATAATTTCAATTATTAGCCAAGATAATTCATTTATTAGTCAACTATTAAATTTTCCAGCTGTTGATTATCACCTGATTGAGTGTGGTCGCACAGCCTTTAGCCTATTCATTGAAAATCGCCAAGAAAAAATCAGAATTATTCCTAGTTTTATTGAACGAAAGCATAAGAAGTTTACATAATATTTTTATGGTAACTTCTTGCCTGTTGTACTACCTATTTGATTTAATCTTTATCTCTGTAAGATGGAATTTGTCGCTAATAAGTTTTTACAACCGTGTAAAGAGGAATATCATCATCCGTTCCATCTTGGTCAATAAATGACATATATTCTTCAAGACCATCGTATTTATAGATATCTTCAAATGCTTTTTCTTTTAATTCAATTGAATCCCAAACGACTATTTCAGACCAGTTATCACCATCTCTAATTAACATATGAGAAACACAACCTTCTTGTTTAGATATAAAATCACGATTAAATTTTTCGTGTGCAAGCAAGAAATTAGCTTCAGATATTCCTTTTTTTAGTTTGAAAGACGTCATTTCTAATATTTGTTTCATCAGTATTTTTCTCCTGTTCATAATGCTGTATATTATATCATTAAAGACTATTTCAAAAACACATTTACAACTTTTAATTTGTCTTTACCTGTACATTATAACAGATTTCAGAATTAGGAACTTGTTTCTTATCTATTACTTATCATAGCTTGGATTTGCTACAAAAACTAAAAAATTCTTAATTATAAAGCATATCACTTTCTTTATTAGCAAAATCAATGATAAACTACTGGTAACTTCTAACGAGAACTTTTGTTACGAGTTAGAAGTAGTTTTTTGTTAAAAATTGGAGGGTTCACTAATGAAAAAAATCTTCTTAACGACTCTTTTAGCCGGTAGTTTATTATTTACACTGGTTGCTTGTGGAAATGACAAACAAACAACAGCTGATACTACTGCAAAAAGCAGCGATTCAACAGTTGTTTCAGATAATAATGGAAACGAGGTGTCCCCTGTGACCGATGAAACTTTTGAAGCGGTAGTTGTCAATGTTGACGACCAAAATCTAACCGTCGCTAAAAATCAAAACAGTAATGATTTATATCGTTTAACACTTGAAGCGAATAAAATTGTTGATGCTGGCGGTACAACTGTTCCGATCGAACAATTAGCTGAAGGCCAAGTATTGATGATTACTTTCAATGGTATTGTCGCTCATAGTTATCCAGCTTTTATTGGTAATTATAGCAAAATTGAAGTAACTGACCGAACAGATGAAGCAACTTTGACAGCTGCTAAAGATGTTTTAAATAGTAATGGCTTAAATGGTGAAACTGAAGAAAGTAAATAACAAAAAGACTGAAATATTTGCTTTAATTAGCTGATATTTCAGTCTTTTTTTGCGTTAAAACTCTTTATAATTCTTTATAACGTTCTTTAAAAAACTTTGCATAAGTTTTGACGCTAGGTAATTCTTGCCATCTACAAGGATTTAAATTTTCTTGGCTAAAATTGTAAATCGTTCCTTGTAAAGAGCCTAACAATAAAGGTGAATGAGTAGCAATAATAAATTGCGTGCCTAAAAATCGTGCAGAATGAGTTATCATTTCAGCCAATGCTAATTGCTTTTCTGGTGATAAAGAAACTTCTGGCTCATCTAATAAATACAAACCATCCGGAACTAAATAATCTTCAAAAATTTGCAAAGCTGTTTCCCCATTAGAATATTTTTCTTGAGCGAATAAGTGTCGTTCCATTTGAACTTGCATTTGACGAGAATCTTGATATTTTAAAACTTGCTCCCGTGTCATACCTAGCTTTCTTCGCTGATAAAGATAACCTTCTCGTAAAATACTTTCCTGTTGAATCTTTTTAATTTCATAAAGGATATCTTCACTTTTTAAATAGCGAGAATTTTCAGGAACTCTTTGATAAGTTTTGCCATTGTCATCACAATCAAAAGAAACTTGCATTTCTTGCAGATATTTTTCAAAGTAATTCAAGTGCGGAATATCTGCTCCGGTAATGCCCAATTTGGCGGCTAGTAAATTAAGCAAAGTTGATTTACCGCTGCCGTTATCCCCATAGAGCATGGTAATCGGATCTAAAGTTAAAAGCTCGCCTGTTTTATTCCGCAAAATATTATAAGGATATAAATTCGGATTTCTAACTGTTTCTGAAGAAAATTGAACACAGCGAAGATAACGCATAACTAGTCTCCTCCCCTCTTTAATGATTTGTCAGTAGAGCTTTAGTATAATTTAACACATTTTGCCCTTCTAACAGCTGATAGGCAAAGTTTTTCTCTTGACTGTAGTGCTGCGCCTGTTGATGAAAAAGTTGCTGCATCTGCATTAAATTTTTTGCCAGTTTTTCCAATGAAGTAAAATCTAATAAATCTGATAAAGTTTGTTGCTGCTCTTGGGTCAAATAATTAAACAAATATTTATAATTTTTACCAAAATTTACTTGATAATGCTGCTCTTCGGCAATTTGCCAACTGATTAAACGCAATAATTCTTGATAACAAACTTGATAGAAGTGATCACTAGCATAAAGAAATTCCTTGCGACAAATTCCTTTCACTACATAAGTACTCACCCACCAAAACTCATTACAGCACTCTTGAAAATGAGTTTCTGTTGGCTCTTTACACCAATAAATTTGATCATCTGTCAATAAATCGGTTGGCAACAGCTGGTGTGGATCATAAAGAATTTTGCCAATTGAATCTTCTTTTACCCAATCATTAATTTTTGAAAGTGGACAAAGGCATAAATCAATGCGATTGCCATCTGCAAATAGCATTAAAAAAGTAAATTTCCCATTCATATCGCAAGGGAGCAATTGACCAGTAGCCGGTGTTTGTCGAATCAATAACTCACCAAAAGCTTTCAACCACTCTTGGTGATTAATTAGTTTTTCCATCTTCTGATCTTTAATAAAATACACGATATCATAATCTTGAAAAGCATCTTTGGGAACATTTTGATTAGCGCGTGAGCCGTTTAAAGCCACTGCTTTTAGCCCATCCAACTTTTTTGCAACCTCTAAAATCAAACTGAACATCATCTCTTCATTACGCATCGGCTTTGTCCAATCTTTTATATAAATAGTATTTCGTCGTGCCAGTAAAAGGCATATCTGGTAGTTGGCCAAACACTTGATAGCCAAATTTTTGATAAAAAGTTAGGGCTTGATAATCTTGCGTATGAATCGTAATGTAAGTACATTTCAATTTAGTGGCTTCTGCTTCTACAGTATGTAATAACTGCTGACCGATAGCTTTTCCCCGAACTTCTTCCGCTACTGCTAATAACTGAACGTGCATGGTATTCATAAAAACATTAGCAGTAATTCCACCAAGGTACTGTTCGCCATCAAAAAAGCCATAAGAAAAATCAGCTTTTGGTGTTGCAGAAATAGCTTTTTCTTTTAATTGATGACTTTCTAATAGGGAAATTAAGTCTGTCGAATTTTGTTCTTTAGGTAATTCTTTGATTGCCATAAATATGCCTCACTTTGCTTCAATTTTCATTTTTAATTTTACCATTAATCAGCTTTTTTAAGTCAATACTTAGTAGAAAATTAATTCTTTAATAGCAATTTGTAATTTTAGAATAAACTTATCAAAATTTTGTGAAACCAATTCATTTAATATGAAATCAATATACAAATTACCAACAAGCTCTATTCCTTTTTCTTCTGCATATGCTTGCATTTCGATAAAAGCCCCTTGGTAATCCATATCCCCCTGAACATAGCAAGCTAAATATTTGCCAGCTGGTCGATAAACATCTGATGTAGGTACTTTAGTATAATAAGTTGTATTTTTAAAACAAAACTCACCGTTAGCTGCTGGTAAATTTACCATCATTCCTGGTGGATACGGAAACTCATAACCATAAGCCAGTGTTTTTTGGTATAAGGCACTAATCGCCAAAGACATTCGCGGATATTCAGCATTAATCACTTCTTTACAAGAAAATAACGGCGTTGCTGTTTGCTGCATAATTAAAATTTCAGAAAAGTTGACATTTTGTGATTCTAAAAGAAGTTGTTGCTGCATTTCTATCAATTCTTGCATTTGTTGATAATATTGTTGTTTCTTGATTACCAATTCTTTTTGTTGCTGCAACAGTTGAATCATCTCTTTTGAATCACTGACACCATACATATTCTTTTCGATTTCTTTTAAAGACATACCTATATCTTTTAAAAATAATAGTTTATTGGCAGCATATAGCTGATGATAATGATAATAACGATAGCCTTTTTCATCCACGATTTCTGGTTTGAAAAAGCCCATTTGGTCATAATAAATCAGCGCTTTTCGTTTAATCCCTGAACGTTTTGCAAAATCACCAATTGCTAAATAATTGCTGGTATCCATATAAATCCTTCCTTCTTGAAAACTTCTTTAAAAATAAATATTTTAAAAAGCTTGACTGTCTAGTTACTATACATTATAGACTATAACTATAGAAAAAGCGAAACGAGCTCGTTGAACTTCCGAGTAAAGTGTAAGAATAAATTCTAGTGGCATTGTTTACCACAAATTTCTTCTTCACTTTATCGAGAGAAGTTAGCTCGTGTAGCTGGATTAATAGAAAGAAGGAATACCTATGACAAATAATTTTACACCACTAACTTGTGATTCAATGCAACAACAATTAACTTTTAAAGAACAGCAAGACTTGCTTGAAATTCTTCGCCTATTAGTTACAGATTCAAATATCTCCCCTAATCATTTTTTAGTGGAACAAATTGCGGAATTTTTAACATGTTTAAAACATGAATCAGTTTTTGAAAAAGAACCAGCATCTTTTTATCAAGAAATTCTTGAAAATTTCTTCAATGCTGAAAAAAATCATACAAATAAAGTGGTCAAAGAACTTGATTTACATTTAACGGACATTCAACTTCGGCAATTGACTGAAATCATTATTTGTGAAAACTATCCGGTTCTAGCTACACAACAAGTTGAGTTGCTCTTTTCTTTACTTTACAAATTAACTAGAAAAATCGCTTGGTATACAGGGCTTCAACAATCAGATTTTTATCAAAAGTATCCTAATTTTACTCATCATATTAAGTTTTTAGCTATCCGAATTATTACTAGTCAAATTGATAAAAGTGCTATTGCTAGTGATCCAGATATTTATTTTCATATGCAGAAAAAATATCCAAACTCTTTTAAATTTGCTCAAGATCTTCGCCGCTTCATTACTGAAAAATATAATTTTGATTGTTCCAACTCGGAAATTAGTTTTTTAACCTTACATTTAGAGCAAGTAAAAAAAGCCCCTGCAACTAATTGATTTCAAATTGCAGGGATAAAGATAATATTTAATTTTTATTATGATAAATCCTTTTACGGCCATAATCATACTTAAACATCACTAAAGCAATTAAGGCTGTGATACTTTCAGCTAAAACAAAGGCCCACCAAACTCCAGTTAAACCGAATATCCGACTTAACAGATAAGCAAAGGAAGTAACGAAAAATAGCTGTCTTAGTAAAGTTAAAATCAATGAAAATACCGGACTGGCTGTAGCTTGAAAATAAGAAGAAAAAACAAAACATAGCCCACCAAAGAAAAAGCTTAGACTAATAATTTGAATGACTTCTTTTCCAAGTGTTAAAATTTCTGGATCAGAACTAAACATTCCGATAATTTGATTAGGTAATAACCAAAATAAGAGCATTCCTATCACACTAAAAGTGCTAGCAATAATCAAGGTAATCTTTAAAGTTGCTAATAAACGCGTTTTGTTTTTACCACCATAGTTAAAGCTCATAATCGGTAAAGTACCTTGAACTAAGCCACTAATCGGCATATAAACAAAGGATTGTAACTTATAATAAATGCCAAAAACCGCAACTGAAAGATCAGAAAAGCCATTTAAGATAATATTGATGCTACTTACCATTACAGAACTAATGGAAGTCAGTAAAAATGAAGGCAAACTAATTATATAAATCTCTCGAATCATCTGCCAATCCCACTTGATGTTTTTAAAATCAAAAGTAACTGGCAATTTGCGAGTTTTTAAAGCAATTAAAGCCGCCAACATGGCACAACTTTGCCCAATTACCGTAGCGATTGCTGCCCCACGAACCCCCATTGCCGGCAACCCTAACCAGCCGAAAATAAAAATCGGGTCCAAAATCACATTGACGATTGCCCCAATCAATTGAAAAAACATCGGTTCAATCATATGTCCGCAAGCTTGAAAAATCTTCTCGATAGTAATTTGAACGCTTTGCCCTAAAGCGAAAATGATGATAATCACCACATATTGATTACTTAAATCTAAAATTTCCTGATTATTTGAAAAAATTCCTAAAAAAGCTTGACCAAATAATAATCCTAAAACTACTACCACTAAATAATGGACGACTGATAAAATCACGCCAATTGTAGCTGCTTGGTCAGCGGCAGCTTGTTCCTTATTCCCCATTTTGCGAGCAATAAAAGCATTTAGACCAGCACCGAAACCAACAGATAATGCTAGAATTAAATTTTGAATCGGAAAAGCTAAAGAAACAGCCGTTAACGCTTCATTGCTTATTTTAGCAACAAACATTGAATCCACGATATTATACAAGGATTGAATTAACATTGAAAAAATCGGTGGTAATGACATACTTATAATTAAAGGCAGCAGTTTCCCTGTTGCCATTTTATTTTTCTTTACTTCCATAAAAACCTCCAAATAATCAAAAACCGCAAAAAAAGCCACCTATTTCTGTTGTTTTGGTTAACGGCAAACAAGCAAAAATACGTGGCATAATCTTATGCAATTCAGTTGTATATTCATATTAAATCATTTTTCAGTAAAAAGTCAAGAAAGTTTTCAGCCCATTTTCCAAAAATGACTGCACTTAATTAAATGCGCCAATACTTACTGCCATCATTGGTTCTACCTAAAAAGCCATATTCAATCAAGTAACGACGAATAGCAGCGAAATCATCACAAACTTTTTGAATTAACTGATTAACCTCTTTTTCGCTATATATTTTTTCATTATCAAAAGAGCTGACAATATATTCTAATAAGATGATTTTACTTTTCGCTTTGCGAGGAATGGTAATAACTTGACCGGCTTCATCTAAGAAATTTGCTAAAACTTTTTCCCGTTCTTGCTCATTAATATCAAAGCGAGAATCATAATTATAAATGGCAATCTCCTCTTTCCGCAATTTTTTATTATTTTTTTCCAACAACTCCATGGCTGCCACAAAATGTAACGCTTGCTGTTTTTTCTCTTTTAACTTAAAGCGATGATTGCGCACGGTTGAAGGACTAATTTCCAGTTGTTCAGCGATTTCCTGATCTTTTAAATCTAAGCTTAGCAATAACATTAAATTCTTTTGGGTTTCCGAAATACCTGTCATTTCAGAGGATAAATTTAAAATTGCCTTTAACACGCCACCGTGTTTTTTTGCTAAATGGTTTGTGATTGCATACTTAGCATTAAAGAAATGTTCATCTATTTCAAAAATCTCTTCTTTGTTAAAATCAGCCCCACAAAAAAGACAAACTAACTGTTCTTCTTTTTCTAAATAACCCGTGGTAATTTTTTCAGTCGTTAATTTTTCTTGTTCCATATTTCCCCTGCTTTCATGATTTTTACTTTCTACAGTCCATAATATCATTTTTCGTAATAACTATCTACAAATAGACAAACATTATCGTGTTTTTGTTTATATCAATCAAAAAAAGACTGACTTCACAAATTGTAGTCAGTCTTTTTGGAATTTAAACTAAATCTTCACCGTTTGTGGCAATTACTTGTTTATACCAGTCAAATGATTTTTTCTTATAACGATTCATAGTGCCTTTGCCTTCATCATCTAAATCTACATAGATAAAGCCGTAGCGTTTGCTCATTTCACCCGTAGAAGCACTGACTAAGTCGATACATCCCCAAGGTGTATAGCCCATTAAATCAACGCCGTCGTGAATGGCAGCTGCCATTGCATCAATATGTTGACGCAAATAGTCAATCCGATAATCATCAGCTACATAGAAGTTTTCATCAACTTTATCAATTGCTCCTAAACCATTTTCCACGATAAATAATGGTTTTTGGTAGCGATCATATAATTCATTTAAAGAAATCCGTAAACCTTCTGGATCAATCTGCCAACCCCATTCACTAGCTTTAAGGAATGGATTTTTAGTTCCACCAAGAATATTACCAGCAACTACATCTTCTTCAGTAGTAATCGTTACTGCTCGCGACATGTAATAACTATAACCAATATAGTCAACAGGATGAGCTTTAATTAGTGCTAAATCTTCATCCGTAATCACTAATTTAGCTTTGTCAACGCCATTTTTTTCAAGATAGCGGTCAGTATAAGCTGGGTAAGCTCCCCGCACTTGAACATCAGCACAGAAGAAATTGAACTCTTGATTTTCTTCAAGGACAGCCATTTGGTTAACTGGATTCGCATCCATACTATAACTTGTTGCATAGATAATCATACAACCAATTTGTAAGTTTTCATCTAATTCATGAGCAAATTTAGTGGCTTTACTACTAGCAACAAATTGATGATGCCAAGCTTGGAAGACATTTTGCATATCGCCGCCACCGGTTTGTTTAATCATCCCTTGACTTAATACTGGTAAATGACCAGCTGAATTGATTTCGTTAAAGGTCATCCAATATTTAACTTTTTTATAATAGCGACTTAAAACTGTTTCCGCAAAACGTTCAAAGAAAGCAATTAATTCACGGTTTTTCCAGCCACCATATGTTGTTGCCAAATTTAAAGGCATTTCATAATGAGAAATCGTAATTACTGGTTCAATGTTGTATTTCAAACATTCATCAATCACTTGATCATAAAAAGCTAAACCAGCTTCATTAGGTTGTGCTTCATCCCCCATCGGGAAAATGCGACTCCAAGCAATTGAAAAGCGATAGCATTTAAAGCCCATTTCTGCAAATAATTGAATATCTTCTTTAAAATGATGGTAATGATCAATTCCTTGATGATTTGGATAAGTATATTTTTCTTCATCAATTGACCAATCAAAATCTTGACTACCTAAAATCATCATGCGTTGTTTGCCACCAGGCATTGCATCGGCAACGGATAAACCTTTACCATCTGCTTGATAAGCACCTTCTAATTGATTAGCAGCCGTTGCGCCGCCCCATAAAAATCCTTTTGGAAATCGCGTCATCTCTTGTCCACTCTCCTTCATTCTTCTTAGTAAAATCATAAATGGTTATATAATTTCAGTTTACGCTAATTTTCTTACTAAATAAATAGCCAGCGCTATTATTCAATCGGCATTCACAGATTTTATAATAGAACTGGCTTATTTTGTATATTTATTTTACAACAACTAAGAAATCTTCACCGTGAATCACGCTATCTTGAGATAAATCAAGAACATCTAAATAAGAAGCAGTATTTGTAACCACGATTGGTGTAACAGTTGAATAACCTTTTTCAGTAATTAAAGCTTGGTCAAATTTAACTAATAAATCACCTTGGTTAATTTTGTCGCCAGTTTTAACTAAAGCTTCAAAACCTTCACCTTCTAATTCAACAGTATCCATACCGATATGAATTAATAATTCAATACCGTCAGTTGAAGTAATCCCAATAGCATGACCTGTAGGGAAAATAGTTGTAATTTCACCACTTACTGGCGCATAAACCGCACCTTCAGTTGGTTGAATCGCTAAACCTTTACCCATAGCACCTGAAGCAAAAACTTCATCTTTTACTTCTGAAAGAGGTAAAACATTACCAGTAACTGGGCTAGCTAAAGTAATCCGTTGACCTGTAGAAGTATCATTTTCAGTTGTTTCTTCAGTAACAGTTGCTGCTTCAACAGGATCATCAAAACCTAAAACTAAAGTTAAAATGAAAGCAATCACAGCTGCAATAACCATACTAATCACTGAATACATCATACCTGAAGTATCTGATGAACCTGGTTCGATAAAGCCTGGCAAGCTAAATACGCTAGCTAAACCAAATACATAGTTTCTAACACCTTGGAAAGCTACAAAAGCAGAACCAACAGCCCCACCAATACAAGCTGCAATAAATGGTTTTTTCAATGGTAAAGTAACACCATATACAGCTGGTTCAGTAATCCCAAAAATAGTTGTTAAACCTGTAGATAATGCCACACCTTTAAGGTTAACATTTTTAGATTTTAAGAAGACAGCTAAAGCTGCGCCACCTTGTGCAAGAACAGCTGGTAATAACATTGGTTGCATTGTATCAAAACCAACGCCACTTTCACCTAAGTTCAACATCATGATTGGAATAAGGCCCCAATGCATACCGAACATAACAAAGACTTGCCAGAAACCACCAATAACCGCACCAGCAATCACTGGACTTAAATTGTAAATTGCGTTATAAGCGTCACCTAACAAATTACCAACAATTGTGCCTAAAGGACCAATTACGATAAATGTTAAAGGAATCATAATTACAAAAATTAATAATGGTTCAAAAATAATCTTAATTGCATTTGGAATAACTTTTTTTGCAAAACGTTCAACATATTTCAAAACGAAAGTTGCTAAAAGAATTGGTAATACTGATGAAGCATAACCACTTTGACCAAAGACAATTGGAATACCAAAGAAGCTTAAATTTGTACCAGCTAAAGCACTAATGCCTGGATAAACTAAAGCCATTGCGATACAAACAGCATAGTATGGATTGGTATCGAATTTTTTAGCCGCTGTAAATGCTAAAAGAATTGGTAAGTAATGGAATAAACCATCTGCTACAGCCCAAAAGATGACATAAGCACCTGACTCAGGAGCCATCCAGCCCATAGTAGAAGCTAAAGTTAGTAAACCTTTTAACACCCCAGCACCAGCCATAGCACCTAAGAATGGTGTAAAAATAGAAGAAATAATATCAATTAATTGATTTAATACATTACCTTTTGGTTTTGTATCTTCGCTACTGCTAGAACCGCCTAAATTACTGATAGCAGTTAATTCTTTATAGACATCATTAACATGACTACCAATAACTACTTGATATTGTCCACCACTTTGAACAACTTGAATAACATCGGGATTAGCTTTTAATTTTTCTGTTTCTGCGATGTTTTCATCTTTTAAATTGAAACGTAAACGTGTTGCACAGTGAACAACTGAATTTACATTTCCTTCACCACCAACAAGGTCTAAGACCCGTTTGGCAATCTCTTGATTCTTACTCATATGTTTTCCTCTTTCTCTAAAAAATTTTTTGCTGTCAATAAGCTATTTTCAGCATAAGTAAAAGTTTTTAAATAGTTTCTATTTATTTAAAAACTTTATTCTCTTGCCAAAAAATAAAACTAAAAAACCCAAACTGAAAAAAGCTTGTCTACGAGTGACAATCCTTATTTTCAATCTGGGTTTTGCCTGCCTAACAGTAACAATCCGCTATGATTTTAATTATTGCTCATCTTTTGCGATGATTCGTTGAATATGAATCGTTAAATAAGTTTGCTCTGCTTCATCAATACTTTTATCATATTTACCTAATAAAAATTGATTAATTCTTTGTACTGCTTGAAAAGCTTTCGGGTATTTCCCTGGAATCAGTTCATAAAGAAATTCATCTTTCTCGTTATAAACTTCATCTTTTAAATAACGCTGTGCAAAAAACTGAATATGGGTTACCATTCGCTGATAAGCTAAAGAATTTTCATCAAAGACAATTCCGAAATAGCGACTAATAATCGTTAAAATATCGCCAACCATCTCAGTAGCGTTCATCGTAACATCCATACTACCATTCGCTTGTGTCGCATTAACAATATGAAAAGCGATGAACCCAGCTTCATTGTCAGTCAGCTGAATCTCAAAACTTTCATTTAACAATGCGATTCCTTGTAAAGCGACTTCATATTCTTTAGGATAAAATTTACGAGTTTCGTATTTTAAAGGATTGGTTAACTCAATTCCTTCTTTTGCTCGCAAAATTGCATGGTGAATATGGTCGGTTAAAGTTAAATAAATGTTAGTAGATAATTCGGTCTCTAATTTTTCTTCAGCTAAATCAACAATTTTTTTAACCAATTCAACTTCTTCAGGGGGTAAATCAGAAAATAACTCTTGAAATTGGCTTGAAAATGAGGAATCTTTTAAAATAAACTCTTTTTGAATAAATGCTGGATTAATTTCCTCACCAATTTTTTTCTGAAAAGCTAGTCCCCTGCCCATACAGACAACTTCTTCACCTGCAGGATTGGTTGTCATTACAACATTGTTATTCAAAATTTTTTCAATAATCATAATGAACCTCTCTTTACTAGAAAAGCGAAAATTGCTTAATTGAAACCTCTTGTCAGACCTCAGGACAAAATAAAAAAACCTAGAATCCACCCTTGCTCTGCTAGTCGCAGCTATGGCTGATTCTGGTTTTGCCTGCCTAACAGTAACAATCCATTTAATCCTCTTACAGCATAACATTTTTCAAAAAAAATAACAAGACTTTAGGTTGAAATTTGGCTAACTTAATTTTGAAAAGTAATTTTTTTAAGTTGTTTGAGTTTGGTAAATATAAATGAAAACGAACAGAGAAATGTAGCAACTAAGCTTTTCTCTGTTCGTTAGGATAGTTTTCTTCATCGCAAATTAAATATTTACCATTCTGCAATAGTTCCATCATAATTTTTCCAAGAAGGGTTGGTCCAAATTAGACCTTCTTGAGCAATTTCTTCAATCATTTCTTCATTCATCTCCAATCCTAAACCTGGTTTAGTTGGAATATCTACATAACCATCTTTATATTGAAAAATTTCTTTATTATGGACAAAATCTAATAGATCGAATCCTTTATTGTAGTGAATACCTAGACTTTGTTCTTGAATAAAGACGTTTGGTGTGCAGACATCTACTTGTAAAGTTGCAGCAAGTGCAATCGGTCCATACGGTGCATGCGGTGCAACTGCCACATCATATGCTTCAGCCATAGCAGCAATTTTTCTAGTTTCTAAAATTCCACCACATAAAGCTACATCAGGCTGAATAATATCTACAACACCTTGTTGAAATAATTTTTTAAATTCCCATCTTGTATATAATCTTTCACCTGTAGCAATAGGTATTGAAGCATGTTGGGCAACTTCTTTGAAACTCTCTTCATTTTCTGGAAGAACAACCTCTTCCAAGAACATAGGTTGGTAAGGTTCCAAAGCCTTTGCCAAAACTTTAGCCATTGGTTTATGAACACGACCATGAAAATCAACACCTATTTGCATTTTATGTCCAAAATGTTCACGAATTGAAGCAACCCGATCAACAACATCTTGTACTTTGTCATAAGAATCAATATAGTGAAGTTCTTCAGTAGCATTCATTTTTACTGCAGTAAATCCTCTGTCATATCTATCTTGTGCTTCTTTAACAACATCTGCAGGTCGGTCACCACCAATCCAAGAATAAACTTTAATGCGGTCTCTAGCTGCACCACCTAATAATTCATAAACAGGAACGCCTAAAGCTTTTCCCTTAATATCCCAAAGTGCCATTTCTATTCCAGATACTATCGTTCCATTAATTGGACCGCCTCTGAAAAATGACCGATGTAATTCTTGAAAAATCCGTTCAATTTCAAATGGATTTCTTCCAATAATTCTATTCCCCATTTCGTAAGCACCTGTAACAACTGTATCTGTTTTAGTTCCAGAAATCATTTCGCCCCAGCCCTCAATGCCAGTATCTGTCGAAATTTTAATAAAAATCCAACGCGGTTTTATTTTATAAACTTTAATTTTTTCAATCTTCATTTTTTTCATCCTTATAGTTAATTTTTTTAGTCCATAGCATGATTAACATTTTTTACTTTTTCAAAGAAATACCAAGCACCAGAAAATCCAATGAGTAATAAGGGAATACCAATCATTGGTTGATAAGTAAATGCTAAAAATACTAAGTAACTTTGAATCATCGCTGTTGATGCAAAAGATGAAATTAACATTGCGCCTGATCCTAAGTCTATGCCGACAGATTTAGCAATTTCAGTTAAAACAGGTGCTGTTGCCGAACCACACCATAATAATGAAGCAGTAACAACTAATCCAATCATAATATTTTTTAACAAATTACCACGTGTTAATGCAACGACCATTGCAACTCTAAAAGGTACAACAGCTAAATCTGCAAATGGTAAAACACGGTTTCCTGGTAAAATAAGCGCCATTGCAATTGTTAATGGAATAATAATTAATGCTGTAGTAATTACATCTTGATTTCCTACAATGACAGCAGCGTCTAAGCCAATAAATAGTTTTCGACCTTTAAATTTCTTTTGTGACCATTCTTGAGCGGCATCTGAAATAGGCATTAATCCCTCCATGAATAAAGAAGTCATTTTGGGAATGAGCACTAATACAGCTGACATGCTAACTCCTAATTGCAGAATAGCAGTAATATCATAACCAGCTAAAACACCAATTACAATTCCGATAACCAAGCCCATAATCATTGAGTCCCCAAAGAATCCAAGATATTTTTGAGCATCTTTAATTGTGAAAGTTGATTTTCTAATAAACGGAATTCGATCTAGTAACCAATTCATCGGCCAGGCAATCACTAACGATGATAGTGCTGAAACTGTAGGTAAAGAAACCCCAGGGATACCAAAAAAATCTTCAACTAATGGCTGTGACCAATCAGACATTTTAAAAGTGATAATAGCCATTGCAATTGAAGAGCCAATTCCAAGTGCAATATTTTTTGTTACAAAATAAACCATCACACCAACAATTGCCATATGGTGATAATTCCAAATATCCACATCTAAAGTATGTGTTTTTTTCAAAATCAGCAAGATGATATTAACAATTAAGATTGCAAAAATTAACAATGCAATGATTGGTGATGCCCATGTTACAGCAGCTATTGAACCCCAACCGACATCTAACGCATCTAATTGAACACCTGTCCTTTCTACCATCGATTTTGCAGCAGGACCAACATTTGTTGTCATAAAATCTAAAATTAACTTAATTCCCGCGAATCCAATACCTAAAGTTAAACCTGATTTGAAAGCTTTTGTAATTTTTAAGCCAAAAATCAGTCCTATAATGGTAATAATTACCGGAAGCATAACTGTAGCTCCGGCTCCGATAAAGAAGTTAAAAACATCCATTACAATATTCATTATTGTCTCCCCTAATCTTTAATAATATCTAAAATTTCTTTCATCGTATCTTCTGCACCATTTCCTGTTAAAATTGACATTCCCTTGACAATCGGCACATCACCAGTTTGCCCATCAAACTGACCAGTAGTAACTAACAAATCATAACCAGAAACTTTTCCAGAAACTTCCATCAGTTTTGTTTGTGTAGTTTCTACTTGAATTCCTTGTTCAGCTAAATAGTTTCTAACTTTTGTAGCAACAACTGTAGAAGTCGCAATACCATTACCACATGCAATTAAAATTCGTTTCATATTTATTCTCTCCTCAAATTTTAGTTTTTATAAGTTGTAACAAAGTTTTTTTATCGGTAGTTCTCAACATCTCATTGCGAAATGCTTCATCTTGAATAATTGTAACAATCTTCTGTAACATTTCTATTTGTCCATGTGGTTCCCCGATTGCCATCATTATTACAATTTGAACTGGAATTAATTCTGCAGTATTTTCCATATTTCGAAAATCGACAGGTTGTTTTAATGTTGCAATTGCTAGTGTTGTTTGATTAACTAATTCAAAGTTAGCATGGGGAATAGCAATTGCTGGAGTAGAAGATGGTAACCCCGTCGGATATTCCTGTTCTCTTTCTTGAATAGCCTGAACATACTCAGGCTTAACATATCCATTTTTTACTAATTGTTCAGCCATTTTTTTCAAAACTTCACTAGAATTTTTGACCTCTAAATTAGTTAAAATTAAATTTTCATCTAATAATACAGTTACTGACATATAAAATTCCCTTTCATTTGTTTATTCGAGTCATCTTACAATAATTGTTTTGTTAGTTAATGAGTTTTAAATATTTTTCGCATATTGCTTTTATTTCATTTGTATTCAGGTGAGCTAAGGTATCCTTAGAGAACATTGCTGATCCCATCCCTAAATAAGTTACATCATGCTTTAGAAAATCAGATGCATTTTCATAAGATACACCACCAACTGCCATTAATGGCAATTTTCCTAACGGTGCTTGAACATCTTTAAAAAATGTTGCTCCAACCACGCTAGCAGGAAATACTTTTACAATATCCGCACCTAAATTTATCATTTTATTGATTTCTGAAGGCGTCATTGCAGAAGGAACAGCTATAATATTTTTAGCTTTACAAAAATCAAAAATTTCTTCGGTAAATGTATGTGGTCCTAGTAAAAAAGTTGCACCTGCTTCAACAGATTTTTGCGCTTCTTCAAGATTTCTAACAGTTCCAGCACCCACTTGCACTTTTTTTCCGAAGCTATTTTGAAGCTGAGAAATGATTTTATAAGCATTTTCAGTATTTAAAGTTACTTCTACTGCAAATTTACCTTCAAACTCACTTAATACTTCAGTCACTAACAATGCTTGCTCTAATGTATAATGACGCATTATGACTGTAAAAATCGGAAAATTTCTATTTTTCAATTACGATCATCTCAATTCTTCAATTTTCAAATGAATTTCCTTACTATTATTTAATTCTAATAATTCCTGCACACTTTGTTGGTTGTTCGCCAATTCTGCTAATTGATTAATTGCTCTTAAATGTTTAGTTAAATCTAAAATAGCTATTGGTGCAACAATATGAATTCTTTTACCAAAAGGATATTCAATTGGATATTTACTAATTAATAAACCAATTCCTTCACTATAAACCCCCGCTTCTGGAACTGCATGGGGAATTGCCATTTCAGTCCCTAAAAAGCTATAATTATTTTCGTCATTGGTTTGAGCTATTAGCTCATCAATATATGCTTCAGTAATAGCTCCCTCTACTAATAGAGGTTGGCAAGCCAATCTTAAAGCCTCTTTCCATTCCAATGGCTCTTCAATAAACTGTATATACTCTTTTTTGATATAACTAGATAGTTTAGGAAGAATTTGTAATTCTGAAATTGGTCCATCTTCTTTATTAGTTACAAAAAATCTTTCTAAATTATTTTTCAACTGTTCTGGCTCATGAATTGTTGCATTTTTTGCAATCAATTGAAATAGATCATTAATTAATTGATCTAACTCAGCAATACCTGTTTCTTTTAATACTCTATAGCGTAAGCTTACTTGTTCTTGATAATTCATAAGGGGGTCAATAATATATTGAGGTAAGAATGTATCTAACGGAACTGTCGTAAATACCAAATCATAATCTGATGAAAAAACTTCGAATTCTCTAACTGAAATTGCCGCTAAAAAATGTAATTCTGGAAAAAGTGTTTTAAGAGATTCCATCATCATTTTTGAGACAATCAATCCATTTGTACAAACGATTACTGCCCTTTTTTTAGGAGCTGGTGGTAAATTTCCTTGACTTAGTTGATGTCCGAAATAGAAAGAAAGTAATTCCAACTCGTTTATAGGAAATGATTTACCCAAGTATTCTTCCAATGGTAAAATGATTTCTTTCATTAAATTAACTAAAATAACGTGATTATTATCATACACAATATCTTGCAAGCCCATATTACCTAATTTCAAACCATACCTAATTCGAAAACAAGCAGGACGTAGGTGATCAAATAATCTTTTTTCAAATTTAATGCGATCTTCAATTTCAATAAAAGTTTGAATTTGAAATTGATTGATCATTTCGTGAATAAAACTACGTAGCTTTTTATCTGAAGTCTTTTCTTCTAAATAATTTTGGTAGGTATTAGAAGAAAGAAAAAGTAAAGTAGTCCATTCAATATCATCTTGACTAAAACACCATTGGTTTGGTAATAGACTTTTGATAACTCTAAATTCCAATGTATCCTGAACATGATTTTTAAAGAAATTAGTTTCTTGTACTCGATTGTTTTGAATTCTACTAATTAAATAAGAAAGCACTTCTACAATAAAATCAAAAGATTCATCTGCATAATTTATTTTTAAGCGCTTCTCTACAGAACGAATCAAATGAATAATTTCATCTTTACCAATTGATAAATAAGGGATTAATAAATCAGTCGATTGCGATAGTTTAAGCTTTTTTTGAACTAAATCGTTTAACAACATTCTGATTTGCAGTTCTTCCCCTTCTAAGTAATAACCTGATCTTCTTGTATAGGATATCTTCAATAAGTAACGCTTGACGTATTTATTTGCATTTTTTATATCCATTAATGCAGTATTTTTGCTAACATTTAGTAAATCAATGATATGAAACAAAGATATATTTTCTTCATTAATCATTAAATAAAGTAGAATCAATTCTCTCCGCTCAATATCAGTAAGGAAATCAGGTTGCTCAGAATTTATATCTCGTCCCATCGCTCTAGCTTGAATCACCTCTACAGGAATAAAAAAATCTCCAAGTTTGTTCCTTTCAATTTTAGGCAATTGTTTTTTTTCCAAAGTTTCATTAATTTGAGCTATTGAATAATTAATTTGGCGTTTCGTCAAATGAAGCACGTCTTCAAGATCTGTCATTCGATACTCAGGCCGGCGTATGAGCAGATTTAAAATCTTTATACCGCGTTCGTTCATTTCGTTCCCCCCTTATAAGTATTATAAAAGCTGTTATATATTTTTGGAATACGTTTTCATCCCGACTTTTGTGTTACAAAGTATACCCTATTGTATTACAAAAACTGAACTTTAAGATGGCTAGTTATTATATAAACATAAGATATATTAATTAAAGTATTATTTTCTTCATAAAGTATATACTAAAAAAGGAACCAAATAGCGTTATGCTACTTGATTCCTAAAATGATACTGTTGTATGACTTACAACACTTCTCCGTTGCTTGCAATCACTTGTTTATACCAATCATAGGATTTTTTCTTATATCTTTTTAATGTTCCTTCACCTTTATCGTCTAAATCAACATAAATGAAACCATAACGTTTTGCCATTTCAGACGTTCCAGAAGAGATAATATCAAGGGAAGACCATGTTGTATAGCCAATCAAATCTACCCCATCAGCAATTGCTTCTTTCATTTGCGCAATATGTTGAGATAAATAATCTATGCGATAAGTATCTTCGATTTTGCCATCTACTAATTGATCTTCTGCCCCAATACCATTTTCTACAATAAACAAAGGAATGTGGTAGCGATTATACATATCATTTAAAGTATAACGTAAGCCGATTGGATCAATTTGCCAACCCCAATCTGATGCTGCTAAATATGGATTTTTCAATCCTTTTTTTAAATTTCCGTCAGTCATTTCTAAGCCATCTTTATTCGCACTAGAGATAGATGACATATAATAACTAAATGCTAGATAATCAGCTGGATATTTTGCTAATAATTCTTCATCTTCAGGTAATACCGTTAATTCAATATTGTTTTCTGCCCAGAATCTAGCAGCATATGGCGGATATTTACCATTAATTAACGTATCTGTAAAATAATAGTTATCCATTTGTTCATTCTTTTGTGCTTCAATACAATCTTCAGGTCGACAACTAGCTGGATAAGTTGTAAATTTAGCCACCATACATCCCATCATCGCTCCTGGAGAAATTTCATGTAATCGCTTGGTTACTATGGCAGATGCTAAAAATTGATGATGTGCTGCCTGATAGCAATCTTGTAAATAATTATCGGAAGAATCGGCTGTCACGCCAGTTGAATAGAAAACATTGAAGCGGGCACCATTAATTTCATTGAAAGCTACCCAATATTTTACCCGGTCGCCGTAATTTTCAAAAAGAGTTACGGCATAATTTTCATAAAATTTGATTAGTTCGCGATTTTTCCAACCACCGTATTCTGTTACTAAAGCCACTGGTAAATCAAAATGACTAATCGTCACAAGGGGTTCCATATTATATTTAATGATTTCATCTAATACTTTATTATAAAAGGCTAGCCCATCAGGATTTACTTCTTCTTCGTAGCCTTTAGGAAAAAGTCGACTCCACGCAATTGATAAACGAAAAACCTTAAAACCCATCTCAGCACATAGTTTAATATCTTCTTGATAGCGATGATAAAAATCAATCCCATAACGCTTAGGATATTTTCGCCAATTTTCGTCAGCAATGGCGGCTTGTACTTTTTTTGAATCCATAAATTTTCGCTCTGAACGCGAAACAGTTTTATCATATTTAGTTGCTAAATCAGCAACGGTTAAGCCGCGACCCGCTTCATCATAAGCACCTTCTGCTTGGCAAGCAGCAATCGCCCCACCCCATAAAAAATTTTCTGGAAAACCTGTTTGTAATTTTTGCATTTATCTTTACTCCTTTATTTAATTAATGTTAATAATTTTTCACCAGAAAAAATCTGGCCGCTCTCAAATTCTGGTAAAACAGATAAGTAGTCAACTGAATTAGTTACAACTAACATTACTGTTGTATCATAACCAGCATTTTTAATCCCATCTAAATCAAACTTGACTAAAAGTTCACCTTTCTTAACATCTTCACCAACTTTACAAAAAGCTTCAAAGAACTCACCATTCAATTTAACTGTATCAATCCCAATATGAATTAAAATTTCCATACCATTTTCAGCTGTCATCCCAATTGCGTGTTTTGTTTCAAATAACGCTGTAATTTTTCCGTTAACAGGGGCAAGTATTTCACCGTTAGTTGCTGCAATTGCGATGCCTTCACCTAACAGCTTTTTCGCAAAGGTTTGATCGGCCACTTCTGATAAAGGGACTACTGTTCCTGTAGCTGGACTAAATATTTCTTCTGCTGGAATTTTACTAGCTTCTTTTCCTTCGGTGATTTGAACAACATCATTTTTGAAAATTGTTTTTCCTAAAATATAAGTAACACTAAAACTTACAACAACGGTTACAGCTAAGCCAACAATAATACTCATCGCACCGCCACCCATGAAAACAGGAATCGTTAAAATACTTGGCATTGCTGAAGCGTAAGCTTTGGCTCCCATCATCGTTGCAATCATCCCACCAAAACCACCACCTAGCAACGCACCAACCATCGCTGCTTTGTATTTGGTTAAAACACCATATAATGAAGGCTCAGTGATCCCTAAAAAGGCTGAGAATGTTGAAGAAGCAGCAATTTGTTTTTGCTTCTTATCTTTCAATAATACCCAAGTAGCCAAAGTAGCAGTAGCTTGAGCCATTGTGCTTAAAAAATTACCAGGTGTAATTGTTGTATAACCAAAAGTAGCAATTTGTTGATATTGAATTGGACGAATAGCATGATGCATCCCTACAATAACTAACAATGGTCGTGTTGCACCAATAAAGAAACCTGCTAACCAAGGAACGCTATTAATCATCCATTCAATACCCATTGCTAAATAATTACCGCCGTAATAACCTAATGGGGCTAACACAGCAAGTTCAATAGGCAACATAACAATTAATGTTAACAGCGGTGTAAAAATGGTAGTTAACATATCTGGCATACGATCTTGTAAAAAACCATATACATATTTCAACAGCCAAACGGTTAAAATAATCGGAATTACAGATGAACTATAGTTAATATATGGTAATGAAATAAAGCCAAATAATTTCATTGGCGCTAACCCTTCTGCGGCACCGCTAACCATGGTTGGATACATCAAAACGCCAGCTAAAGCAATCGCCATATATTCATTAGTTTTAAACTTTTTAGCCGCACTAACTGCTAATAGGAATGGGAAAAAGTAAAACATACAATCGCCGGCAATCGTTAGCAACTTAACTAAATCACCTTCAGTATCAATTAAATTATAATTAGTAAAGAAGAAAGTGATCCCTTTTAACATCCCGCCGCCAACAATCGGTGGCAATGCAGCAACTAAAATACTTGATAACGTACCAGAAATTTGAGAAAAAACAGATTTTTTTTCGCCGCTTGTTGTTTCTGAAGCTGTACCGGTTTCTAATTGCGGATATAGTTTTAAAACTTCCCGATAAACTTTACCAACATTATTACCGATAATTACTTGATATTGGCCCCCTTGAATTTGAACACCTAAAACATCTAACGCTTCAATTTCTTTAGTTTTGGCTAGTTTATCATTTTTTAACATAAAACGTAACCTAGTAATACAGTGCGTTACTGAATTAATATTTTCTAATCCACCAACTAATTCGATGATTTTTTCTGCTAACTCTTTATTGTTCATTTTTTTAGTTCCTCCAATATAATATAATAAAAGACCCATATAGTTAGAGTTTCCCTTTGATATTTCAAGGTTTGCTCTAACTATATAGGTCTTGCCAGCCTAACTGTAACGAATCCATTTTTAGTTATCTCTATTATTCTCTTTTTTTTTCAACTAAATTGCGAATATGCAAAATTAGATACATTTTTTCTATATCTTTGGTTTGCCAACCTTTTTCATTAAATAAATACTCATCAATCGCATCCACACAACGCTTTTCTTTCGGAAAGCGTTCAAAAATCATTGCCACTAGTTCACTTTGATCATCAGCAACAGGATTATCTGCCGATTTTTGACGCATTAAGTAATAACGAACATGGGTTAAAAAACGATTGAAATACCATGACTCTTCATCGAAATCACAATTTAAATGATACTTAACCAGTCGCAAAATCGTGTTAGTCATTTCAGCTAACTCCAGAGCATCATAGCTCATGGTAGATTCCAGCTGTCCATTTACAAAATGTAAGGCAATAAAAGCAGCTTCATTTTTTGAAATCGGAACGACTAATTTATCATGAATTAAATCAACGGCTTTTAAACCTATTTTATATTCTAATGGATAGAATTTTTTGATTTCCCACTCTAAAGGATTAGCGATTTCCATGTTTTTCTGTTGGCGTTTAATGGAAAATAGCATATGATCCAAGATAGTGAAATAAATATTAGGGTTTAACGGGCTTTGAATTTGCTCCTGACCATAATTTACAATTTCATCAACTACTTCTAAATCAGCAGCAGTTGCATTGGTAACTAAAGAAGCCATCTGTTCAACTGTCAAACTACCTTCTGAATAAAATCTTTTTTCAATTTGTTCTGGAATAATTGCATCACCTGGATATTTTTGAAAACCAATCCCCTTGCCCATCAATATAGCTTGAACTCCGTTTTCTTTGGCTAAAACGACATTATTATTAATTCGTTTTTCGATAAGCACTTACTCACCTCCTTTTTTAAAATCTAAAAGACCAGAATAACGCAAGAAAAAGAATCCTTTTCTTCCATGTTATTCTGGTCTTGCCTGCCGAACAGTAACTAATCCAGTTAGAAAACGTTTTTAATTTAATTAGATTATAGGAGCAAAAAAAGCAATTGTCAACAAAAATTTAAAATCTTCTTAGACCAACTATTCCTCAACCACTTCTTTAAAAGTTAAAACATAGCCATCTGGATCAACAATCGCAAATTCATTCGTCCCATAAAAAGTTTGATGTAATTCAGTGTTAATTGGATAGCTAGCTTTGACTTTTTGATAAAAATCGTTGAATCCATCCACTTCGATAAATAAACTAATGGATGGGTGAATTTTTTCTGTTTGTAAAACAGGATATTCTTCAATAAAAACTTGTTGTTCCTCTATCATTAATAACAGATTATCTTTAGCGAGAATCGCAAATTGTAAACCAACTGTTTTGGCTGGTACTGAATCTACTATGCTAAAACCTAAAATTTCTTGATAGAAATTTGCTGATTTTTCGACATCTACCACCATTAAATTTGTCGTCATACTTTTAAACATCTTATCATTCTCCTTGTCTAGTAATAACATTTATTGTGAATGATTTCAGTTTAAGTTACCACCACTCATTTGTATTGGAAAAAATCGTCATTTATTGAGTAGTTTGGTAGATACTTAGTAATTGTTGTGGCGTAATGCCGATATTTCTTTTGAAATCATTGATAAAATGAGCTTGATCATAAAAATTAGTGATTTTCAAAATTTCGGCGGGGGTTTGCTTACTTTTCGTTAAAGCGATCAAGCACTTTTGAAAACGAATAATACTAAGTAGCATTTTAGGGGTTAGACCAAAAGATTTTTTGAATAAACGCTGACACTGCCGCGGACTAAATTGACTTCTTTGATATAACTCAGCAGTATTTACTGGCGGATTTATCCAAAGTTCATTAAAAAAAGCTACAAATTTATCGCTTTCTCTTGCTTGCAACTGCTCCTTGATAAATTTTCTCAGGACTTGTTGTGCTACAGGAAAATCCAATTTAAATAAAGCAGTTTGGTCAAACTCTAAAAAAACAGCACTAAATTCTAAAAAATTATCCATTGCAACCATGGCTGACAAACCTGTCAATTGATGGAAAACTCCTGGCAATAGGCGGATACCAAAAGACTTTCCTGAATCAACAACTTTGAAATCAAAGTCAGTTTGGCTCATACCCGAAAAACCGATTTGCTCTTTTTCAAAATCGACAATAATATCAATACAAGCATCGGCAATAATAATATTTTTCATCGATTTACTAGTTTTCTCGCTTGGAAGCATTTCCCACAGACAAATTGCCAGACCTTCAAACTCTGGTAAAGGCAGCTCCCGGTAATTGATGCCTTTAGCAAATTCCTGATTTAAAATATAGGGTATTTGAATTGGATAATACATTTTAATAAGCTCCCCTATTCTTTAGTTATAAAACTATACTAACAAAATTTTTAGCAAAAGCGAAGTGAACTTTAGTTCATCTTACTAGTTCATTTTAATCCATAGTAAGGTATTATAATACTATATTAAATTTCTGAAGGAGCTAATGTTGAAAACACAAGACAGAGAAATTTTTTTAAATAAAGCGATTAAATTAATAGAACTTCATCAAACGGGTAAATTAGGTGGCGAAATTATGCCAGAAGATAAAAATCCAGGCTATTCACTCGGTAGCAAAGAAAACTATTTGTATTTTACTTTACCTATGGCACTAAATTATCAAAGAAATGCTTATAAACTATGGGAATCTGCTTACGAAACAGCCAGTGATTCTTTAGTTGCGGATGTTTTTGACCCACAAAAAGTCATTGCTATGACCGAGGAAAAACTGAGAGAAAAACTCGTTAAGCATAAAGTTGCTTTACAAATGAATAAGCAAACAGCAATTTGGCAAAGACTTTGTCAGACTTTTACAAAAGATTTTAATGGTGATGTTCGGGAATTATTTAAACGAACTAATTATTCGGTGACAGAAATAAAAACCTATATGTTAGCTCATAAAAAGGATTTTCCTTATCTTTCAGGTAATAAAATTATGAACTATTGGCTCTATGTCATGACTCAGTACACAGATTTAAAATTAGTAGACAGAGAAAATATCTCAGTCGCTCCCGATACCAATGTCATTCAAGCCAGTTTAAAATTGGCAATCATTACTGAAGAAGAATACAATAGCAGCCAGGTTCAACAAATTGTAGCTGAATGCTGGCAAGAAATTTTTTCTGAAAGTCAATACGAAGCGATTGATATCCATACACCTCTGTGGTTGTGGACGAGAAGTAAATTTGCTTATTTCGAAGAATTATAATTAGCAAAAAAGGTAGGAAATCTGTGGATTTCCTACCTTTTTACCTTTTTAACGAATTACAGCACCAAGTTTTTCAACTAAGGCTTTTTCAATTTTATTCATACTGCCTGTCACTTCTTCATCAGTTAAAGTTGCTTCTGAATTAACAAAAGTTAAGCTGTATGCCATTGATTTTTTATTGGCTTCAATATTCGCCCCTTGATACACATCAAATAGATGAACATTGCTTAGGAAACGACCGGCTACCTCTTTTATTTGGGCAGTAATTGTTGTATTAGCTACCGTTTCATCAATTAATATGGCAATATCACGACTGACAGACGGATATTTAGTCACTGCTTTAAAGACAAAAGCTGTTTTTTCCATAGTTAAAACTTTTTGTAAATCCAATTCTGCTACATAAGTTTCAGGGATATCGTAAGCTTTTGCGGTACTTGGATGAACTTGACCGATAAACCCTATGAATTCAGCTTGATAATAAATTTTTGCTGTTCGGCCTGGGTGCATTTCTGCTAAATCTTGGCAACTTTCATAAGTGATACCAGCTGTCATTGCTAACATTTCAAATAAGTTTTCTAAAACACCTTTTAACGTGTAGAAAGAAACTTTTTCACCGGTTTCCGCCCAAGTTTTACTGATTTTTTCACCTGTCATCGCTAAAGCTAAGTGATTAATTTCAGTTGGTAAGTCTTTTAATGGGTCATTATCTTGGTAAAAGACTTTGCCAATTTCGTATAAAGCTACGTTGCTATTTTTACGAGCGATATTATGTGCCACATCGTCTAGCAAGCCACTAATTAAGTTTTGACGTAAGACCGCTCTTTCTTCAGTCATTGGCCAATCTAAGCGGGTTAATTTACTTTCTCGCATTGAAAACTGTGTTGATTTTTCTTCAGTCGTTAAGGCATAACTAATTGCTTCACTTAAACCACTACCTTCTAAAACATTGCGGACTTTGCGGCGTAAACTTTGTTCCTTAGTTAAAATTCCGGCAACTGTTTCACCACTTGGTAAAGTTGATGGTAAATTGTCATAGCCATAAATTCGCGCTACTTCTTCCACAATATCCGCTTCAATCTTGATATCCCAACGTCTTGGTGGAATCGTTACTGAGTAAGTGCCAGCATTTACTTGATAAGTAAAGCCTAATGCTTCAAAGATTTCATTGACTTGTGCTTCTGTTAAATCCGTACCTAATGCCCGATTGATATGAGCTAGTGTGGTATCAACAACCGCATCTTTGGCTTCAATTACGGTAGCTTCAACAGCGCCTTGCAAAACAGTTCCCCCTGCTAATTCAGCAATCATGGCAGCTGCTACATCGCCAGCTTCAGCGATTGTTGCTACGTTAATACCTTTTTCAAAACGACTAGAGGCTTCACTACGTAAATTAAACTGTTTAGAGGTGCGACGAATAGAAACGCTATTAAACATCGCTGATTCTAAAGCAATCGTTGTTGTTTCAGCCGTAATTTCAGAATCTAAACCACCCATCACGCCAGCAATCGCTACTGGTGCTTGACCGTTAGTGATGACAATATTTTCTGGCGTTAATTGGCGTTCTTCGCCATCCAGAGTTACGATAATTTCTTTCTCTAAACCACGACGAACTAAAATTTCTTGGCTACCGATTTTATCGTAATCAAAAGCATGTAGAGGTTGACCAAATAATAACAAGATATAGTTAGTAATATCCACTACATTATTAATTGGACGAATGCCTTCGTTCATTAACCGATTTTGCAACCATTGTGGACTTGGCGCAATTTTTACATTTTCAATAATGCGAATTTGATAAGCCGGTGCATCGTTGGCATCATCCACACTAACTTTAATTTTATCGCTAGCTGGTTGTTCGCTTTCTGTTAAAACAGCATCTTTAAAAGCTGGTTTTTGACGATAAATCGCCCCTACTTCGTAAGCCACTCCCCGCATACTTAAAGCATCTGCTCGGTTGGGGGTAATTGATAAGTCAATAATTTCATCATCCATATCTAAATAAGAGAAAACTTCTTCGCCAGCAACAGCTTCCGCTGGTAAGTAATAAATGCCATCCGCATATTCTTTAGGGATTACGCTATCAGCATAGCCTAACTCTTGTAAAGAACAAATCATGCCGTTAGAGACTTGCCCACGCATTTTGCCTTTTTTAATTTTAACATTGCCGGCAATCCGTGAATTTGGTAAAGCTACGATAACTTTGATGCCAACTTTCACATTTGGTGCACCACAAACGATTTGAGATAGCTCTTCTTCACCAATATCTACTTGACAGATTGAAAGATGGTCAGAATCTGGATGTGGCACGCATTCTTTGACTTCACCGACAACAATTTTCTTCAAACCTTCTGCTGGTGATTCAACACCTTCAACTTCAATCCCTGTTAAAGACATTTGGTCTCCCAAAGTTTTTGCAGGAATTTGACTTAAATCTAAATATTCACTTAACCATTTATAAGAAACTAACATTTGCTTACTCCCCCTTGAATTGTTCTAAGAAACGTAAATCATTTTGATAGAAGCTACGAATATCATTAACACCATAACGTAGCATCGCCACGCGATCTGGTCCTAAGCCGAAAGCAAAACCAGAGTAAACTTCAGGATCAATGCCTGACATTCTTAAAACTTCAGGATGGACAACGCCAGCTCCTAAAATTTCAATCCACCCCGTCTGTTTACAAACGTTACAGCCTTCACCGCCACATTTAAAGCAGCTCACATCAACTTCCACTGATGGTTCAGTAAAAGGAAAATAACTTGGGCGTAAGCGAATTTTACGGTCCTCACCGAACATTTTTTTCATAAGAACTTCAAGGGTACCTTTTAAATCGCCCATGGTAATATTTTTATCAACCACTAAACCTTCAATTTGGTGGAATTGATGACTGTGAGTAGCATCATCAGTATCCCTACGGAAAACTTTCCCTGGAGAAATCATCCGTAAAGCCCCTTTTGAAAAATCATGTTTTTCCATTGTGCGGGCTTGAACAGGTGAAGTGTGAGTCCGAATTAAAATTTCATCAGAAATATAAAAAGTATCTTGCATATCTCGCGCTGGATGATCTTTTGGTAAATTCATCCGTTCAAAATTGTAGTGATCAGCTTCTACTTCATAGCCTTCAACAATTTGATAGCCCATGCCAACAAAAATATCTTCGATTTCTTCCATCGTTTGCGTTAAAATATGGCGCGTTCCTTGTTGAACTGTTTGCCCTGGTAAAGTAACATCAATAGTTTCTTCTAACAAAGCTTTATTCATGGCAGCAATTTCTAATGCCGCTTTTTGCTTTTCAATGGCAGCTGCTAATTCATCACGAATTTCATTAGCGAAACTCCCCACAACTGGACGTTCTTCTGGCGATAAATCTTTCATGCCTCTTAATACTTCTGTAATCGGGCCTTTTTTCCCTAATGTTTCAACGCGAATTTCATTTAATGTTTTCAAATCGCTTGTTGCTTCGATTTTAGTTAAGGTTTCGTTGCGCAACCCTTCTAATTTTGCCTGTAATGACATGATTTTTCCCCCTTGTTGATTTTCATTTGAATATTGTTTCTGTTTAACAACTAGTTAAAAACAAAAAACGAGCCCTCATCTCCTATAAAGGAACGAGGGCTCGTGTTACCATCCTAATTCACAAAAAAAATTTGTGCACTTAATTGTTTTAACGACATTGCCGGCTTATTCCGTAGAATAAACAAACTCCAGAAGTGAACTTCATTTAGTTATCTCTGAACCTGCTTCCAGTCAACGACAGGTACTCCCTTTTCAGCATAGACTAAATTACTCTTTTCTATCAACATTTTTTATTTTATTCAATTGACATCAGTTTACTAGAAAAAAAGCAGAAAAGCAACTACTTCAGTTATTTTTCCAAAACCTCGGCAGTAACGTCTAAAACAAGTTGATAATTTAATAAAACTAAGAAAACTTTGCCAACTGGTAATTTTTCAGCTTGAGTTAAAGCTTGGGCATATAAACGTAACTGACCAATATGCTCTTTAATCACCGCTTTTATGGCCGACGGATCTTGTGGGTCTGCCAAATAATCGGTTTTATAATCATATAAAACTAACTGATCTTCTAATTTTACATAACCATCAATAATCCCGTGAATTAACAAATCATCGCTAGCTACTGGATAACCTTCAAAAATCTGATTAGCTGGCAACAGCATCGCAAAAGGTTGCTCACGTTTTAACAGTTGCTGATGTGCGATAATAAACTGACCTAAATCTGTTTCAAAGAATTGTAAAATATTATCAATTTTAATCATTTGAGCAACATTTGAATCAATTTGTTTGCTGACTACCAACTGTGCCAGAATTTCTTCAATTAATGCTTTGGTTGGTGTTTTTTCCAGCGGCAATAATTGTAAAAGGCTGTGAGTGGCACTCCCCACAACAGCACCACTTGGCTGAGTCGTTGTCGCTAAAAATTTCGGCTTCGCTAATTCTTCTTGCGTATAACGGAATTGGCTAAGGGCTTTTTGTTCTTGACTCTCCCAAACTAATTTATTCGTTTGTTCATTATCAGGATCTTCAAATAATCTTTTGATTTCTGACACTGATTGATAACTAGTAGTTTTCGTTGCTTCAGAATAAGGATAATTGAAGTTTAACAATTCCATGGCTTGCACTTGCCAATCACTACTTAATTGACTATCTGGCGCCGCCATTAAAGTTTCCGTTGTCTGTTGAACTTTGGTGACAGCTTCAGCTAAAGTCATTTCATTCAACCAGTGAATTTGAAAATGAGCGGGATGCTTTTTCAAATAAGCTAAAATATCCCCTTCTTGCCAATATTCTTGAATATCAGGGTGGCGCACTAATGACATACCAATCCAATCCATTAAGCTACTTTGGCTTTTCAAGCGTAAAGTTGCTGGTAAAACCAATTGTTCTTCGTCAGCGACTGCACCCCAACTTTTAAAAGTTGCCTCTTGGTCTTTATAAGAACCAACTAAAAATAGTTTTTGTTCGGCGCGTGTTAAAGCCACATAGAGTTTACGCATTTCTTCTGAAAGCAATTTTTTCAAGCGAACTTGCTTAATCGCTAAATAAGGTAAAGTATCTTTTAAAACACGGGTTTCTGGGTCTAAGTAGCGTAAGCCTACACCAGCTCGTTCTTCAAAAATATAGCGGGTTTTGGTATCTTGCAAATTAAAGCGTTTCGTCATATCTAAAACAAATACAATCGGAAACTCTAAACCCTTACTGGCATGAATCGTCATTACCCGCACAGCATTTTCTTGACTGGCAGCTAAAGGTTCGGCTAAGTCCTTATCTTTTTCCTGCATTTTTTCAATAAAGCGAATAAATTGATATAACCCCCGGAAACTGCTTTTTTCGTAAGCTTCCGCCCGTTGCACTAAAGCTAATAAGTTGGCGTAACGTTGTTTACCAGCCGCTAAACCTAAAACATATTCCAAATAAGCTGTTTCATCGTAAATTTGCCACAATAACTCTGCGATGCTAACCCGTCTGGCAGCTTCCCGCCAACTAGCTAAACGCTGTTTAAACAATTCAAGTTTCTTCACTAAATGACTTTCTTCTTGGCTGTCAAAAGCTAGTAAAGCTTCATAAAAGCTGCCTTGGCGCTTAGTTAAGCGAATTTCCGCTAGTTCTCTTTCATCTAAACCAACAATCGCTGAACGTAAAACAGCCGCTAAAGGAATGTCTTGATAAGGATTATCAATAATTTGCAATAAAGCAATCATGGTGCGAATTTCAGTAGCTTGAAAATAATTCTGCGTATCATTTACCTCTAAAGGAATCCCTAATTGTTTAAAAGTCTCTAAAATAGCTAAATTATTTTTCTTGGTTGGCGTTAATAAAACAATGTCGCGATATTCCACTGAGCGATTTTCTTTTAACTTTTTATCATAAATTTGAAAGTTATTATCTACTAATTCACGGATTTTTAACCCGGTCATTAATAATTCCCCGTCAGTTTTATCTTCTACAAAAACTTCGTCTAAGGAATCTTCTTCGGCTTCCGTTTCTTTTTCATACAATAAAATTTCGGTGTCAAAAGCTTGGCTTTCAGGGAAATTAGGGAAACCAGCAATCAATTTAGCGGCTTCATCATAAGAGATTTGCCCCACCGATTCATCCATCAACTGCTCAAAAATCAAATTAGTGAAATCCAAAACTTCTTTGCGAGAGCGGAAATTTTCAGCTAAAACAATTCGCCGGCCGCCCTCTTCTTTACCAAATTGATTATACTTTTCAATAAATAAAGTCGGATCAGCTAAACGGAAAGAATAGATTGATTGCTTAACATCTCCCACCATAAACATATTTCCCTGCTCAGGATTAGGATTTCTTAGCCAAAATAAGATAGCTTCTTGCAAACGATTGACGTCTTGATATTCATCTACTAAAACTTCCGCAAATTTATTGCGGTAGAAATCAGCGGCTTCTTGTTTATTTTCATCATTTTTAGCTAATAAAATTTGCAAAGTGAAATGCTCTAAATCATTAAAATCTAATACGCCTTTTTCTTGTTTTTTCTGATAGTAACGGGTCATAAAGGCCTGCCCCACTTGAGCCATCTCTTTAACTAACGGATAAGCCGCCGCCAACTGTTCCTGCATTTCATTTGGTGAATAGGGAAAGTAATTTTTTTGTAAATCCTGTAAAGCTTTTTTTACAGCATCTCGCTGTTTTTTAATCAATTGTGCAGCTTCTTTTATTTCTTCCTTACGAATACTTGGGTAGCGTTCAAAAGTTAAAGCTTGCAACTGATCATAAAAATCATCTAGCTGACTTTGTTGTAAACAATCTAAAATTGTTGTTAACTGTTGTTTTTCAGCAATAATTAAATCAGCAACCTTAATTAAACCCTCTTCGGCTAAACTCCACCGCTCCAATTGCTGATAAGTGTCAACCGCTTCTTGCAAAGTCGCTAACATAATCGGCTGTAAGTGCTGTTGAAATAAAGGATTATCTGCCAGATTGTTATGAACTTGATAATTATCTGCTAGCTCCAACAGCCATTTTTCCGGATTGGGATTGGCGCGAGCAAATTCATATAAAGAAAAGACTAAACGAGTTAAGCCATCATCGTTGCGATCATTAGAGAAATTTTCGGTTAATTGGAAAAAAGTCGTTTCATTATTTTGATAAAATTCTTCTCGCAATTCTTCCCAGACTTCTTCTTTTAATAATAAAGTTTCCGTTTCATCGGTTAACATTCTAAAAACCGGATCTAAATCAATCAAATAGTAAAATCTGCGAATTACTGTTAAGCAAAAAGCGTGTAAAGTTGAAATATGAGCTGTTGGTAATAAAATCAATTGTTTCGTAAAATGCTGCCGCAACGCTTCATCACTTTCTTGATTGACTGCCTCTTGCAAAGCTTTTTGGATCCGCTCTTTCATCTCGCGAGCGGCGGCTTCCGTATAAGTAACAATTAAAAGTTCGTCGATATTGCCATTATTCTTCAACTTTTCAATTACTCGGCGAACTAAAACGGTGGTTTTACCAGAACCCGCTGATGCTGAAATCAGTAAATTGTCATCACCATCGAAAATCGACTGCCATTGAAAATCAGTAAATAACTCGTTAGCAGGTTTTAAGGGAATATTAGTCATTTGCTTGACAGCCTCCTTCTAATTTTTCTAAAACA
This sequence comes from Enterococcus sp. PF1-24, assembly GCF_029893325.1. Classification (GTDB taxonomy): domain Bacteria; phylum Bacillota; class Bacilli; order Lactobacillales; family Enterococcaceae; genus HY326. The sequence continues at coordinate 35,435 of NZ_JARXWL010000021.1, forward strand.
CGTTCTCTGTTCATCTTTTCTAAGCGATGATATTGATTTTCCTTCAACATTACATCAAATTCACAAACACTGCGGAATGGGCAATATTGACAAGCAATCCGCTGTTTATCTTTATAAGCTGGGTTTAATGCGACTTCACCAGATAAAATTTGATTACCAGCTTTTTGCATATTTTGACGATTATGCATGGTTAATAAAGCTAATTCATCTTCGCTGTAAAATTTATTTTTGCTAACACCAACTTTTTGATAAGTATCTTTGGCGTCTTTACGAATCGGGAAAAGTAATGAGTTTTCTTTAGCCTCTAAAGTATGGTCTAATAGCTCAAAACTTTCAGGATTATCAACAAAAAAACCATCATAGCTAAATTTCTTTAAAGTATCTCTTTCAATATTATCAGCACTTGTTAAAACAGGATTTTGAATTTGTAGATAATATGCCCCAGCTGGTCGAACATTCTGACTGCCAGTTAAGGTAACAGCTTCCGTTAAAGCCACATCTAAATACGTTAACAGCTGCATAGCTAAGCCATAATAAGCTTCGCTAACATCAAAACTTCTGGCGCTGGATTTATAATCCACCACACTTAACCATAACTCTTGATTTTTTTCAGCGACATCCACTCGGTCGATTTTTCCGCGAACATGCAGTTGCCCGCCGTTATCTAAATCAAAAGATAAACTAGACAAACCTTTTTTAGTAGCGATTTGACTAAATAAAACTTCTGTTTGTAAAGGCGCTAAACCAGTCCGTTGGCTCTGCTCTTTTAAAGCCCAGCTAACTTTTTGAATGGTTTGTGATAATTGATAACGAATATAATTCATTCTAGCAGTACGATTTAATACTTCAAAACGAACTTCACCTAAAATTTCTTGTAAAACAATTTCCGTCAATTCTTTTCGTTTTGCTTCGCTTAAATCAACTAAGGTCAAATTATTTGCGATTAAAACTTTAAAGAAACGATCCAAAGCTTCATGATAGAAATCACCTGTAGCTGCTGGCGTTAAACCATAAATTTCTCTTTCTTGCAGCTTTAAGCCATAAGTCGCGAAATATTTATAAGAGCAATTATAAAAACTTTCTAAACGAGAAACTGATACATAAAGATTTTTGCCATATAGCTCTTGAATCAATTGACTATCAAGACTACTAGGAACATTCAGATGGTCTAAACTAGCTAAAACTTGACTGACTAACTCACTATACTGCGAGTTTTTTAAAAGTTTTTCAAAATACAACCAGCTTTTTGGTAGTAGTTGTTGGCTATCAGCTGCTAAGCGATGAATAATATTAATGTCTCCTAAAAGACTGCGATAAGTCGATACCCGTTCGCTACTATCACTACTTAAATCAAGACTATTAACCGTCTCTAACTCAATCCCTAAGTTTTTTTGAATTTGTTGCAGATAAGGCGACATAATCAAATCTTTTTTCGTATCCACATTGGCTGCATAAGATAAGTACAAAGTTTTTTCGGCTGACAAAAAGACTAAGTAAGCCGAAAAAGGTTCTTTGCTCATTCCTTGTAGCGTTTCATCGACTAAATATTTGTTCTCAGTTAAACGCTCGTTTAAAAAACTTTTCTCTTCTGCCGTTAATAAACTGCGAGCTTCAATTTTTTGTGGGAAAACTTGATCATTTAAACCAATCGCAAAAGTTACTTGGCTTTGTTTGGGTGTCGCTAATTCTAATTGGTTAATATTGACTTGATCCAATGCTGTTGGAATCATGCCATAATCTAAATTAGCTAAACCGGTTTTAATGATCTCTTGGAAAACTTCCCAATCAAAAGCGGTTTCCCCATAAATCATGACATATTCATCTAACAAGTTCATTAAGGCGTTCCAAGTTTGCTCATGATTGCGCGCATTCGCTAAATTTCCCTGCATAATCTCTTGTTGGCGCCAAGCTAGTAATTGATTTTCAACACCAGCTGTTTGTAAAAAAATATACAAACATTCAGCTGCTTGCTGCCCTGTTTCCACTGTTGCTAGTTTTTCAAAAAATTGTGGTACTACGTGATTAAAACTCTGACGAACTTCATTGGCGATTTCTTGTAAGTCAGTGGTGTTAGCTAATTCTTCTTTTTCAAAATCATAATGATAGATTTGCCACGTTTTATCTTGTTGCCAAAAATGCCCTTGAAAATTATTAGCCAGACAAATGTTTTCGGTAATATCAACTTTATTTCTAAAAGCATCTCTTTCTCGTTGCCAAAGGGCTAAATCATCAGCTTTCACCCCAGGGAAAAATAATTCCGTACGGAAAAAACGCATAATATCTCTTAAGCGGTAATAATTATTTTTAATCGCAAATAAAGCATTTAAAAACTCCACTAAAGGATGCTGCTCCATTGATAAACTTTGATCTAAGTAAAAAGGAATTTCGTGTTGTTTAAAAATCGCTGGAATCAAGTCTTGGTAAACCGTCATATCTCGCACTAATAATTGAATCTCCTGATAGCGCAAGCCTTCTTTAGCAACTAAACGCCGAATTTTGCGAGCCACACAAGCAATCTCTTCTTTAGGATTTTCAGCCTTAATTAAATGTAACCCAGCAGGATTTTCTAATTTTGCTTTGTTGAAAGACTGCTGGCTTTGGCTCGCTTCCCAGTAGTTTCTTAAAGCAGCTAATTCAGGTAATTCTGAATCGCTTTTCTCAGCTTTTTTATCAAAAAGAATTTCAAGCTGGTTCTGCTTAGCATAATGATACAGCTTATAATAAATCAAGCCACTTTCATAAAATAAATTAAGAGAACTTGGCTGTTCATTGATATATGGTTTATCTAAAATTAAAGAAACTTGCAGTTGTGCTTGACTCATCAAGACAATTAACAAGTGGATTTCACGAGCAGAAAAACGGGAAAAACCAGTAACAATAAAACGAATATGCTTTAAATCCCGCGTTGCTAAGTAAGTCGCCAACTCTTCAATTGTGCGATTGGTTTGTAAATCGTTGGCAATTAAAGCTTCTTCAAAACGCTGAAAAATTAGTGCTAAATCTTGCAATTTTAATTGCTGCTCATTGCCTGCTTGATTTTCTGCTAGTAATTGCGAAAATTCAGCAATTGAAATCTGACCATCTTGCAGCTCTTTATATAAATCATACAGTTGCTGAATAAAGCCTGTTTTATTGACTTCTCCACGGAAAACCGTCAACTCTTCCATTGACTCTAATAAAATTTTCCGAAAAATCATCGCTGCTCCAGCATCAGATAAATTACTATTGGTAAAAGTTGCTTCTTGTTGTAAAAAGAACCAAGCTAAACGCCGGAAACTAAAGACTTGCGTTCGAGTGGTACTTAAAATTTCTGATTGTTGCGCCTGACGTAATAAAGAAAGCAAGTTTTTCTCTTGCTCAAATTTATTGTAGTTAGGCACTAAAAAATATACTTCATTAAGCGGATGACTGGCAGTCCAAGCTTCTGCTTCTTCAATCAAAACTTTTTGATGATTTTTTTCACCAGTTCCTAATATAAATTGCAAACTCAATTTATCCGCCCCCTGTTCTTTGTATTTTTACTATACTCATTTTATCAAAAAAAGAAGTCAAGATAAAATCAACTTGCTTGATTTCCCTCACTTCTTTTTTTGTCATCTTATTTAAATCAAACCAAAACGATTTAATGGCCAAAAAACAAATTTTACATCGCCGATAATATCAGCTTCATCAATAAAACCAATCATGCGGCTATCTTTTGAATTGCGCCGATTATCACCTAAAACAAAAACTTTTCCTTCTGGTACTTCGGTTACGCCAGAAAAAGTCGTATTCGTATACAAGCCCGAATTAGGTGCTACCGCATAGCCTTCACTTAAAAGATTAAAGGTAAAATCGGTGGTTAGTGGTTCGCCATCAGTTAAAGCCGCTTTACTTTCATCTAAGTAAGGCTCTTCAACCGCTTCACCATTGATGTACAAAATATCTTCACGGTATTCAACAGTATCGCCAGGTAAACCAATTACGCGTTTCACATAATTCTTTTCTTTAGCATCTGGTGCTGGAAAAGTTACAATATCAAAGCGGTCAATATCACTAATTTTTAAGGCGATGACTCGTTCCCCATCAACCATTGTGGGATGCATGGATTCCCCTCTAACTTCAATCGAAGAAAAAACAAATTTTCTCAAAAGCACAATCGTTAACAGTAGGCATACCCAATATATAATCATTTTAGCTGTTTCACTTAATTTCAAATTATCGCCTCCAGTATTACTCTGTTCTCTCTAAAATCTTAAATATCCAGAAGAACCACTTTACATTTTAACATAGATTAAGAGAAAAAGAAGTTTTCAAAACTTCTGCTCGTTATTTTTCATAAAAATTTATAAGTTTAAAAGTTTGCTAGCCCATAATCTGAACTTCTGTAGTTTTAGGCAAATGACTCTTTAAAAACGCTAATAACTCCGTAACCGGTTGATCAAAGTTCAAAGCAAAACCTCTGCGTCCCTCTTTAAAAAAGATAATTTGTACCCCATTCATAAAGGGTAGCTCTCGCACGATAATTTTACTGATTTTTTCATAAGGAATTCCTGTGCGATGCAAAGGATTAACCACCAATTGTTCTTCTGTTAAGCCCCGTCTTTCCAATAAAAAACTAAAAATTAGTAGCACCATCACGCCACCTTGAATTAAATCATCTATTGAATAATAATCAACAATGCTCAAAAACAGCATCACAGCTGCCAAAAGCAGACAAATAAATAGCAAGCCTCGCTTTTGTTTAGCCGCAATTAAAATTTCTCTGCGAACCAAAATTAAAAATAAATACAAACTAATAATAAACGCAATCATAACCATACTTAAAATAGACATACGAAACTCCCATCATTACCAATAATATATATTACTCATCAAAAACTATTGTTCTCTAGTTTTTAAATCCATCAATTGATCATTAATCTTGAATATGATTTGCTTACATTCAAGAATGTCCTTAACTACCGCATCCCTCTGGGCACCATTAGGTAAGCCTTCAATGCGCTGATAATGAGCAGCGAGTTTTTGAACATATTTCATTTTATCTTTTTCGAGTTTTTGAATTTCTTTATCTTCTCTCATTCGCCGCCCCCCTCTTTTCAGATTAACTATATTTTCCGTTAATTACTAGATAAACAAAACGGAATTAGTGTTCTCTTTTATTATACCTTACTTTTAATAAACTACGACAAAAAATATGTTTTTTATTAAAATTATTTCAATTTATCTTAGTTATTTTAAATATTCTTAATTTTAACAGAAAATCTCTCGAAAATATTTAAATACCTATACTTTTCAAATGACAGAACACTCAAAAAAATTAACTAAGAAATATTATAACGCTTTTTTTCATAGATGTTCCCATATTATTTTATTTTTGAGAATTTATATAATTTTTCTTAAATACTATTTCTTTATTTTTAAATAACCTTTATTATTTACATAATAACAAACTGAACAAGGAGATGACAGGATGAAAAAAATTCAGAACTTAGCAAATGATATCAATGATGTCCCTGTCATTTTTATTCGTGCCAACAATACTGATAGAATTGTTGAAAAAATTTCAATTAATGAATTAAAACGTCGTAATACCAATGAAGAAGATCATCGTATAAAAATGTATCGGGCAGCTTTAGATCACTATGCTAATAAAAACTACGAATTAGCCGAAATTTTACTAATTCAATTAATTCAATCTTCTGATACTATTTATTATGAATATTATGAACGGCTAGCTAGTCTTTATAAGCTACAACGACAAGTTGATAATGCCATTGAAGTTTTAGAAGAAGCATTGGATTTATTAAAAGAAACCCACGCCCCAGAAAATTTACTTTGTCGTGTGGAACATCGCTTAAACAAATACAGAATGAATTTGGAAAAAGGCAACGAAAATTTAGTCAATCCACCACTTAACTCTTAAACTAATTAAAACTTGGAGGTTCTTATGGGATTATTTAATGGACTTATGGATAACGCAACACAATATTCTTCAAAAAAAGCCGAAGAAAAATTAGCTGATGTTTTAATTCCTGGTGAATCAGTTGAAATTTCCTTTATTTTAGTCAGAGATTTAATTGTTTTTACAGATAAACGCTTAATTTTGGTTGATAAGCAAGGCGTAACTGCTAAAAAGGTGGAATATAAATCAATCCCCTACCGCTCTATCTCCCGTTTTACAGTCGAAACTTCTGGTCATTTCGATTTAGATGCTGAATTAAAAATTTGGATTTCTGGTAACCTTAACCCAATTGAAACTTTACAATTCAGAAAAGATAAAAATATTGTCGCTGTTCAAAAAGCTCTTGCAGCCGCAATTTTAAACTAAATTTAAAAGGAATGTTTAAGGAATTCTTGATGATTCCTTAAACATTCCTTAATTTTTGTCTGTTATGCTAATACTCGTGGATGAACTTGGTGTTTTACTCGTTCAGTGAAGTAGTCCACATTTAAGAAAGAGGTGTGGGTTCGAAACCCACCATCCACGTTTTGATAGAGTTGCTAGTTTTACTTTAATGATATGAAACTAGCACTATCAACATTTTTTACGATTTTGAATGGTTCTGAATATTATTTATTTCGTGGGGTATTTGTGGGGCGATTCCAAATGGTGAGTGAGATTAACATAACAATACAGAAAAATATTAAAGGCTAGACAATAATCGTCTAACCTTTTTTTAATAATAACCTCTATAATATTCGGCATTGGTAACGAAAAAACCAGATACGCAACGAAAGCTGCTTGTCTGCATAAATTGAATTATTCTATTGAATTTTCTCCACCAACACCAGCTAGCTAAGAGTCTTTTTGGGTCTAACTTTTTTTGGGGGCAATACAAACATTTCGTTACTGAGTGCTATTATGTTATTCGATTGTCTAGTAATGGTAACTTTTTATAATCAGCAATTATTTTGAATGCAGAGGGTGGATACATATAAGTCTCATTACTTTCATCAATAACTGCAATGCTTTTCAATGTTGGATCAAAGCCAACAGCTTTATAGGTCTTTCCTTTTTCCAACGAAACACACGTTTCTCTTAAATGCACAACATCAATCGAATACATTTTAATCACCTCGTTTTCACTTTAAATTCGATTTTACCAGTCTTTTTCAAGGCAACATGATTTATCGTCTATTTTATTTTTAATATCTTTGTCACCTATGATTTCGGTAATTGTGTATCCGGTCGCTTTATTATATCATCTTTTTCATCACTGAAATCACTGTTCAGCTCTCAATATAAGGAATAGTCATTCCCAAAATTTTACTATGATTTATTTAAAGAGTTGATTATAATTTTATTTGGTAAAAATAAATGAAATGGAGAAAAATGATGGCGAAATTAAATTTTGGTACTTTGGTTCAAGGGGCAATGGGGAATTTTTCAGAAAAATCTACTGAAGATTTAGCACAGGAGTTCAATCAATATTTATTTGATAATGAAGCAATTGAAATGGGCTTTCAATTAATTAGAGATGTAATTATTTTTACAAACCAAAGAATTATCTATGTTGATAAGCAAGGTACTACTGGTAAAAAAACTGCAATCCTTACAATCTTTTTAGATTCTATTGTTCATGTTGAAATGGAAATAGCTGGCTTCGGGATTGATGATAGTGAAATTGAAATCACTTATATGGTCAATACTTTCCAAAAAGCACACCATGCTGACTTGCGTATGCGTAAGTTTGAGTTTCCTAAGAAAACGGATATTCTGCCTTTATATCGCTATTTAGGTAATGTCTGTATGCAAAACCGTGCAAGAATTAATGGCTAAGATGAAAAAAGGAGATGCTTGCTGAGCATCTCCTTTTCTAAAATACTATTAACAAGAATAAAATTATACCAATAAAACCACCGATTATTAACTGTACTTGAGTATTCAATTTGGCCTGTTCTTCAATAGCTAACTGCTTTGCTCTCTCTTCTTCTTCCGCAATTCTCAGTTCTTCTTCATATTCACGTTCAAGTTTTTCTAAATTACTTTCTGCAACTTTATTTTTTATATCTTGCATCATTTTTTTGCTAGCCTTAGCAGCAGAATTATCCCTTGTTTGATTTTCCGCTTTTAATTCTAATTCAAACTGGCTTAAGCAAAACTCACATTCTATAATTTCCCTACCTTTAAAAGTTTTGTTCACTTGCATGCTTTTCAGCTTAGCTCCACAATTTGGACACTTAAATTCTTTCATCTATTTTCACCCTTAAACTTTTTATCAAATTATATCCACACAAAAAACCAAACAATCAAAATAATAATTCCTAAACAACCACAACCAATACAACCGCCAACTGCTTCAGAATCATTTGATTTTTCATAATATCTTTCTTCTGCATCCATCCGTAGTCTACGCCGACGACGTTCTGCTTCATGTTTTTGACTTGACTTATTCATTATTTACCCTACTAAACCTTCTATAAGTATATTTATAAGCTTTCAACTCTAAAAAGAAAGACACTAGGACTATCAATAGTATAACCTTTTCAAAATTATACCATATTACTGATATCAAAAAAAACAGCTTTTCAGCTGTTTTTCCACCGACTCTTTTATTCCATTAGTTTTGAAAAATCATGGTTAATAATTTCCAATAGTTTAAATTCATTTTCTGAAAATTCAAATTTGAAAATACAACAATTAGCAATCGGCTCTTTACGAGTTACTTCGCTAGTATGGCTCCAATGCCTGATAAAATTTGCACAACTTGCGCCGTGAGAAACAGCTAAAATATTAGTTCCTGTAGTTATAGTCATAATTTCTTGCAAGGTTTTCGCCATACGTGCTTCTACTTCAGTCTGACTTTCTCCGCCATAGGCTACAAAAAAATCATTATAAGGCAATGGTGGATTTAAATACTCATGTTCTCCTTCAAAACGGCCGAAATTCCACTCTTTTAAGCCTTTTACTCTTTGATAAGGTAAATCAGTAACTTGTTCTAAAGTATCGCAGGCTCTTTCTGAAGTAGATGCATAAGCAGCATCTAACAAAATCCCCTTATCTTTAAAATACTGCCCCGCTACTTGTGCTTGACGAATCCCTAATTCAGTTAAGGGTGAATCACACCACCCTTGAATTTTATGGACTTGATTAAATAATGTTTGACCATGTCGCATTAAATATAATGTTTTACTCACAAATAACTCCCCTTTTTATCTTTAGTTTATACCTTAAAGTGAACTTTAGCGCAAATGTTTTCTTAAAAATATGCAAAAATCTAAGTAAAAACTAGCTTTACTTAGATTTAAGACTATTATTTACTTCTATGAATTTTATATTGTTCAAAGTAAGTTACATTATTACGGCTTTTCACCCAAGCAAAAATACCCATTACGGTGGCTCCAAAGGTATTGGTAAATAAATCCCCCATGGTATCCATCACCGCCGCTCGACCAATTAAATCAATACCGCCAGTCAGTTGATAGCGTTGCAAGTTCATTTGGAAAAATTGATCGCAGAAAAACTCCCAAAATTCCCAAAAGACACCACATAAGCCGGCAAAAGAAAAGCCAAATAATAAAAATAGCCATGGACTTGTTTCAGATAACTTGGCTTTTTTCAAGAAAACACCACATAAGCCATAACCTAAAACGGTTAAAACCATCGGGCTGATACCATGTAAAATTTTATCCCAAAAAGGAATAATTGAAATTAAATGTAAACAGGTACCGAAAAAGACTGAGATAATCAGAAAGAACCAATAAAAAATGATAATCCCATCAGCAAAAACTAGCTTAAAAAGTTTTTTAGCGATGGTTGGCAAATAAATCAAAACGATACCCGCTAAACATTCAACCACAAAAATAATTCCTTGGCTGGTTGAATAGCGCGCAGTGATTAATTCATAAAGATTATAGCCTAATACTAAAAAGCCAAAAATCGTTAAAAAGAGTTGATATTTTTTCAGTTTATTATCCATTTTTATTACGCCTCGAAACTTTTCTGCATTTTTGCGACTGCGGATAATAAGTCAGCTTCATTTGTAAAGACTTGGCCATTTAGTTTTACTAGCCCTACTGTATAAAGATTTAAATAATGAAATTGATTTTCCGCAGTTTCTTGTAAAGCCGCTAATTTTTTACTGTTGGTCGCTCCTTGTTGACGCGTGTCTGTATACAAAGCTAAAACTGGGATTCCTTTGGCGTAAGCCACCCCGATTTCAGAAGCAACGCCGGCATCAATCGTGATGCCATCTAAGACCGCAATCATTAAATCACTTTCTAAAACTTTTTCAGTATCAGCTAAAGCTATCATTTTACTATCAGCGTAGGCTGTTTTATCATTAATCGCTTCGTTTTCTTGTGGTAAATAAACGTTAATTTCAGTGCTTAATTGGCGAATTTCTTCAACTAAATAAGCGTTATAACGTAAATCACTGGTAGCAAACATCGGTCCTGCAAAATAAATATTCATTATTATTATTCCTCCCAAAAAGCTGTGGTAAAAACAGCTTTACGATTTCTTTCTTAATATTATAACAAACTTTACTTCCTCTGACTAAAATTTCACTGGTATTTTTAGGGAAATTACGACTTATTAAGGAATTATCTGAAAAGCTTCATGAAAAACTCTTTTCAAGTCCCCAGAAGGTTGTTATAATCGTAAGTGCTGATTGCTCAAGAAATAGCTTCTATTATTAAAGAGTTATTTATGAAGCCGAACCAGAAAGTAGGATAATTATTAATGAATATGAATGATATGCAAAAACGGCAAAAGAAAATTCGTAACTTTTCAATTATTGCCCATATTGACCATGGAAAATCAACTTTAGCCGATCGGATTTTAGAAAAGACAAATACCGTAACTTCTCGTGAAATGCAAGATCAACTCCTTGATTCTATGGATTTAGAACGTGAACGTGGGATTACCATTAAATTAAATGCAGTTGAATTAAACTACACTGCTAAAGATGGCGAAACTTACATCTTCCATTTAATTGACACTCCTGGACACGTGGATTTTACTTATGAAGTTTCTCGAAGCTTAGCGGCTTGTGAAGGTGCCGTTTTAGTTGTGGATGCGGCTCAAGGGATTGAAGCGCAAACTTTAGCCAATGTTTATTTAGCTTTAGATAACGATTTAGAGATTTTACCCGTTATTAATAAAATCGACTTACCGGCAGCTGATCCTGAACGTGTTCGTAAAGAAATTGAAGATGTCATCGGCATTGATGCTAGCGAAGCTGTTTTAGCCAGCGCCAAAGCTGGTATTGGTATCGAAGAAATTTTAGAACAAATCGTTGAATATGTGCCAGAACCAAGTGGTGATCTTGAAGCACCTTTAAAAGCTTTGATTTTTGACTCAGTTTACGATGCTTATCGCGGGGTTGTTTTAAATATTCGGGTCATTGATGGCGTAGTTAAACCTGGCGATAAAATTCAGATGATGAGTAATGGCAAGACTTTTGAAGTTAGTGAAGTTGGGGTCTTCTCTCCTAAAGCCATTCAAAGAGATTTTCTGATGGTTGGTGATGTAGGTTATATTACTGCCAGCATTAAAACCGTTCAAGACACTCGTGTTGGTGATACCGTAACTTTAGCCAATAATCCAGCTACGGAAGCTTTAGACGGCTATCGTCAAATGAATCCGATGGTTTATTGTGGTTTGTATCCAATCGACACTTCTCGCTACAATGACTTGCGGGAAGCTTTGGAAAAATTACAGTTAAATGATGCAGCATTACAATTCGAACCCGAAACTTCGCAAGCTTTAGGCTTTGGTTTCCGTTGTGGATTCTTAGGTTTATTGCATATGGATGTGGTGCAAGAGCGTTTAGAGCGTGAATTTAATTTAGAGTTAATCACCACTGCCCCATCAGTAATTTATCATGTAAATAAAACCGATGGCAGCCAAGTAATCGTTGATAATCCTGCTGATTTTCCAGAACCGGTGACGATTTTAAATGTTGAAGAGCCTTATGTTAAAGCTCAAATCATGGTTCCAAATGATTATGTTGGGGCTGTAATGGAACTTTCACAACGAAAACGTGGCGAATTTGTTACCATGGATTATTTAGATGATTATCGTGTCAATGTAGTTTACGAAATTCCTTTATCAGAAATTGTTTTTGATTTCTTTGATAAATTAAAATCAAGTACCAAAGGCTATGCTTCCTTAGATTATGAAATGGCTGGTTACCGCCAAAGCAAGCTAGTTAAAATGGATATTCTGTTAAACGCTGAAAAAGTAGATGCTTTAGGCTTTATCGTTCACCGTGATTTTGCTTATGAACGTGGCAAACTAATTGTTGAAAAATTAAAAAAATTAATTCCACGCCAACAGTTTGAAGTTCCTATTCAAGCAGCAATTGGTCAAAAAATTGTTGCCCGTTCTGATATTAAAGCCCTGCGCAAAAACGTTTTGGCTAAATGTTACGGCGGCGATGTTTCTCGGAAGCGTAAATTATTAGAGAAACAAAAAGAAGGTAAAAAACGCATGAAACAAATCGGCTCTGTTGAAGTTCCACAAGAAGCCTTTATGGCTGTTTTAAAAATGGATGACGATGATATTAAAAAGTAAAAAGATTATAAAAAGCAATTCTTTTCTTAGAATTGCTTTTTTACTACTTGCAAAACGAACATACGTTTGTTATAATCTTTTTGAGGTGAACAGCATGATTTCAAAAACAGGAATTGTATCTAAAATCAAAATACTTAAATTATCCAAGTCCCCACTAATACGCTTTTCTCTAGATGATACCAATTGCTTGATTGCTGTTCATAGCCTCAATTTTTTTGCTGAAGTCAGCAATGGGATGCGTCTTACAATTACTGGTGATTTTAATCAACGACAACAATTTGTTGTGCGGAAATATTGTCTGCATAGTCAACCAGAAATTATTATTCAATTTGAAAAAATTGCTAGTTTAATGAATAAAGGCTAATCTTCAAACAGTTCCTCCCTGCTTGAAGATTAGCCTTTATTTTTTATAATTTATTGCGTTTAAAATAACTTTTCCTTTGTAAATCAAGCTTACGCCAGCAATATTCACTAATGTTTTTAGGACTTTGCCACTTTTTCATGGCGGTTTTTCTTAGCTGACAATCTAAAACAGCTGGTGGCTGAATATCTAATAAGCGATGCAGATTATTATTGCGATTGGCATAATTAAATGATTCACCATTAACTATAGCGGCTTCGATTTGCAACTGTTGATCTGCTGATTGCTGCTGATAATAAAGCGGATCACTAATAATTCGCCCTGCTTCTACCACGAAAAAATCATGGGGCGTTAAAAAGTTTCCTTGACTATCTAAAATAAACTCAGCATGAAAATCAGGCGTTAAACGTTTACGATTAAGCTTTTTGGCATCAAAGCGACTTCCTTTAATAAATTTATTGTGCAGGCGCCCCCGCTCACCAATCATCTTTTCACCAGCTAAACCACCGGCAACAGTTGTTGCCTGAACATAGTTAGCTAACGCAACTTCATCGCTATCCCCCAAAGTTTTAAAATAATTTCTGATATAGGCGATATTATGGCGATCAAGATACATTCGCAATTGATGAATGCTTTTAGGAAATTGCTGTTCTACTGCTGAAGTAGCTTTTTCATAATCAGCAACCAAACCATCAGGAAAAGCGGTTTGAACCAACTTGGCTAAATAAACAAAAAATTCGCTATGGGGCGGGATTTTTTCTCCGAACGTATGGGTACCAACTAGTTGCAGCATCTCAAACTGATCTATCTCAGCACCTAATTGCGCTAAAATCAATTTTAAGAGTATTCGACTGTTGTTAACATTCAATTCTTGCTGATTAATCATGCCTGCCAACATCTTCAGATAAAGTTCTGAACCTACCAGATAAGTATCAACATAGTTTTTTTGCAAAAAAACAGCTTGCTGAGATTGATTGACTGGCAAATCTGCAAAAAATACTTGGCAAGCCCCTTGATTCCAACCAGACTTTTGTAATTTTTGATAATAATATTGTAAATGTGGTTGATTATTTATTTCCTCTAACGACGGACTCATAAGCACCTCTCAATTAATAGCTAATCTTAAGTTCTTGGGGATTCATAACGGCGGTGCCAGCTATTTTTACTAATTGTTCACCGTTTTTTTCTGCTATAAAAACTTTAACTTCGCCGGCTTTACCAATAAATTCACCTTGATAAATCGTAACGGTTAAACTTTTTTCATTTGGATATAAATATTGTTGAAAATAAGCTCCCATCACACCAGAGGCAGTACCAGTTACCGAATCTTCAATCGTTCCCGAAAAAGGCGAAGAAAAATGGCGAGCAACAAATTCTTGTTTTTCTTTATCAATAATCGCAAAAGGATGAATCGAACTTCTAGGCATTTCTTTTAAAACATCAGGAAATTCTGCTGTCAAAGGCTGCATTTTTGCTAAAACAGCTTTACTTTTAACTGGCACTAACAAGGTCCATGAACCAGTATTGCCATATTCGATTGGCAACGTTTCTTCTAAATCAGTCGTTTCAATGCCTAAAACTGTACATAACGCTGCTTTTGATTGCTTAAAGGCAACTTGTTTTAAAGTATCTTGCTCCATGACGATTTGCTGGTTTTCATCAATAGTAATCTTTAACACACCCACACCAGTTTCAATCGTTAATTGCTGTTCAACTTTTCCTAGTTCACTTAAATAATGAACTGCCCCTAAAGTGGCATGGCCACAAAGAGGTGTTTCATGCCCTGGCGTAAAGTAGCGCAAGCGATAATCAGCCAGCTGACTTGGCAAAATAAAAACTGTTTCGTTAAAACCAACTTTTTTGGCAATTAATTGCATTTCGTCTTCAGTTAACTCATTTTCAACTAATAAAACCCCTGCTGGATTTCCTTGGTTCACTTCTTTAGTAAAAACATCCACTTGTTGCAATTGAATTATTTTTTCCGCCATAGTTTATTCTCCTTGCAAAATAGGTTTACCTTTTAAAAAGATGGTTGTTAAACATTTTATCATTTCTTCCATAGAAAAAAACTGTAAAATTCAATTATTTTCTCGAATTTTACAGTTTCAGTCTTTTAAATGCCTTTGTCTGCCATAAATGCTTCTAAATCAAGCATCGCTTGTTTAACGATTTCCGGGCTGATTTCTTCTTTCATAAAGTGAATTGTTTCATCTTCAATACAAGCTCTAGTGGCAACTGCCATGTATTCTTTTTCAGTTAAATGCATATTCATTGCGGCTAAAGAATGAGGTAACCCTAATTTTTGATAAAAAGGTAATAATTTTTCGATTTCATGCCATTTCATTTCAATCACTAATTGCACGAAAACACCGTAAGCCACTTTATTACCATGAAGTTGCTGATGACTGGCTGGCAATAAAGTCATAGCATCATGAATCGAATGAGCGCCAGCTGTTCTGCCATATTCATCCCCAAAGCCACCAACCATGCCGGCTAATAAGATATTCGTTTCTAAAACATTTAAGAAGGGCTGGCTGATTTCTTGTTTTTCCATGCTAGCTAAAGCCGCTTCGCTGTCTCTTAATAAAACTTCCTGACACTGCTGAGCTGCATATTCTGCCACCTTGACTTCAATCGGTTTGATTTCCAACTGGGCGATAATAGCATCTGCTTCGTACCATTTCGCTAAAGTATCGCCAATGCCAGCAACCATTAGCTCAACTGGCGATTCTAAAATTACTGCGGGTTCAATTAAAACTAAAGCGTTGCTGACAGGGAAAAATGCCAAACGCTCCATGACTCCATGGTCATCGTAAACAACACTTAAAGGAGTGTATGCCGCACAAGTTGCTGATAAAGTCGGCAACATAATAATTGGCACTTTGGCTAAATAAGCCGCCAACTTCCCGCAATCACTGACTTTTCCGCCACCAACCGCAATAATTCCTTGATATTTATTAGTTAAAACTAATTGAGCAAACTTTTCAGCTAACTCATCGGTGCAATTACCACCGTAATATTCATAATCTACCTCAAACTTTGATAAATCAGGAAAATAATTTTTCACGGCTGCCCAAGATTTTTCCCCATGCAAAACTAATAATTTTTTTAAATCACGACGCTTCAAATGATTAGGTAATTGTTGCCAAGCACCTGCTCCGCATTGATATTCTTGTGGTGCCCCTCTTACAATTAATGCTTGCTCCATTTTCAATCTTCCCCTTCAATTTGTGAATCTCACAAATTTATTCATTTAATTTGCAGAAATTTGCATTTTCTTTCAATTTATTCTTTTCCAATAATTAAATATATGATATTATAAATCACAACAAATGACAAATGTATTTTTATACAAAAAAGCGTAAATTTTATACCATTTCATAAAAAGGTCAAGTTTTGGCTTACAATTTCGTTTTTTTGACAAAAATCAGTTGTTCTTTTACTAAAGATAAGGAGTGAAACATATGAAAATTTTGAAAAAAATCAGTCGTAGCTTGATGATTGCTGTAATTTTACTTTTCTCTTTCCTACCATTAACAAGCGTTTCGGCTGAAGAAAGCGATCCTGTTTACCAGCGAATTATGGATAAAGGTGAATTAGTCGTCGGTTTATCTGCCGATTATGCCCCTTATGAATTCCATACAACCATTGAAGGCAAAGACACGATTGTTGGTTTTGACATTTCGATTGCTCAAAAAATCGCTGACGATTTAGGGGTTAAGCTAAAAATTGAAGAATTAGGTTTTGATGCCCTGTTAGGTGCTTTAAAAACTGGCAAAATTGATTTAGTTATTTCTGGTATGGCTAAAACTGCCGAGCGGGAAAAAGAAGTTAACTTTTCTGCTCCCTATATGACCGTTACCCAAAAAGTTTTAGTGCGAGCTGAAGATAAAGACAAATTTACTTCAACTGCTGATTTTGACGGCGTTGGTGTTGGTGCCCAAAAGCAAACCACCCAAGAAGAATTAGCGCAAAAAGAAATGACTGGTTCAAAAGTCACTTCTCTGCAAAAAGTTCCTGATTTAATTACCAATTTAAAAAGTAAAAAAATTGATGCAATTGTTTTAGAAGGGCCTGTGGCGGACGCTTATGCCCAAGCAAGTTCTGATTTGGCTGTTGCTGAAAAAATCGAATTTATTGACGGTTCTAAACAAACTGCGGTGGCGATTTCTAAAGACGCCCCTGTCTTACTTGAAAAAGTCGATGCTTCTATCACTTTAATTACGGAAAATCACCTTTTTGAAACTTATCAAGAAGAAGCTAATGGATTAATGTTTGGTAGTGATTCTGAAGAAAACCAAGCTGAAGATGAAGGTTTCTTGAAAAAATACTTACCTTATTATGTATCCGGTGCTGGTTATACAGTGCTTTTAGCTTTTGTCGGAGTACTTTTCGGTTCGATTTTCGGGGCGCTATTAGCCTTTATGAAGTTATCAAAAAACAAACTGATTCGCTTTATTGCTACGGCTTATATTGAATACGTTCGGGGCACGCCTTTATTGGTGCAAATTTTCATCGTTTATTTCGGTACCGGCGTGATTGGTTTAGAGTTATCTAAATTGATGGCTGGTTGTATCGCTTTATCACTAAACAGTGGTGCTTATGTGGCGGAAATTGTTCGGGCTGGGATTAATGCCGTTAACAAAGGTCAATTAGAAGCCGCTCGTTCATTAGGGATGAATCAAACGCAAGCAATGCAATATATTATTTTCCCACAAGCTATTAAAAATATTTTACCAGCTTTAGGAAATGAATTTGTAACAGTAATTAAAGAATCTTCTGTGGTTTCAGTGATTGGTGTATCAGAATTAATTTTCCAAACTGGCGTAGTTCAAGGAGCTAGCTTCAAGCCATTTATGCCTTATGTCATTGTTTCCTTAATCTATTTTGTTTTAACATTTGCATTATCTCGCCTATTAGGTGTTGCTGAAAGGAGAATGAGTACTAGTGATTAATGTAAAAAATCTGCATAAAACCTTCGGAAAAAACGAAGTTCTCAAAGGAATTGACTTAGAAGTTAAAGCTGGAGAAGTTGTCGTAATTATCGGCCCTTCTGGTAGCGGTAAAAGTACCTTTCTTCGCTGCTTAAATCTTTTAGAAGACCCAACCGATGGTATCATTGATTTTGAAGGTAAAAATCTGTTAGATAAAAGCGTTAATATTGATCAATTACGTCAAAAAATGGGGATGGTTTTTCAAAGTTTTAACCTGTTCCCCCATAAATCAGTTTTAGAGAATTTAACAATTAGCCCGATTAAAGTCAAAAAAGAAAATCCTGAAGTAGCGAAAAAAGCAGCTTTGGATTTATTAGAGCAAGTTGGCTTACAAGATAAAGCTGACAGCTACCCTGCTAGTTTATCAGGTGGTCAACAACAACGGGTAGCGATTGCCCGGGCGTTAGCTATGAATCCTGATGTGATGCTTTTTGATGAACCCACTTCAGCGTTAGATCCTGAAATGGTTGGCGAAGTTTTAGCAGTTATGCAAGCTTTAGCTGAAAAAGGCATGACCATGGTCGTGGTTACTCATGAAATGGGCTTCGCTCGTGAAGTTGCGGATCGCGTAATTTTCATGGATGAAGGCATTATTCAAGAAGAAGGCACACCAGCTGAAATTTTCGGTGCTCCAAAAAATCCAAGAACCCAAGACTTTTTAAGAAAAGTTTTATAAAATAGCAAGATGTAAACACCAGCTCGAAATTTTTCCAATTGTGGATTATTTCGAGCTGTAGGTGTATTGTAAAGAAAAAGTTTATTATAAAGGATGTGTTCGTTAATGACTGAACTAGAAGTTGCTGAACGTTTTAAAACGCCAGCTGAAAATTTATTAATGGAAATTGCCACTTTGGCCAAACAAATGACGGATTTAATTGATTTATCAATTGGAGATCCTGATTTAATTACCGACTCAGCAATTATTGAAGCTGCTTTTGCAGATGCTCAAGCGGGCCACACACACTACACTGCTTCAGACGGTAGTGCAGAATTTATTCAAAATGTTGTTGATTTTTATCAAAAAAAATACAATTTAATTTTCGAAACGACTCAAGTTCGTGGAACAGTTGGCGCCTTGCATGGTATGTATTTGGCTTTACAAGCGATTTTAAATCCTGGTGATGAAGTGATTATTCACGAACCTTACTTCTCCCCTTACAAAGATCAAGTGATTTTCGCTGGCGGAAAACCGGTTTTTATTCCTACTTTTGAAAAAGATGGTTTTCAGATTGATGTTGAAGTTTTGAAAAAAGCCATCACTAATAAGACTAAAGCGATTATTATTAACTCACCAAATAATCCAACCGGCGCAGTCTTTTCACCGGCAACTTTTAAAGCGATTGCTGATGTGGCGATTGAAAATGATTTGTATATTTTATCTGATGAAGTTTATGAAGCTTTTAGTTTTTATGAAGAATTTGTACCAATGGCGACTTTTGCGCCAGATCATACGATTACTTTTAGCAGTTTCTCGAAAGCTTTTGCTATGACCGGTTGGCGCATGGGTTATATGATTTCACCAGCTAATGTAAATAGCATCGCCAAATTAATCAATGAAAGCTTAACCTACTCTGCTCCGACAATTTCACAAAGAGCGGGAATTTATGCGTTACAACACGCTGATGAGTTAGTCCCGAAAGTCGTTGACGTTTTTAAAGAACGTTTAGAATACGTGGAAAAACGCGTTGCTGAAATTCCTTATTTAACTTTATCGCCTGTTAAAGGCACTATGTATGCTTTTATTAATATTGAAAAAACCGGCTTAGATTCAGTGGCTTTCGTTGAAAAAGTTCTAAAAGAAACAAAAGTTTTAATGATTCCTGGTAAAGCTTTTGGAGAAACGACTGGTGACGGCTATGTTCGTTTAGCAGCCACCCAAAGCCTTGATTGCTTAAAAGAAGCCTTTGATCGCTTAGAAAAATTGAAATTTTATCTAAAATAAAAGGGGCTGTGACATAAGTAAATTATGTTCGTAGTTTCAAAAAAAAGAAATTCTATGAAAACCATTATGTTTTTGTGGGATTTCTGTTTTTTTAGG
>NZ_JARXWL010000022.1 GCF_029893325.1 Enterococcus sp. PF1-24
AACTATTTTCAATTTGAGTTCAAAACTATATTTAGCCATAAAAATACCGACCTCCAAATGTTAGATTTTTGGTCTAACTTTTGGGGGTCGGTACATTACTTGAATTCAACAAGAAGTGCTTTTTTATTATGTCCCACTATTCTGGGTCAGTTCCCAGCGAGATTCTTGCCTTTTTTCTTTCATATCGTTTCCTCATAAAAACGCCCTAAAATTTTTACATTATCTGAAATACTAACGAAAGCATGGGGATCGGTATGCTTCATGGCTGCCTCTAACATTGGCAATTCAAAGCGGGTTACCACGGTAAATAAGACCGTTTGTTTGTCGTGGTTATAGGCGCCTTCTGCTTCGTGAATAATCGTAATACCACGGCGCATGCGCTCTTGAATGCCACAGATAACTTTTTCCGGGTGCTTCGTCACAATCATCACTTGCATTTTCTTTTGTTTCGTATAGACAGCATCGGTTACTTTGCCGGACACAAAGATTGATAGCGCACTGTAAAACATATATTGCCAACCAAATAATAAACCAGAAATAAAAACAATAAAAGCATTAAAATATATCGAAATCGAACCGATTGTCCGACCGGTTTTTTTACGAATTGTCAAACTAATAATATCTAAACCACCTGAAGAAAGGCCATTTTTCAAAGCAAAACCGACGCCAAAACCCATACAGCCTCCACCAAAAATCCCGCAAATAATCGGATCAGTTGTTAAAACTGTTTCTGGCATAATTTGAACAGCCAAAGAACCAAGAGTAACGGTTAAGATAGTAAAAATTGTAAAGCGTTTGCCGATTGTTTTCCAGGCCATTAAGAACAAAGGAATATTCAATAAATACAAAGTAACAGAAACTGGAATATTCATGCTTAACTTTTTCAAAAATAGACTAGTCAAAATTTGAGCTAAACCGGTAATCCCTGAAGAATAGATATTCCCCGGTTGGTAAAAAAAGTTAATGGCAATGGATGACATTAAAGCATAGACAATTGCCACGGAAAGTTTACTAGTATATTTATTGTCACTTAACTCTTCATAAAACTTTTTCATAAAACTTTATTTTCTCCCAATAAAAAGCAGTAGGTATCAAGCAATTGTCTATCAGCAAAATCCCGCGGCTAGTTAATCATCAAAATTAGCTACAGTATACAACTTTTTTTCATAAAAAAAAAGAACAACCGATTAAAGTTGTTCTAGAATTTTCTAATAATTCAGATTTTAACAGTTTTATTCTTCAATTGCAGTTACATCAATGTTTAATTCGAATAATTGTAATGGTGAAACAGGGCTTGGCGCTTCGGTCATTGGGTCAGCTGCCCGACCGTTTTTCGGAAAGGCGATAACTTCACGAATATTGTCTTCGCCGGCCAACAACATCACTAAGCGGTCTAAACCTAAAGCGATACCGCCGTGTGGTGGGAAGCCATAATCCAACGCATCTAGCAAGAAACCAAATTGTTCTTCAGCAGTTTCTTTATCGAACCCTAAAGTAGCGAACATTTTTTCTTGTAATTCCCGTTGATAAATCCGCAATGAACCGCCACCTAATTCATAACCGTTTAAGACGATATCGTAAGCTTCGGCATAAACTTTTTCCGGTGCTGTTTCTAACAAAGGAATATCTTCCGCTTTTGGCAAAGTAAATGGATGGTGAGCTGCCACATAACGACCGGCATCTTCATCGTATTCAAACAATGGCCAGTCAACAATCCACAAGAAATTGAATTTACTTTCGTCAATTAAGCCTAGTTCTTTACCTAAGCGTGAACGAATCGCCCCTAGCGTCGCTGCAACAATTTTGCTATCATCAGCGCCAAACATTAATAAATCGCCAACTTCAGCATTAGTCGCTGCAATAATCGCTTCGGTAGCATCTCCCATAAATTTAGCAATTGGGCCTTTCAAGCCGTCTTCTTCAACTTTTAACCAAGCTAAGCCTTTAGCGCCAAATTGACTGGCGTAAGTGCCTAAGTTATCCATATCTTTACGAGAATATTTTTCAGCCGCGCCTTTAGCGTTTAACGCTTTAACCACGCCGCCATTGCTTAAAGCCGCTTGGAAAACTTTGAAGTCAACGTCTTTAACCGCTTCTCCTAAATCAATTAACTCCATATCAAAGCGAGTATCAGGTTTATCGCTACCATAACGACTCATGGCTTCGTCATAGCTCATCCGTGGAAATGGTAGAGTCACGGTCATCCCTAAAGCTTCTTGCATGACTTTAGCAATCATTTCTTCTGTATAAGTTTGAATTTCTTCCGGTGTTAAGAAAGTTGTTTCGATATCAATTTGAGTAAATTCTGGTTGGCGGTCTCCCCGTAAATCTTCATCACGGAAACAACGAACGATTTGATAATAACGGTCAAAACCAGCCCCCATTAATAACTGTTTCAAAATTTGTGGTGATTGTGGTAAAGCATAAAAATGCCCGGCATGTACTCGTGAAGGAACTAAATAATCACGAGCGCCTTCTGGTGTTGATTTTGCTAAATAAGGCGTTTCAATATCTAAAAAGTCATTGCCATCTAAATATTCCCGAACCGCTTTCGTCACTTTATGACGTAATTTGAAATTATTACTCATTTTGGGACGACGTAAATCTAAATAACGATATTTCATCCGCATTTCGTCATTAACATTTTGTTCATCTTCAATCATAAATGGTGGTGTTTTAGCGGCATTTAAAATCGTAATCGTATTTGCCATTACTTCAAACTCACCAGTTACCATTTTCGGATTAATCGCTTCAGCATCACGACGAATGACTTTCCCGGTGATTTCGATTACGTATTCGCTACGGCATTTATCTGCGATTTCCCACGCTTCTTTTGAAAGTTCTGGGTTGAAAACAACTTGGACGATGCCTTCTCTATCTCTTAAATCAATAAAAATGACCCCACCAAGATCCCGACGTTTTTGAACCCAGCCTTTTAAAGTTACTTCTTTTTCTAATAAATCTGCAGCTACCAAGCCACAATAAGTTGTTCTTTTTGCCATTAAATATCCCTCCGTTTTTTAAACTTGTGTCATTTCTGCATAAATTGCTGCAAAGTTTTCATACACATCTACCAATTTGTATTCTTTCTCAAGGCGTGTTGCCATTGATTTTACGTTAATTACACCTTTTGCCAACTCGTCTTCACCTAAAGTTAATACCAGTTGGGCTTTTTGACGATCCGCAGCTTTAAATTGCGCTTTGGCTTTGCGATTCATCACATCACGATCTGCCGAAAAACCAGCATCACGAATGCTTTGGGTAACTTTCAAGCCTTCAATATTGGTTACTTCCCCTAAATTCACCACGTAAGCATCTAAATGGTGAGCGGCAGGCAGCGTAACGCCTTCTGCTTCTAAAACAATTAAAATCCGTTCCATCCCCATGGCAAAACCAAAGGCTGGTGTTTCAGGTCCACCTAATTCTTCCACCAAATTGTCATAGCGGCCGCCAGCACAAATCGTTGATTGCGCCCCCATGCCAGGTGCATCACTCATAATTTCAAAAATTGTGTGAGTGTAATAATCTAAGCCCCGCACCATATTGCTATCAATTTCATAAGGCACAGCTAGCTCATCTAACATTTTTGTAACTGTTTCAAAATGGGCTTTGGCAGTTGGCGTTAAATAATCTAAAATAGATGGCGCATCTGCCACAAACTGTTGGTCTCTTTTATCTTTGCTATCTAAAACTCGCAAAGGATTTTCTTGCAAGCGCCGTTGCGAGTCGCCACTTAATTCTTCAAAATGTGGTGTTAAATAGTCAATTAACGCTTGACGATAATTTTGACGGCTTTCCTTATCCCCTAAAGAATTAATCACTAAACGAAATTGCTTCATGCCTAATTTTTTAAAGAAAGCTAAGGCCATCACCATTGTTTCCACATCAGTTGCTGGGTTGCTGCTACCAAAAGCTTCTACCCCTAACTGATGAAATTGCCGTAAGCGACCTTTTTGTGGTCGTTCATAACGAAACATTGGTCCACAATAAAAAGTTTTATAAGGCTTCGCAAATTCCGGACCAAATAATTTATTTTCTACAAAAGCCCGGACAATTGGCGCCGTATTTTCAGGGCGTAGCGTAATATGACGCTCCCCTTTATCGTAAAAATCATACATTTCTTTTGAAACAATATCCGTTGTATCCCCCACACTGCGGGAAATCACTTCAAAATGTTCAAAAATCGGCGTGCGAATTTCTTGATATTGATAATTGCCAAACAACGAACGTGCTGTAACTTCAACAAATTGCCATTTTTCTATTTCACCAGGCAAAATATCACTTGTGCCTTTTGGTCGTTGGTATTTCATGTTTTTCCTCCTATTAAAATATTTCATAAAAAACAAAAAAACGCCCTTGTTCTATGAACAAGGACGGATGAAAGTCATACGTGGTACCACCTAATTTTGAAAGATTACTCTTTCCTCAAACGATTAACGCTCGTACACGGGGCAGCTTTACTTCAACCCTTCTCCAGAATGTCTTTCAGCTTTATTGGTTAAACTGCTTTCAGCCACGACAGTTTTCTCTAAAAATTTCTAAAGCGTACTCTTTCTTTCACAGAATTTAGATTATCTCTAAATTACTAGAAACATCAAGAAAAGTCAAGGTGATTTAGCGATTTTTTCGCTAAAGTTCAAAATTGCTTCAGGAAATCGCTACAATTATTTCACAGATAAGAATTGACAAAAGCACCGATTTCTTTTAACATGAACAAGAATTCATATGTACGCACATTCATGTGCAAGGAGGGTAAATAATGAAAATTACGGTTTTAGTAGAAAATTCTCGATTAAATAAATCGGTTACACAAGCTCACGGTTTAAGTCTTTTAATCGAAGACCAACAGCAGCAATTTTTATTCGATAGCGGGCCAAATAAAAAGATTATTGCTAACGCGCAGCAGTTACAAGTAAACTTAAATAACTTGCATGGGATTATTCTTTCTCACGGTCATGCCGACCACGCTGGCGGCTTGCGCTATTTACCAACAAATCAGACACCCCTTTATCTATCAAAAGATGCTTTAGCTGCTAAATACATCCAAGTTTTTAAAACAAAATTTTATGTTGGTCTGCCGAAAAAAATTCCTTTAACAAAATTCAAGCTAAACTATATTACAGAAAAAACAGCAATTGCCGATAAATTATACTTAGTTCCTTTAGGTACTGCAAAAATCCCTACTAAAAATCTATATGTAAAAAGAAACAACAAAATAGCTTTAGATACTTTTGAAGATGAAGTAATGCTGATTAAAGAATTAGCGGATGAAATCATTCTTTTCACCGGTTGCAGCCACCACGGAATTTTGAATATGGTAGAAACAGCACTGACTTTATTTCCTAATAAACCAATCAAATACTTAATTGGCGGTTTTCATTTGATTAGCGTTCCTTATTTGAATAATTTAAACACCGATAAGGACAGCATTATCAATTTGGGTAAACAGCTCCAGCAATTACCTATTAAAAAAATTCTCACTTGTCACTGTACCGGTAAAAAAGCTTATAAACTATTAAAACAGGTGCTTGGTGAGCAAATTTCAGAAATCAATACCGGGATGACACTTGCTTTAACCGAATAGTTTTTATAAAAAAGGACAAAATCCAGCAGAAATTAATTCTCTGAATTTTATCCTTAATAGCAAAGTTCACTTATTTTTTATAAACGGTATAATTTCCAAAGTAAATGTAGTGGTCGCCTTCAGCTCTAAGAGAAAGAGCTTGTGGGCCTAACAACGTTTCATTGTAGCGAGCTTCATATTCAGCCACATCCCACGCAATATAATAACCGCCATTTGCAAAATTAACGCTCTCCACTTTGACAGAAGTATCATTAGTCAACACTTCATTTTTGGCAAAGCATAGACGCAAAGGCTGCTTATCATTGGTACGACCTTCATAAGTGCCTCTAATTTCAGCAGGAACTAATCCTTTAGAATTATCTAAAGCATAGGCATACCAACCAATTCCTTCATCTTTCCAACCAGCTTTAACTAACTGTTTAACTTCATTAAGGTCAGCTGTATAATGATGACTGCCAACTTTCGCTTTCGGATTATAAACCCGATAAATCGGAATTGCTTCATTTAAATCTGAATACCAACAAAGGCCTTCGTATTTCCAACCGACTTTTTCCAAATGGGCTACTTCATTAATATCTAAAGTGTAGTGGTGGTCGCCGTTATTGGGATTATACAGGCGATAAACCTCACCACCAGCATCAGAATCAATATACCAAGCCACATCTTCGTAATTCCACCCTTTAACAAATAGACCATCTCGCTCAAAGGTATTTCCTGTATAAAAATGTTCACCGCTATTTGGGTTATACATCCGATACATGGTTGCTGCGCCAGCTGCCTCAGCTTCTTCAGCAAATAAAAACAGTCCGCCAATTGCAAGTAAACTTATCACTATTTTCTTCATATCTGTATCCCCTTTTAATTTCTATTGTACCTCACAAGTTTGCGCTGTCAATTGAAGCTAGCTATTTCTTTGATTTTCTACAAAAAATCAGCTGACGGGTTATCGTCAGCTGATTGAAACAAATCTTTTTTTACTCTAATAAATAAGGAATTTTGCGGGAATAGCTTAAGCGACGATCATCAATCCGCCGGCGTAGATCTAATTGATTTTTGAAAGAAGGAAAATCTTCCACAATAAATAATTTTTCTTCAGGAATCCCTTCAATATTAAAATTCGACACATAAAACTCTAAATCAGGAAAAGTGTAGCGATTGACTTCATGGAAAGGCCGATTTTGCACCACAACTTCGACATTTTCATAAAGATGGCGCCCCACTAAATTTGCCAACAATTTGGCGTGATCAATGCCCAAATCACTAAAGACACCAATTTTGATTTGCGGTCTACGAGCCACTAAATCTTCTGCTAAATTATCCCAGCGAATTAAAACTTCATCTAAAATTTCTTCATAATACATGGAATACCAAGGAAATTTATATTTTTTCTCTTTTTCTTTTAAGGTTTTTTCAACCACTTTAGTGTATAGTACAAAGGATTGTTGCAACCCAACACTGGAAAAGAGAGTGCGATTATAAACGATATATTTTTTATAAGGATACATTTTATGTTTGGCATAGACATATTCAAAAAGTAAAACAATTTTCTCCAAATTTTCTTCAGAAAGTGGGACGTTTAATACATCAGTTAAAATATTGGTAAAATTAGTCGCCAATTGATCAATCCTAATGCGCTCTTGCGGATTATCCCAACCAAATTCCCACCAGAAAATCGAATAAGTAAAGTCACTACCGAGATTGGTATCAATCACCACTCCCATGGAATCCAAAATTTCTTGAATTTCATCTTCATAGCGTTTCATTTTTTCAACTCGTTCACGATAAAGGGGATCTTCAAAGTTAACATTGGTAATCAACCAGCCTTGTTGCTCCCGATAAAGCGTGACTACGATTAAAAACGCCAACTCAACCATTTGCGAATCGTTCAATCTTAAGTTAAAATCTTGATTCATTTTCATCGCCAATTTGATAACCGTCTGCTTAGGTACCGCAAACGACCACTCATGAATGCCATAAACTTCTAAAAAATAAGAAGAAAAGAAGTAGCGAGCAACCCGTTCATCTTCTGAAACCAATTGAAAAGGACTGCGATTTAGTTCCATATTACGATTTTGTAAAGCATTATTCAACTTACCAGTCGCCCTATATAAACTCGAAGCACTTAAAAAAAGCTTCTTCTCCCAATACTCACTGGAACGATTAGGTTCAAAAAAGACGCCTTCCAACAGTGAAAAAGTTGTTGACTCGCGAATCATCTCTACATAGATATCATGAACAGAACGATTATTAGCTTCCAGCAGGCGTACACCATCTTTTTTGCTGGTTTCAATCGTTAAAATATGCGGCCAACGGTCTTCAAGATATTGGCAATCACTCATGACGGTTTTTTTAGAAGCGTCTACTGCTCGTGCCAATTTATCCAAGTGCAACCAGCTTTTTGCCGTACTTAAGATATTTAACAACTCAATTCGGCGATGCATGGCAGTTGATAAAATTATTTCCAAAATACTCACCTCTTAACCCAGCAGAAATACTTAGGACTCACTAAATACTCCTCGCTAAAATATGGACTAAACTCATTTTTTATTGCTAAAAGCAGAAATATTATCACACTTCTACTAAATTATTGAAAACGTCATTTTTACAAACAAATTTCTTACCTACAGTATAGCACTTTTTCTAAAAAAAGCATGTGACAGAAGCTCATTTCAGCATTTTTTCTTCAAATTCCCTGTTAGAAATCAACAAAAAAGACTAAATTTATCATTTTTTTGTTTAAACGAAAAAATGATAAAACTAGTCTTTAAAATAATTTACGTTATTTATCTCTAGTGTCAATGACAATCGTTACCGGTCCGTCATTGTTTAGCGCCACTTGCATATCGCCACCAAATTCTCCCGTTGCCACCGAAATATTTTGTTGCGCCAATTTACGATTAAAAGATTCATATAAAGCAATCGCTTGCTCTGGACTAGCTGCCTTAACAAAACTCGGACGATTACCTTTTTTAGTATCGGCGTATAAAGTAAACTGAGAAATACTTAAAATACTCCCTTGAATATCTTGAATGCTTAAATTCATTTTCCCTTCTCCATCAGAAAAAATCCGCATCATGGTAATTTTTCGGACTAAGTAATCCACCTCTGCTTCAGTGTCTTCTTCATGAACCCCTAGCAAAACAACAAAACCTTGTTGAATTTCTCCAATCACTTGCTTTTCAATCGTTACGCTGGCTTGAGTAACCCGCTGAATAACTGCTTTCATCACTAACCTCCTTATTTTATCAAAAAAGTTGTAGGAAAATATTCCTACAACTAAGAGTACATTAACTTAACCATTTGTCCGCCGTACGCTGTAAACGTCAGGCACGCTTTTAATCTTATCAACAATCGTTCGCAAATGAGCTAAATTTTGAATGGCAATCGTCAAATGAATTACGGCCATCTTATCTTTAGTTGGTTTCGCTTCAACGCTGACTAAATTTTTCGTCATGGAACTAATCGTTTGTAAAACATCATTTAATAAACCAGTGCGATTATAACCATAAATTTCTAAATCGGCATCATAATTTTTCGCGCTGCCAACAGCATCTTCCCACTCAACCTCAATCAAACGCTCAGCTACTTCGGATTGATTTTTCACGTTAGGACAGTCTGCGCGGTGAATGGAAACGCCGCGACCTTTGGTAATGTAGCCGACAATTTCGTCGCCAGGAACCGGATTACAACAGCGACTAATCCGAATCAGCAAGTTATCAATCCCCTGAATGACGATGCCGCCTTCGTGGCGCACTTTCATTTTTTCAGGTTCTTTTTTATTATTTAACAACTCTTCGGTTTCTTGCAGTTGTTTTTCTTTATCTCGTTCTCGTCGTTCTTTTTCTGTTAAACGATTGGTTACCGTTAAAGGACTGACTTCGCCGTAGCCGACAGCCGCAAATAAATCGTCTTCCGTTTGAAAATTGAATCGCTCTAACGCTTCGGCTATTTTGTTTTTTGTGAAAAATTCTTTCGGCGTAAACTCTAAATCTTGCAAGCTCTTGTAAATCGCGTCGCGCCCTTTAATAATATTTTCTTCGCGGTCTTGAATTTTAAAGAAGCGTTTAATTTTATTGCGAGCTTTGCTAGTAGCTACCATTTTCAACCAGTCGCGACTCGGGCCAAAAGAATTAGGTGAAGTTAAAATTTCAATAATATCGCCATTTTTAAGCTTATAATCCAACTGCACCATTTTGCCATTAACTTTAGCACCGGTGGTTTTATTTCCCACATCCGTATGGATACTATAAGCAAAATCTAGTGGTCCAGAGCCTTTTGGCAATTCTGTTACATCACCTTTTGGCGTGAAAACATAGACTTTATCGCTGAAAATATCGCCTTTAACACCTTCCATAAAATCAGAAGCATCATAACTTTCATCTTGCAGTTCAATCAATTCGTGGAACCAGCTTAAATGTTTAGTCATGTTATCAGGAGAAACTTTTTCAGTTTTGCCTTCTTTGTAAGCCCAGTGAGCGGCTACCCCGAATTCAGCAATTTCATGCATTTCATAGGTTCGAATTTGAATTTCCACCGGATTGCCTTTAGGTCCAATCACCGTGGTATGCAACGACTGATACATATTGGCTTTAGGCATCGCAATGTAATCTTTAAAACGACCGGGCATTGGCGTCCATTTCGTATGAATCGCCCCTAAAACCGCGTAACAATCTTTAATATTATCAACAATTACCCGAATCGCTAATAAATCATAAATTTCATCAAACTGTTTCTTTTGGTCCTTCATCTTGCGATAAATCGAATAAATATGTTTTGGTCGTCCATAAATTTCGCCATAAATTTCTAATTCTTCGGTTGCTAAACGAATCTCTTCAATCGTGGTTGAAACGTAATCTTCCCGCTCTTCCCGTTTAGACTGCATTAAATTAACGATGCGATAATACTGTTTAGGATTTAAATAGCGTAAAGCTGTATCTTCTAATTCCCATTTAATGGTACTAATCCCTAAGCGATGCGCTAAAGGCGCATAAATCTCTAAAGTTTCTTGGGCAATCCGCCGTTGTTTATCTTCTCTTAAATGCTTCAAAGTCCGCATATTGTGCAAACGGTCAGCCAATTTAACCATGATGACCCGTAAATCTTGAGCCATCGCTAATAACATTTTTCGGTGGTTTTCAGCTAATTGTTCAGCGTGAGATTTATATTTAATCTTCCCTAATTTCGTTACGCCATCAACTAACATCGCCACATCTTCACCGAATTCCTCAGCTAAATCTTCCAAGGTGATTTCAGTATCTTCAACAACATCGTGGAGAAAACCAGTAGCTACCGTATGCGGGTCCATGCGTAATTCGGCTAATAAGCCCGCCACTTGAATCGGATGAATAATATAAGGCTCCCCTGATTTACGTACTTGTTTTTCGTGAGCCTTAGCAGCATAATCACATGCCTTTTGTACAAACGCCGTATGTTCTGGCGACATATATTTACTTACAAGACCGATAACTTCTTCGCCGGTCATATTTTCTTCTCTTGGCATCGTGATTCACACTCCTTCCTCTATTTAAAAAGCAATTCTTCAAAAGCACTGCTTAATAAATAAAAGCACTACTAAATCAGCAGCACTAATTTTACTTATTATACAAATTTTCACTACTTTTTTCAATCTGGAAGACCAGGATTCCCAAGATTATTGGTATTTATTAACAACTAATTGCAAAAAGCAGACAATCGCATTGGATTGTCTGCTTCCTTTTATTTCTTAAAACGCTGCCCAGTCATCGTCATCATCAGATTTCGATTTTGATTCAGCTTTTTTATTGGCTTTTTTTCCTCTAAAAAACTTTACTACTGACAACAGACTGTATAACACCAATAAAGGTAAGCCAATCATTAATAAAATTCTAAAGATAAAATATCCCATTTTTATTCACCTGTCGTATCTGTTACAACGGTACCAGCGCCATTTACCGTCACCCAGCCGTGTTCTTTACGAGCTTGTGCTTCTTCATAACGAATTAACTCATCGGTAATTGATTCAGCAATTTTGCGGTTCGCTTCGGCTTCAGCTTCGGCTGCTTTAGTTACTTCATAAGCATTAGCGTCAGCTTGTGTTTTCGTTGTTTCAGAATCTAATTTAGCTTTTTCGTTTTCTTGACCAGCGCGAATAATCGCATCAATTGATTTTTGAGTTTCTTCATCAACTTCTGGCACCCCTACCGTTACGTCTTCTACGATAAACCCTTTACCTTCAACAGCTTTAGCAAAATTTTCTAGTAATTCTGCTTCAACAGCGGAAGATTTACCAGATAACACATCTAATAAACTATATTTTGAATAAACTTCGCGAGCTTCTTTTTGTAATTTAGATTTTAACCAACCTTCTTCAATATCATCTGGGGTAATATTCCCAAATTCCTTGTACATTTTTGAAGCGCGAGTAGAATCTACTTTGTAATCGTATTTAATATTGATGCTTGTTTTTTTACCATCAGAAGTTGAAACAGAAACGCCTTCTGCTTGGATGGTTTGCAAGCGAATTGGATATTGAATCACGTTATCAATACCGACAAATTTCACCCCTTGAGCTAAAACTTCATCCTTAATCCCGCCATTGATTGAATAGCGAACCCCAACGTACCCATTGTCAATTTTTTCAAAGAATTTGAAACTAGCCAACACAACAACAACTGCCACAACCGCAAGTTGGATAATCAACTTAATTGCTCGTGGTGTCACAGGTCCCTCGGATTTTTCTTTGAATTTTTCTGCTCTTTTAATACTCATGTTTTCCACTCCTTGTTCGTTTTAAGGTATTAATTTTTCTCTGAAAAATTAGTTTGATTCTCACGCCGTATATCATTCCACTAGCTTGATTCTTTGATAAGTGGAACTGACATCCTTGTTCGTTTTAAGGTTTTAATTTTTTTCATTTTACTGCAGTTATTACTCCCATTGCTTAGGCGTTCTTTTACTTTTGGGCCCAACATTTGTATTAGTAGCCTTGGGAGATTAGCATAGCGCTTTTCTATTTGGTTGAATAGGGACTTTAGTAGTATTTTTCAACTAATTATTTTTTCAATAATTCTAACTGATAACTGGCTGCGCTGAGAAAATACAAAGGTGCTGTTTCGGCTCGCAAAATTCGTGGGCCTAAACCGCAACAAACGCCACCTAATTCATTTAATTCTTCAATTTCTTTTGGTGTTAAACCACCTTCAGGGCCAAAAATCGCCACAATTTTTTCACCTGGCTGCGCTTGCTGTAAAATCTTAACTAAATTAGCTTGTTCCCCTTGTTTAGCAGATTCTTCATAAGCCACCACAATATAGTCAAATTGCGAAAGTTGTTGTAGCCATTTTTTTTGATTGGCAAACAAAGTAATTTTCGGTGCATATTGCCGCTGAGATTGTTCGGCTGCTTCTTGAGCGATTTTTTGATAGCGTTGCTCTTTTTTCGCTAATTTTTTTTCATCCCATTTCGCTACTGATGTTTGCCCGGGAAAAGCCATAAAGTGTTGCGCGCCTAATTCGGTGCCTTTTTGAATCACCCATTCCAGCTTATCCCCTTTTGGAAAAGCACAGGCAATCGTTAATTCTACCGGCAGTTCTTTATTTTGCTGCTCTCGCCTGATTTCTTTTAACCAAACCGCTTCTTCGGTAATTTGGCTAATCGCCGCGATAATACTCACTTGGTCGCTAAAAACTAAATAAACTTCCTCATCAGGTTGCATCCGCATCACCCGCACAATATGATGAAAATTTTCACCTGTTAGCTGATAGCTTACCTGCGGTTGATATTTTTCTTCAATAAAATAGCGTTGCATCTTACACCTCAGTTTCCACTGGGACTTCTTCAGCTTTTTTTACAATCATCGCATACCAATCTTTTTGTTGGAAAATCTGTACTACTTCAAATTGTTGCTGCTCTAATGCGGCTAAAATCATCGCTTTTTTATCTTCAATAATTCCGGAAATAATCAACCGCCCTTGATTTTTTAATAAACGATGGGCATCTGCTAACATCAACACAATAATATCCGCCAAAATATTCGCGACAATCACATCGGCTTGCATTTCAAGCCCTTTTAATAAATCATTAGCCGCCACCTGAACATCGGCAGCCACAGGATTCATCGCCATATTTTCTTTAGCCGCTAAAACAGCAACTTCATCTAAATCATAAGCATAGACATCTTCCGCCCCTAAATGTTTGCTAGCGATACTTAACACACCAGAACCTGTACCAACATCAATGACCGTTTCGCCACCACGTAAAACAGCTTCCAACGCAGTTAAGGTTAAAGAAGTTGTCGGATGCGTGCCAGTACCAAAAGCCATCCCCGGATCTAAAGTAATAATTTTTTCATCTGAATGTTCTGGTTGATAATTTTCCCAGCTAGGTACAACGGTTAAATAGCGTGTAATCCGCACGGGATGATAATATTTTTTCCAAGCGGTCGCCCAATCTTTTTCGGCAACTTCATTGACTGTCAGTAAATTTTTACCGATTGCTAAACCAAATTCAGGCAGTTTTGCAATTTGCTCTTTAATTGTTGGTAAAATTTCTGGTAAAAAAGTCGTTTCGGGAAAATAAGCCATTACTAGGGCGCCTGCTTCTAAATCAGTAAAATTTTCGCGCGTTACAATTTCACCAAAACCGTCGCTTTGATAATGTTCATAATCTAAAACATCTTCAATGGCAACGCCACTAGCGCCAGCTTCAATCATAATATTTGAAATCGCCTCAACTGCTTCACTTGCAGTTTCAACCTTTACTTCATTCCACTTCAATCAGTCTTCCTCTTTTCTTTAATAGCTAGGGTAAGCTAAATATTCATTAGCTTCCGCAGCATATTTTTCAACACTGGCTTGCAAATCCGCTGCTTGCCATTTTAATTCAAAAACTTCGGCTTCGGAATCATCGCTCAAGAAATCCAACAAATCATCCATACCAGTAGTTAGCACATCATTTAAATAATCCACCAGTCCATTGATAAAACCAACGCTTAAACCTTTTTTTCCTTCATAGGCAATAGTAGTTAAATAATCTTCTGTCACAAATTTTGATTTTTGCGGGTTATACAATAAAATGCCATCTTCAAACTCAATGACTTCTTCTTCAGAAACCACCCCGGTTGCATCATCAATCGCTTGTTGGCCTTTATTTTCAGCAAATAAGCGAAAAATAATTTCTATTGTATGATTTTTAGTATCCCAATCTAAAGCAACGTCAAAATCAAGCATTTTTTCAGTTAAACGTTCATCTAAATAATTTAAAAAATCTTTTTTCTTCATGAATTATTCGTTCTCCTTTTTATCTTCTGGTAGCCACCCAAAATTTTCTTGGTCAATGGCTTGCTTTTTTTGTTTTGAAATATAAGGATTGCCAGCTACCGCATAGCGCAAACGTTTATCTGTCCAAATCCCTTTATTAGGGATACCGATGCGCGGCAAGCGTAAAATCTCTTGAGGTTGTTTAGCTTTTTCACTAAGTAAGTATAATTCACTACCAAATAAAGTCTTACCATATAATTCTTTAGTGATTCCCATTGCAGTCACTAATTTTCCCGGACCATTACTGATTTCTACGGAAGAAATTCCTTGACGGTTTTCTATCATTAAAGGAATATTTTCAACTGGTTGTAGTCCACGAATCATAACCCCTTGCGGTTGTCCCGCAGCTTGCGTCACAAAATTCAGAATTAAATGAGTGTGCATCGTATATAAATAAATCGTCCCCGCTGGTTGGTACATAGCAGCTAGCCGCGGTGTCTGCCGTAAACCAAAACTGTGGGCCGCTTCATCTTCAGGTCCTAAGTAAGCTTCTACATCAACCAAATAGCCTGCTAAAATCCCCCGCGATGTTTCATGAACTAAATATTGCCCTAACAAGCTTTCCGCGATTTCTTCGGTTTTCTTATTTTCAAAAAATTCTGTAGTTATCCGCATTTTTCTTCACCTTCCTTATCATACACAATTCTTAGGTTTCTGGCTATCTTTCTGGAGAAAAACGCTGTGAAATATCCCTATTTTTTATAAATTATCCGCTAACAATAAAAAAGCTTAACAACTTTTCAGTTACAAATATTTTTTTACAAAATCACAAAATCGAATATACGTTCTTTTGTGATTTCGTGGTATACTTAAAGCATATATTATTGAAAAAAGTAGGTGAAGCTTATGCAACAACCGTTAGCTTATCGGATGCGCCCTCGTCATTTAGATGAAGTCGTTGGCCAACAACAACTTGTGGGGGAAGGAAAAATTATTCGCCGCATGGTTGAAGCTAAAATGTTGTCTTCCATGATTTTATACGGCCCGCCTGGTACAGGTAAAACCAGTATCGCTAGCGCCATTGCCGGTTCAACTCAATATGCTTTCCGCACTTTAAATGCGGCGACTGATACAAAAAAAGATTTACAAATCGTTGCGGAAGAAGCCCGCATGAGCGGCACGGTGATTTTATTATTAGATGAAGTTCATCGCTTAGATAAAACTAAACAGGATTTCTTGCTACCACATTTAGAAAACGGCCGCATTATTATGATTGGTGCCACCACGGAAAATCCTTATATTACGATTAATCCTGCGATTCGCAGTCGTACCCAAATTTTTGAAGTCAAGCCTTTGCAAGAAACTGATATTAAGGTGGCAATTGAACAGGCTTTAAAAGATAAAGAACGAGGCTTAGGTGATTATCCGGTAGTTTTAGATGACAACGCTTTGCTACATTTAACGCGGGCAACTAACGGTGATTTGCGGAGTGCTTTAAACGGCTTGGAGTTAGCGGTAAAATCCACCCCGAAAAATGAAAAAGAAGAAATTCATTTAACCTTAGAAATTATTGAAGAATGCGTACAACGCAAAGCCTTAACTCATGATAAAGATGGCGATGCTCACTATGACGTGATTTCCGCTTTTCAAAAATCCATTCGTGGCAGTGATGTTAACGCGGCTTTGCACTATTTAGGACGTTTACTTGAAGCTGGTGATTTACCGATTATTTGTCGGCGATTAATGGTGATTGGTTATGAAGATATTGGTTTAGGCAATCCCGCAGCGGCAGCCCGCACAGTAGAAGCTGTACTAGCCGCTGAACGTTTAGGTTTACCAGAAGCGAAAATGCCTTTATCGGCAGCGGTTGTCGACTTATGTCTATCGCCAAAATCCAATTCCGCTAATCACGCTTTGAATGCGGCTGTTGAAGATATTCGCAAATATAATGCCGGCGAAATTCCTGACCATTTGCGCGATAGTCATTATAAAGGCGCTAAAGATTTGGAACGCGGCATTGGCTATCAATATCCTCATGATTTCGATAACGCTTGGGTTAATCAGCAATATTTACCCGATAAATTTAAAAACGCCCAATATTATCAACCGAAAGATACTGGTAAATACGAACAAGCTTTAGCACAACAATATTATCGTATTCAAGAATGGAAGAAAAATAATTCAGCTAAAAAACCGAAAGGCTAATGAAAATTGGCAAAAATAATAAATAAAATGACCATTCAGGACAAATTTTTAACAGTTTGAGAAAAATAAGTAGAATAGGTCTTTTCCTGTGCTATGCTTTTGTTAACTTAACAAGGAGGTATAGGAAATGTTATTATTATTATTTATTTTAGCGATTGGTTATTCTGTGTCAGGATTACTTACCTATGGAATGGTAAAAAAAGGCAACTTAGGGACAATTTATCAGATTTTAGCAATGATTCAAAGTGCGTGTTCAGCAGCTAGTTTAGTTATTTTAGCAATAACACTTATACTCGGCCGCACAATTAGCTAATCAATCAAAAAATGAAATAGACTGGCATGAAAATCAGGAAATCCTTTGATTTTTATACCAGTCTATTTTTTTCAATCATTAATGTAAATTTTTTAAACAAGCTAATAAATCTTTAACATCTAAAATTTCTGATTTAGGCATACCAACGTTTTCTTCTGGCAGGGGCCTTCGACGGTGGTTTAGCCAGATTGCTTGCCAACCCGCCGCTTTAGCCCCCACCACATCATTAGCGTATGAATCACCAATATAGTAAGTTGTAGCGGGATTTAGTTGTAATTTTTCAGCAGCTAAATGAAAAATTGCCAGCTCAGGTTTATTAATTCCCACTTCCCCAGAAATAATGCAATCTTCTGGTGCAACCCAATTAGCTACGCCTAACTGCTGGATTTTTTCTCGTTGCCGTTTTGCTGGTCCATTAGTGATGATGCCAATTTTAGAGCCTTGTTGTTGGCAAAAATTTAAAGCTTCTACCATTTCAGGCATTAATTCGATTTCAGTTAAAGCTTCCGCATAGGCTCTTTCAAACTGAATAGCTTGGGCTTCGGAAATTGAGATGCCTAAGCTGGCAAAAGCTTGTTGGCTACGATAAACTCGCATATCCCAAATCTTCATTTCACCAGAAGCCGTTTTTTCAAAAGTTAAATCGCTAAAATGGCGGCTTTGCTTATACAGCTCTGTGATTTCTTCTGCCGTCAATTCTTGCGAAAAATTATTTAGATAAGCCTTCCGAAAAGGTGCCAATTGGTCATACAGCGTATCATCTACATCAAAAACAAAACCTAATTCTTCATTCATCAGTTTAGTAAACCTGCCTTTTTATACTTGAAAAGTTAATTTATTTCCCTACAATTTCAGCGCCTAAAGTATTTTCAAAATGCTTTAATGCCCAGTCATGACCAACTGCATCAAAACTGGCAACGCCATCTTGATGAATAACTAAACGATAACCTAAATTGTAAGCATCTACCGCCGTATGCAAGACACAAATATCGGTGCAAACACCGACTAAATGCAACT
This sequence comes from Enterococcus sp. PF1-24, assembly GCF_029893325.1. Classification (GTDB taxonomy): domain Bacteria; phylum Bacillota; class Bacilli; order Lactobacillales; family Enterococcaceae; genus HY326. The sequence continues at coordinate 18,356 of NZ_JARXWL010000022.1, forward strand.
CACTAATCCCTCTTTCCCGCAAACGAATATCTAAATCCGTTCCGCTAAAAGCTGAATAATGCCGCTTATCCAACCAATAAACAGCCTCTTCGTCAGCTTCATAAAGCTCCTTCAAACTACCAAAAAGCTCACGGCCACTAGTGCCGGCTAGATTATGCGGTGGAAATAAGCGATTTTCCGGATGATACTGACCCTTTTGATCGTGAATATCGACAGCCATCACAACAAAATCTTGCTTTTCAATAAATTCTTTGGTAGTAGCAACTAACGCTGCTTCAATTGCTTGTCCAGGTAAACCGGTGGTTAAAGCGCCGTTGGTTGCTACAAAATCGTTGGTATAATCAATAACTACTAAACCTTTCATAAAGCTCCAGCTCCAATCTTTGATTGATAATTACTAAATTAAATTTTTTACAAAAGTTAACACCATTTCGCCAGAACGCTTGCCAGCTTCATCAATAAATTCATCAAAACTTTGAGTAGCAGCATGATCAGCCGTATCGCTAATCGCTCTAACGACTAAACAAGGTACGTTAAATTGTGCGGCTGTTTGCGCAATAGCCGCTCCTTCCATCTCACAAGCTAAAGCTTCTGGGAAATCAGCCAAAATTTGTTGAATTTTTTCAGGATTATCAATAAAGCTATCGCCGGTTACTACTAAACCATTTTTCACATGATGTTGGGTAGCTTCGGCAGCTTTAGTCATTTCTCTTTGTAAAAAGCCACTAGTTTCATAATATAATGGCATTTTTGGTAATTGCCCTTTGGCATAACCAAAACCGGTTACGTCCACATCATAGTAAGCTAATTTTTCAGCAATAACTAAATCCCCTACCGCTAAACCAGCCCCGATGCCCCCAGCCGAACCAGTGTTAATCACCATATCCACATCATATTTTTGAATTAGTAAAACCGTGGTTACACTAGCTAAAACTTTGCCGATACCAGAGCGCACCAAAATCACTTCATGATTGCCCACTTTTCCTTGAATAAAATCTGCGCCGGCTTGTGACCAAGCTTGTGTTTCTGTTAAAGCTTCTCTTAAAAGTTTAATTTCTTGTTCCATCGCACCAATTATGCCGATTTTCATAATTATTTCCTCTTTCTATCTTTGTTTACAACAATTTCTTGTCGCTTTTATTTTTTATACAAAAAAGACCAATAGCGCCACAATTATAATAAAGACAATCACAACTAAAATCGCTTTATTTAAAAAAGTATTGCGCTCCCGCATTTTCATTTGTTCGCCACTGCGAGTTTTATTTAAAGGTTTAACTTTTTTATTGCTTTTACGATAAATTGAATCCACTTCTGGCTCAGGCTGATGATAGCTTTCTTCTCTATACTGCTCTTGTTCTTCAGCTAATTCAGCTTGGCGGCGTTCTTCGGCTTCACGTCTGCGCCGCAACTCACTACGGGTAATTAAAGGTTCTTTACTCATACTGTCAACTCTTTCATTTATAAACTTTTCTATTTTCCTTGTAACTGTTGCAACTCACAATATTGTACAGCATACAAAGTTTTAGCATCACAAATCCAGCCTTTAGCCACCGCTTCTTTGGCCTCAGCCAGCGTTAAAGCGTATAATTCAATGACTTCATCTTCATCTTGCGGTAAGGGATTTTCAACTTTTTGCAAACCATCTGCATAGTAAATATGCAAACACTCATCAGCGAAGCCGGGGGAAACGTACATATCAATAAGATGTTGCCAATTGCTAGCTTGATAACCAGTTTCTTCTTCCAATTCGCGTTTAGCCGTTACTTCAGGAGATCGATTTTCAGTGGGTTCGATTTTTCCAGCAGGAATTTCTAAAATAATTTTCTCCAGCGGTTTACGAAACTGCTTTACAAATAAAATCCGTCCATCAGTTAAAACCGGAATGATACCGACACCACCCGGATGAAAAACCAACTCACGACTAGCTTCTTGGCCGTTAGGTAGTTGCACCGTATCAAGAGCCACATCAATAATTTGACCTTTAAAAATCTCTTGACGCTTCACCGTCTTTTCAATAAATTTAGCTTGATTCTTTTCAAAATCGACTAAGTTCAACTCCACTTTTATTAATTCCTTCCTATTTATAAAATTCATTATCCATATTCTACCATAGAAAAGTTTATTTTTTTCGTAAATCGTAAAAATCAACCTTTAGTCCGATACTAAATCTAGGTCGTTTTATGCTAGAATAATAGATGTCAAAGATAATAACTTAAAAAATAATAGTAGAACGAAAAAAGATTGGAGGAACAACATGAAAAAATTTGGTGTCTTAATAGTTGCTTGTCTAGCTGTCCTTGGGCTAATTACAGCTGATAGCGGCTCTACTTTTAGTGATATGCTTATTACTTTAGCTTTCTTCGGTGGGGGGTTACTGATTATTATGTCGATAATTGAAAGATTTGCAAATAAAAAAAAGAGAAACAACCTAAATATACCTGAATTAACAAAAGAAAAAGAAGATTTCTACGAAAAATTAGGGATGAAACCTAATGAAATTGATCTTTTCCGGGATACAATGAATAGTAGCAAAAGCCAAATTGAACGGATTCAAAAAAATGTCGCTCGTTCTTCAAAACTAAAAGCGATTGATTTGCGTCACGATACTATGCGGGCAGCTAAAGCATTATTTAAAGCGTTAGCTAAAGAACCAACACGGCTTCACGATGCCAGCCACTTTTTATATACCCACTTACCTAACTTGGCTGACTTAACTGATAAATACGTGGAAATTGATGCCCACGAAGTTAAAAGCAAAGAAACTTATGCTAAATTAGATGAAAGTATCAAGATTATTGATCAATTAGCTATTTTAATTGTCAAAGATTATCAAGATTTTGTTTCGGAAGATTTAGAGGATTTAGATGTTGAAATGACAATTGCGAAGCAAAGCATTAAACGGGATCATGATTACAATAACTTAAAATAAACAGGACAAGAGGATGGGGCATTTAGGTTTGATCGTTGCTAAGTTCCAACATTGCTCAAAGACGCAGTTATTGCTTCTTTAAGTAAAGAGGATCTACTAAAAAGTAGGAGAAAATCCCCGAAATGTTAGGACTTTTTAACAACTATCGCCTAAATGTTGCCTTCTCTTTTTTTATCGCTAATGCTTGCTGAGAGATTTTTTTAGTTAGCCCTTAGAAAAAATAACGATTTAGCTGATGTTCTATGCTATAATGAAATTAAATTTTAGCAATTAAGCGTTTTACTGACGCATAAACTTGATTTTTCTTTGAAAAATTAATACTTTAAGGAGGATTTTCCATGGATGATGAAAAAGTAATCAACCCAACAACAACTACAACTGGTAGCACTTTAGATGATTTATTAAGCAATCCATTTACTGATGCTAGCCTAAACTCATTAACTGAATTTCAAAAAAATGAACTGAATGATTTAAATGAACAAAAAATGGCACCTCGCCTAATTGATAAATTATCACCTGAATATCAAGCACAAGCCAAAGATTTAGCGGCTAAAATTGACACCAACGATTCACAAGCGGTGATTACTTACGGTGCCACTGCTCAAAATAAATTAAGTGAATTTTCACAATCCATGTTGAATCACGTACAAGCTCAAGATATTGGTCCGGTTGGTGATTCTTTAACTGAATTGATGTATCGTTTGCAAGAAGCTAACCCTAGTGAATTACGGGCAGGTGAAGGCAACTTTTTCCAAAAATTCATGGGGAAAGTTAAACAATCTATCTATGAAGTAACAGCGAAATATCAAAAAATTGGTGCCCAAATTGATAAAGTTGCGGTAAAATTGAATAAAGAAAAAGATGGCTTGTTAAAAGATAATTTAATGTTGGAACAGCTATATACTAAAAATAAAGATTATTTTGATGCTTTAAACATTTATATCGCAGCTGGCGAATTAAAAATGGAAGAGTTGCAAACCAAAACAATTCCTGAAGCCATCGCCAAAGCTGAACAATCTGGCGACCAAATGGATGTACAAATCGCTAATGACTATACACAATTCTTGGACCGCTTAGATAAACGTACCCATGATTTACGTTTAGCGCGAGAAATCACGATTCAACAAGCACCACAAATTCGTTTAATCCAAAATACTAACCAAGCTTTAGCGGAAAAAATTCACGCTTCTATCAACACAGCGATTCCGCTTTGGAAAAACCAAGTGGTCATCGCCTTGACCTTATTACGTCAAAAAGAAGCTGTTACAGCACAACGTCAAGTTTCTGAAACAACTAATGATTTATTGAAGAAAAATTCAGAAATGCTGAAAATATCTGCCATTGAAACAGCCAAAGAAAATGAACGGGGCATCGTTGATATTGAAACCTTGCAAAAAACCCAAAATGATTTACTTGAAACGATTCAAGAAACATTGCGGATCCAACAAGAAGGTAAAGAAAAACGCCGTACCGCTGAATTTGAATTAGCACAACTGGAAGAAGATTTGAAACAAAAATTATTAGAATTAACTCAATAAAACAGTGAAAAGCCAAGCCCTTTTGTAAAAGGACTTAGCTTTTTTTATAGGCTGACTTTTTCTTTATAAATATAAGCACAAATATGTTGTAAATTTTCTTGTGAGAACTGTACCCCATAAATCGCTTCAAGAGAACGCAATTCATGATAAACTAATTTTTCTGCGGCTGACTGACAAATGATTTTTTCCATTGCCAAGTTATTTTTTTCTTTCCGCAAGTGATCAATCACGCCAGCTAAATGACAAAGTAAGCCGACTTTAATTTCCACGGGAATCAATTCGGCTAACTCCCGTTCTAAAGCGATTAACCAATGTTTTAAATTTTCTAATAATAAACGCCCATCTAAAGTACCAATCATCTCAGCTACATTTTCAATAACTAAATTGGCGGTATAGTCAAAATCTACTAGCTGTTGAATTTGCGCTAATGACTGACTATCAAAAGCCTGTGAAATCGAAAAATTCGGACAATGTAAATCAGCGATTTTAAAATTACTAACCGAACATAAAACTTCTCCTTGATCTTTTAGCAAGCGCAATTCTTCCGCTAAATTTTCCTCATTAGTAATTTGTAAGGCTTGAATTTCTACGGCATTTTGATAAAGATTTAATTGTTTTTGCAAAAGTTCTTTAATCATTTTGGCGGAACCCGTTCCGGTAGTACAAGCCGTCACGATAAAAGTTTTTCCCGCTTTTTCTGGGGCTGAAAAACTTAACTGTTGTTGATCAAGGTGCGTAATTTTGCGTAAATCATTGATGATTTCTGTTAAGCTATAGCCTAAGCGAGCTTTGCGGCTAGCCTCTAAAACATGAAGAGTACTTACTAAATCCAAACACTGCACGTTATATTTCAGTCGCTTGCTTAATTCTTCAGCAAAATTAGATAAGGAACCCATATCCGTTAAAATCAAAACATTTTGTTGTTTAATTTGTCGCAAATAAGCTTCTACCTCTAATAAAATGCTTTTAGGCTGACAAGTTAACGGCATATTGAAAGCTGCTACGCTTTGATTATCTAACAAATCATTGGCAACCGCCGCCATGCTAGAAGCGGTAGTTTCCCCATGGGCTACTACTAGCACTTTGACTTTATTATTGTCTTGACTAGTGATTTGTGGGACTAAAAATAAAGTCAGAAAAGCTAATTCATCTTCGGGTAAAGCAATCGCTAAGTCCTCTTCAATGATCTGGCTATGTTGTTTAACCGCCGCAAAATATTGAGCGTGATGTTTTTTTATCTCACCTAAACGGGGATTAATAATTCTTTGTCCCGATTTAATTCGCTGTACTAAATTGTAAAGATGAATTGCTAAGCCGGAGACCATTTCATCAGTGGTTTCATCCACGGAAATCGCGGTTGCTTGTAAAAAGCGTTTGGCGGTGATTAAAATTTCACTCCCTACTAAATTAGCGATACTATCTTGATTTTCTTCATTATTCTTTTTCAATGATTGAAAGAAATCCTGAATCGTCATATCAACAACTTCCATGGTGGCCGGGGTGTTTAAACCAATTTTTTCCATGTCGGTCATTTTATGATCAATCAATTGATAAATATCACTGATTTCATTTTCAGCCATTGTCAGTTGGCTATCTTGATCTTTTTGAAACTCAATAAAACGACTGGTTTGTGAAGGGGTTAATTTCCATAACTCCATTCTCTTATCAGCCGAATACAAACCTTCTTTAATATATTCTGGCAAATCATAACTAGTAATCGTCAAAAATTCTTGTTTAGAAGAAACCAGTCGGGCATAACTTTGGGCACAAAGCAGTTGCACATCGGTTTTTAACTGACCGATATTATTGCGGCAAGGATAACTTAATAACGCCCGTAAAGAATTACGAGAGACTTTAATGTTTCTAGCTAAGTTGCGCGCTTCTTCATCAAAAAAATGACTGATTAATTTTAAACGCTCTTGTAAATCCCGCTCTTGTAAAGAAGGTAAATAAATTTTCATCGGGATTCGACGAATAAAAGTTTGCAATAAAGAAGAATCAATTTCTTCGGTGGTAGCACAAATAATTTGAACATCCCCACTGCGGTTAAACTCACTTTCTCCTAAACGGCGAAACACTTTTTTATCAATAAAAGTAAACAACATTTCTTGCGCTTCTGGTTGTAAGCGATGAACTTCATCTAAAAATAAAATACCTCCATCAGCTTCTTCTACTAAGCCACGCCTTGCTAAAGCACCGGTATAAGCACCTTCCACCACACCAAATAATTGCCCTAAAATCAACTGGGGATTGCTGGCATAATCAGCACAGTTAAAAGTAATCAATTTACTATTTTCCTGAATCCGTTGTTGCTCTTTTGAAAAACGATAGATCAACTCCGCAAACATACTTTTCCCCACACCGGTTTCGCCACTTAAAAGAATATGCATTCGCTGTGGTGGATAAAGCACAGCGGCTTTGGCTTGCTCTAAAGCGGTATGTAAACTAGGATTCCTTTGATCAAAGTCTCCCCAAAAATCTGCTGTACTTGCTGGCGGTAGAAAAAACGTAACAGGCTTACTACCTGCTTTTTGTAAAAGCTCTTCTTTAACCAATTGATTTAAATCGCTGCTGGCATTAGCGCGGCTAATTCCTAAGGCTTCACCCACTTGTTGGGCGGTAATTTTTGTTGTTTTAGGTAACCCCTGAATATGTTGATAGATTCGTTCTTTACGTTGCACCTGTGTCACCTCCATGATTCTTTGTCATTGTAACCGCTTTTAGCAAAACTGTCAAAGCTATCTGTTTTATTTTTTTGATAAGTGTTTCGTAAATAAAACACTTACTATTTTCCGTCAGGGAAAGCTTATCAATGCTAGCTCTAACTGTTTTGGCATGATAATTGCTTATTATTCAAGTGAGAAAACGTTCAGTAATTGCTGGTCAATTACATTTTTTAAGCGAAAGGAGATTTGCAATGGAGAACGAAATTATGGAAATTATTATGTATGGTGGGAAAGCCCGTTCTTTAGCGATGGAAAGCATTTTTGCAGCTAAAAAAGCTGATTTTTCTCAAGCCGAAAACTTATTAGTTGATGCCCAAAGCAATTTGAAAGCTGCTCATCAAAGCCATAATAAGATTTTAAGCACTTCTGCTGAAGAAGAACCCGCTTTTCAACTAAGTCTTTTTATGGTTCATAGTGAAGACCATTTAATGTCTGCCATAACCACGATTGATTTAGCCAAAGAGTTTTTAGATGTCCACCGTGATTTGACAGATATCAAACAACAAATTGCTCAATTAGCAGCAAATTAAAAAATTTAACAGAAAGGAGCCTTGATTGTATGAAAATTTTATTAGCCTGTGCTGGCGGAATGTCGACTGGTATGTTAGTCACTAAAATGAAAGAAGTTGCGAAAAGCCAAAATCTTGTGGCTGAAATTGAAGCTTACGGGATTAGTGAATTAGAAGAACACGTTGCTGGCGCTGATGTGATTTTATTAGGCCCGCAAATGGGTTTCCAAAAAGCAGAAGTCGCTCAAAAATATCCGGCAATTCCCATTGAAGTCATTGATATGTTTGACTATGGCATGATGAATGGTGAAAAAGTTTTACAACTTGCCCTAAGTAAAATTCAAAAATAATAGAAAAGAGGAATTTTAAATGGAGAAAAAAAGCAATGGATTTGGTGAAAAGTTAAACCAAGTCATTATTAAATTTTCTAACAATATTGTAATTAAAACTGTTGCTAACGGGATGATGTTAACTTTACCAGTTACGATTGTTGGTAGTATGTTAATGGTTATTCAAATGATTCCCAACTTACCTGATATTGTCAACCAAGCCTGCACACTAGGAACTACTATTTCCAGCAATTTTATCGCTTTATACATTGTTCTAGGGATGGCTTATGCAATGGCTCGTGAAGTTAAAAGTGATATTCCAGCATCGATGATTTTATCAGCTGCTTGTTTCCTTTTATTGACACCAATTACACAATTTGATGTGGGTGGCGATAAACCCGTAGCAGCTTTAGAATTAGGTTATTTAGGTTCTAAAGGGATTTTCGTCGGAATGATTAGTTCTATTTTAGTTTCATGGTGTTTTGCTAAACTTTGCGAAAAAAATATTACTTTCAAAATGCCTGATAGCGTACCACCATTTATTTCAAAAACTTTTGCGGCGATTATTCCCGCTGCTATTTTATTCTTTGCCGCAATTATTATTAGTGTAATTTTCAATGGCACTAAGTATGGTAATATTCACGATTTCATTTATACTTTATTACAAGCACCTTTAGAAAAATTAGGTGGCACCATTTGGTCAGCTTTATTCATCATGTTCTTATCAGAACTACTATGGTGGTTCGGGATTCATGGTAGTAACGTCACTTCTTCTATCATTACTGTTTTATACGCTTCACAAGCTTATGCCAATATGGAAGCTGTTGCTGCTGGTGGTACTGCTGAAAATGTCATTAACTCTTTCTTCCTAGATGCATACAAAGGTCCCCGGGCTTTAGCTTTAGCGGTGATTTTATTACTTCTTTGTCGTAGTGAGAAGTTTAAATCAATTGGTAAAATTTCAATTGTCCCTAGTGTTTTCGGAATTACTGAACCTATGAAATTCGGGATTCCGCAAATTTTAAATCCATTGCTATTTGTTCCCTTAACATTAGCAGCACCAATGTGTATTGCGATTGCTTATGTGGCCACTTTAATTGGTTTCTTACCAATCACTAGTATGGCGATTCCTCGAAACTTACCAACCTTTTTAACTGGCTTTTTAGCAGGTGGTTGGCAAGGTTTAGTCGTACAAATCATCCAATTTGTAGCAGTTGTTTTACTATACTTACCATTTATGAAGAGATTGGATATCCGAGAAACAACAGCAGAAAGCCAAACAACAACTGCTGACTAAAATTATCTTAGAAAGTTGTGATTTTATTGATAAAAACCTTTCATGTTTCCTTGCAAGCTGAAACTTACTTTTTTGATTTAGCTAATGATTTTACTGGAGAAGCAACAGTTAGTTTAGCTACTCAGCCTTTATCATTAACAGCCGAAAAAGTTTTTAAACTGAATTTTGAAAAAGGAAAAGCAAATTTTCCTAATCCCTTAAATCAGCGAAGTTTTTTTCAAATTCAATTAGGGGAAGACTTATATATTGCGGCAACCCGGCGGATTCCTGTCCACAGTTTATTCAACGGTCGTGATTTAGGGGGCTATCAAACTACTGAAGGACGTTTAACTAAATGGGGGTTAATTTATCGCGGAGATGCTCCTGACCATTTAACGGCTGAAGATGTCAACTATTTATCAGAAATGGCTTTTGGTTCAGTGATTGATTTACGTTCTCCGAAAGAAATTCAGCACAATCCTGATATTCCTTTTGCAGAAAAAAAGCATTACAACTTCAACCCCCACGCTGAAATTGCCAAACAAGCTAGCGAAACACCTAGTAAGCACTCTAATAAAGACCAACAAAAAGTTTTAAAATTAGAGCAAATGGCAAAAACACAAGCGGGGCAAGAACAATTAATTGCCATGCAGCAACAAATGGTTAGCCAAATGCATGATTTAGTGCTTACAGAACCAGCGCAAAAAGCTTATCAAGATTTTTTACAAGTCTTATTGCGTAAAGAAGTGCCGCTATTTTTCCATTGCCAAGGTGGGAAAGACCGTACGGGTTGGGGCGCTGCTATTATTTTAGGCTTGCTAAATGTTCCTGAAGAGGTGATTTATCAAGATTATTTCTTAACTGAAAAATATAATCAACCCCGCAATCAAGGGCGGATGGATATTTATCGCCAATACACGGATAATGCTTTTGTGCTAGATTATTTAGCTTCTTTACAAAAAACTAAAGCTGAATATTTAGATAGTGCTTTTACAGCTATGAAAAATACTTATGGCACAATGGCAAATTACGCCCAACAAGCCTTAAAAATATCAGCTGCTGATATTAAAACTTTACAAGATTTCTATTTATATTAATAAAAAGTGGGGAAGCTACGTAACTAGCTTCCCCACTTCATTTATTTCCTTTATTTTTCAGTTTGATTTAGCGCACTGTTTTTATAACCATAAAAAATATAAATCCCTAAACCAATGATGATAAAAATCATAAAGACGATCCAAGTCATCGCTTGGAAACGCAACATCAACACTACACAAGCTGCCACTAACACTAAAGGCAACACTGGTACCAATGGCATTTTAAATTCGCCGGCTTTGGGTTTACCAGCCATTTTTCTTAGTTTAATAATGCCTAAGCCCATAAACATTAAATAGCTTAAAGCCACAATATTCGTTAACTCAGCTAAAATCCCCATTGGGAACATACCGGCAAAGAACATCGCTACCACACCAGCTACATAAGTCGCATTTTTCGGTGTCCGATGTTTTTCATCCAACTTGCTCATGGCTTTAGGTAATAAGCCATCTTTACTGATTGCGTAAAGTAAGCGGGCTAAAGAATACATCATTGAAATCGTAACTGTTAATAAAGTTAAAATCGCACCTACCGAAATAATTGATCCCACCATGTCATGACCAACGAAACGCATCGCAAAAGCTACCGGATCTTTCACCCCTAATTGACTTGAAGGCACAATCCCCGTTAAAATCAAAGTCACCACGATATATAAAACTGTCGCAATCCCAATCGAACCGATAATCCCGCGGGGAATATCTTTTTGGGGATTTTTAACTTCTTCAGCTGCCATCGCCACCGCATCAAAACCTAAAAAGGCGAAGAACACCAAAGCAGCACCATCCACTACCCCACTAAAACCATAAGGCATAAAAGGTGTCCAATTTCCTGGTTTTACAAAAAAGACGCCTACCACAATAAATAAAATAATAATTGCAAATTTTACATAAACCATCCAGTTGTTTAAACGTAAAGCGGTTTTAGCTTCCAAAGAAACCCAATAAGTGACAAATAATAAAACGATTACCGCGACAATATCAATATAAGTGCCTTTTGCCGGATTATAAGCAGCTGTTAAAGCATGGGGAATTTCGATGCCCATCGCTTTTAAAAAGCCTTGAAAATAGCCCGACCAGCCAGATGCCACCGCCGAAACAGCCAACATAAACTCACAGATTAAAAACCAACCCGTTAGCCAAGCAATCAACTCGCCAAATACGGCATACATATAAGCATAAGCGCCACCTAAAACCGGTACTCGCGAAGCAAATTCCGCAAAACAAAAACCAGCCAATACAACGACAACCGCCGCTAATAAAAAGGACAACGTCAACGCCGGTCCTGCATAAGCTTCCGCTGCTTCTCCTGTAATGACAAAAATCCCGGTTCCAATAATAGCACCAATCCCTAAAAATATTAAATCTTTCGTTTTTAATTCTTTTTTCATACCACTTAAAACACTTGGCTTTAAGCTTTTTTTACGAAAAAGATCCATGATAATTGTTCTCCTCCATTTTTCCCACATTTACTAAAATAACAATCATTGATAGAATAGCACGAATTGCTTAATAACCGCAAATAAATAGCTGAAATTTTTATAAAAAAGCGAAGAGAATGGTTCTCCACACACAAAAAACCTTTCAATCATCTTCTGCAAGAAAATAATTGAAAGGTCCTAAGTTGCTTTATTCAGCTAAATAAGCAACTAAATTTTTGGCATCAACGCCAGCTGCAGCGTAACTAGTAAAATGCTCAGCCAAAGCCGCTAAAACTTTGCGGTTATTGCCTGCAGAATCATTTTCAACTTGTAAAACTAATAGTGGCTCATGCAAACTCATCCGCAATAAAAACCAACCGCTGCCATAAGGGGTATCAACTGTATAACGAACCCCTTCTTCATTTTCAGGGTCAAAGCTAAAGCCTGGTTTATCTACCAAATAAGCAGGCAACTCAGCAATTACTTTTTCTCCTAAAGGACGATAATCAGTTCCCGCTAGTTTAAAACGAAACTCAATCGTTTCAACAGGTTGTTTTAATTCACGAATTATTTCATCAATCGAGCGACCTTCTTTTTGCAGCTGGGGTAATAGCATTAAAATTTTAGCAATCACGTAGGCGCCATCATCTAAGAAATAATTTTCTTTAAAAGCCGCATGACCGCTAGTTTCAATCGCTAATTGACAATCTAAGCCCGCTTCATTTAAGGCAATCGCCTTATTAATGACATTCCGATAGCCTGAAATATAACGAACTTGAATGCCACCTTTTGCTTCAATAAAAGCTTTTAAATGATTGGTGGTTGGTGAATTAGTCACAATGCGGGTACCAGGATGCTCCGCTAAAGTAATGCTACTCAGTACAGCGATTAAATTATTGCGGTTGATGGCCTCACCATTTTTCGCAACAATCGCTGAACGGTCGACATCGGTATCAAAAATTACCCCTAAATCAGCGCCAGTCGCTAAAACCGCAGCCTGAATACTTGCCATCGCTTCCTTATTATCAGGATTCGGAATATGATTTGGAAAATGACCGTCTGGCTCTAAAAATTGTGAACCTGTCGTATCTGCCCCCAAAACTGCTAAAACTTGCTCTGCAAAATAACCACCTGCACCGTTACCAGCATCGACAATAATTTTCAAACCAGCTAATGGTTTTTCAGCCGTTGTCTGCATGCCTTTACGAATTTTAGTTACCAAATCAGCCGCATAAGGTGTAATTAAATCGGCATTGCTGACCGCTCCGGTTTGACCGTTAGTATTTTCTGTCAAATGCGTCAAAATATATTTAATGTCGGCTTTTTCAGCGCCACCTTTACGGCTAAAAATTTTAATACCGTTAAAATAATAAGGCAAGTGGCTGGCAGTTAACATAATACTGGCATCGCAGTCAAACTGCGGAAATTGCGTCGCCATAAACATCGCTGGCGTGGTCGCCATAGCAAAATCAATTACATCGATGCCTTGGCTTAACAAACTATTCATCAAGGCCTCTTTTAAAGCTGGGCCACTTAAACGACTATCATAGCCGATACCCACTTTTAATTTTCCTTGTTGGTAGCCCGTTTCATCCATTTGTCGCAGCCAAGCGACTAAACCTTTACCGATTTCAGCAACAGCTGCTGGTGTTAAATTAGCGGTTTCTGTTTCGTTGGTAATGGCAATTCCCCGAATATCTGAACCATTTTGTAAGGTAGCTAAATCCATTAAAAATCCTCCCAAAAATATTTTTGTATTTCTTGTTAACAATCATTTTATAGAAACTAACTAAAATCTCGCATTTCTTGTATTTTAGCGGCAAAACTAGTTGCTTCGGCTTCGCTACGACAAATAATTAAAATCGTATCTTCACCGGCAACAGTTCCAGCAATTTCTGGATAACTAATATCATCCATCCAATTGGCAACCACATTAGCGCTAGCTAGCGTAGTATGAATAATCACGGTAAATTGAACTTGTTCAATTCGCAAAACATGATCTTTAACAGAAGCTGCCAATTTATCTTCTTTATTGGCCTCTGTTTGTTGTGCAAAAATACCATAGCGAACATTGCCATTATTATCGTGATTTTTTACAATACTTAACTCTCGGACATCTCGCGAAATAGTTGCTTGGGTGGCTTTAACCCCAGCTTCTTCCAGCTTGCTTAACAATTCTTCTTGACTACCAATAACATTTTGCAAAATAATTTGCTTAATCAACTGTTGGCGTTCACTTTTTTTCATGTTACCCTCCATGTTCATTTTTTTCATGGCAATTCATATACCTCTTCATTATAGCAAAAAAGGCAGAAAAAATTTACTTTTTCTGCCTTTTATTATGATTGATGTTCATAAGCGACTTCGACTAAATATAATCCTTCGGGATGAGCGGTGGGTCCCGCAGCATTGCGATCTTTAGCAGCAATGATTTCAGGGATACTAGTCGGATCCATGCGACCATTGCCAATTTTTAAAAGGGTACCCACTAAAATCCGCACCATCTTATACAAAAAGCCATCTCCTCGAAAAGTAAAGACTAATTCATCCCCTGCTGGATTCACCGCTAAGTCCGCTTGATAAATCGTTCGCACTTTATCTTCCACCGAACTACCTGTCGCACAAAAAGAAGTAAAATCATGGGTCCCTAACAAATCAGGTAAAGCTTGCTGAATTAAAGCAATATCAACTGGATAAGGAAAATAGCTAGCGTAAAAACGCCGGAAAGGACTGCGGGGTTTACCAATATCTACCCGAAATTCATAAGTTTTTTCTTGCGCTAAATAGCGAGCATGAAAATCTTCGGCTACAATTGTCACTTCTTTAACCGCAATATCTTCTGGCGATTGAGTATCTAGACCAAAACGCATTTTTTCTAAGGGGCGTTCATAAGGAAAATCAAAATGAATCACTTGTCCTTTGGCATGAACGCCAGCATCAGTGCGTCCGGAACCAAAAACAGTAATCCTTTTACCATTGGCCATTTTAGTTAAAGTTGCTTCCAACTCTCCTTGAACAGTACGGCCATTGGGTTGACTTTGAAAACCATTAAACTTCCTGCCATCATAAGCAATAATCGCTTTATAACGAACCATTCTGCAACTCCTCTCACATTTCCCTTTAAGTAAGTAACAAAAAGACTGGTTTCCCAGCCTTATTGTCTGATGAAAACTAAAATAATTGTTAAAACTGCTAAAGCGATAATCACCAAAGTATCTTTGACATGCCAATCTAACACGCGATATTTACTACGATCGTCGCCACCTTGATAACCACGGGCTTCCATGGCAGTTGCTAAGTCGTCTGCTCGTTTAAAACTGGAAACAAACAAAGGAATCAGCAAAGGTACGACTGCTTTCATTCGCTCAAGGATGCTACCTTCATCAAAGTCCACCCCACGAGCTCGTTGCGCATTCATAATTTTTTCAGTTTCATCCATTAAAGTTGGCACAAAGCGTAGCGCAATTGACAACATCAATGAAATTTCATGTACAGGAAAATGAATGACATTTAAAGGACGTAATAAATATTCAATCGCATCCGCCAACTCCAGTGGTTGCGTCGTTAACGTTAACAAAGTAGACATAAAAATAATCAGAACAAAACGGCAGAAGATAAAAATCCCGTTTTTCACCCCAAAAGCGGTGATACTAAAAATCCCCCAACTCCAATAGGTGATATCTCCTTCGCCACCTTTAGTGAAGAAAATCTGTAGCGCCACCGTGAAAAGCATTAAAAAGATTAACGGGCGCACACCACGAATAAAGTACATCAAATCAATTTTCGATAAAGCAATTGCTCCTAGCGTAAAGGCAGCTACCAATAGATAACTTTGCCAATTATTCGCTAAAAAGATAATCGCAATATAATAAAAACTAGCAATTAATTTAGAACGAGGGTCCAAACGATGAATGACTGAATCACCAGGAATATAACGGCCTAAAATCAATTTATTCATGATTTCCCTCACCTCCTGCTAAATCAACAATCATTTCTGCCAATGCTTCAGCAGTTAACGGTAAATCTGGTAAAACCAAGCCCTTTGCTTGTAATTTCTGAGCAAAATCAGCAGCAGTCGGTACCCCTAATTGTTTGTCTTTCAACCATTGAATGTCGTCAAAAACTTCTTTCGGACTACCATTTTTCACAATCCGGCCTTTTTCTAAAACATAAACATAATCAGCATAATTGGCAACATCATCCATTAAATGCGTAACTAAGACGATTGTTAAATTTTTCTTTTGATGCAACTCTTGAAACATTTGCATCATTTCTTTACGACCTTGTGGATCTAAACCAGCTGTTGGTTCATCTAAAACTAAAATTTCAGGTTCCATCGCTAGCACGCCCGCAATGGCCACCCGACGCATTTGTCCCCCAGATAAATCAAACGGGGAACGCTCTAAATAACTTTCATCTAAGCCCACCAACTGCAGCATTTCTGCTGCTAATTTAGCAGCTTCCTCTTCGCTAACGCCGAAATTTTTTGGGCCAAAAGCAATATCTTTTACAACCGTTTCTTCAAACAATTGCGCTTCGGGAAACTGAAAAACAATGCCGACTTTTTTGCGAATCGGTTTTAAATTTTTATTATCTGAATCTGGCAAAATTTCCCGATCACCAATCCAAACTTTGCCCTTAGTCGGTTTGACTAAAGCATTTAAATGCTGCAACAAAGTGGATTTCCCACTGCCTGTATGACCAACAATTGCTGTATAAGAACCTTCTTTTATGGTTAAATCTAAATCAAATAAAGCTGGTTGCTCAAAAGGTGTATTTTGCTGATAAGTATAGCCTACTTGTTCAAAACGGATGTCCATAACCAATCAATCATCCCTTCTTCAGTTAAATAGCGATCAGGAACCGCAATCCCTTTTTCTTTTAAAGCTAATTTCAATTTTTCAGGAAAAGGTAAATCTAGCCCTAAACTAATTAATTCTGGTCCCGCTGAAAAAATCTCTGCTGGCTGTCCTTCTTTAATCAATTCTCCTTGCTTCATAACAAATATTCGATTGGCATTGGCGGCTTCATCAATATCATGAGTGATGGAAATTACCGTCAAATTGCTCTCTTCTTTAATCTCTTTAATCGTTTGAATCACTTCTTCTCGACCTTCAGGATCCAACATACTAGTCGCTTCATCTAAAATAATAATATCTGGTCGTAAAGCAACTACACCAGCAATGGCTACCCGTTGTTTTTGTCCACCTGATAAACGAGCGGGTTCACGACTGGCAAAATCCCACATGCGAACTTTCGTTAAAGCGGCTTTTACTCGCACTAACATTTCATCACGGGGAACACCTTGATTTTCTAACGCAAAAGCGACATCATCTTCAACTGTTGCACCAACAAACTGATTGTCAGGATTTTGAAAAACCATCCCCACCATTTTGCGGATATCCCAAATGTTTTCAGCATTCAACGGTTTGTCATTAATTGTCACCGCACCATTTTCTGGTAACAGTAAACCATTAATCGTTTTAGCTAAAGTCGATTTTCCTGAGCCATTATGGCCAATGATGGCAATCCATTCTCCTCTTTGAATCTCTAGAGAAACATCTTTTAAAGCATACTTTTCTTCATCATTCGGATATTTAAAATCAATATTTTCTAATTTCACGATTGGTTGCATCACTATTTACACCGCCTAGTTTGGCTGGAACATTAGTTTCATCTTACTGCTAATGCGCTGAGCCTTTTCTTTTTCTATTCATAAGCTGCCTTTATTTCACCACAACTGAAAGATTTCTGCAAATGATACAAAAATAAAGTGCTTTTTTTAAATTAAGACCTGTCAAGACAGTTCATAAGATAAAAAAAACACTTTATGATGAGTGCATACTCTCCAGTTAAAAACTGGAGAGTAGCATCGAGCTAGACTCGGAGCCATTAGCTCCAACATCATAACACTCTAAACTCCACATCTATAAAGTGATAGTTATGTGATTTTTAGACAAGTTCTAAAACTACCATTGGTGCACCGTCACCACGTCTAGGTTCAGTTTTTAAGATACGAGTGTATCCACCTTGACGTTCTGCGTAACGAGGTGCAATATCGTTGAATAACTTTTGTAAAGCTGTTTCAACAACAATTTTTTCTTCTTCTTCACGTACACTTGCGATTTCATTACGAACGAAAGCAGCAGCTTGACGACGTGCATGCAAATCACCACGTTTACCTAAAGTAATCATCTTTTCTGCAGTTGAACGAACTTCTTTCGCGCGTGCTTCAGTTGTAACGATACGTTCGTTAATCAACAAGTCAGTAGTTAAATCACGTAACATAGCTTTACGTTGGCTTGATGTGCGGCCTAATTTACGGTAACTCACGTTGTTTTCCCTCCTTCATTACGTCTTCTACTTAGATAATATCTAAGCATTTCGTAAAAAGTTCTAGTCTTCTCTACGTAATCCTAAACCTAAATCGTGTAATTTAGCTTTAACCTCTTCAAGAGATTTACGGCCTAAGTTACGAACTTTAATCATTTCAGGTTCAGATTTATTTGTTAATTCTTGTACAGTGTTAATGCCTGCACGTTTTAGACAGTTGTATGAGCGAACTGATAAGTCTAATTCTTCAATTGTCATTTCCAACATTTTTTCTTTATGTGTTTCTTCTTTTTCCACCATAATTTCAGCATTTTTGGCTTCATCAGTTAAATTCACAAAGATATCTAAATGTTCAGTCAAGATTTTTGCAGATAAACTCATCGCTTCTAATGGTTCAATTGAACCATCTGTCCAAATTTCCATTGTTAATTTATCGAAGTCATCACGACGACCAACCCGAGTGTTTTCTACTTGGTAGTTTACACGACGAACTGGTGTGTAGATTGAATCAACAGGAAGCATACCGATAGGCATATCTTCTTTTTTATTTTCATCTGCTTGTACATAACCGCGACCTGGTTTAACAGATAAGCGAGCATGGAAGGTAGCACCTTCAGAAACTTCACAGATATACAAATCTTTATTTAGGATTTCAACATCGCTGTCAACGAGAATATCGCCGGCAGTTACTGTTGCAGGTCCAGTAATATCGATTTCAAGGGTTTTTTCTTCTTGGCTATATAACTTAAGTGCCAAACCTTTAATGTTCAGAATGATTTGTGTTACATCTTCTCTCACGCCTTTAACAGTTGAGAATTCATGTAAAACACCATCTATTTGAATATTTGTAATTGCAGCACCCGGCAAAGAAGATAATAAAATACGACGTAGGGAATTCCCTAAAGTAGTTCCATAACCTCTTTCAAGAGGTTCAACAATGAACTTACCATAATCTTTTTTTTCATCGATTTTAGCGATTCTTGGTTTTTCAAATTCAATCATTCTTATCTTTACCCCTTTCAAACGAAACGTCTCTGCTCAATGATGTTTTTAAGTTACTCAAAATGAGCGGCACTCATTAAACACGACGGCGTTTTGGAGGGCGGGCACCATTATGAGGAACTGGAGTTACGTCACGAATTGCTGTTACTTCTAATCCTGTTGCTTGTAATGAACGAATTGCTGCTTCACGTCCAGAACCAGGACCTTTAACTGTTACTTCTACAGTTTTCAAACCATGTTCCATTGCTGCTTTAGTAGCAGTTTCTGCTGCCATTTGCGCTGCGAATGGTGTAGATTTTTTACTTCCTTTAAAACCTAATGAACCAGCTGATGACCATGAAATTGCATTACCGTGTACATCAGTAATCATGACGATTGTATTATTAAATGTTGAATGAATATGGGCAATTCCTGCTTCAATATTCTTTTTCACACGGCGTTTACGATTCACTTTCTTTGCCATGAAATGTTGGCCTCCTTTACTTAAGAATTATTTTTTCTTACCTGCTACTGTGCGAGCTGGGCCTTTACGCGTACGGGCATTGTTTTTCGTGTTTTGTCCACGAGTTGGCAAGCCACGACGATGGCGCATTCCACGGTAAGAACCGATTTCCATTAATCGTTTGATGTTTAAGTTCACTTCACGACGAAGATCACCTTCAACTTTTAATTTATCAACTTCTGCACGAATCGCATCTGTTTGTTCGTTCGTTAAATCACGTACACGTACATCTTCAGATACGCCAGCATTCGCTAATACTTGTTCTGCAGTAGTTCTACCAATACCATAAATATAAGTAAGGGAAACTACGATTCGTTTTTCACGAGGAATATCTACTCCTGCAATACGAGCCATTCTTGTTACACCTCCAATTATCCTTGACGTTGTTTGTGTTTTGGATTTGCTGGGCAAATCACCATAACTCGTCCGTTACGACGAATTACTTTACAATGTTCACACATCGGTTTTACTGATGGTCTTACTTTCATGATTATACCTCCTGTGGTTTTACGGAGTACAATTATTTAAACCGATAGGTAATCCGACCACGGCTCAAATCGTAAGGTGACAGTTCAACTGTTACCTTATCTCCAGGAAGAATTCGAATGTAGTGCATTCTAATCTTACCAGATACGTGAGCAAGTACTTCGTGTCCGTTTTCCAACTCGACTTTAAACATTGCATTCGGCAAAGTTTCGACGACTGTACCTTCGATTTCAATCATATCATCTTTTGCCACGCATAGTACCTCCTTGTACTTGTTTCGTGTATTCACACGATAAAATGGCGGAAACTTCAAGCTCCCACCTTGAACTTTCAACTTGACTCCTTCTAAATAAAACAAATCATCTAGAAGTCGGACTGACATATTTTATCACAAACCGCCACATTTGACAAGAGAAACCACAATTACACAGGTTTGCGCGCAATCACTATTTGTTATCTATAATTGATTTTACATCAACAAAGACTTCATCGATTGGGCGATCGCCGTCGATTGTCTGTAATAAGCCAGCTTCTTTATAATGAGCAAGAATTGGCGAACTACTTTCAATATTAATAGCTAGACGATTTTTAACCGTTTCGGGTTTATCATCTTCTCTTTGGTAAAATTCGTGTCCGCCACAACGATCACAAGTATTTTCAACCTTTGTAGGATTGAAAATTTTATGGTAAGTTGCACCGCAATCACGACAGATAAAACGACCTGCTAAACGATCGACTAACACATCTTCTTTAACAAAAATTTCAATGACAGCATCAATTTTTTTGTTTAAGTCTTTAAGCATTGTATCCAATGCTTGTGCTTGTTCAATTGTTCTTGGAAAACCATCTAACAAAAAGCCATTGGCAGTATCTGGTTCCGCTAATCGTTCTTTCACAATGCCATTAGTCACTTCATCAGGAACAAGCTCACCTTTATCCATAAATGATTTTGCCTCTAAACCTAGGGGCGTTTCATTTTTGATTGCAGCGCGAAACATGTCACCTGTTGAAATTTGAGGAATACCATAAGTATCAATAATTTTTTCAGCTTGAGTTCCTTTACCAGCACCTGGTAAACCCATCAAAATGAGATTCACTATATGTCCTCCTAGTTCATTAGTTTCTAGCTGAAGGAAATTTTCCTAGCAGCCTTCTACTAGATGTGAGAATGGTGCTGAGGTAAAACCTCAACACACACTTCTTATATCTTAATGCATAAAGCCATTATATTTACGTTTCAATAATAGTCCTTCTAATTGTTTAGAAGTATCCAAAGCAACACTGACTAAGATTAGTAAACTTGTTCCTCCAAGACCGATCGCTTGTGGTAAGTTCCATGTATTTTGCGCAATAATTGGCAATAAAGCAATTATGCCTAAATACGCAGCCCCAACAACACTCATACGGGTTAAAAGACCTGAAACAAAATCTTCAGTAGGTTTACCTGGACGAACACTCGGAATATAACTTCCTTGCTTTTGTAAATTTTCAGCCATTTTTTCAGGATTAACTTGAATAAAGGCATAGAAGAATGTGAAGACAACAATTAACACCGTATAAAGGATTGCTCCTGGTGTTGTATTGTAGCTAAACAGTTCCATCATGACTTTATACCAGCCTGCACCTTCAAATTGAGTGCCAAAAGCTCTCAAAATGGTACTTGGCAAGGTAATCAAAGAACCTGCAAAAATTACTGGAATTACGCCAGCAGCGTTGACTTTTAATGGTAAGTAACTACTTTGTGGTGCACCAGTTACGCGTTTTGTGTATTGAATCGGAATTTTGCGTTCTGCTTGTTCGAAGAAAGTTACTGCTGTTACAATAATTAAAATTGCAACAAGTAACACAGCTACAAAGACCGCAGATTTACCAATTCTTGATGGGTCAACGTTAATGAAGTAATCATCAACGATTTCTTTCACAGCACCCGGTACTCGTGAAACAATCCCTGCAAAAATCAGCATAGACACGCCATTACCAATTCCTTTTTCAGTAATCTGCTCACCTAACCATGTCACAAACATTGAACCGGCTGTTAAAATAACACCAATTACAAGGTAAGTTTTGAAATCAGTTTGGTCAGTTACATTGAAAGTTGACAAGCTGTTAAAGCCTGCTGTCAACGCCATTGACTGACCCATACCAATAACTAAAGCGATATAGCGGTTAGCTTGATTCAATTTACGACGACCAACTTCACCTTGTTTGGACCATTCCACAAATTTGGGAACGATATCCATTTGTAAAAGTTGAACGATAATTGAAGCTGTGATGTATGGTGAAACCCCCATTGAGAAAATGGAATAGTTTTCAATTGCACCACCACTAACCATACCTAACATGTTTAGAAAAGGTAGATCACTAAGTTCTTGCAATTTACTCGCATCAACGCCTGGCACGGTAATATGTGCCCCAATTCGAAAGACGATCAGAATGAATAAAGTGAAAAATATTCGTGATCTAATTTCTTTGTCTTTGAAGGCGTCTTTTAAAAGTTTGAACATTAGATCACCTCAACTGATCCACCAGCGGCTTCGATAGCTGTTTTAGCAGCTCCTGAAAATTTAGCAGCTTTAACAGTTAATTTTTTAGTTAATTCGCCGTTAGCTAAAACTTTAATTCCAGCTTTTTCATTTTTCACGATTCCAGCTTCAACTAAAGCAACTGGTGTTACTTCTGCTCCATCTTCAAAGCGGTTTAATACATCTAAGTTGATAACAGCATATTCTTTACGATTTACGTTAGTAAAGCCACGTTTTGGTAAACGACGGAATAAAGGAGTTTGTCCCCCTTCAAAACCTAAACGTACACCACCACCTGAACGAGAATTTTGTCCTTTTTGACCACGACCAGATGTTTTACCGTTACCTGATGAAGTACCACGACCAACACGGTTACGTACTTTGCGAGAGCCTTCTGCAGGTTTTAATTCATGAAGTTTCATTACTTGGCACCTCCTTAATCAATCTAAATCAGAAATTAGACTTCCTCTACGTCAACTAAATGTGAAACAGTGTTAATCATGCCTGTAATAGCAGGATTGACAGTTTTAACAACAGAGCTGTTAACTTTGCCTAAACCTAAAGTTTTCACTGTGTCACGTTGGTTTTGAGGACGACCAATAACACTGCGTTTTAAAGTAATTTTTACTTCAGCCATTATTTATTGTCCTCCTTAACCGATTAATTCTTCTACTGATTTGCCACGCAATTGCGCAACTTCTTCAGCACGTTTTAATTGTTTTAACCCTTCAACAGTTGCGCGAACAACGTTGATTGGTGTATTTGAACCTAAAGATTTAGATGTGATATCTGCTATCCCAGCTAATTCCAATACGGCACGAACTGGTCCACCAGCAGCAACCCCAGAACCTTCTACAGCAGGTTTCATTAGGATACGTCCGCCACCGAATACACCGATAACTTCGTGAGGGATTGAAGAACCGACCATTGGTACTTCAATTAAGTTTTTCTTCGCATCTTCAATTGCTTTACGGATTGCTTCAGGTACTTCTTGTGCTTTACCAGTACCAAATCCTACGTGTCCGTTTTTATCACCTACGACAACTAAAGCTGCGAAACGTAAACGACGTCCACCTTTAACAACTTTTGTTACGCGGTTAATTGAAACAACGCGGTCTTCTAGTTCCATGTATTTTGGATCAATATAAACCATGAATGGTGTTCCTCCTTCTCCTAAAATTCTAGTCCATTTTCGCGAGCTGCTGTTGCTAATGCTGCTACACGGCCATGGTAAAGGTATCCACCACGGTCAAAGACTACTTCTTTAATACCTTTTTCAGCAGCACGTTTTGCTACTAATTCACCGACAGCTGCTGCTTGTTCAGTTTTTGTTCCACCTGAAATTTCTTTATCCATGGCAGAGGCACTTGCAAGCGTCACACCCGCTACGTCATCAATTATTTGTGCGTAGATGTTTTTATTAGAACGGAAAACGTTCAAGCGTGGGCACTCAGCAGTACCAGAGATTTTGTTACGTACACGACGGTGGCGCTTTTGGCGTGTTTTATTTTTATCTGGTTTTGTAATCACAATTGTCACCTCTTTATTTAAGCTAGCCTAAGCCGCTGATAATAGTTGTTGCCAACTATTATTTACCAGTTTTACCTTCTTTACGACGTACGAATTCGCCAACATAACGAATACCTTTGCCTTTGTAAGGTTCTGGAGGACGAACGCCACGAATATTTGCAGCTAATTCGCCAACATCTTCTTTGTTGATGCCTTTAACGATTACTTGTGTGTTAGCAGGCACTTCAACAACCACACCAGCTGGTGGTGTAATTTCTACAGGATGAGAATAACCAACGTTCAATACAAGTTTTGTTCCTTGTAATTGTGCACGGTACCCAACCCCGATTAATTCTAAAGCTTTTTGGAAACCTTCACTGACACCAACAACCATGTTGTTGAAGTTCGCGCGAGTTGTTCCATGAATTGTTTTCATTTCTTTGCTGTCATCTGGACGAGTGAAAGTAACTTCGTTTCCTTCAATGCTCATTTTGATATCAGCAGAAATTTCACGAGTTAATTCGCCTTTAGGTCCTTTAACAGTGACTTGATTACCTTTTTGAGTTACTTCAACTCCTGCAGGTAATACAACAATTTTATTACCAATACGACTCACTTGATGGCACCTCCTTGTTTATTAATTTAAATTACCATACGTAAGCTAATACTTCGCCGCCGACGTTTTTTGCTCTTGCTTCTTTATCAGTGACTACACCTTCAGAAGTAGAGATGATTGCAATACCTAAACCGTTCAATACTTTTGGTACTTCATCAGCTTTTACATAGGCACGCAAACCTGGTTTAGAGATACGTTTCAAGTTTGTAATTACGCGTTCGTCATTTCTACCATATTTAAGGAAAACGCGGATCACACCTTGTTTGTCATCTTCGATATATTCTACATCACGGATGAAACCTTCATTTTTCAAGATTTCAGCGATGTCACGTTTGATTTTTGATGCAGGCACTTCTAAAGATTCGTGCTTAACCATGTTAGCGTTACGAATACGTGTTAGAAAATCTGCAATTGGATCTGTCATGACCATTGAGTGATTTACCTCCTTCACTTTGTTATGCCTAGGTTACTGCCATTGTGCGGTTGCACTAGGCAGAATAAGCATTCCTTGCAAGTTTCTTATTTTTACCAGCTAGCTTTCTTCACGCCGGGAATTTGTCCTTTATAGGCAAGTTCGCGGAAGCAAATACGGCAAAGATGAAATTTACGATAAACTGAATGTGGACGTCCGCAACGTTCGCAACGAGTGTATTCTTGCGTTGAGAATTTTGCAGGGCGTTTGTTTTTAGCAATCATTGATTTTTTAGCCATGTAGTTCGCCTCCTTTAATTATTTTTGGAATGGCATGCCTAATTGTGTCAACAACTCACGAGACTCTTCGTCTGTGTTAGCTGTTGTAACAATAACGATGTCCATACCACGTACTTTATCTACTAAATCATAATCAACTTCTGGGAAAATTAATTGTTCTTTAATACCTAAAGTATAGTTTCCACGACCATCAAAGGCTTTTTTACTAACTCCATGGAAGTCACGTACACGAGGTAAAGAAACTGATACTAATTTATCTAAAAATTCGTACATTCTTTCTCCACGTAAAGTAACTTTAGCGCCGATTGGCATTCCTTCACGTAAGCGGAATCCTGCGATTGATTTTTTAGCTTTGGTAATTAATGGTTTTTGACCAGTAATTAATGCTAACTCTTCCACAGCTTTATCTAAATTTTTAGCGTTTGACACCGCATCACCAACCCCCATGTTGATGACAATCTTATCAACTTTAGGTGTTTGCATTACTGAACTATAATTAAATTTTTCCATCAATGATGGTGTTACTTCTTTAAGATATTTTTCTTTTAGGCGGTTCATTCTTTAGGCCCCTCCTTCCTTACTTTTATTTATCTAAAACTTCACCGGTTTTTTTAGAAAAACGGACTTTTTTGCCGTCTGCTTCTTTGTAGCCAACTCTGCCAGCGACACCATTTGCATCTAAGACCATCACGTTTGACGCTTGTAATGGCGCTTCTTTTTCAACGATTCCGCCTTGAGGAGCAGCTTGAGAAGGTTTTTGGTGTTTTTTAATCATATTGACACCTTCAACCACGACTTTATTTTGTTTAGGAAAGACTTCTAAAACGATGCCTTCTTTATTTTTGTCTTTACCAGTGATAACTTTTACCTTATCGCCTTTTTTAACAAACATGCTTTGTTCGCACCTCCTTTAAGTAAATGCTTCCGATTATAAAACTTCTGGTGCTAGTGAAACGATTTTCATGAAGTTGCCTTCACGTAATTCGCGAGCTACTGGGCCAAAGATACGAGTACCACGAGGGCTCTTGTCGTCACGAATAATTACGGCAGCATTTTCGTCAAATTTGATGTAAGAACCGTCGGCACGACGCGCTCCAGTTTTTGTACGAACGATTACTGCTTTTACAACTTCACCTTTTTTGACAACACCACCTGGCGTTGCTTGTTTAACGGTAGCAACAATAATGTCACCGATATTGGCAGTTTTGCGACCAGATCCGCCTAAGACTTTAATTGTTAAAATCTCTTTAGCGCCTGAGTTGTCTGCAACTTTTAAACGGCTTTCTGTTTGGATCACAGTTGTATCCTCCTTTCAGATTTTGGCTTCAATCTATATAGGAAAATCTCGTGTTATTAGATAATAACTGCTTCTTCGACTACTTCAAGTAAACGGAAACGTTTGGTAGCTGATAATGGACGAGTTTCCATAATTTTCACGATGTCGCCAACTTTAGCTGTGTTGTTTTCATCATGAGCTTTGTATTTTTTAGAATAGTTCATGCGTTTGCCGTAGATTGGGTGGTTTTTCTTAGTTTCGACAGAAACAGTAATTGTTTTGTCCATTTTGTCAGATACCACACGACCTTGGTAAACTTTGCGTTGATTTCTTTCTTCAGTCATACGCGTAATGGCCTCCTTCCACTATTAGTTAGCTTGTTCACGCAATACTGTTTTGATGCGTGCAATCGATTTACGTACTTCTTTAATACGTGCAGTGTTTTCTAATTGACCTGTTGCTAATTGGAATCTAAGATTAAACAATTCTTCTTTCAATTGTTTTTCTTGATCAAGCATTTCGGCAGTGGTTAATTCTCTGATTTCTTTAACCTTCATTCGATTCACCACCCATTTCCTCACGTTTTACGATCTTAGTTTTCATTGGTAATTTGTGAGAAGCAAGTCTTAATGCTTCGCGAGCTACTTCTTCTGGTACGCCAGCAATTTCAAACATGATTTTTTCACGTTTAACTGGTGCTACCCAACCTTCAGGAGCCCCTTTACCTTTACCCATACGTACGCCAATGGCTTTTGATGTATATGATTTATGAGGGAAAATTTTAATCCATACTTTCCCACCACGTTTCATGTAACGAGTCATTGCAATACGGGCTGCTTCAATTTGACGGTTAGTAATCCAATGAGATTCAACAGCTTTTAAGCCATATTCTCCAAAAGATACTTCCTTGCCACCTTTAGCTTCTCCACGCATTTTTCCGCGGAATTCACGACGGTGTTTTACACGTTTAGGTACTAACATGATTAATTCCCTCCTTTCTCAGTGTTCTTTTTAGCTGGAAGGATCTCGCCTCTGTAGATCCACACTTTAACTCCTAATTTTCCGTATGTTGTATCTGCTTCTTCCCAAGCATAATCAATATCTGCACGTAAAGTATGCAATGGCACAGTGCCTTCTGAATACCCTTCGCTACGAGCGATATCCGCGCCGTTCAAACGACCAGATACTTGAGTTTTAATACCTTTAGCTCCTGAACGCATTGTGCGTTGGATAGCTTGTTTTTGTGCACGACGGAAAGCGACACGGTTTTCTAGTTGACGAGCAATTCCTTCGCCGACTAATTTTGCATCTAAATCAGGTTTTTTAATCTCAATAATGTTAATGTGGACTTTTTTACCTGTTAGTTTATTTAATTCTTTTCTTAGGTTTTCGACTTCAGATCCGCCTTTACCAATAACCATTCCTGGTTTAGCTGTGTGGATTGAAACATTAACACGATTTGCAGCGCGCTCAATTTCAATAGTAGACACAGCAGCGTCAGCAAGTTTAGTTGCGATAAACTTACGGATTCTTAAATCTTCGTGTAAGTATTCAGCATACTCTTTTTCAGCATACCATTTTGCATCCCAGTCGCGGATGATGCCTACACGCATTCCAATTGGATGTACTTTTTGACCCACTGATTGTCCCTCCTTATTTTTCTGATACGACTACAGTAATATGACTAGTGCGTTTCATGATTGGTGAAGCTGAACCTTTCGCACGAGGACGGAAACGTTTCATTGTTGGTCCTTCATTTACGTAAGCTTCACTTACAACTAAGTTTTCAACATCTAAGTCGAAATTATTTTCTGCGTTAGCAACTGCTGACATTAATACTTTTTCAATTAAGCCTGCAGCTTTGTTTGGCGTGAATTTCAAAATTGAAATTGCATCCGCCACGCTTTTCCCTCTGATAAGGTCGATTACTAAACGTGCTTTACGAGGTGAAGTGCGAACTGTTTTAGCAATTGCTTTCGCTGATGTGATTTGTTCTGCCATTGGAAATTTATCCTCCCCTCAAATTAACGTCTAGTTTTCTTATCATCGGCGGCATGCCCACGATAAGTTCTAGTTGGTGCAAATTCACCTAATTTATGTCCTACCATGTCTTCTTGAATGTAAACTGGTACATGTTTGCGGCCATCATAAACTGCGATAGTGTAACCTACGAAGTTCGGGAAAATTGTTGAGCGACGAGACCAAGTTTTGATAACTTTTTTCTTCTCAGAACCTGCTTGTGCTTCAACTTTTTTCATCAAATGATCATCACAAAATGGACCTTTTTTTAAACTACGACCCATGGTGAACCTCCTCTCAAAATTTGCGACACACGGTCTAAAAGATTATTTATTTTTACGACGAACAATAAGTTTGTCTGATTTAGCTTTTTTGTTACGAGTTTTGTAACCAATAGCTGGTTGGCCCCAAGGTGAAACTGGCGCTTTACGTCCGATTGGTGCTTTACCTTCACCACCACCGTGTGGGTGATCGTTAGGGTTCATTACGCTACCACGAACAGTTGGGCGTTTACGCATCCAACGAGAACGACCGGCTTTACCAATGTTGATTAATTCGTGTTGTTCGTTACCAACAGCACCGATTGTAGCACGGCAAGTTGCTAAGATCATACGAACTTCACCAGAGTTTAAGCGGATTAATACGTATTTGCCTTCTTTACCAAGCAATTGAGCGCTTGTTCCAGCCGAACGAATTAATTGTCCACCTTTACCAGGTTTCATTTCAATGTTGTGAATCACAGTACCTACTGGGATATTTGCTAATGGAAGTGCGTTACCAACTTTAATATCGGCTTCTGGGCCAGATACAACAGTCATACCTACTTCTAATCCTTTTGGTGCTAAGATGTATGTTTTAATCCCATCTTCGTAATGCAACAAAGCAATGTTTGCAGAACGGTTTGGATCATATTCAATCGTTTTAACATGTGCGACAACGTTATCTTTGTTACGTTTGAAGTCGATCACACGATATTGACGTTTGTGGCCGCCACCTTGATGACGAACTGTAATACGTCCGTTATTGTTACGACCGGCGTTGTTTTTCAAAGGTTGTAACAATGTTTTCTCAGGTGTTGAAGTTGTAATTTCAGCAAAGTCTGAGCTTGTCATGTTACGACGACCATTTGTGGTAGGTTTGTACTTTTTAATCGCCACGTCTATTCCCTCCTAATTTTTTATTTTATCCTTCAACGCTTATTCAGCTTCGAAAATTTGAATTTCTTTTGAATCTTCAGTTAAGGTAACAACCGCTTTGCGACGTTTTTTAGTGTAACCAGCGTATTTACCCATGCGTTTGAATTTAGGACGCACGTTGATGATATTTACGTTCTTCACTTTTACGTCGAAGGCTGCTTCAACTGCTTGTTTTACTAATGTCTTATTGGCATGTGTATCCACTTCGAAAGTGTATTTTTTTTCGTCCATAGCAAGCATTGATTTCTCAGTGATTACTGGGCGTTTAATTACGTCTAATAAGTTCATTATGCAAGCACCTCCTCAATTTGAGTAAGAGCAGTTTGTGTTGCTAACATTTTATCGCTTGATACAACGTCAAGAACGCTGATATTATCAGAGAAAACTACTGATACTTTAGGTAAGTTGCGTGCTGCTAATGCTGCAAAGTCATTATCAGGTTCAACAACTACCAATACTTTAGATTCAATTGATAAGTTAGCAAGAACTTGCTTGAATTCTTTTGTTTTTGGTGCTTCAAAGCTTAACGCTTCAACTGCTACCAAGTTATTTGAAGCAACTTTTTCTGATAATACAGATTTCATTGCTAAACGACGAACTTTTTTAGGAAGTTTGTAGCTGTATGAACGTGGTGTTGGTCCGAAGACAACGCCCCCTCCACGCCATTGTGGTGAACGAATAGAACCTTGACGCGCACGGCCAGTTCCTTTTTGACGCCATGGTTTGCGGCCACCGCCACGAACAGCGCTACGATTTTTCACTGCGTGTGTTCCTTGTCTTAATGAAGCACGTTGCATAACGATTGCATCGTATACAACACTTTCATTTGGTTCAATTCCGAAGATTTCTTCGTTTAAAGTGATTTCGCCATTTTGGCTACCATCTTGTTTGAATAATGCTACATTCGGCATTCCTTAGTTCCTCCTTTCCTCTACATGTAATTATTTAGCTTTAACAGCTGATTTGATTGTAATTAATGATTTTTTAGCTCCAGGAACGTTACCTTTAATTAAGATTACGTTTCTTTCTGCATCAACGCGAACGATTTCCAAGTTTTGGATTGTTACGCGATCGCCACCCATACGGCCAGCAAGTTTTTTATTTTTGAAAACACGGTTAGGTGCAACTGGACCCATTGACCCAGGACGACGATGATAACGAGAACCGTGAGCCATTGGTCCGCGGCTTTGGCCGTGACGTTTAATAACCCCTTGGAATCCTTTACCTTTTGAAGTCCCTGTAACATCAATAATGTCTCCTGCTTGGAAAACATCAACTGTAATTTCTTTTCCTACTTCATATTCTCCCAGCTCAACATTTCTGAATTCTCGAATGAAGCGCTTAGGAGCCGTGTTTGCTTTTGCAACATGACCTTTCGCAGGTTTGTTTGACAAAACTTCACGCATATCTTGGTAACCAACTTGAATAGCTTCGTAGCCATCAGTTTCAACAGTTTTCACTTGTAAAACTACGTTTGGAGTAGCTTCTACAACGGTAACTGGAATAAGTTCACCAGATTCAGTAAAGATTTGCGTCATCCCCACTTTTTTCCCTAAGATTCCTTTGGTCATGAGTACACCTCCATCTTAATTTTTTTCTTATAGTTTGATTTCAATATTCACACCTGATGGTAAGTCAAGCTTCATTAAAGCATCGACAGTCTTTGGTGTTGGGTTCACAATGTCGATAAGACGTTTGTGAGTACGCATTTCGAATTGTTCGCGTGAATCTTTGTATTTATGAGTCGCACGAATAACTGTGTACAAACTGCGTTCAGTTGGTAATGGAATTGGACCAGATACACTAGCACCAGTTCTTTTTGCAGTTTCCACGATTTTATCCGCTGATTGATCTAAAATACGATGTTCATACGCTTTTAAACGGATACGAATTTTTTGTTTTGCCATCTTGTTCCCTCCTTCGTCTATTTTGAAAGTAGACATAGCTCCACGAAAATTTCCGTCACGCTCGTTCGTGGCAAAGCGTCCGGGCGTGTCGCAACCTCTCGTTTCTTAGCCGGTAGGATTTTTTTCACCCCTACCAATGCTTTTCCGTGTTTCCACAGACAGCACCTTTGTCATTATAGTATAAAAATCGAGGCGGTGCAAGCTTTTTTTGCGTTTTCAGCAATTTTCTTTTGTTAATTTTCAATCACTGATTTCGGCAAAAAAACTCCCTAAAAGAAAACTTTTTATAAAAATTATTTTTTTCTCTGAAAACTTCATTTATAAATAGAAAAAAATAATAATTTCGATAAAAAATAAGTTGAGCATCAATGCCCAACTTATCCCAACTCATTCTATTACCTCTTCAAAACCTCTCCCTAGCAACGTCTTTTCAACTTTTCCCATGCTGACATAAGCATTTTTACCGCCTTGCTCAGCAAGTTCTTCTTCTACGCCTTGCAACGCTGCAAATTCAACTAAATCCACCTTTTTGTAATCAATAATCGCAGTTTTCACCACACGATCTTTTTGATAATCTATTTCAATCGTGTAACCATCACATACTTCTTCTTCAAGTTCGTCGGAAAACTGTTCTTCGGCTTCTTCTTCCGAACGAACGCCAAATACATCATAGAAAATGGTAATACGTATCGTGTTTTCAGTTACAACATTACCGCTACATTCAAAAACCATCTCCGTCTCCATCATACTCGCTACCTCTTGTTTAAAAACTCTCGTTTCTTTTTTCGCAAAACAACCAACTAAAGTTCCCAACACCAATAAAACTACCCCGGAAAATACAACCCTTTTTAAAATCTTTTCCATTTCTCCAACTCCTTCGCTTTCTTTTTTATACCTTCTCAAAAAATATCGTAACTTATCCAAAGCTAAACAGCAATACTTTTCAAAATTATCCTTCTCAATCAGCACCACCCTTCAAAAGGGTGGTTTGCTCTGGGGCTATAAGCCCCTAAAACCGGCCAGCGCCTAAAGACGCTGGCTTTTCACATTTCATG
>NZ_JARXWL010000023.1 GCF_029893325.1 Enterococcus sp. PF1-24
AAAATTATGTTTTGACATCAGAAAACACCTCCAAATTTATTTTACCAAATTTGAGGTGCTCCTTTTTAGTTGTATCTAATTATAGTGGCAGTTCCTTTGGGATGAGCTTCTTTTTTTATGTCAAATTTTTTCAAAGGAGAGTTATCGGTAAAATTATTTTGAGGATAAGTTATTTTTAAAATACTAGGAAATGTTTTTTTATCAAAGTATTTTTTTAATCAGCGGTTATTTTCTCAGCTTTTTTAGAATAAAGCCCTTTATGACTTTACTCTTTAAATGAAAAGTGAATGAACTATAGAAATGTTTCAATTTTTACAGATTTGTTTTATTTTCGCAACTTTTTCAGATATTCACCATTTTAAAAAAAATAATGGTAAAATATGTTATATTGTTATTTTTGGAGGCTAACCATGAGTTATATAGAAGTTATTAATGAGTATAAACGGTATCAAATGGGTGATACTGTTATTGCTGCTAATGATGGGATTACCTTTTCAGTTGAAAAAGGTGAGGTAGCCGTTATTTTAGGACCTAGTGGAGCTGGTAAATCAACTGTTCTGAATATTTTAGGTGGCATGGACAGTTGTGATGATGGAGAAGTTATTATTGATGGAACCAATATTGCAAAGTATAACGATCGACAATTGACGACATATCGCCGTAATGATGTTGGCTTTGTTTTTCAGTTTTATAACTTAGTACCTAACTTAACTGCAAAAGAAAATGTTGAATTGGCATCACAAATTGTAAAAAATGCTTTAGATGCAGAAGAAATTTTACGATCTGTTGGTTTAGGAGAGCGGATGGATAACTTTCCAGCGCAGCTCTCTGGTGGTGAACAACAACGGGTGACAATCGCTCGCGCGTTAGCAAAACGTCCTAAGTTGTTGCTATGTGATGAACCAACTGGTGCCCTTGATTATGAAACTGGGAAACAAATTTTGAAAATTTTACAAGATACAGCAAAAGAAACTGGCACAACTGTTTTGATTATTACTCATAATTCACAAGTTGCACCGATGGCAGATCGTGTGATTCGTATTAATGACGCAAAAGTTCGTAGTGTTGAAATTAATCAAAATCCAACACCAGTTGAAAGAATAGAATGGTAGAGGGGATGAAGTTTAGATGAAAATGCGAGCGATGCTTACTTCTAGCTTGCGAGAAATCCGTCAATCTAAAGCACGCTTTTTCTCTATCTTAGGGATTATCTTTTTAGGTGTAGCATTCTTTGTTGGATTACGAGGAACAGGGCCAGATATGATGAAGACGGCTGATAATTACTATCGTGATTATCAATTGGCCGATAATCAAATTATTTCTTCTTTAGGCTTAGCAGAAGAAGATTTAAAAATAGTTAAAGAAAACAAAAATGTATTGGAAGCAGAAGGGCTTTACTCGGCAGACATTAGTTTAACTGAAATAAATAATGTAATTCGAGTATTTAGCTATCAACCAGAGCAAAAAATCAATCAATATGTTTTGGTAGAAGGTCGTTTACCTAAAAAGAGTGGGGAGATTGCCTTAGATGGTCGCCTACATTCTCTTGGGGCTTACAAACTTGGGGAAACTTTTAAAATTCCTGAAGCAGATGATGTATACGACAACTTAAAATTACCAGAATATAAAGTAGTAGGTTTTGTGAATAATCCTACTTATGTTGAAAAAGTCTCTCGTGGGAATACTAATGTAGGCTCAGGCTTAATTAACTATTTTGGAGTTGTTTCTGAAGCCGACTTTAATCAAGAAGTCTTTTCTAGTATTTTAGTGAGATATAAAGATTTAGCTGATTTAACGGCTTATTCTGATACTTATGAGGAACGTTTAGCTAAAGATCAAAAGCAAATTGAAACACTTTTGAAGAAACGGCCTGAAGATCGCTTAAAAGAAGCCAAAGATGAAGCACAAGTTGAAATTGATCAAGCTAAACAAGATATTGTTGATGGTGAAAAAGCGATTGCTGATGGTGAAGCCGAAATAGCTAAGAGTCGTAAGGAATTAGATGACGCTCAAGCCGAATTGACTAAAGGTCAAAATGAGTTAGCTACTAAAAAGAAAGATGGCCAAGCAGAAATTACCGCCAACGAAAATAAGCTAGCTAATTCAGAAAAAGAAATAGTGGCTAAAGAAGCTGAATTAGCCACTAAAGATCAAGAGCTAGCCACGCAAAAACAAGAACTAGCTACTAAAGCTACTGAAGTTGAGGCGGCCAAAGCTAAATTAGCTGAGCTACAAACGCAACAGGAACAGGCTAGTGCTAGCGTTGCACCTTATCAAGCATCAAAAGATAGTGTTTTAAGTGCAAAAAATAATATTAATTGGATTGCTGATGATTTATTTGAATCTGTTGCTGATGACTGGGCGATGCGAGTAATCGGGATTTTTCAACAAATGCCACCAGGAATTACGTGGAGTCATGCGAACTTTATCAATAATCCCACGAAAAGAAATATTATTAGTAGTATTGATGCGGTTGTTGGTCAATTAGATGGAGCAATGGCTCAAGCTAATAACACAGTAGCAACGATTGATAGCTCAATTGCCGAAATCAATGGTCAAGTTCAGCAATATGATGGAGCTGCTGCTCAAATCACTACTGCTGAAAATGAACTGGCTGCTGCTCGGCAACAAATTGCGGCTGGTCGTCAACAAATCGAAGATGGCCGACAAGAAATCGCTGCTGCTAAAACACAGTTAAATCAAGCTGTGGCTGATGGTGAAGCAACACTTGCTAAAAGTAAAACAGAACTAGCTGACGGTGAAAAGAAATATGAAGAAGCTGTGGCTGAGTTTGATAAAGAAAAAGCCGAACAAGAACCTAAGTTAAAAAATGCTAAAAAACAAATTGATACGCAAGAAGATGTTTTGGCAGAAACCAAAGCACAAGCTTATGTTTTTAATAGCAGAGATGATAATCCTGGCTATTTAGAGTATGAAGATAATGCCGGGCGAATTTCATCTTTAGCAACAATTTTCCCGATTATTTTCTTCTTAATCGCAGCTTTAGTTAGTTTAACTACTATGACGCGGATGGTTGAAGAGAAACGCTTAGAAATTGGCACCTTTAAAGCTTTAGGCTATAAAAATTTAGCAATTTCTATGAAATTCTTACTTTACTCTTTCTTAGCTGGAACAATTGGGGCGATTTTAGGGTTAGCTGTCGGTTATTACTTATTCCCAACGATTATTTTTGGCGCCTACGGGAATCTTTATAATCTCACTGAATTTGTAACCCCTTGGTACTTAGAATATAGTTTAGTTGCTATCGCGGTGGCGCTGTTATGTACAGTCGGAACAGCAGTTATCGTTTTACGCTTTGACCTATTTAGTACACCAGCAACTTTAATGCGACCTAAAGCACCGAAAAGCGGTAAACGGATTTTACTGGAACGAATTAAACCGATTTGGAAGCATTTAAGCTTCAACCAAAAAGTAACCATGCGGAATTTATTCCGTTATAAACAGCGAATGTTAATGACCGTTTTAGGGATTGCTGGTTGTATGTCAATGATTATCACTGGTTTTGGTTTGAAAGATTCAATTTCTGATATTGTAAATATTCAGTTTAACAAAATCTGGCATTATCAAGGAATCGTAACTTTTAACTCGAAAAAAGATGAAGCTGAGCGAGAAAAATATTATCAACAGCTTTCTGAAGTAGGTCAGTATGAAAATCATATTTCAATTAGTAGTTCAACTTTAGATTTAGTCCACGATGACGGCAAATTCCAAGTGACTGTTTACGTGCCAAATACTAAAGAAACAGATGATTTCTTACTGTTTAACGACCGAAAGACTGGCGAAACTTATCATTTAGAAGATGATGGTGTCTTTATTAATGAAAAAATCGCCCGTAAGTTTGATTTAAAAGTTAAAGATACCATTACTTTAAAAAATAGCGATGGCGAAAGTTATCAAGTCAAGATTTCGGAAATTATCGAAAACTATACAGGTAACTATGCCTTTATGACGCCTAAGTATTACAAAGAAGTTTTTGGAAAAGATGCGGTCTTTAATACCGATTTCTTATTATTCAAAAAAGATTTAACAAGTAAGCAAGAGCATAAGATTGCTGAACAATTAATGGAAAATAAACAAGTTATTAATGTTTCTTTCTTATCACAATCAAAAAATGCTTTAGATGATACCATTGACAGTTTGAATATTGTTGTTTGGGTCTTGATTATTTCAGCAGGTTTGTTGGCCTTTATCGTGCTTTATAATTTGACGAATATCAACGTTTCAGAACGAATTCGTGAACTTTCAACGATTAAAGTGCTAGGATTTTATAATAATGAACTAACCATGTATATTTATCGGGAAAACATATTGTTAACGTTGCTAGGTATTTTATTAGGATTAGTAATCGGTAAAATTGAGCATCGCTACGTTTTAGAAACCGTCGAAGTTGATATGGTCATGTTCCCACCAACGATTCATATTCCAAGTTATGTTTACGCCAGCTTAATCACTATTTTCTTTGCTTTCGTAGTAGGAATGATTATGCATAATAAACTAAAACACGTTGATATGATTGAAGCCCTAAAATCCAATGAGTAATTAGAAAAGCGTAAAGACTTTTTCTGCCCCCGAGTAAAGGGCTCGTTCAGCTCTCAAGCAAAGTCTTGGCGCTGGACAAATAGAACAGCGGAAACCCATACGCCATATCTAAATCCTAGTTTTTTAAGAAAATATCAAAAATAATAAATTTTTAACCTAGAAAATGACAATGATTTTCTAGGTTTTTTTGTGTTTTATGCTACAATAAAGAAGAAGCATGAGCATAAGTTACAGGCAACAAAAATTGAGCTTTAAATGGGAGGTGATATTTTGTTGATGGGTATACCACTAGAGACAATTTATTGGTATTTATTGCTAGTTTGTGCTGGGTTAGCAGTTTTGATGGTAATCTTTGGGGATGTTTTAGAGTTTGATGGAGCAATTGATCCTTTATTGATTATTCCTTTTTTAGCCTTTATTGGCTTATTTGGTCATTTAGGCGAAAAATTTTTAAGCATAAATAGTTGGTTATTGCTGATTATGGCTGTTAGTTTTTCTGGAATAATCGTCTTTTTATTGAACTTTTACGTTGTGGTGCCGATGCGCAAGGCTGAAGCCACTCTCTCTATCTCTGAAAAAGATATGGAAGGGCAGGTAGCGACGGTCATCACGCCAATTCCCCTTAAAGGCATGGGGGAGATTCAACTAAAAAGTGTCACCGGCTCTTTAAGTCGACCAGCGGCTTTTTACGGTGAAGAAACGGCTGTTGCGCCACAAGGTTCTCAAGTA
Source organism: Enterococcus sp. PF1-24 (assembly GCF_029893325.1). Lineage (GTDB taxonomy): Bacteria > Bacillota > Bacilli > Lactobacillales > Enterococcaceae > HY326. The sequence goes on from NZ_JARXWL010000023.1 coordinate 5,290, forward strand.
TTAATCATTGAAATTCGCGAACGGGTTTGTTATGTTGTTCCTTATGAAAAATTTGTAACGAAAAGCTAAGAGGTTTAGGAACTTGATTTAGTTAGTTTCTTAATTTAAGCGCTCTTATGCTAAAAAAGAAAGGAAGTAAAAAATGTTAGGACTGCTTTTTCCAATTATTCTTCTAGTTTTTATTTTATTAATGTTATTGATTGTCTTTGTTTCTAAATATCAAACAGCGAAGCCTGATGAAGCTTTAATCATTAGTGGTAGCTATTTAGGGACTAAAAATGTGCATGCTGATGAGCGTGGCAATAAAATTAAGATTGTCCGTGGCGGTGGGGCTTTCGTTTTACCAGTTTTCCAACGCTCTAATCGGATTAGTTTATTATCAAGTAAATTAGATGTTTCTACACCTGAAGTGTATACAGAACAAGGGGTACCAGTCATGTGTGATGGTACGTCAATCATTAAAATCGGTTCTTCAGTGGAAGAAATCGCCACTGCTGCCGAACAGTTTTTAGGTAAAACTCGTGAAGAACTTGAAAATGAAGCTCGTGAAGTCTTAGAAGGTCATTTACGTTCGATTTTAGGTTCAATGACGGTAGAAGAAATTTATCAAAATCGCGACAAATTTAGTCAGAGTGTGCAAGAAGTTGCTTCTGTGGACTTAGCTAAAATGGGATTAATTATTGTGTCTTTCACGATTAAAGAAGTTCGTGATAAAAATGGCTACCTTGATTCATTAGGGAAACCGAGAATTGCCCAAGTGAAACGGGATGCGGATATCGCTGAAGCTGAGGCGTGGAAAGAAACGCGAATTAAAAAAGCAGCAGCTGAAAAAGAATCACAACAAGCTGAGTTACAACGACAAACAGAAATTGCCGAAGCTTCTAAAGAAAAAGAATTAAAATTAGCAGCTTATAAAGAAGAACAAGATATTGCACGAGCAAAAGCTGACCAAGCTTACAATTTGGAAAGCGCCAGAGCGCAACAACACGTTATTGAACAAGAGATGGAAGTTAAAGTCATCGAGCGTCAAAAACAAATTGAATTAGAAGAAAAAGAAATCACTCGTCGTGAAAAACAATATGATTCAGAAGTTAAGAAAAAAGCCGATGCTGACCGTTATGCTCTTGAACAAGATGCCTTAGCGAAAAAAGCACGGGAAGTTGCCGAAGCTGAGGCGGAATGTTTCAGAATTGAAGCTTTAGCGGAAGCGGATGCCAACAAAACGCGCTTGGCTGGTCAAGCCGAATCAGAAGCCATTTTATTACGAGGTAAAGCCGAAGCGGAAGCAAAACAAAAAATTGCCGATGCTTTCAAAGAATATGGCGAAGCTGCTGTTTTAAGTATGCTTATGGAAATGTTACCACAGTTAATGAAAGAAGCGGCACAGCCTTTAGCTAATATTGATAAGATTACCGTGGTTGATACTGGCGGTTCTGAAGGAACAACTGGTGGTGCCAATCGCATCACTAATTATGCAACGAATTTATTAGCTGGCACTCAAGAAACTTTAAAAGAAACAACGGGCATTGATGTAAAAGAAATGCTTGAAAATTTCTCTAAACGCGGTAGCTCACATAACGTTTCATTGTATGGAACTAACCAAGCTGCCAATGAAGAATAAACCATTAGCTAGCGTAACTATTTTGCAATGATAAGTCATTTTTTCAGAAACTTTTAAATCTTTGACTTGCAATTTCGCAAAAATAATGTTTAAATTACTTCATAGTTGATTGAAAAGAAAGACAACTGAACTTGCAGGCATCTATTAGAGAGGGAAATCATGGCTGAAAATTTCCTAGATAAACCACAGGGGATGACCACTTTCAAGACTTCTGTTGAAACAGAGGCGGTCGTACCGTTATCACGCTAAGGAATAAGCAGCTTTATTTAGCTTGTTTATTTAAAGATTAGGTGGAACCACGAGAATTTCGTCCTAGTATCGTTAAGATACTAGGACTTTTTTTTATTTAGCTGTACCCAGTTCTTGTTTCAATAAAATTAGATAAAAAGGAGAAAAAATTATGGCTATTAAAATTACTTTTCCAGATGGTGCGCTTCGTGAATACGAATCTGGTATTACAACTTTAGCGATTGCTGAAGGAATTTCTAAAAGTTTAGCGAAAAAAGCTTTGGCTGCTAAATTTAACGGGGAATTAATTGATTTAACAAGAGAATTAACTGAAGATGGGGGACTTGAAATTGTAACCCCTGATCATGAAGATGCTTTAGGGATTTTACGTCATTCTACTGCCCATTTAATGGCAAATGCAATGCGTCGCTTGTATCCAAAAATTCATTTCGGCGTTGGCCCAGCGATTGAGTCAGGTTTTTATTACGATACAGACAATGGTGAAAATCCAGTTACCGCTGAAGATTTAGCGGCAATTGAAGCGGAAATGATGAAAATCGTTAAAGAAAACAATCCGATTGAACGCAAAGTTTTAACTAAGGAAGAAGCTTTGGAACTTTTCGCTGATGATCCTTACAAAGTGGAATTAATTACTGATTTGCCAGCCGATGAAGTGATTACTGCTTATCAACAAGCTGATTTTGTTGATTTATGCCGTGGTCCACACGTACCATCAACTGGCCGCATTCAAATTTTCCAACTGTTATCAGTTGCTGGCGCTTATTGGCGAGGAAATTCCGATAACCAAATGATGCAACGGGTTTACGGAACAGCTTTCTTTGATAAAAAAGATTTAAAAGAATTTATTAAAATGCGGGAAGAAGCTAAAGAAAGAGATCATCGTAAATTAGGTAAAGAACTTGATTTATTTATGGTTTCACAAGAAGTTGGTTCTGGCTTACCGTTCTGGTTGCCAAAAGGTGCAACAATTCGCCGCACAATTGAACGTTATATTACTGACAAAGAAATCAGCTTAGGCTACCAACACGTTTATACACCAATTATGGCGGATGTTAATTTGTATAAAACTTCTGGTCACTGGGATCATTACCATGAAGATATGTTTCCACCAATGGATATGGGTGATGGCGAAATGTTAGTTTTACGCCCAATGAACTGTCCGCACCACATGATGGTTTATAAAAATGATATCCATTCTTACCGAGAATTACCAATTCGGATTGCTGAATTAGGGATGATGCACCGTTATGAAAAATCAGGTGCTCTTTCTGGTTTACAGCGAGTGCGGGAAATGACTTTAAACGATGGACATACATTTGTGCGACCTGACCAAATTAAAGATGAGTTTAAACGGACATTAGATTTAATGATTGAAGTTTATAAAGATTTCAATATTACTGATTATCGTTTCCGTTTAAGCTATCGCGATCCTAAAAATACTGAAAAATATTTTGATGATGATGCAATGTGGGAAAATGCTCAAACGATGCTGAAAGCTGCCATGGATGAATTAGAATTAGAATATTTTGAAGCTGAAGGGGAAGCAGCTTTTTACGGCCCTAAATTAGATGTTCAAGTAAAAACAGCTTTAGGCAATGAAGAAACGCTATCAACAATTCAGTTGGATTTCTTATTACCAGAGCGTTTTGAATTAACTTATGTAGGGGAAGATGGCGAAAACACACATCGTCCAGTGGTAATCCACCGAGGAATTGTTTCAACGATGGAACGTTTTGTAGCTTACTTAACCGAAGTTTACAAAGGTGCGTTCCCAACTTGGTTAGCACCGATTCAAGCAACAATTATTCCGGTATCAGTTGAAGCGCACGCTGACTATGCTTATGAAGTGAAACGTCGCTTACAAGAGCAAGGCTTACGTGTGGAACTTGATGACCGCAATGAAAAAATGGGTTATAAGATTCGGGCTTCACAAACGCAAAAAATTCCTTATCAAATTGTCGTAGGGGATAAAGAAATGGCTGATACGACAGTTAACTTGCGTCGTTATGGTAGTAAAGAAACTACTGTTGAAGATTTAAATATCTTTATCGAGTCAATCGTAGCCGAAGTAGCTAATTTTAGTAAATAAAATAATAAAAATCCTTGATGGAATGATTTTTCATTCTTTATCAAGGATTTTTTAAATGGTAGCAAAACGCGCAAAAATTAAAATTAGGAAGATGATAGCTCCTGCTAAAAGCCAGATATTTCTGGTTTGCTGTTTGATGCGTTGATTTTGTTCAATTTCGTTAATGATAATTGTCGTATCTATATTTTGCGGCGCATGAGGAAAAGGCGCAAATTTAGAAGGTTCAATAAAATAAAAGATTTTTTCAAAACTTTCATGAGAAATGACCGTTAAAGTTCGTTTTTCAAAATTTTGAACGTTAACGAACTCCATAGTAACTGATTCATCTTCAATATAAATATTTTTTAACAGCCAGCCACTAGGATTGGCTAATTTCTTTTTTGAGAAATAATAAAGGCCATTTGCTTGTTGGCGTAAGTAAATCGTATTTCGTTTGCTTTTCGTTAGTAAGATAAATAAGCTTTCCGCCGTTTGTTTCAAATTGACACGTCCTTATATAAAAATAGAGGTAGAAAATAGTTCTTTCCTTAGGTTAAAGTGTTTTTATGAAAATTGCAAGAATATTTAGTGAAAAAATGCGTTCAGCCATTAAAAATATCCTTTTATTTAGCTAGTTCTGGCTATTTTAGCAGTAAGGAATAATGGGAAACTGCTTTTTCTAAAAAAAGCAAGTAGAAAAGAAGTAAAAAAATAATTTTTTATATGATATACTGGAAAATGGAGAAATATAAGAATAGGTTTTTAAAATAGACTGAATTGTACTATAATAGAAGAGGTAGTCAATAAATCGCTAAGAGTTTATTGAAAGAAGGCTATATTTTGCGTGGGTGACTGATGATTAACTGAAATCAGTTGTAAAGTATAGTAAAAAGATAAGTATATTGAAACAAATAGAGTATTCCTTTGCCAGTTGGTGAGCGGGGAATATTTTAGCTTAAGATTTTATTGAAAGAAAAGATGAGGGATTAAAAGGTTATGGCAAAAGAAGAACAAAATATTTATCTTCGTCGTGCAATAGAAAGAGAGGAATTAGAAACACCAATCTATACGAATAGTTTAGTTGGTGCTGATGAGGTATATTTGAAATGCAAACTTTTTCCTGAAGAATACCAGCAGTTATTTTCAAGTCAAGAAAGTTTCGTTCGCAAAGTATTAAACTCTTGGAAAAAGTCATTTCATCGCATGGTGATTCAAAGCATGCACTTGTGGGATAGTCACTCAGATGATTTTCTAATTATCACTATTATTAACGATACCCCTTTTGATAAAATTGATGCGCAACGGATTGTTAAATGGGGAGAAGCATTATCCCAGATTTTAGTTGAATATCGGATGTTGGCTTTAGAGAACGTGCAATTACTTCAAGAAGAACAACGAATGATGGCAGCCGAAACCGCTTATCAAGAACAAATGGGTGAGCAGCAATTTGCTGACGAGGAAATTATCGTTGTTCCAGAAGAAATGACGGAATCCGAAGTTGTGGCTGAGAAAAAAGTCATTATTCAAGAGAAGGAAGTTTTCCATCCGTCAAGAGAGCCAGAGCCAGTTGTCGCTGATATTATCGCAGAACCAGTAGAAGAATTTGAAATACCAGCAACTAAAATTGAAGCTGTTGAGGAAGTGGTGGCAGAAGTTGCACCTACAGCCGAAGTTGAAGTAGCGACAGCACCTGAAGAAGGCGCTAGCCAGACTTTATTAACGACTTCAAGCTTAATTCCTAAAATTCAAGATGAATTAACCCAGATGCTTAACGAATTAGGCTCTTTAAAATCATCAATTGGTGATTTTCGTTTACAAACAGAAGGCTTGCCACAATTACCACAACCTGAGCCAGAACCAATTGTGGAAAAAACTGTTGAGCCGATTGTCGAACAGCTAGAAGAATTTGCAGATGAAGAAATTGCTGAAGATGAATTTATAGAAACTGAATTTGAAGCTTTTCAACCAGTTAGTGAGCCAGAAGAAACTTATACTGAGTCAGAGCCAGTAGAAGAGTTAGCGGATTTAGTTGAAGAAACAAAACTTCAAAAAGTAGAGCCACAAAAACCAGCGATTCAAAAGGAACGGATTGTTTTTGACCGTCAAATCTTTGATTTTGATGAAGAAGAGGAACAGCCAGAGCTGGAAGAAGAAGTTGTTGAAGCTCCTAAAAAGGTAGTAGCCACTATGATGCCTACTCGCCGTGCTTTTAGAGAAGCGTTGGAGAATGGTGATCCAGATAGCTTGTTTGTTGAAACAGTGGTGGAGTCAGAACCAATTTATCAATCAGAAGAAGAGTATGACTATTATCAGGAACCAGCTTTTAACGTAGCTGAGCCTGTAATGTATGAAGATCCAGAACCTGAGTTTGTTGCAGAGCATGAAAACTTAGCCGAAGTAATTCCTATGAATCAATTTCAAGGAAAAGTTACTTTAAAACTTAATCGGGTTTTAGAAGAAATTAATAATATGGAACGCCAAAATGATATGCTGAAAAGTTATCAATATAAAAATAAACGAGAAATCAGTAAAATCGGTGCCAAGATTTTAACTGCTCATTTACAAAATGGTAGCACTCGTGTCAATTATCAAGAGTTTCAAGAGACGATGAAACAAGTCGCTTTTATCACGGAAGCTTGGCGACAAGTTAAATTAATTCAACGAGATAGAAATCCAATTTATTTTAACGACTGTGATATTGAAACTTTGGTAGAAGATGCTATCGACTTTTATGAAACAGAAGCTAAAAATTATTTGGAAATTAGAAGACCAAAATTTACCAAAAAGATTCAAATTTCTAATAAGTTTTACTTATTAATAGATGCTTATTGTGAACTGGAGCGCTATTTAGAAAGCTTATTGGTAGAAAACTTATCAAAACCAATTTTGTTTTACCAAGGATTTAATAACTAGTCTTATAAAATAATTGAATAGTAATCAGCAATCGTATGGAATCAACATTTTAAAAAAATGGGTTTCATGCGATTTTGATTGTCTGATATTTTTAGTAAAAACTGAATAAAGTTTTAAGTCATCCACAAAGAGTTATCCACAGAAAGAAAAAGTCTTTCGGTGTTTCACAACTGCAAATTTATGAAAATAGTAGAAATATGGATTTTTTCATTTTTAGAAAATATATTTTGTTTTTTTGTGAAACATTTTAGGAGAATCTCTCTTGAAGATTAAAATTTTTTTGCGTTAGGCAACTTTCTCTTTTTTTATTGCAAGGAATTCGTTACAATGAAACGGTGAAAGAATTTAATTTTTTTGAAGAAATGAATAGATAGTTTTTTAATAGTATGAAGGGTAAGGTTTTTGAATGAAACCAGAAAATAGCAACCATGAAAAAAATAAAACGAATAAAACAGCTTTTTTAGGTAATTTAATCGGCGGCGAAGAGCCACAACATAAAAACGTGCGGCGTTCCCATATTCCGTTTCGCTTAAACTTGTTGTTTTTTGTTATCTTTGGCTTATTTGTGGCCTTAATTGCGCGCTTGAGTTATATCCAAATCATTAATGGCGAAAATTTAGTGAAGAATGCTGAACTTAACTTGGCTGATTCGGTAGAGCTAACAGAAAGCACGCCCCGCGGACAAATTTATGATGCCAAAGGGCGCTTGCTAGCAGAAACGATTACTAATTCAGCGATTACCTATACACGGGGAAATAATGTCAGCAGTAAAAGTATTTTCCAAATTGCTAATCAACTAAATAGCTTGATTGATGTACCAGCTGATACGAAAATGACTTTACGAGATAAAAAAGATTATTATTTAATGAATGATGAACGTTATGCTATTATTGAAAGACGTTTAAGCGATGCTGAAAAAAAAGATAAAAATGGCAATCTTTTAAATCCTAGTGAATACTATGCTAAATTAGTTGAAAAAGTGACTGAAGATGATGTGAACTTTTCGGCAGATGAAATGAAGATTGTGACTATTTTTACGAGAATGAATGCCGCAGCGTCTTTAAAAACGGTTTATGTTAAAAGTGAAGGCGTAACTGATGCGGAATTAGCGATTGTCGCTGAAAATGGACGAGAGCTTAAAGGTATTGGTACCGGAACTGACTGGGCACGTAAATATACCGATGAACCATTAATTCGTGGCTTTTTAGGTAGTGTTACTACCCAGCAAGAAGGTTTGCCAGCTGATAGTTTAGATGATTATTTAGCAAAAGGCTATTCTTTAAATGACCGCGTCGGGACAAGTAATTTAGAATTACAATACGAAGATGTTTTAAAAGGTAAGAAATCTGTTTATGAAGTTAATTTAGATAAAGAGGGTAATATTGAAAATCAATTGGTGAAAGAAGCTGGTGAAAAAGGTGACAACCTAGTTTTAACAATTGATACAGAGTTTCAAAAGCAAGTGCAAGAAATCGTTGATCGTCAGTTTAACAGCATTGCTTTAGGCGTCGGCTATTATTCGCCAGGTGCTTATGTTACAGTGATGGATATTGAAACGGGAGCGATTTATGCGATGGCAGGGGTTAGTCATCAACCGGGAACGGGTGAGGTGGAAACTGATGTTATGGGAACTTATTTAAATGCCTTTACGCCAGGTTCAACGGTTAAAGCGGCGACTTTAGCGATTGGTTATGAAAATGGTATTATTTTTGGTAATGATACTTTAATTGATCAGCCGATTTATATTGGTAATTCAACACAATCAAAATCTTCTTGGTTTAATCGTAACAGCTCAATGCCAGTTACTGCAGCGCAAGCTTTAGAGTATTCTTCCAACTCTTATATGATGCAAATTGCGATTGGGATGTTAGGTAGAGAATACAGCCGAGGCATGAAATTCCCTTATGCTACCGATCAAGTTGACGCTTATGAAAAAATGCGGGCAACTTATGCTGAATTTGGCTTAGGAACTTCAACCGGCTTAGATTTACCGAAAGAAGCTACCGGGATTAGCGTGACTGACTATGAAGATATGGATGGCGGTTTGATTCTCGATTTATCTTTTGGCCAGTATGATACTTATACTTCTGTGCAATTAGCTCAGTATATGGCGACGGTTGCCAATGGTGGTAAACGGGTGGCGGCTCACGTGGTGGACAAAGTTTATGGTAATGATGACATGGGAAATTTGGATCCAACCAACGTGATTCAAGACTTAAATGGACAAGTTTTAAATGAAATCAATATTACTGAGGACCAGTTAGGGATTATTCAAACCGGGTTACGCAATGTGGTTGTTGGTAATGGCGCTTATACAACGGGTGGTGCTTTAGCGGGAGCCGCTGGGCGACTGCATGCCAAAACAGGTACTGCTGAAACGGTTTATGTAGGTGAAGACGGCACGGTAGTTAACACTTGGAACAGTAATTTAGTTGCTTACACAAATACTGGTGAGCGAGATATTGCGATTAGTGTGATTTTACCGCAGCTAACGATTGATAATTTAACTAGTAAAGCGATTGCTATTGAAGTAGTGAATGCTTACTATAATTGGCTGGCTCAAGAAAATTAATTAATTGAAATTCTGAATGCTTGAAGAAATAAATCTTCAGTATTCAGAATTTTTTTCTTTTTTCAAACAGCTAACAATATCTGCTATAATAAATAGAAGTCTTTACAAGGAGGGGCAACCATGAATAAAAGAAAAATTTCTGTTCGGAAAATTGTTGAATTTATTTTGCGTAGCGGCGATATTGATAGTCGGCGTCAAAGTAGTCATACCCCTCAAGAAGGCGCTAAAATTCATCGCCGCTTACAAAAAGCAGCAGGTGAAGATTATCAAAAAGAAGTCTTTTTAAAAATTAAAGAGACCTTACCAGATAAGCAGTCGTTAACAATTGAAGGCCGGGCAGATGGCATTTTTAAAGAAGAACTTTGGGTTGTTGACGAAATCAAAACGTCAGAAACTTATTTTGAACAATTAGATGAAGGACAAATTGATTTATTTTTTGCTCAAGGACAAGTTTATGCTTATATTTACGCTAAGGAAAATGAATTGACTGAAATCCAAGTCCAACTAACTTATTTTCAAACAACCGAAGAAATTATCACCCGTCAAAGAAGAACTTTTACATTTGATGAATTGACGATTTTTTTCAAAGATTTAGTTCAAGAATATAATAAATGGTTAGTTTTTCAAGAAGAATGGCAAGCCCAGCGCAATCAATCGTTGCAAGCTTTAACTTTTCCTTATGGGGAATACCGCAAAGGGCAACGGGAGTTAGCAGTGGCAGCGTATAAAACCTTACGTTTACAGCAGCGTTTATTTGCGGAAGCTCCAACTGGCACAGGGAAAACCATTTCCACGCTGTTTCCGGCTTTTAAAGCGTTGGGAGAAGGTTATGGGGAGCGGATTTTTTATTTAACGGCTAAAACTATTACACGGCAAGTGGCTTTAGGCGCGCTGGAAGATTTAGCCGAGGCAGGTGGCGAGGCTAAAAGTGTGATTTTAACCGCTAAAGATAAAATCTGTTTTTTAGCAGAACGCAATTGTACACCAGAGCATTGTCCCTTTGCTAAAGGCTACTATACGAAAATCAATCAAGCCCTTTGGGATATTTTGCATCAAGAAACTACCATGAGCCGCCCAGTTATTGAAACTTATGCTGAAAAATATCAAGTTTGTCCTTTTGAGTTGTCTTTGGATCTCAGTTTATTTTGCGATGTAATTGTGGGGGATTATAATTATTTATTTGATCCAACGGTTTATTTGCGGCGCTTTTTTGAAGAGCCAGAAGATGATTATTTTTTCTTAATTGATGAAGCACATAATTTAGTTAATCGTTCACGAGAGATGTATTCGGCGACAATTAGCCGGGCTTCTTTACAAGATTTTCAACAACAGTTAGCTAAAAGCCATCAAGGCCTGCAGAAAAGTTTAAAAAGGACGTTGCAAGAATTTGCTAAAATTGAAAAGATTGCTGAGGAAGATGATTGGCGTTATCATCATCAAAAAGCGCCAGCGGATTCTTTAATCAATACCCTGTATAGTTTAAGTGAGGTTTTAAGTGAGTGGTTGTTAGAAAATCCTAATGATGACAGCCAAGAAAAAGCTTTAAGTTGCTATTTTGGAATCTTGCAGTTTTTAAGAATTAGTGAATTTTATGATGATCACTATGAAACAACGGTGGAAATAACTTATCGAGACATGTTGATTCGCCAATTTTGTATTGAACCAGCGCCTTTTTTACAGCAAATGTTGGATAAAGGCAAAGGCAGTATTTTATTTTCCGCTAGTTTTAGTCCGTTAGATTATTATCAAGAGGTCTTAGGTGGGGGAGAAGAGGCTTTGTGTTATCGGTTGCCTAGTCCTTTTGAAGAAAAGCAGCAACAAATTTTAATCGCTAATTACATTCAAACTACTTATCAACAGCGGCAAGGCAGTTTAATGTCGATTGTAGCAGCTTTAGGGCAAATGTTAGCGGCTAAAAAAGGTAATTATATGGTGTTTTTCCCTTCTTATCAGTATTTAGATGATACCGCTGCTTTATTTCAAGAAATTTTTCCTAATGTTAAAGTCTTGATTCAAGATACTTTAATGAACGAAAGTGAACGGGAAGCTTTTTTAGCAGAATTTGTGGCTGAACCGCAAGAGAGTTTATTAGCTTTTTGCGTTTTAGGGGGGATTTTCTCTGAGGGAATTGATTTAAAAGGTGAACGCCTAATTGGTACAGCGATTGTTGGGGTGGGCCTACCTCAGATGAACCATGAGCAAAATTTGATTCGTGAATATTATGATGAGAAAAAATCTGCCGGCTTTGCCTACGCTTATCAGTTACCTGGTATGAATAAAGTTTTACAAGCCGCCGGGCGGGTGATTCGCGATATGGCCGATTATGGGGTGGTTTTATTATTAGATCAACGTTTTGCTACTTATAATTATAAAAAACTTTTTCCGCTACACTGGCAAGGCGCACAGATCTGTTCTAATGAAGCCGAGCTAGCGAAAAATTTGCAGAATTTTTGGCAAAATAGAATTGAAAAATAATGAAAACAAAAAAGATTTCCCAGCGGCATAACTTAACACTTAAGTGATTGCTACTGGGATTTTTTTAATACACTGATAGTAATCAGAAAAATCTAAAAAATTCAAAAAAGCTCTAGTTTTTTTGAGGGATTTTCGTTATACTAAGAGATAATTATTAGAATAAAATGAAATTAATTTAATCGTTGTATTATTTTTGGAGGTTATTATGAAGGAAAAACTAAAAATTGGTTTATTAGGGCTAGGTGTGGTAGGTTCTGGTGTGCCGCTAATTTTAGCTGAACATCGGGAAAAAATCAGCCAAGTTACCGGGATGGATATCGTTGTTGCCCGCGCTTTAGTTCGGGATGATGAAGAAAAAGCTCGTCAATCAGCTCACTATGATATGGATTTAACCACTGATATTAACGCTATTTTAGATGATCCAGAAATTAAAGTAGTTGTTGAGCTGATGGGGAAAGTGGAGCCTGCAAAAACCTACATTACCGCAGCTTTGAAAAAAGGCAAACACATTGTAACGGCTAATAAAGATTTGTTAGCGCAACATGGCGGGGAATTGGTTGCTTTAGCGCAAGAAAATCACTGTGATTTGTACTATGAAGCCAGTGTAGCAGGTGGGATTCCGATTTTACGGACTATTGCTAATAGCTTAGCGGCGGATGATATCACAAAAGTTTTAGGGATTGTTAATGGTACAACGAATTATATGTTAACGAAAATGGTTAGTGAAGGCTTGAGTTATGAAACAGCTTTAGCGCAAGCGCAAGCTTTAGGTTTTGCTGAATCAGACCCAACTAACGATGTGGATGGTATTGATGCCGCCTATAAAATGGTTATTTTAAGTCAATTTGGTTTTGGCATGAATATTAATATGAATATGGTTGCCATTAAAGGCATTCGTGGTTTACCATTAGCCGATGTGGCGATGGCCGATAAATTAGGTTATGAAATTAAACTGATTGGTTCTTCTGAAAAACAAGGAGACAGTATTTATGCAGAAGTTTGCCCGACATTAGTGCCTAAAGAACATCCTTTAGCTTCTGTCCGCAATGAATTTAACGCCGTCTTTATTGAAAGTGCTGGGGTTGGTGAATCAATGTATTACGGCCCAGGTGCTGGTGCTAAACCAACAGCCACCAGTGTTGTGAGTGATATTATTACGATTGCTAAAAATTTACGTTTAGGAACAACCGGTCATATGTTTAATTCTTATAAACATAAAACCCGGATTACCGAAGATAGTCAAGTTTTCGGCAAGTATTATTTTTCATTAGAAGTAACCGATGAAGAAGGACAATTTTTGAAATTAGCTCAAATCATGACGGATGCCAACATCGGTTTTGATCAAGTCGTGCAGGAAACATCGGATGATGAAAAAGCTCGTATTATCGTGATTACACATACAATTTCTAAAAAACAAATGCAAGAAGTAATTGAAAAAATTAACCAATTAGATGGTTTTACTTTAATAAACACAATGAAAGTATTGGGGGCATAAAGCTATGGCTATGTATCAAGGATTATTAAATCAATATAAAGAATATTTACCAATCACTGAAAAAACACCACTGGTTTCTTTAATGGAAGGTAACACACCCTTAATTCCTTTAAATAGCTTATCTAAAGAGCTAGGAATTAAGCTTTACGGTAAATACGAAGGCTTGAATCCTACAGGTTCTTTTAAAGACCGTGGTATGGTGATGGCGGTTGCTAAAGCCGTTGAAGAAGGCGCCAAAGCAATTGTCTGTGCGTCAACAGGTAATACTAGTGCGGCTGCGGCAGCTTACGCAACGCGGGCTGGCATTAAAGCTTATGTAGTTATTCCTGATGGCAAAATTGCCATGGGTAAATTAGCGCAAGCGATTGCTTATGGAGCGGATATTATTTCTATTCCTGGCAATTTTGATGAAGCGCTAAAAGCAGTTCGTGATATTGCTAAAACTGAAGCAGTGGCTTTAGTAAATTCAGTCAATCCTTATCGTTTAGAAGGTCAAAAAACAGCGGCTTTTGAAGTTTGTGAGCAATTAGGAGCAGCGCCAGATGTATTAGCGATTCCGGTGGGTAACGCCGGCAATATTTCAGCTTACTGGAAAGGTTTTAAAGAATGGCATGAAGTTAAAGGCACAGCCTTGCCAAGAATGCACGGTTTTGAAGCTGAAGGGGCAGCTGCGATTGTTCGTGGAGAAGTTATTGAACAGCCAGAAACTATTGCAACGGCAATTCGGATTGGTAACCCTGCAAGTTGGCATTTAGCGGAAGCCGCTCGTGATGAATCTCATGGCCATATTGATTCAGTAACCGATGAAGAAATTTTAAATGCTTATCGTAAAGTAGCCGCTCAAGATGGCGTCTTTATTGAACCAGGTTCAGCAGCATCTTTGGCTGGGGTGATTCAACATGTCAAAGCTGGCAAAATCAAAGCCGGCGAAACAGTTGTGGCGATTTTCACAGGGAATGGTTTAAAAGATCCAGATACTGCGATTAATGCAACCGATGTTAAAATTTCTAAAATGAGTGATTTAGAAGAAATGCGTTTACATTTACGTAATGGAGTTGCTTCCCTATGAAAATAAGAGTACCGGCAACCAGTGCCAATTTAGGACCGGGATTTGATTCTTGTGGAATTGCGCTTTCTCAGTATTTATATATTGAAGTTTTAGAAGACAGCGAAGAATGGTTAATTAGTCATAATTTAGTGGAAGATATTCCTTGCGACGAACGCAATTTATTGCTAGAAACAGCATTAAAAATTGCCCCTGACTTAACGCCGAAGCATCTTAAGATGACTTCAGATATTCCTTTAGCGCGGGGCTTAGGTAGTAGTTCTTCGGTAATTGTTGCGGGGATTGAATTAGCTAATCGTTTAGGAAATTTAAACTTGTCTTTGCGGGATAAAGTTCAAATTGCCACAGAAATTGAAGGCCATCCTGACAATGTTGCCCCAGCCATTTGTGGTGATTTTGTGGTAGCTTGCTATGTAGATGGTGATGTTCGCTATGTCAAACATCATTTTCCAGAGTGTGATATTATCGCTTATATTCCTAAAGAAGAGTTGTTAACGAGCAAAAGTCGTAATGTTTTACCAGAAACCATGCCTTATCGTGAAGCGGTTGAAGCCAGCGGAATTGCCAATGTCTTGATTGCTGCGATTTTAAATGGCAATTTACCTTTAGCTGGTAAAATGATGGAAAAAGATAAATGGCATGAAAAATATCGTAAAAAATTAGTGCCACATTTAACAGATATTCGCACAATTGGTCATGAAGTCGGCGCTTATGGAGCTTTTCTAAGTGGCGCGGGTCCAACTGTTTTAGTCATGACACCGCCAGAAAAAACAGAAGCGATGGTGGCCCGTTTACAAAGTTTACAAACAGGTGCCAGAATTGATATTTTAAGCATTGATCAAGAAGGTGTACAATTTTTTTAAAAAATTCAGAAAACTTGCAATATTAAATTGACAGCTTAAGTTTTCTGCTGTATAGTTTCATCAATATCATATTTATTCCTGTGATAAGAAAAGTAATTTTTGCTCACTTTTTAGAGAGGTTCTGTTTGGTGAAAAGAACTAAGTTGACGAAAATGAAAATGGTCTTTGAGGATAAGTTGTCGAAAGAAAAATATTTATTTTTCATTAGGCAATTTCGGAAGGTTCAAACGTTATCTTGAACACCAATCTCTTAGTTATTTACAGATGTTGGTTTGAGGGAAGCGTAGCTTCTAAAAAAAGGTGGTACCACGTTTATACGTCCTTTTATTGACAATATATTGTTGATAAAAGGGCTTTTTTTATTGCTTATTAATTAACCCATTAAATATTTGGAGGGAATCAAGATGGAATTTGAAACAAAATGTTTACACGCTGGCTATCAGCCAAAAAATGGTGAGCCACGAGTTATGCCAATTGTACAAAGTACGACTTATACTTATGACTCAACAGAAGAAATGGGCGCTCTTTTTGATTTAAAGGAGTCTGGCTTCTTTTACACGCGTTTAGCGAATCCAACAACAAATGCTGCTGAAGAGAAGATTGCGGCCTTAGAAGGTGGTGTAGGAGCTTTATGTACAGCTTCAGGTCAAGCGGCGACTTTCTTTTCTTTATTAAATATTTTGGAGAGCGGCGATCATTTTATAGCGTCTTCGTATATTTATGGTGGAACTTATAATTTATTTGCCCATACTTTAAAAAAAATGGGGATTGAAGTTACTTTTGTGGACCCGAGTGCGCCTTTAGCTGAGCTGCAAAAAGCTTTACGCCCGAATACGAAAGCTGTTTTTGGTGAAACGATTGCTAATCCAGCTTTGGCGGTTTTAGATATTGAAAAATTTGCTGATTTTGCTCACAGTCATCAAATTCCTTTATTTGTGGATAATACTTTTGCAACGCCATATTTCTGTCGGCCTTTTGAATTTGGGGCAGATATTGTCATTCATAGCACCACTAAATACTTAGACGGCCATGCCGTACAAACAGGTGGGGTCATTGTTGACGGTGGCAAATTTAATTGGGCAAATGGTAAATTCCCACAATTAAGCGAACCTGACGTAACTTATCACGGTTTGGTTTATACAGAAACTTTTGGCGCATCAGCTTATATTGTTAAAGCACGAGTACAATTAATGCGGGATTTAGGGGCAACGCCATCACCACAAAATTCTTTCTTGTTGAACTTAGGCATGGAAACTTTGCCAGTACGGATGGATCGCCATTATGAAAATGCGATAATTGTAGCAGAATTTTTGGAAAAACAAAAAACGGTTAGTAAAGTTCATTACCCTGGCTTAAAATCAGATGAGTATTATGAATTAGCTCAAAAATATGTTCCTAATGGCTTATGTGGCGTGATTTCTTTTGAAATTGCCGAAGGTCGTGAGGCGGCTGCTAAATGGTTGAATGCCTTGGAAATGATTTCTTTAGAGGTTCATGTGGCCGATATCAGAACTTGCGCGCTGCATCCAGCAACTTCTACTCATCGCCAATTAAGTGATGAAGAACTGTTAGCTGGTGGCGTTTCACCAGGTTTAATCCGCATTTCTTGTGGTATCGAAAATGTGAAAGATATTTTAGCCGATTTAGAGCGAGCTTTTGCAGTATTGGAGGGCTAAAGCATGCCGATTAAGCTATTAGAAGATTTTCCAGCTAAAAAAGTGATTGAAGCTGAAAATATTTTTGCCATTGATAATCAGCGAGCGGAGCAGCAAGATATTCGTCCTTTAAAAATGTTAATTTTAAATTTAATGCCCAATAAACTTGATACGGAAATTCAGTTGTTGCGTTTAATTAGTCAATCGCCTTTGCAAATTGATGTTGATTTTTTGAAGATTACTTCTCATAATCATAAAAATACCAGTATTCATCATTTAGCGAAATTTTATTTAGAATTTGCTGAAGTTAAAGATTTGTATTATGATGGGCTGATTATTACTGGAGCACCAGTTGAGCAGCTGGCTTTTGAAGAAGTTGATTATTGGCAAGAGTTGCAAGCAATTATGGATTGGTCGCAAACAAATGTTTATTCCACCGTTCATATTTGTTGGGGGGCTCAAGCTGCTTTGTATCATCATTATGGCGTGGAAAAAACCGCTTATTCAGAAAAACTTTTTGGCGTTTTTCCACAGCAAAAAAATTCAGAAGACCGTTTATTACGCGGTTTTGATGATGTTTTCGCTTGTCCACAATCCCGTTATACTGGTTTAGTAATGGAAACTGTTGATTTAGAACGGTTAACAGTGACCGCTCAAGCTGAAATTGGCGCAACCATGCTAATTTCAAAAGACCGTCATGATATTTTCTTATTAGGTCATTGGGAATATGACACGGATTCATTGAAAAAAGAATATTTTCGAGATGCAGAAAAAGGCTTAGCCACCGCACTTCCTAAAAATTATTTTGTGAATGATGATCCTGAAGGGAAAATTATAAATAACTGGCGGGCTCATGCTAATTTGTTCTATCATAATTGGTTAAATGATGTTTATCAGGGAACACCTTTTGAGTTGACTGAAATTTTAGCGATTAATCAAAGTCGCTTAAAGAAATAAAGAAAAACTTCTTAGTAAAGGTTTGTTAGAACCTTGCTAAGAAGTTTTTTGAGTTTGATTTAAAAGGGTGCATGCAGAAAAAGGCTCTGCGCTTTTTGTTTAATCTAGCTGCGAGCGTTAACTTCACTCGATAAAATGATAAACAAATCCGCGGTATAAAACACCGCTAATATTTGTTTATGCATTTTACTCGGAAGTTGAGCGAACGCTCTCCGCTTTTTAATTAATCATCACTGTAGCTGTTATCTTGTAAGTTTAGTGCGTTTAAAATCATTGATGCTGTTTCTTCGATTGATAGGGAAGCAACGTTGATGACTTCACAACCGATTTTTTCGTATAAATCATGAGCGTAAGTTAATTCTTGACGGATTTTTTCAATATCTGAATAAGCAGTATTGATATCTAAGCCATAAGCCCGCATCCGTTCTTGGCGAATACTGTTTAAAATTTCGGGATCGTTTGTTAAACCGACAATTTTTTTAGAGTCAACTTCCCAAATTTCTTTAGGAATATGAGCTTGTGGCATCACTGGTAAGTTAGCAACTTTAAAACCCTTGTTAGCTAAGAAGATACTTAAAGGTGTTTTTGAAGTACGAGAAACCCCTAATAATACGATGTCGGCTTTCAAGAAACCACGAGGATCTTTACCATCATCGTATTTTACGGCAAATTCCATAGCGCTAATTCGACGGAAATAGTTTTTATTTAAATGATGCAGGGCACCACGTTCATAAGTTGGTGTAATTTCTGTACGCCGTTGAATTTCTTCCACGAAAGGTGAAAGCACGTCAAATGCGAAAAGATCATGTTCTTGGCAAAAATTTTGTGAAAACTCAATTAGTTCAGGATGAACAATTGTTTGCATGATTAAGGCGTCATCATCTTTGGCTTCGGTTAAAGCTTTTTCTAATAAAATTTTGTCAGTGACAAAAGGACGACGAACCGTGATAAACTCGATTGATGGGTATTGCACACTAGCTGCTTGAGCTAATTTTCCAGCTGTTTCACCAGCCGAATCAGAAATAATATAAATGTTAATTTGCTGCTTTTGTTTCAATAAATCCATTGTAGGAACCCTCCGCTTGCTAAATTGATAATTTTATTATAACATATTTGAAAAAAGAAGGAATCGTAATTATTTTGATTTAGCCAGAAAGGTCTAGTTAACTATGGAAAACCAATCAATTATTGAAGAATCATTGTTGAAGCTTAAAGAACAAGGGATGAAATATACTAAAAAAAGAGAAGCTTTAATTACTTTTTTTGCTAGATGCAATCGCTATATCTCGGCGCGAGAAGTTCATGAATATATGAGTGATATATTTCCGGGGATTAGTTATGATACGATTTATCGAAATTTACATGATTTTAGTGATTTTGAGATATTGGAAGAAACGGAATTAAATGGTGAAATGAAATTCCGCATTCATTGTCGTTGCCAAGGGCATATTGGTCACCATCATCATTTTATCTGCACCGTCTGTGGTAAAACCCGTGAAATTTATATGTGTCCGATGGATTATTTTAAAGAACAATTGGTTGGCTGTGAAATTGAAGGCCATCGCTTTGAAATTTTAGGTCGTTGTGAAGAATGTAGTCAAATTAGCTAAAGGCTATTAAAACAAGGAAAAGCTGAACATTAAAAAAATACTTTTGAATACTTTTTCATATTTGCTTGACGGTAAAAAAACCTTTCGCTATAATATCTAAAGGACAGTGTTGTTTTTTGATGTTTTATTCAATTGGCAGAACGGTTACTTTTATTGGTCGGAGGGAGGGAATTAACATGTCAAAAACAGTCGTTCGTAAAAACGAATCTCTTGACGATGCTCTTCGTCGCTTTAAACGTTCCGTTTCAAAAGCGGGTACTTTGCAAGAATCACGTAAACGTGAATTCTACGAAAAACCAAGCGTAAAGCGCAAGAAAAAATCTGAAGCAGCTAGAAAACGTAAAAAATTCTAGTTATTTCTGAAATGGAGCTGATTTAAATGTCATTACTTAGTACTTTAAATGACGACATGAAAACAGCAATGAAAGCCAAAGACAAAGAAACTTTGCAAGTCATTCGCATGTTGAAGGCTTCCATTCAAAATGAACAAATCAAAATTGGTCAAGAATTAAATGCTGAAGAAGAACTAGCTGTGTTGGCTCGCGAAATGAAACAACGCCGTGATTCTTTAACAGAATTTGAAAAAGCTGACCGCACTGATTTATCAGAAAAAGTCAAAGGTGAAATTGCAATTGTTGCGAAATACTTACCTGAACAACTTTCAGATGAAGAAATCCGCAATATTGTTAAAGAAGCAATTGCTAAAACTGGCGCTACTTCGCCGAAGGAATTTGGTAAAGTAATGGGCTTAGTGATGCCGCAAGTTCGTGGTAAAGCTGACGGTAACCAAGTTAATGCAGTTGTGAAAGAACTTTTGAATTCATAAGAAGAGCCAGTAAACAGCTAGGGCATTGCCCTAGCTGTTTTTTGAGGTCTTAAGTTAGCAAATTATTTTCAATTTTAAAAAATATTCGTAAGAAGTTTAACTATTTTTGTTATGATATTTTTCCTTTTGAGATAATTGTGGTAAAATAGTGTAACTGTTGATATAACTAAATAAATCGTAATTTTTTAACAGGAGAAAAGTTAGTTTTAACGTACATAGATTTTTAAGATTATGATATCAAATGAATAAGGATAAGGAGTGACTTTTTTTTGACAGAAAATCAGTCAGAAGCAATTGAAATTCATTTAAGTGAAAACGATGACGCGAGTATGCTTTTAGGTGCTCACGATAAACATATTAAATTTTTAGAAGAAAATACGGAAACAACGATTCATACTCGAGGTGAAGTTATTCAAATTGAGGGTGAAAAAGCTGAAGTCGCATTAGTTGCGGAAATTATTAAGACCTTACAAAGCTTAATTCAACGGGGCATAAAAATTAGTACCCCCGATGTTATTTCTGCTTTAAAAATGGCTCGCAAAGGCACGTTAGGCTATTTTACCGACATGTATGAAGAAGAGATTCTGAAAGACCGCAACGGTAAACCTATTCGCGTGAAAAATGTCGGTCAAAAACGCTATCTGGAATCAGTCAAAAAACATGATGTGGTTTTTGGTATCGGCGCTGCTGGGACTGGGAAAACTTTCTTAGCTGTGGTTATGGCGATTGCGGCTTTGAAAAAAGGTGAGGTTGAAAAAATTATTTTAACGCGTCCAGCAGTCGAAGCCGGGGAAAATTTAGGTTTCTTACCAGGGGATTTAAAAGAAAAAGTTGACCCTTATTTACGACCGGTTTATGATGCGCTATATCAGATTTTTGGTATGGAGCATACCAATCGCTTAATGGAACGGGGAATTATTGAAATTGCGCCGCTTGCTTATATGCGCGGGCGGACGCTTGATGATGCCTTTGTTATTTTAGATGAGGCACAAAATACCACAATTGCTCAAATGAAGATGTTTTTAACCCGTTTAGGTTTTCAATCTAAAATGATTGTTAACGGCGACCCTAGCCAAATTGATTTACCAAAAGGGGTGACCAGTGGGCTGATTCATGCTGAGCGAACTTTGAAGGATATCCGGAAAATTGATTTTGTGACTTTTGACGCTAGTGATGTAGTGCGCCATCCAGTTGTAGCGGATATTATTGAAGCTTACCAACGAGATGAACTTGAAAAAAAGCATAACTAAGTTAGGTGAATCCTAAAAAGTGTAAAAGCTAGAGGGGTGTTTTACTATTTAAAGGATAACTTTTAATAGTTTTCGCTAGCTTTTTTATGAGAGGAGGAATTGGATTGCTAGGTAAAATCCTTTTGCAATATCGACAAAAGATGGGGCGATTCTTTTTCCCAGTAATTTATGGTTTATTTGCTTTATTCTTACTATTAATTATGTATGGCAGTGTAGAGCCTAAGACAGTTAATTATTCTGAAGGGCAAGTTGCCGAAGAAAGCATTCGTGCTAATAAAACAATTGAAAACGTAACTGCTACCGAGCAAAAACGCAAGTTAGCTAGTGAAGCAGTGACGCCTGAATATACTTATCAAGAAGACTTAGCCAAAGAACAACAAGAAAAGGTTCAAAAGCTCTTTGACTTGATTGAAGAAACAAATTTGCAGATTAATGAAACTTATGAAAAAGAAAAAGCTAATGCCAAAGGGAATGAAACAATCCCACAACCAACCCTAGATGGACGAATTGCGGCTTTAAAGAAAACTTTTGAATCATCCACCGATGAGCAAATCAATTTCTATCAAAATCTGCCAGCAACTTTTTATGAGAGTGTTTTCAGTTTGACAGATGATGAATTGCAAGAATTAGAAGAACTTACAATTTCTAAACTTTCAGAAACCATGAGTTCACGCATTCGTGAAAATGATTTAGCAACAATCAGACAAGAAACTTTAGGCCAACTAGAGAGTATTGAACTAACTGATATACAACGGCAAGCGATTACTGATTTATTGGATAGCAGTATTATCGCCAATGAGTTTTTAAATGAAAAACGGACGGAAGAAATGCGTAAAGAAGCGATGGATGCCGTTCAATCCGTCATGATTTTTCAAGGGGAAGTCATTGTTCGTGAAGGAAATCAAATTGATGCAATTGCCTTAGATAAATTAGCCCTGTTAGGGATGACTAACCGCAGTCCGTCAGTCTTTCCAGTCGTTGCTTTAGTTTTAGCAATTGCTTTACAATTAGTTGTATTAATTTACTTTTCCCGTCAGTTAGATGAAGAACGAAGGATTAGTTTTGTGGTTTTCTATGTATTTACGATGATTTTAAGTGTTTCGCTAATTAAATTATTCCAAGTGTTTGATACGGATGATTTAACGAATATTCCGCTATTTTTTCCAGCAGCCTTTACACCGTTAGTTTTAAGCTTCTTTGTTAATCGGCGAGCGGGAATTATCAGTGCTTTATTTCAAGCGTTATTTGCGATGTTTATTCATTATCAATCTGCCGGCACTAACTTGTTAACGGTAGTGATTATGATTTATGCCTTTTCTGGTTTGTTAGCGGCTGTTGTTAAGCGGGAACGAATCGTTGAGCAAGGTTTTTCAGCGGCTATGTGGGTCATTATTTTTCCAATGATTATGATTATTACTTTAGTAGTTTATCAAGGGATGTCTTTTGAAGAAAGCTCAACCTGGATGACCTTAGTTTGTGGCTTTGTCGGTTGTAGCTTATCTTACTTATTTACAATGGGCTTACATCCTTATATTGAACAGCTATTGAATGATGATAGTGTGTTAGCTTTAAATGAATTGAGCAACCCCAATCATCCGCTGTTAAAACAGTTGTTAGAAGAAGCACCGGGAACATATCATCACAGCATGATGGTAGCCAATTTAAGCGCTAATGCCGTAGCGGAAATTGGTGGCAAAAGTTTATTAACTCGTGTAGCTTGTTACTATCATGATATCGGTAAAATTAAACACGCTAATTTCTTTGTAGAAAATTTACCAAGCGGGGCAGAAAATCCCCATAACTTTTTATTACCAGAAGATAGTAAACAAATTATTTTTGGTCATGTGATTGATGGGGCGAAAATTTTAGAAGAAGCAGGCATGCCACAAATGGTAGTAGATATTTGCTACCAACATCATGGCACGACTTTAATGAGCTTCTTTTATGTCAAAGCAAAAGAACGTAATCCTGAAGTAAAAGAAGAAGATTTCCGTTACCCCGGACCTAAACCACAATGCAAAGAAGCTGGTGTAGTCAGTATTGCTGATAGTTGTGAAGCTGCTGTACGGGCGATGGATAATCCAACTAATGAAAAAATTGAAGAATTTGTTCATCAATTAATTGAAAAACGAATTCTTGATGGTCAATTAGATGAAAGTGGCTTAACTTTAGGGGAAATTCGCCAAGTTGAAAAATCTTTAATTAATGGTTTAGCCAGTACCTTCCATTCACGAATTAAATATCCGAAAATGAAATCGGAAGCGGAACAAATGAAGAAGGAACAAGAAAGAAGTGAAGATTAGTGGATGTAACTTTTATTGATGAAACACAAAAAGTTTCTCAAGCAGAAATAGCTGATATAGATAGTCTGTTGCAATTTGCAGCAGCGCATCTACATTTGCCAGAAGATGCAGAAATGTCAGTAACTTTTATGGATAACGCAGCGATTCAAGTGATTAATCGCGAGTATCGTGATAAAGATGCACCGACAGATGTCATCAGTTTTGCATTGGAAGAAACGGGCGAAGATGAGTTAGCCATCATTTTTGATGAAGAAGATGAAGTTGGCTTGCCAAGAGTTTTAGGAGATATTATGATTTCTATTGAACGAGCTGCTGAGCAAGCGGAAGAATACGGTCATTCTTATGAGCGAGAACTAGGCTTTTTAGCTGTTCATGGTTTTCTTCATATCAATGGCTACGACCACATGACTCCTGAGGATGAGGCGGAAATGTTTGGGTTACAAAAGGAGATTTTGGAAGCTTATGGACTCAAAAGATAAAAACACCCAAAAAAATAAGTTTTTTGTGGCTTCAGTCGAATTTGCGATTCAAGGACTTAAAACAGTTGTAAAAGAAGAACGCAATATGCGTAAGCATGTTTTCGTGGGTATTTTAGTAATTCTTGCAAGTTTTATTTTCAAATTAAACTTGCAAGAATGGCTGTGGATTTTATTAGCAGTTTTTTTAGTGATTGTGATGGAAATCGTCAATACAACTTTTGAAAATGTGGTTGATATGGTGACTAATTATCATTTTCATCCCATTGGCAAAAGGGTTAAAGATATGGCCGCTGGTGCCGTTTTACTAACTTCTTTTTTTGCAGCTGTGGTTGGGGTAATTATCTTTTTACCAAAAGTTTGGTTACTGCTTCAAAATTGGATTAAATAAAAATATAGAATAGTGGGAATAATAAATATGGTAGAACATAAATCAGGTTTTGTGGCGATTATCGGTCGTCCAAATGTGGGTAAATCAACTTTGCTAAATCGCATCGTAGGACAAAAAATTGCGATTATGAGTGATAAAGCACAAACAACACGAAATAAAATTCAGGGGGTCTACACGACGCCTGAAGCACAATTAATCTTTATTGACACGCCTGGGATTCATAAACCTAAACATCGTTTAGGGGATTTTATGGTGGAGACAGCCTACAGTGCTTTAAGAGAAGTCGATGTGGTGTTATTTATGATTAATGCCGATCAAAAACGTGGACGTGGCGACGATTTCATCATAGAACGTTTGCGAAATGTTGAAGCACCAGTCTTTTTAGTCATTAACAAAATTGATAAAATCCATCCTGATAAATTATTGGAAATTATTGAAGATTATTCTCAACAAATGAATTTTGCTGAAGTCGTGCCAATTTCTGCCACAGAAGGCAATAATGTGGAACACTTGATGTCAACTTTGGTAAGTGAAATGCCAGAAGGACCACAATATTTCCCGGATGATCAAGTAACCGACCATCCAGAGTATTTTATTGTTTCTGAATTAGTCAGAGAAAAAGTGCTTTTGTTAACCCGTGATGAAGTCCCGCATTCAGTAGCGGTAGTTGTCGATTCAATGAAAAGAAATGAGAACGATAAAGTTCAAATTCAAGCTACCATTATCGTTGAAAGAGATAGTCAAAAAGGCATTATCATCGGTAAAGGTGGCAAAATGCTGAAAAATATCGGTACACAAGCTCGTAAAGATATTGAAAATTTACTAGGTGATAAAGTCTATCTTGAATTATGGGTTAAAGTTCAAAAAGATTGGCGAGATAAACAAATTTATTTGCAAGACTTTGGTTATCGGAAAGACGAGTATTAATAAAACAGTTAACCAGTAAAGTTGTGTTTAAAATCATAATTTTGCTGGTATTAAATTATTTAGCGGAAAGAAGGTGCGGCAGGATGGCTAATTTTATTGAATCGAAAGGTTTAATTCTTTTTTCAAAAGATCATAAAGAAAAAGATAAACTAGTTAAAATTTTTACGGAATCAGCAGGGAAGATGATGTTTTATGTCAAAGGCGCTCATCGTAAAAATAATCCTTTAACACCTGCCTTATTACCTTTTACTGAAGCCGTCTACTTTGGCGATTTCCGCAGTGACGGTTTATCTTTTCTGAATGGTGCTAAAGAAATTACCGCCTTTCGTAAGATTCAAGAAGATATTTTTATTAGTGCTTATGCAACTTATTTATTGGCGCTAACGGATGCTGCTATTGAGGATCGGACATATGATCCGCATTTGTATAGTTTTTTAAAGCAGTCTTTACAAATGATGAATGAGGGGTATGATGAAGAAATTATTACCAATATTTTTGAAGTGCAGCTATTAAATCGTTTTGGTGTTTCGCCCAACTGGACGAATTGCGCGATTTGTGGAGAAACTCACGGAAAATTTGATTATTCAGTCAAATACCATGGGGTTTTATGTGAGCGTCACTGGTTACAAGATCCGCACCGTTTTCATAGCAATCCGCGAGCTGTTCATTTTTTACGTATGTTTTCAGGGATTACTTTAGATAAAATTGAAAATATTTCACTACAAACAGAAACGAAAGAAAGTATTCGGCAGTTGCTAGATCAACTTTATGATGAATATGTGGGGATTCATTTAAAGAGTAAAAAATTTATTGACCAAATGAAAACTTGGCAAGATGTTTTAAAAAAATAAGCAATATTTAACAGAACCAACAGAGAGTTGCTAAATATTGCTTATTTTTATTTTTCCATAGGAATATTGGCTTTGGCGGTATAACTTGTAAGTTCGACTTTAATCACGCCAGTCCGCTTAATCATCGCTTCAGGGATAGCATCAAAACTATGATCTTTGGCAGCGTGAGCCATCAATTTTTCTAAGGCATGTTTTTTCTCTGTTAAGTCTTCAACAATCGTAGCTGTACCATAGCCGATTAAACTTTTATAACCATAAGAATAATGAGCGGCAGTCTGGCCACCATCAATCAAATGATGATCAATGTCGATTTCAACACAGACATGATTGTTGGCGGTGATGCAATCAATTTTTTTACCAACTGTGGCACCGTGAAGATAAAAGGTTAACTGTTTCTCTTGCCACTGATAACCGTAATTAACCGGCAAAATATAAGGATATTTTTCATCAAATAAAGCTAAACGTAAAACTTGTGCTTCTTCAACAATTGCTGCGATATCATTAAAATCTGTCACTTCCCGATTTTTCTTCTCATACTAAACACCTTCCTTTTTTTATAGTATAGCGAAGTTTTTTGAAAAATGCTAAAAAAATTATGGTCAAAAATGAAAATCTTTCATTTTTTCAATGAAACTATTTGACAATCAGCACTTTTCAGACTATGATAAAAATAATTAAATCATGCGTTTAAGCAAGCACAGTAGAAAGTCAGGCAGTTTTAGCGAGTTCGGGAGAGTGAGAGCCGAATACTAGCAGCTTTTGAAGGGGCACTTGTGAGCATATCAGAATGAAGCTGCCGATTATCAATCGGAAGTAGGGTGGAACCGCGAATTTATCGTCCCTATGTCGTAATGACATAGGGATTTTTTATGTTTTCAGAAAGGGAGAGTAGTAAAAATGACAAAAAAATTAACTGTTCAAGAAATGATTTTAACTTTGCAAAAATTTTGGTCAGAAAATGGCTGTATGTTAATGCAAGCCTATGATACAGAAAAAGGGGCGGGGACTATGAGCCCTTATACGTTTTTACGAGCAATCGGCCCTGAGCCTTGGAATGCTGCTTACGTAGAGCCTTCACGTCGCCCTGCCGATGGTCGTTATGGCGAAAATCCTAACCGACTATATCAACATCACCAATTTCAAGTAGTCATGAAACCATCACCAGAAAATATTCAAGAATTATATTTAGAAAGTTTACGCTTATTAGGAATTGACCCATTAGAGCACGATATTCGTTTTGTTGAAGATAACTGGGAAAATCCTTCAATGGGTTGCGCTGGTTTAGGTTGGGAAGTTTGGCTAAACGGCATGGAAATTACGCAATTTACTTATTTCCAACAAGTTGGCGGCTTGCCTTGTAAACCAGTAACTTCTGAAATCACTTATGGTTTAGAGCGCTTGGCTTCATATATTCAAGAAGTTGAAAGTGTTTATGATTTGCAATGGTCAGATACCGTTAAATATGGTGAAATTTTCACACAACCAGAATATGAACATTCTAAATATTCTTTTGAAATTAGTGACCAAGAATTATTGTTAGGTAACTTTGAACGGTTTGAAGCCGAAGCAAAACGTTGTATTGCTGAAAACTTAGTTCATCCAGCTTACGATTATATTTTAAAATGTAGCCATACTTTTAATTTATTAGATGCTCGTGGCGCTGTTTCCGTAACGGAACGAGCAGGCTACTTAGCGAGAATCCGGAATATGGCAAAATCAGTAGCGAAAATTTTCGTTGCTGAACGGGAAAAATTGGCTTATCCACTTTTAGATCGCCAAACAGCAGAAGCATTACTTGCTAATAAGGAGGAAAAATAAAATGGCTAAAAACTTTTTATTAGAAATTGGCTTGGAAGAAATGCCCGCTCATGTGGTTACACCAACCATCAAACAATTAACCGATAAAGTAGCTAAATTTTTAGCTGAAAATCGTTTAACTTACGATACAATTGAAGTTTTTTCAACACCAAGACGATTAGCTATAAAAATCGTTAATCTACCTGAAAAACAGGCGGATACCCAAGAAGAAGTGAAAGGACCTGCTAAAAAGATTGCTTTAGACGCAGAAGGCAATTGGTCAAAATCCGCCGAAGGTTTTGTGCGAGGGCAAGGTTTAACGACTGATGATATTACTTTTAAAGAAATCAAAGGCGTGGAGTATGTTTATGTCACTAAATTTGAATCCGGTCGCAATGTTCAAGAGGTTTTAGCAGGCTTAGCAACCGTTATTTTAAGTTTAACTTTCCCTGTAACGATGCACTGGGCTAATTACGATTTAGCTTATATTCGCCCAATTCATTGGTTAGTAGCTTTATTAGATGACGAAATCATTCCTTTTGAAATTTTAGATATTAAAACAAGTAATACTTCACGAGGACATCGTTTCTTAGGGAAAACAGTTACGATTAATCATGCGGATGAATATCAGGCTAAAATGGCTGAACAATTTGTAATTGTTGATGCGAAAGAACGAAAAGATTTAATTCGTCAACAAATTGCTGAAATCGCTGAAGCCAATCATTGGCAAGTGGTTTTGGATGAAGATTTATTGGAAGAAGTTAACAATTTGGTGGAGTACCCAACTGCTTTTGTGGGTAACTTTGACGAAAAATATTTAAGTGTACCAGAAGAAGTTTTAGTAACTTCAATGAAAGAGCATCAACGCTACTTTGAAATAAGAAATAGCCAAGGTTTGTTGTTGCCACATTTTATTTCTGTTCGTAATGGCGACAAAGTTAAAATTGACAATGTGATTAAAGGCAATGAAAAAGTTTTAATTGCTCGTTTAGAAGATGCCGAATTTTTCTTTGAAGAAGATAAAAAAATCACAATTGCTACTTGTGTGGAAAAATTAAAATCAGTAACTTTCCATGAAAAAATTGGCAATATTTATGAAAAAATGCAACGAACTTCAGTGATTGCTGCTTTAATCGGTGAACAAGTTGGTTTATCTGCAACTGAATTGGCTGATTTACAAAGAGCATCTGAAATTTATAAATTTGACTTAGTGACCAATATGGTGGGCGAGTTCCCTGAGTTACAAGGGATTATGGGCGAAAAATATGCCTTATTGCAAGGAGAAAATCCCGCTGTTGCGCAAGCTATCCGTGAACACTATCAACCAATCTCAAGTGAAGGTGAACTGCCTGAATCAGCTATTGGTGCTGTTTTAGCGATTGCTGATAAACTGGATAGTGTTTTAACTTTCTTTGCAGTAGACATGATTCCAAGTGGTTCTAATGACCCTTATGCTTTGAGAAGACAAGCTTATGGTGTTATTCGGATTATTGAAGCCAAGGGTTGGCGCTTCCCGTTAAGAGGTTTACAAGAACAAATCAATGAAGTGATTAATGCTGATGAAGAACGTTTTGGTATTCAACTACCTGCTGGTCAAACGGAAGTAATTGACTTCATTAAAGCCCGTATCCGTCAATTTTTATCAACGAAAAGCGTGCGTCACGATGTGATTGATGCAATTTTAGCCGCTGAGCATGATGATTTAATGCGTTCTTTCAGTTCAGCTAGCATTTTGAAAGAGCATTTAACTGATGAAGATTTCCGCCCATCCGTTGAAGCTTTAACAAGAGTCTTGAACTTAGCGAAAAAAGCTGAAGATACTAACTTTTTAGAAGTCGATCCTAAGTTGTTTGAAAACGGTGCTGAAAACGAATTGTTTGAAGCTGTTGCAAAAGCTGAAGCTGATTTTGCTACTCAAACAATTGCTGAAAATTATCGAACTTTACGAGATTTACGTCCTTATATTGAAAAATATTTTGAAGAAACAATGGTCATGGCTGAAGATCCAGCTATTCGTAAAAATCGCTTAAATCAACTGTATAAAATTGCTAAAATGACTTTAGCCTTAGGTAGTTTAGATTTATTGATTGTAAAATAGAAAAATATAATAAGCCTAGTTATAAAATCTCTATGGATTTTATAACTAGGTTTTTTTGTTAATAATTGATATTACTTTCGAGTGAATCATAAAGAAGATTCAAAGCAGTTAGGCACGCGAACTGGCTAAATGAATAAATTACAAAATGAGTAATAATAATAAAAGTTTCTAAATAAAATAACGACTGTTTTTAATTTTTCGGAATTATTAATTAATAACGATTAACTATTTTTGATGATAATGATATCAAGTTGTTTAGCTATATAAAATAATAGTTGTTATTGAATGAGAATTGAATGTAGGTTATCATAAATAAAGTGAAGTCTAATAATAAAAAAATATATACATAATGTATATAGTCTTTTTTTTTTGCAAAAATGAAAAAAAGAAGAGACATAAGTGGCTTCAATTTTGTTAAAGAGAATGAGATAATTTATAAATGTTAATTCATATTATTTATAAAGGTTTACTTATTTTCATTTTCTTAACTAGATATAAAGGAGGATAGGAATGGAATGGTTCCTAATGATTTACTTGTAGATACGGATCGATATCAATTATACATTCTGCAAACATTGGAAATAAGAAAATCTGTTTTTTGCTCCGTGGATTATTTATGTCAATTTTTAGATATTTCTAAATATAAAGTTGAGAGAAATTTAGAAGCACTTCAAGATAGTTTCCTTCAAATTGATGAAACGGCCAGTATCAGAATAGAGCCTACTGGTGAAATTACTTTGGAAGGAATTAGCAACTTATTGCTAAAAAAAGTGAGACTGCTTTTCTTGGAAAGAAGCCCTTACTACCAAATATTTCATAATTTGATTACTTATGAAATAGGCATAGAATCACAATTAGAATTTTTACCAGTGAGTCGTTCAAACGCCTATAAATACCAAAAAGAAATCAAAATATTATTGGATGAAGAAAAACTAAATATTACCAGAAATAAAATTACTGGTTCAGAGTTTCAGTTAAGAAACTTTCTTTTTAATTTCTATTATGAAGTATTTAACGGAATTCGTAATCCATTTACAACCGAAATTAAAGCTATTTCCAACCGAGTAATTGAATTTTTAAAGCAGTCTCATAACGTCACCATTTCCAAAACGGTAGAGTATAAATTAATGTTCTTCATTAATATCTGGTTAACTAGAGTGAAATATACTCATTTTATAAATGAGAGCTATATGCAAGTTCAAGAAAGCAATCTCAAAGAATATTTGGAAAGACTATTGAAAGAAAATTTTTCTTTATCTCAACAAGATTGTGAAAAAGAAATCGCCTATTTCTATTTGTTTTTAGGATTAGAAGAAATTGTTTTATTTTCTGATGATGACTATCAAGTTTCAGAAAGTGAAAATACGGCTAAAGAAATAACGACTAATTTTTTACATCAGCTTGTTAAGCAGATGCATAATATCAGCCCTGAACAATATCAATTGCTTGTTGATGGACTCATGCGCATCAATAGAAGATGGTTAGTTTATCATTTTAGAGAGTCTTCTTTTATTCACAAAATACAAAATAAGTATTTTCAGGAAGTCAATCCACAATTTGAAAAATTAGTTCGAACTTATATTGAAAGTTTAGATGAGCATTTGTTCAATAGTAATCAAGAAAAAAATAAATTATATTATGATTATTTATTCTTCTTAATTACAAAAATTCCTGTAGAGCAATTAGAAGTGCCAATTTATGTATGTATCGATTTTTCTCATGGGAAAAGTTATAACGAGTATATAAAAATGATGCTATATACTTTAAAAAGTATGCACATTGTTTATGAAGAAAATATTAGCTCGAAAACACAACTTTATCTTTCTGATTTTGCGATTGATAAGTTAAAGTGTGAACAAATGATTTGGAAACGTCCTCCAACACCAGATGACTGGGAAGAATTTGGTCAGTTAATGCTACAAGTTAAGGGGAATTAGTTATGGATAAGAAAAAAAGAAAATATATTATTTTAACAACTTGTATATTATATCCTATTGGATTTGGGTTTATTAATGAATCAATAGATTGGCAGCAAAAAAGTTTGGGGGTGCAAGAGTTTAGTTTAGAGTCTGAGGAAAATATGATTGTCATCCCAAATGATAGTAAAAAAGAATTAAAGAAAAAATCATTTCGTACAATTGAAGCAAAATTGGCAATGTTAGAAGATGAACCACAGCTTTATTCTGAAGATGAACCGGTTTTACCGAAATATTTAGCAAAAAAATGTGGGACTATCATATTTGGCACAAGAATCACTCAGAAAGAAGATTCTGTTTAAGGCAAAGAGTATAAAAGTTTTATGACGATCTTTATGAAATCGTTATATTTATGAGAGAAAGAGGTTCAAAAAATGAAACAAAAAATTTCTGTTCTATTTAGTTTGGCAATCTTGTTTATGTCAACATTTGCTTCACCAATTGCAGCAATAGCTGAAACAATGACCGAAGTTGAAACTAGTGAATATCAATTAGCCGATAATACTAATCAAGATGCTTTATTAGCAAATGAAAACAATCAAGGAATTTCAAACGGTGAAACATCTACTGTTGAAAATGCCAACAATCTAATTGAAAATGAGGAAACTGCTGATTTTTCAACAGATGAAGTTATCAATGCAACAAGTACTGAAGAAAATTCGGAAGAGCAAGCCAGAGCACCTTCAGAAGAAGCAGTGACTTTAAATGCAGGAACAAGCTTAAATGATCGTGGCGTCAATCTTTTTGATAATATTACAATTGCAGATAATGAGGGAAATCCTTTTACAGAAGAAAATCTAGCACATTATAATGACAATATTAATATTACTATTGATTGGTCATTAGCAAACGATGTAGATATTTCTGACGGTGATTACTATACATATCAAATGCCACCTTATTTTGCTGTTCATAATGCAATTGAACCTAAACCTATTTACCGTACAAATGGCGGAAGCTCTGATGTAATTGGCTATTTTGAAATGGACGCTAATGGTTTATTAAAAGTGGTCTTTAATGAAAATGCGACAAATCTTTCTGACCTTTCTGGTAAAATCGAATTAACAACAGAATTAAATATTGTAAGTGAAACAGAAGAACAAGAAATCAAAACAGGAATCACAGATAGCAACGGTAATGAAATTATCATCGTTGTCCCTGTTTACAACATTGATCTTAAAAAAACTGGCGAAATTTCTAAACATTCAAATGTCCTTTGGGATATTGTGTTTAATGAAAATTCTGAAACGTTAACTAATGTAGTTTTAACGGAAGTTATGCCTGAAGGATTAACTTTTACAAAAGGGACTTCATATGGCTCTATTTATAATGAAGCAACAGGTACTTGGGATAAAGTTACCGATTTATATGAATTTGATCCAGTTACAAATACTTTTACATTTAATCAAGCAATTACTACACCGGTAAAAATTTCAATTAATTCAACAGTTATAGATTCATCAATTAAGTCATTTACTAATACTGCTAAAATTAGTGGTGATCAATTTTTTGATAAGAGTGTAAGTGCGACTGTCAGTTTTGATGACCTAGAAAATTATAAACGTTTTACTGGCTATGATAATACTACTGGTGAAGCTAGCTGGGAATTATCAGCTTCATTAAAAAATGTCGGCGCTTCTATTTTAGATAATACTTACAGTGGTACTGATTCTTCAGCAGCTTTGCATTATTTAGTAAGAGATAGTATTGTAGTAACGAAAAAAAATGGTGACCCTGTTGCACCTTCAGCGTGGACACTTTTAACTGAAGACGCTATTGAAAAAGATGGCGAACTTGTACAGTTTAAATTAGTTTTTCAAGAGCCCGGGGATTATATTATTACTTATCAAACAAAATTATTTGATCCGATTTTTAGCGATACGACTATTTATAACCATATGAATATTAAAGATGGCACTTTCAATACTGGCTATGATGGTGTAGGTACCGCAAAACCAGAAAGTAATATGGGGATTGAGAAAAAAGGCGTTTCTGTTGACTATGAAAATCATTTAATGAATTGGTCCGTTAAAGTTAACTCAAATCATGAAACGATGAATAATGCTGTTTTTACTGACTTATATCGACTTTCTAATGGTAGCAACATGAGTGCTTTAGAGTTATTTGGCGACATGGAAATTAAAACTTCAACAGGTGTGACGCTAACAAAAGGGACTGATTATGCAATTGAATTATTACATGAACAAACAGCAACTGGGATCACTTATGAATCGGGCTTTAAAATTGAGTTATTAGGTAGTTATGCAACAATTGATGAAGAATTTACAATTAATTATGTGACAAAATATAATATCAGAAATCATGAAGAACTATTTAATGGTGGCAATCAGTTTAGTAATTCAATTGTGGTTTCTTATCAAGATATTAATGGTAATCCACGTCAAATTGGTGACGATGACAGTTTACGGATAAATAAAATTTTGTCTCAAAATGCAAGTAAAGGCGGCTTCTTTGTACCTAAAGATGGCTCTGTTGTAGCGGGTTTGAGAAAATATTTAGCGGCGAATACTTACAATGTATTTGGCGAAACAATAGCTCCTAGTGATAGTGTTTACTGGGTAGCCACTTTTAATAGATATAAAGAAACCTTACCAGCTAACTCTACAATTTTAGAAAAGCTTGGTGACGGTCAAGCTATTAGAAGTTTAAAAATTTTTGGAACTACTATTAATGGTCAAAGTGGTGGGGTTGCTAACTTTACAAGTGAATTAGTTTTAGGCGTGAATTATGCTTATGAAGTTGCAGCAACTGGTGAAGTTATTATTACTTTACTAAAGTCTACTGATTTAACTCTTTCTATAGCGATTGCAGCTGATGCTGCAGTTGATACCTATGAATATAAAAATTATGCAGAATTAAGAGATCCAGATAATAATACAATTGTTGTAGCTGAAGGTGAAATTGAAAAATCAGCTAAAGATAAATGGTTAGTAAAAAATGGTGTACAAAATTCTGTAAACAATCGACTTGCTGACTGGAAGGTTATTGTAAACCAAGATTCTCGCACAGTTAGTGATGCGGTAGTAACTGATACAGTGAAATTAAGTCAACAATCTTTTGTTTTAGATGATCAAAATAATATGATTGTTCATGTTTACAAAGCTATTGCCAATGGCGATGAGTTTGATAAAGGGGAAGAAATTACTTTCTCTGAAGGCTTTGGTCCGTCCCTTGAAATGAATCCTTTTGAAGGAACGCAAACAATGTCAATAAAATTTGAAGGTGAAATAAATTCTCCTTACATTATTGAATATCAAACAAAACTAGATCCAGGTATTGTAAATAATGAAAAAGTTGCTAACGATGTGAAACTTAGCGGCAACCAAGTAGAAATTCATCAAGTAACAAAAGAAATTACCATAAAATCTACAGATGGTAGTGGTACATCAAGTGGTGTCAATGGGGCTTTAAGTATTGAAAAACTTGATGCTAATACCAATGAAGGCATCGATGATTCAGCTTTCTTTGATATTTTCCGTCAAAATGCTAATGGTGATTATGAACTATTTATCTCTAATGTAGAAGTGAAAAATAATAAAATTATTGACAACGAAGGCAATCCGATTGATCAAATTAGTAATTTACGCTATGGGAAATATGCAATTAAAGAAGTTGCAGCACCTAATGGTTATATTTTAGATGAAACACTTCACGAATTTGAAATTCCTTTAGCTAATAGTGTCGTGACTTTACTAAATGAAAGAGCCGTTGTTCCAGCTACGGAGTTAGTATTAGCAGCTAGTAAAGAATTAGTTGGTAAGAATTTAACGGCTGGCGAGTTTACATTTGAATTAATGGATAGTGTTGGTAATGTTTTACAAACAAAAACAAATGATAGCAGTGGTAAAATTTATTTTGATGAAATCAACTATGATACAGTTGGCACCTATGAATATAGCATTCGTGAAGTAGTCGGAATGGATAATACCATCAGCTACGATGATACAATTTATAAAGTAACCGTGACAGTAACTGATGAAAACGGCCAATTAGTAGCGACCCCAAGCTATGAAGGAGATGCCATTTTCAAAAATAGTTACACACCACAAAGTGGTGGTACCGTATTGGAAGCCAGTAAAGAATTAGTTGGTAAGAATTTAACGGCTGGCGAGTTTAACTTTGAATTAGTAGATAGTGTTGGTAATGTTTTACAAACAAAAACAAATGATATAAATGGGAAAGTTTATTTTGATGCAATTTCTTATGATGTAGCAGGTATTTATGAATATACTATCCGTGAAGTAGTTGGAACAGACAGTACCATCAGCTACGATGATACCGTTTATAAAGTAACTGTGACAGTAGTTGATGAAAATGGCCAATTAGTAGCAACCCCAAGCTATGAAGGAGATGCCATTTTCAAAAACAATTATGCACCAAAAACTGGTGGTACCGTATTGGAAGCCAGTAAAGAGCTAACTGGCAAAAATTTAAGTGCTGGTGAGTTTACATTTGAGTTAGCAGACAGCGAAGGCAATGTTTTACAAACCAAAAGCAATGACGCAAACGGAAAAATCTATTTTGATGAAATTACTTATGATGCGGCTGGCACCTATGAATACACCATTCGTGAAGTAACAGGTACAGATAGTACAATTAGTTACGATAACAATGTTTATTCAGTTAAATTGACGGTAGTCGATGAAAATGGTCAGTTAGTAGCGACGCCAAGTTATGAAGGTGATGTAATCTTCAAAAATAGCTATGCGCCAAAAGCAGGTAGCACCGTATTAGAAGCCAATAAAGAATTAACTGGTAAAAACTTATCAGCAGGCGAATTTAGTTTTGAGTTAGTAGATGGCGAAGGCAATGTTTTACAAACAAAAACAAATGACGCAAATGGAAAAATCTACTTTGATGCAATTAATTATGATGTAGCAGGCAGCTATCAATATACCATTCGTGAAGTAGCTGGAACAGACAGTACAATTAGCTATGATGGTACCGTTTATAATGTCGTTGTGACAGTAGTTGATGAAAATGGCCAATTAGTAGCAACAGCAAGTTATGAAGGCGATGTAATTTTCAAAAATAGCTACGCGCCAAAAGGTGGCAGTACTGTATTAGAAGCTACTAAAGAATTAACTGGTAAAAACTTATCAGCAGGCGAATTTAGTTTTGAATTAGTAGATAGCGAAGGCAATGTTTTACAAACAAAAACAAATGATGCAAATGGAAAAATCTATTTTGATGAAATCATTTATGATGCTGCTGGTAAATATGAATATACCATTCGTGAAGTAGCTGGCAAAAATAACACTATTACCTATGATAACAGTGTTTACAAAGTAACTGTAACCGTAGTTGATGAAAATGGCCAGTTAGTAGCAACCCCAAGCTACGAAGGCAGTGTAATTTTCAAAAATAGTTACGCAGCAAAAGGTGGTAATATTGTATTAGAAGCAGAGAAAGAATTAACTGGTAAAAATTTATCAGCTGGCGAATTTAACTTTGAATTAGTTGATAAAGATGGTAATGTATTACAGACAAAAACTAATAATGGTAGTGGTAAAATTTATTTTGATGCAATTGCTTACCAACAAGTTGGTACCTATGAATATACCATTCGTGAAGTAAAAGGAACCAACAGCACAATCAATTACGATGGTACGGTTTATAAAGTGACTGTGACAGTAACCGATGAAAATGGTCAACTAGTAGCAAAAGCCAACTATGAAGGTGATGTAGTTTTTAAAAATAGCTATACACCAAAAGATGACCATATCATTTTAGAAGCAGAAAAAGAATTAGCTGGTAAGAAATTAACAGCAGGTGAATTTAAATTTGAATTAGTAGATAGCGCTGGTAATGTTTTGCAAACCAAAACCAATAATGCTAATGGCAAAATTTATTTTGATGCGTTGACTTATGATACTGTCGGCACCTATGAATATACTATTCGTGAAGTAGTAGGTACGGATAGCACGATTAGTTACGATAGCACCGTTTATAAAGTAACTGTGACGGTGATGGATGAAAATGGTCAATTAGTAGCAACGACTGTTTATGAAAAGACAGCCATTTTCAAAAATGTCTACACAAACCCTAGTGTTAAATTAGGGGAAGTTACTTTGAAAAAAGTTGATAGCAAAACAGGTGAAGTTTTAGCAGGAGCTGAATTTGAACTTCGAAATGCTAAGGGAGAAGTTATTCGAACTGGTATTGTAACTGATAAAAATGGATTAGTTACTTTGAAAGATTTAGCAGTTGGCGAATATCAATTAGTCGAAGTCAAAGCACCAAAAGGTTATCTGCTAGATAGCACACCAATTAGATTTTCGATTACAGCTGACCAAGTCAGTGAAATGCAACTGACAAAAGAAAATCAACCAGTAGGAAAAGATACACCGACCAAACCGACTACACCTAGCAACCCAAAACAAGATACACCTAAGAAAAATACACCTGGAAAACTTCCAAATACGGGAGAAACTACAAGTAATGTATCATTAATTGTAGGAGTATTATGTATTGTGTTAGGTTTAGGACTCTTTTATAATAAACGAAAAGTGAGATAAACTAACAATTAAATAAGTTTAATAGCCAAGCAGCTGTCGTTGCTTGGCTATTTTTATAAGATAAAAATATAATATGTTTGTAAAAGAAAAAAGCTGAAACTAAGTTCAACTTTTCGATAGTGAAAATTTTTTATAAAATAATCAATAATAATAGTGGGATGTAGATTAAATAAAGTAGGATACTGTATGCTAAGCTACTTGCTGCAAAATCTACATCGGCATCATAATTACGAACTAAAATCGGTACGGAATTTTGAATCGGCATGGCAGATTGAATAATGAAGACGTTAAGCATTAATTCTGGCACTTTAACAAAGTGACTGATTAACCAAACAATCAACGGAGAAAGCAGATAGCGGCCAATTAAGACACCAACAATATCTTTGTTAAGTTTTAAATTGCGAATCCCCGTATAATAAATAATAATGCCAATGACAAACATTGATAAAGGGGTTGTTAATTGCCCCAGATAACTACTCAAAGTTTGCAGCATACTTGGAACAGGTACTTCTGTTAAAATCCATAGCAAACCAATGATAAAGCCTAATAAAGCAGGTGAAAAAATCTTTTTAAGGGCGGTTAGGGGATGAAAAGAAATCTGTGCAGTTTCTGCTTGCGGATTATCTTTAGCAATCAAAAAAACACCGACAGTCCAGAAAAAAGTAGTGTTAACAATGTAATAAAGCAAAACAAAAGGCACGGAAATTTCTCCAAAAATTGCTAGGTTGATGGGCAAACCGATAAAAATGGTATTGGAGCAAGTCGCCATCGTTGTAAAACTTCCTAAACGACCAGTTTTTACTTTGGTGATTTTGCCGTAAAAATAGCTGATTAATAAAGTAATACTCATAGATAATAAGGGAATTAACATCCCGCTAAATAGTTGTATAAATTCTGCTTTTGAAAATTGTTTAGTGATATTTAGAAACATACTACAAGGAAGGGCGATATTTAAAACTAGCTTAGAAAAAGCATCGGCTACTTGATTGTTAAACCATTGGCGATAAGTTAGCAAATAACCAATGAAAATTAAAATAAAAATGACTAAAATATTTAAATAAGCAGTTAACATAAGAGACCTCTTTCAAAAATTGGAATATTCTCTTAGTTTAGCGAAAAAAGAAAGAATATTCAAACTTTTTTCGTGACAGTCTGAATATTCTTGGCTAGTTTAAACAATGATATGAGTTAATTTTTTTAAATCTAAATATTGCTGTAAAGTAAAGCTACTATCTTCCTCAATAAGCGTCTGCATTTCTAAAAGATAATCAAACATTTCTTCTCGAAGGTCTTCATCTTCAGACTCTTGATAAATTTCAATCGCAGTGGGGACTGCTTCAGCCACAATATCATAAAAGACACTGCTATCAAGTTTCTTTAACTGACCAGTTTGAAATTGTTGATAATTATAATTAGTGATTATTTTACCAGAATTGCCCCAGCTTAAAATTAACATCACCGCTGCTAAAAATAAAACTGTTCCTTTGGTATAATTGAATTTTTTCCATAAAGCTGCAATAAAAATCATCATACAGATAAAAAGAGCAATCATAAACCAAGTGGTGTTAAAACGTAAAATAGTTAAACCATAATATTGAATATATAAAAACATTTGTGCTAAACCTAGCCAAATTAAGCCCAACGTTTCAAGGCCAATCAGCGTTAAACCAATTTGGATACTTTTAGAGTAGTTGCTAAAATTTTTAATTATCGCAAAAATCGTCACATTAATTAAAGCAACTGGTAGCAATTGGAAAAAGCCTTGGCGAGCATTTTCCTCCAGTTGATAAGTATCTGTTAGTCGATAACCGACATAGGCTGAAGCGAAAAACAGCAAATAAACAGTGATAAATAAAATTAAAATGGTCATAAAGAAAATATTAGGTCCCGTTTTAATTGTAAGTTGTTTGCGGGTTTGTTGTGAACTATTGATATTACGATAAACCAGTAGGAAAAGATAACTCCCTAAAGGAATAGCTAACAATAAACTAAAGAAATATTCCCCTAAATTCTCAGATAAAGCACTAGTCAGATAAGAAATCACCGCTTCAAACTGTTGGTCAGCAAAAGTTAATAAGTAAATGACTAGTGATAAGATAGGTAAAGAGATTGCAATAGCCAACAGAACTAATTTCAAGTTGTGATGTTCATAGCGCAGCCATTTAATTTTATGAACAAATCTATTTAGTTTGCGGAAAGGTGTGATAAAAATTCCGTAAAGTAAATCTGAAAAGAAGTGCTGGTCCAAGGTATTATTCTTTCGCGCCCCCACGATTGTTAATACCCAATATAAACAACTGAATATTAGAAAAAATAAATTAATTTTCAGCAAAACGCGATTTTTAAAAACAGCGAAACTTGCGCCTAACAATAAAACATACGCAAAATAAGCAAATTGTCTTGTAGAAAGTTTCAAATTTTTACTTTTTAAATAAAATAGGATACTACTACAAAAGATGAAAGTGATACCCGTGATTAAAATTCCCCCCATATGTTGCATTAAACCACGAATCATAGCAAAAGCTGTAATGATGCTAATGCCAGCAAAAATTAAATCTTGCCCTTTCAATTGACTATGCTCAGGAAACTTGAGCAGTGGTGGATAATTCTTTTTCGCTTTAATAATTTTTTCCATTTTTTTCCAATTCCTCTCAATGTGCAAAATTTTTTCTAAATAACTAGTTATTTTACGAGTTCATGATAAAAAAATAATAGTTTACCGCCAATTAGAAATTCTTTATAAATTAGGCTAAACATCTATTTTAAAGAAAAAATGAAAATGAAAGCCTGCTAGAATACGCTTTATACCTGTTATTAAAAAAAGGTAAAAAACATTGAGAAATGTTAAAGGGAACAAAAAAAGCGGAAAGACTTGTTCTGCATCTGAGTAAAGTGCAAGAAAAAATTATAGTGGTGTTTTCTGCCACGAATTTCTTCTTCACTTTATAGAGAGATGCAAAGTCTTGTAGCTAGATTATAAAAAAAGCGGAAAGACTTGTTCTGCATCCAAGTAAAGTGTAAGGAAAAATTATAGTGGTATTTTCCGCTACGAATTTCATTATCATTTTATTGAAGAAAGCTAGCTAGAGTACAAAAAAGAGAACCGCAACAGCGGTTCTCTAAGAAGATAAATGATTATTTTTTACGTTGTTGTGCACCAGCATTGCGACCTTTACCGTCATTACGTTTTTTTGGTGAAATTGCTGGAGTTTCTTCTGTTGGTGTGACATCTTTAATAGGTGTCACTACTTGTTTTGGTGGATTTTTAGCTAATTCTTCTTGAATTTGCGCTTTGATTCTTGGTTTCATTAAAACGTTGGTAATGAAAGTTTGAATACAACCGAAAATCCCACCAACAACCCAGTATAAAGTTAAGCCAGCTGGAGAAGAGAAGGACATGAAAGCAATCATTAGTGGAGACATAATCATCATGCTCCGCATTGTTTTCTTTTGTTCTTCAGGGACGCCAATCATGGAAATCATGCTTTGACCTAAATAAGCTAAACCTGCTAAAATTGTTAAAACAATATTAGGGTTTCCTAAATTAATACCGAAAAAGCTTGCTTCACTGATACCTGGTGTATGGCGAACAGCTACATATAAAGCAGAAAAGATAGGCATTTGAATTAATAAAGGTAGACAACCAATTCCGCCAGTCATACTAAGATTATTGTCACGATATAAAGCTTGCATTTCTTGATTAGCAGCTAATTGCTCAGCTTGAGTTGTCGCTGCTTTGACTTTTTTATTGATAATATCTAATTGCGGTTTAATAGATTGCATTTTTTCACTTTGAACTAATGATTTACGTGATTGATTAATTCCTAAAGGCATAATGATGATTCGCACGATAATGGTAATAAAAATAATCGCCCAACCATAGTTCCAATTGAAATTTTCAACCATATAAGTAATTACATCACCAATTGGTTTTGCTAAGAAACGGTAGATAACACCACTTTCATCAGGCGTTCCATCTGCATTAGTTTTTACACAGCCAGATAAGAACAAAACTAATGAGAGCATTCCAGAGCTCAGCATAATTTTTTTTATTTTATTTTTGGTCATTACTTTCTTCCTCTACTTAAAGATTTGCACAAAGAATACTATACTAGAAAAGTCGCGACTTTTCAATCTGTTATTTTTTTTAAGATAAGTAAAAAATTCCTATTTACCAATAAGTGACATCAAATTTTTTGCGTTCTTCAATGGTTGAATCATCTTGTAAAGTTAAAGTAGTGACTCTGCCACTAGGAGAAGGGGAGGCTTTAACTCTAGCTATAAAAGCTTGCATGGTTTCATTATCGGCGATTGCTTCAATAGAAACAGAACCATTGTCTTCATTCCAGACCTTTCCTCGTACGCCTAATTCATCAGCTACCATTTTGGTCATATAACGGAAACCTACTCCTTGCACACGACCTTCAACATTCATTCTGACTTTTCGCAAATTATCCACCTCATTTTTAAGTTTAGCATTTTTCTTTTATCATACCTTTTTCGTATCTTTCAGACAAGACTGAAAGGTGTTATAATAACTCGAGGTGAACAGTGATGAAAGAAATTTTATCTGTCAAAAATCAGTGGATTAAAGAATTAAAAAAATATCAAAAACGTAAATATCGCCAATTAGATCAAAAATATTTATTAGAAGGTTTTCATTTAATTGAAGAAGCTGTTAAGGGACAGGCGCCAGTTGAAGCGATTTTAGTAACGCAACGGGGCATGAGCGAGTGGGGCAGCTGGTTAGCAGAGTTTCCTGAAGAAAAGCTATATTTTGTTAGTGATGAAGTGATGAAACAGTTATCAGAGCTACCAACACCCCAAGGTATCTTAGCGGTAGTAGCAATGACGAATCAAGCAGAGATTACTTTTGCAGGAAAATGGTTGTTATTAGATAACGTTCAAGATCCCGGAAACGTGGGAACGATGATTCGCACCGCCGATATTTTTGGCTTTACTGGTGTAGTTTTAGGTGAAGGTACAGCTGATATTTATAATCCTAAAGTTTTACGGAGCATGCAGGGGAGTCAATTTCATTTACCAATTATTCAAAAAGATTTACAAACAGCCATAAAGGAGTTAAAAGCTTTCGGCAGTCTGGTGTATGGTACAGAATTAAATGAAGAGGCAGTTGCCTTAAATGCAATAAATAAAACCACAAATCTGGCTTTAATTATGGGAAATGAAGGTCAAGGAGTTCAAAAAGAATTACTAACTTTAACTGACAAAAATATTTACATTCCTATTAAAGGTCAAGCCGAATCCTTAAATGTTGCGATAGCAGCGGGGATTTTAATGTATGAGTTAGCTTAACTGTTTAAAGCACATTAAAAGTATTAAGCTTTCTTTACGATAAATCACCTAAGCTAGTATTTTTTTTGTAAGCGTGCTATACTTGCCACATCAAAAGAGAAGAGAAAGTTTCTCAATTGGATAATTTAAAAAGGTGGCCTTTACTTAATGACAGAAAAATGGCGTGAAGATTCAGAGTATATGTCTTATGTAGCAGATTTACTAGCAACTGAAGAAGTTCAAAAGCTAGATGAATATATTCAACATTATCATTCAACTCGATTGGAACATTCAATCAGTGTTTCTTACAATAGTTATAAATTAGCAAAACGTTGGAACGGTGATGCAAGAGCAACTGCACGAGCAGGTTTATTGCATGATTTATTTTATTACGATTGGCGGACAACTAAATTTGATGAGGGTTCTCATGCCTATATGCATCCACGAATTGCCGCTAAAAACGCCGCAAAA
The DNA here is from genome assembly GCF_029893325.1 of Enterococcus sp. PF1-24. Taxonomy (GTDB): domain Bacteria; phylum Bacillota; class Bacilli; order Lactobacillales; family Enterococcaceae; genus HY326. The sequence goes on from NZ_JARXWL010000023.1 coordinate 50,034, forward strand.
ATTACAGAACTTTCAGATTTAGAGCGCGATATTATTATCAAGCATATGTGGGGGGCAACGATTGCACCACCTAAGTATAAAGAAAGTTATATTGTAACTTTTGTTGATAAATATTGTGCTATTAAAGAAGCTGCAATTCCGTTAACTATGAGTATGAAAACTAAATGGCAACGTTACTTTAGTAAACAATCTGCTTAAAAAAATAAAAATACCAGTAATTCCGGCTCTTTGTCAACTGGTGTTGGTGAAGAGAAAATCCAATAGAATAATTTGATTTTTGCAGTCAAGCAGCTTTCATTGCTTGACTGCTTTTTTCT
>NZ_JARXWL010000024.1 GCF_029893325.1 Enterococcus sp. PF1-24
GCTATCTAACTCCACAGGAGTTTGAAGACCTGTCAAAAAAGAAATTGGCATAGCCGTCTCTACTAAAATGTGTCCAAGATATTGACTCAAATCCAATCTGATACAGAGTTTTTTTATGAACATATCATATAACGGAGTTATTTATTACGTAGCAAATTTAAATGATATTCAATATGCGTTAAAGGGGCAATTTGAAACTCTTAATAAAAACTCACGACATACAATAACTTTAATGTCGTGAGTTCTTTGCTATTTACTTAATGAAAATGGTAATTCTTCAGCAGTATATTTTTTAGAATTAGGGACAATACCTAATTGATAATTGATTTCGCCGCCATTCATCAAATCTTGATGTTGGAAGAATAAATTGTGATGTGTTTCACCATTGCGTTTGATTTCATGAATAAATTGTTGCTGTGGTTTATTTGGTGTAGATTCAATAGATAAGTCTTTACCATTGGATAATTTAAGCGTGACTTTATCTAGTAAAGGCATACCAATTACATATTCTCCAGAGCCAGGTGTTACTGGATAAAAGCCTAGACAATTGAAAATATACCAGCCAGCCATACTACCGTTGTCCTCGTCGCCGGGATAACCATTGATTGAATCATCAAAAGTTTGTGTTAATAATTGTTTAATTAGTGGTTGCGCCATTTCTGGTTTACCTAAATAACTAAATAAATAAGGATAGTGGAAACTAGGTTGGTTAGAAATAGCTAACTGCCCAAATTCAATTGCCGCCATTTCGCTCATTTCATGAATTTCAGAACCATAACCTTCAACATTAAAGCTAGGTGATTGATTACATAACTCGATTAATTTTTGTTCAAAAATTTCTGAGCTACCATAAGCTTCGATCAAACCTGCAAAATCTTGATAAACAGCAAAACTACTTTGCCAAGCGCTACCTTCAGCATAATCTTTTCCCCAACGAGTAGCTAAGAAACCTTCACGGAAATTACCTTCTGTATCTTTTGCCCGCATAAATCCTGTTTCAGCATCAAAAATATTACGGAAGTTGCCAGCTTGTTTTTGATAATAGTTAACATCGTCAGTTTCACCAAGGGTTTTGGCAACTTGAGAAATACAAAAATCACTGTAAGCATAATCTAAAGTATGATTAACAGATTCATGATATTGACTAGGTACATAACCGTATTTTAAATAATCTGTTGTTCCTTGGCGGCCATAATTTTTATTTTCACTTTGAATAGTCGCACCTTTTTTCATAGCCTCTAAAAATTCAGGCATCAAATCACTGCCAATGCCCTTAACAGCTGCATCAGCGATTACGGCATCAATTAAAGTGCCAGGCATTAAACCACGTTCATCTGGTGATAACCATTTTGGCAAGAAGCCAGTTTCTTTATAACTATTTAAAAAGCCTGCCAACATTTCTTGATATTTTTCTTGGGCGATTAAGGAATATAAAGGATAAACGGTTTTATAAGTATCCCAGAAACCATTGTTGGTATATAAAATACCTGGTCGAACTTGCTGACTATAAGTATCGTAATGAATTTTTTCACCAGCTTGATTTACTTCATAAAAAGTTTGTGGGAATAAAAATGTTCGATATAAATTATGGTAAAAAGTGCTAAGTTGTTGTTTATTTTGATGCTCCACTTGGATTCTATCGAAATAATTTTGCCATTCATTTTGGCTGTTGACTAAGTAGTCAGGAGCAGTTTGCTGAATTTCTCGCTGCAAATTCAGTTCAGCTTGCTCTAAACTAATAAAAGAAGTTCCTAATTGAATCGTTTGTTTAACAACATCACCAAATGAGCAGGGGATAAAGCCATTTTCGCCATGAGCTTTGGTGATTTCTGTTTGTAAAGGCTCAGAAAAATGTAAAGAAAAATAGAATTTTAAATCAGGATCTTCGCAGCCATGATGATTAATCACATAGCCTTTTAGTTGATAAGGTGTCGTGCTTTCAATAAAATATTTTCCAGGTAAATGTAAAAGAAAACTATTTTGTTTTTGTTGATAGTTGATAGTAAAAATACCACCATACATACTTGGTATTAATTGCGAAGTAATTTGATAGCGTTGTTGCGTAATCTGTAAATGAGTGGGTTGAAAAATACTGTCTTCAGGGCGATAAGAACTTTTAACGTGTTCAAAATCATTTTCCACCAAATTGCCACTATAAGGAGTCAAAACGAGCTGACTGAAATCAGCCATCCAAGGACTTGGTTGATGGGTTAAACGATAACCTAAGAAAGTATGATCTTCTGGATGAAACCACCAACGTTCTTCTTCTTTGGTTTGCGGACAAAAATAATTCATGCCAAACGGCACACCTGTATAAGGTAGGCAATTTCCATGAGAAAAACTGTAATGATTAGCAGTGCCATGACGTGTATCAATTTCGTGAATTTTCATAAAATAGGCTCCTTTTAAATAGCGGTAAGAACTTATCGGAAAAATTTAGATAATTAGTTCTGACGGCTAAAATGTAAAATGATATATCATATTTATATTTTACTATAATACGAAATAGAATGATAGCGTTTTTGTCACTGAGTTAATAAAAAAACACAACTATAACGTTATGTTTTTTAGGATATATCAATTTTTATATTTGCGATTTATCTTGAAATACATTCTCAAAATTCAATGCTGCACCAATCAAGTTTGCATCATTGTGGAATTTGCAGGTAGTAATTGTTGGCATAATCGAACCAACTGTTGCTTCATCCAGCATCTTTTGTAAGCGCGTCGCTAGTTCTTCAGCAATATCTTCACGAGCTGAAATGCCACCGCCTAAAACAATCACCTCAGGATCAATCGAAACTTGAATATCATAGAGTGATTCTGTTAGAGCTTGATACATTGTTTCAACTTCTTCAATGGCTAAGGCTTCTCCGGCATCGAAACGTCGGTATAATTCTTTACCATTAATTTCTTCACCGTTTTTTTCGGAATAGTAGCCAGCTGCTTTAACAACCGTGCCATTTAAACTTAAAGTCCGACCATTTTGATTTCTCATTAGGCCAAATTCGCCACCGAAAAGATGACTGCCTTTATAAATTTTACGGTTGATAAAAATAGCACCACCGACACCAGTGCCAATTACCATAAAGACGACATTTTCAGCGTCTTTGGCAGCACCGATTTCTACTTCGCAAATACCAGCGCAATTGGCATCATTTTCAATAGTAACAGGCAATTGCAGAAAATTGGTTAATTCGTCATAAATTGGCCGATGATGAATATAAGGTACCGCGCTAATACCGTCGATTCGGCGTTCTTTTTCATTAACGGCTCCCGGCGCGCTAATCGCCACACCTTGAAGGTTATCGCCAAATAAAGTAGTGATTTTTTTCATTTCTGACTGCATTTCTGCAAAGGTTGCTGGGGTGGCAAATTTGCCGGTCTGTGATAATTGTTGATTTTCCCAAAGACCATATTTTACAGCTGAACCGCCGATATCAAAAGCTGCTAATTTCATTATGAATCCTCCAAATTTTTAATAAAAAACTTCATTAAAATCCATTATTTTGACTTAATTCTTTATACCAAAGACCACTTTTCTTCAAACTGCGAGCAAAATTGTTATCTAAATCTACACGGTAAAAGCCGTAGCGGTTGCGATAACCATTTAGCCATGACCAGCAATCCACAAAGGTCCAAGTATGATAACCAAAACAATTACTGCCTTCGCTAATTCCTTTATGCAGCTGGGCTAAGTGCTCTTGCATAAATTCAATGCGATAATCATCTTGAATCATACCATGTTCATCCATAAAGCGTTCTTCTTCAGCGACGCCCATGCCGTTTTCAGAAACATACCAAGGAATATTGTGATACTCATTTTTAATCATCATAGCGACATCATATAAAGCTTCGGGATAAATTTCCCAACCACGATAAGGATTCATGCGTTTTTCTGGCCAATCATAAGGGGCAAATAAATCTTCCATTGATTCAGCAGGAACTTTTGCATTAGTTGGTGCTTGAACACGCATTGGCTGATAATAGTTCATCCCTAAGAAATCAATAGGATAGTCTTTTATAAGTTGTTTGTCCTCAGCTAAAGTTGTTGGTGTTAAATCATTAGCTTTTATTAAATCAATTAATTTAGCAGGAATTTCTCCTAAAATACAAGGGTCAAGGAAACTCTTAATGGTAAATAAATCAGCATATTCTTTTGCTTGTAAGTCTTCAGAAGAATTGCTACGAGCATAAGCCGGGGTAACATTTAAAATAATTCCGATTTCACCAGCTAACCCAGTTTCACGGAAAGTTTTGACAGCTGAAAAATGAGCCATTAAAGTGTGGTAACCGACTTGCATAGCTCGTTTCATATCAGAAATTGCTGGGTAGTGAAACTCTTGCAGGTAGCCCGCTTCAATGTGAACAAGTGGTTCATTAAAAGTTGTCCATTTATGAATTAAATCACCGAAATTTTCAAAAGCTACTTTGGCATAAAAGGCAAAGGCATCCACAGATTCACGGGTTTCCCAACCACCTTTTTCCATTAACCACCAAGGCATATCAAAATGAAAAAGATTCATGATGGGCTGGATTTGGTGATCTAACAGGGTTTGGAAATAATCGCGATAAAAAGCGACTGCTTCAGGATTAACTGTTTTACCATCAGGTAATAAACGTGTCCAAGCGATTGAAGTCCGGTAAGAATTCATGCCGATTTCAGCCATCCGTTGAACATCTTCACGATAGACTTCGTAGACATTAGAGGTGTCTTCAGGTCCTTGGTTGGCGTTGAATTTTTCTGGGTTTAAAAGGAACCATTGATCCCAAGTGGAAGGGCTTTTACCATTTTTTAAACTATGACCTTCAGTTTGTGGGGCAGAAGCTGCTGAACCCCATAAGAAATTATCTGGAAATTTAAGCATTTTTTTCCTCCATTAGCTTTATTTATCTTCAATAGCTGAAAGTATACAACTATTAAATGAAGTAATTAAAAGATTTTATTTTTCTTTGGTGCTTTTCCGTTGAATCAAATCAACGGGAATTTTAATATCTTCGGGAATTTGATTATTTTCTATCCAATCAATTAATAATTTACCAGCTACTTCACCTAGTTTAGCAAAATTTTGGGCGATTGTCGTTAATGGTGGCTCTACTAAAGAAGCGGCTTGAATATCATCAAAGCCAATAATCGAAAAGTCTTCGGGAATTTGATAATTATGTTCCTTTAACTGCTTCATGGCTTGAATAGCTACCAAATCATTTTCGCAAACAAAAGCCGTCACTTGATGTTTTTCTATATACTCCAGTAGCGTGGCATTTGTCGCTAATTCATCATCTAGTAAAGTATGAAAAGGTAACTTTTCTTGATTTAAAGCGTTGAGATAACCTAAATAACGCTGCCGTACCGATTGTGGATGTTTTTGATTGCCAAAAAGATAAGCGATTTTTTGATGGCCTTCCTCAATTAAGCTGCGAGTTGCTAAAGCACTACCTTCCAAATTGGCAGATAAAACAGTGGGGAAAGAAAGTTCAAATATTTTTTTATCTAACACGACTACTGGAAAGTTTTTTAAAGAAAATTCAAACAGCAAATCTAAATATTGATCGGTATCTAAAGCATAATAAATTAAGCCATCAAATTCATTCATAATTTCAGAAGCCGTTTTTTGACCTAAAAACTCTAAGGTAGTCATCATCATTTCTGTTTGATTCTTTTGCATAACAGGGGAAAGGCCTTCTGCGAAGTTCCCCACCGATAAATCATTGACAAAAGGCAGTAAAAACAGGATACGGGTAGCTTTTTTAGGATTGCGCATTTGTTTGTCAGGGCTTTTTACGAAACTGCCTTTTCCACGAACACGGTAAATTAAGCCAGCTTGTTCTAACTCCGTTAAAGCTCTTTTGGAAGTAATACGGCTGACTTGATAAGTTTCTGATAATTCTTTTTCAGTAGGAAGTTGGCTACCTACCGGGATTTTTCCGGATTGAATGGCTGCTTGTAGGTCAAAAAGAATTTTTTTATATAAAGGTTGTTGCATAAGCTCGCTCCTCAATTAATAGATTAATTAGTGTAAATATCATTCAGTTAGCTATGTATTTTTGTAATGATATATCATATTGCTATTCTAACATAAAAAGTTATAAAAAACTATTTGAAAACGTGGACAAAAAGTCAGCCAAACAGTATAATGTTCATATAAGATATATCAAATTTGTGAGGAGTGATATTTTGAGTTGTAAAGATATACCAAAGTCAGTAGCAACATTTATGGAAATGATTACCGAAAAATGTGGAACTGCCCATCAAGATTGGGCAGAAAACTTTAATGCGGCTTTTGCTAATACCTTATTAACCACGGTTAAACGCCACGAAGATGGCACTACTTTTTTATTAACTGGTGATATTCCGGCGATGTGGTTGCGAGATTCAACAGCGCAAGTGCGACCATATTTAGTAGTAGCAAAAGAAGATCAAGATTTAGCAGCGATGATTAGTGGCTTAGTAAAAAAACAATTTTTCTACATTAATATCGACCCATACGCTAACGCTTTTAATGAATCAGCTAACGGTGCAGGCCACCAAGATGATCATACAGAAATGAACGATTGGATTTGGGAAAGAAAATATGAAATTGATTCTTTATGTTATCCTGTTCAACTTGCTTATTTATTGTATAAAAACACTGGCAATGTTGATCAATTTAACGAAGATTTCGTTAATGGAGTGAAAAAGATTTTGACTGTTTTTGAAACAGAACAAAATCACGCTAATTCAACTTATCGCTTTATTCGCGATACTGACCGTTTAGAAGATACTTTAAATAATGAAGGAAAAGGCGCCAAAGTTGTGCCAACAGGTATGACTTGGTCAGGTTTCCGCCCAAGTGATGATGCTTGTACTTATGGTTATTTAGTGCCATCTAATATGTTTGCTGTCGTAGTTTTAGGTTATTTGGTAGAAATTTTTACTGAAGTTTTAGCAGATTCAGAAATTGTTGCTAAAGCCCAACAGTTAAAAACGGAAATTCAAGCAGGCATTGATCAATATGCGCATACCAATAATCAAGCTGGCGAAGATATTTTTGCTTATGAAGTAGATGGTAAAGGTAACGGTACGATTCAAGATGACAGCAATGTACCGAATTTAATTTCAGCACCTTATTTAGGTTATGGCAACATGGATGATGAATGTTATTTAAGAACCCGTAAAACTTTATTAAGTAAAGAAAATCCTTATTTTTATGAAGGGAAATTTGCCAAAGGAATCGGCTCATCTCACACCCCGGAAAATTATGTGTGGCCAATTGCCATGGCGATGGAAGGCATGACTACTGCTGATAAGGCTGAAAAAGAGCGGATTTTAAATCAATTAGTAGCAACAGATGCAGGGACTCATTTAATGCATGAAGGTTTTGATGTAGATAATCCTAATAACTATACAAGAGAGTGGTTCTCTTGGGCTAACATGATGTTTTGTGAATTAGTGATGGATTATTTTGATATTCAAGTGGCAAAATAGCAACGACTTTAAATTATTCATAGGAGTATTTTTTCCTATGAATAATTTTTTTGAAAATTTATGATTATAAAGGAGAAAATCAGCTAATGAAAAAGAAAGTGTATATTATTTCTCATAGTCATTGGGATCGTGAATGGTATATGGCTTATGAGCAACACCATATGCGTTTAATTGAATTAATCGATGATGTTTTAGAGTTAAGTGAAAATGATTCCGCTTTTAATAGTTTTCATTTGGATGGACAAACGATTATTTTAGACGATTATTTACAAGTTCGCCCAGAAAAAAGAGCTGCTCTACAAAAAGCTATTACTGATGGCAAATTAAAAATTGGGCCTTTTTATATTTTGCAAGATGATTTCTTGATTAGCTCAGAAGCTAACACGCGCAATATGTTAATTGGCAGAGAAGAAAGTCGTAAATGGGGCACGCCAGTTATGTTAGGCTATTTCCCTGATACTTTTGGCAATATGGGGCAAACCCCGCAAATGATGAAATTAGCTGGTTTATCAGCAGCTGTTTTTGGTCGCGGAATTAAACCAATTGGTTTTGATAATCAAGTTTTAGCTACTGAAAATTATACCTCTCAATTTTCTGAAATGTGGTGGCAAGGACCAGATGGGTCAGAAATTCTCGGTTTACTATTTGCTAATTGGTACAACAACGGCAATGAAATTCCAACTGAAAAAGCAGCTGCCCTACAATTTTGGCAACAAAAATTAGCGGATGTAGAAAAATTTGCTTCTACTAATCATTTGTTAATGATGAACGGTGTTGATCATCAGCCGCTACAAAAAGATATTACGGCTACTATTGCTTTAGCTAATGAGCTATTTCCAGAGTATGAATTTATTCATTCTAATTTTGATGAGTATTTAGCGGCTGTGCAAGCCGATGTATCTGAAAATATGGGAACTGTTAATGGAGAAATAACTAGCCAAGAAACAGATGGTTGGTATACATTAGCAAATACCGCATCAGCAAGAGTCTATTTAAAACAATGGAACACCAAAGTTCAACGACAATTGGAAAATATCACGGAGCCACTAGCGAGTATCGCTTATGAAGTTACTGGCAACTATCCTCATGACCAGCTGGATTATGCTTGGAAATTATTGATGCAAAATCACCCTCACGACAGTATTTGTGGTTGCTCTTTAGATGATGTGCATCGAGGCATGATTACTCGTTTTGAAAATGCTAATAAAGTTGGAGAATATTTAGCAGAAGAGGCATTACGACAAATCACAGAGCAGATTGATACAACCGCTTTTCCTGCAAAAAGTTATCCTTTTGTAGTGTTTAATACTAGTGGTAGCAAAAAAACAGCAGAAGCCACTATTACAATTGAACTTGAACGTAAAAATTTTGCAGAAGGGGTACCTCAAGAATTGTTTGCTGAACTGGAAAAACAAACAACACCAGCTTTCCATGTAGAAAATTTACAAGGAGAAATTATTCCCGCAGAAATTTCAGAGGTACAAGTTCGTTTTGACTATGATTTACCAAAAGATCGTTTTAGAATTCCTTATATGACAAGATATCTAACCGTGACATTACCGATTGCTGATATGCAGGCTCTTTCTTGGGAAAGTTTTGCTTTGGTTGGAGGAGCAAGGGCAGTTGAATCACAAACACTGATTGCAGATGGCGGTAAATCAATCGAAAATGAAAAAATTAAAGTAGTTATTGCTGAAAACGGCACATTAACTGTAACGGATAAAACAGTGCACAAGAGTTTTTCTGACCTTTTAAGTTTTGAAGATGTTGGCGATGTTGGCAATGAGTATATTTTCAAACAACCAGAAGGGGACAAAGCTATTTTGTCTGCTACAACGCAAGCTAAGGTGGAAATCGTTAAAGATACGCCGGAAATTGCCCAAGTGAAAATTAGCCATGAGTTGCAAATTCCTGTGGCGGCTGATGATTTATTAACAAGAGAGCAACAAATGGTGATTGATTTCCGTTATCGCAAAGCTGGTCGCAGTCAAAAGACGGCACCTTTAAAAATTGAAACTTTACTGACTGTTAGAAAGAATAGTAATAAAATTGATTTTGAAACAAGCCTGAATAATCAGATGAAAGATCACCGTTTGCGAGTGCTCTTTCCGACAGAATTAACAGTTACAACGCATGAAGCTGATAGCATTTATGAAGTGGTCCGCAGACCTAACCAAGTTTCTGCTAGCTGGGAAAATCCTACCAATCCCCAACATCAACAAGCTTTTGTTAATTTACATGAAGCAGATTATGGCTTAACGGTGGGAAATTACGGCTTAAATGAATATGAAATTGTTAACCAAAATACAATTGCATTGACTTTACTAAGAGCGGTAGGGGAAATGGGAGATTGGGGTTATTTTTCAACACCAGAAGCCCAATGTTTAGGGGAACATACTTTTAATTACAGTCTTGAAATTCATGGAGCCGCAGATTCTCGCTACCAAACTTATCAAGACATGTACGCCAATCAAGTACCGTTTACAACCGGTCAGTTGGCTCTACAAGAAGGGGCGTTGCCAGCTAAAAAAGCTTATTTAACAGTTGAAGCTGATGCTTTTGGCATAACAGCTTTAAAACGGCGGAAAGAGGATAATTTATTAGTTTTACGAGGCTATAATATGGCAGATGAAGTGGTAGAAGTTAATTTAAGCAAAGAAAAAGCAACGCCTGTTTTATTGAACTTATTAGAAGATGAGCTGCCACAAAAATATTCAAAAGAATTAAAACCTTATGAAATTAGAACAATTGGTTTATAAAGAAAGGTGGAATTAAAATGTACGGAGGAATTGAAGCTGGCGGTACTAAATTTGTTTGTGCTGTCGCTGATGAAAAATTACAAATCATTGAAAAAGTTAGTTTCCCAACTGAAGCTCCTGAAAAAACATTGCAACAAGTCATTGATTTCTTTAAAAAATATCCGATTAAAAGTTTGGGAATTGGTTCTTTCGGGCCGATTGGTATTAATCCACAAAACGAAAATTACGGCTATGTTTTAGCAACTCCTAAAAAAGGTTGGACCGATTTTAATTTCTTAGGCACTTTGAAAAAAATCTTTGATATTCCGATGGTTTGGACAACAGATGTTAATGCTGCTGCTTATGGTGAATTAAAAAAAGGTGCGGCGCAAGGAAAAGATAGTTGTATTTATTTAACGGTAGGTACCGGAATTGGAGCCGGTGTAGTGATGAATCAAGAAATTTTTCAAGGAATCGCTCATCCAGAAATGGGGCATATTCGCGTGAAACGGCTACTTGAAGATACTTATGAAGGTACTTGTCCCTATCATAAAGATTGCTTAGAAGGCTTAGCAGCTGGGCCATCGCTTTTTGCTCGTACTAAGATTAAAGGGGAAGACTTAGCTGAAGATCATCCAATTTGGAAGATGCAAGCAAATTACATTGCTCAAGCATTAATGAATTATACCTTAACCTTAGCACCTGAAAAAATTGTGCTTGGCGGCGGAGTGATGAATCAAGATCATCTATTGCATAAAATTCGTCAAGCTTTTATTGAAGAAATGGCGGGATATATGGAAACGCCGGATGTTGATGAGTATATTGTTCGCTGGGGACTACCAAATGAAAGTGGCATTATCGGTAGTTTAATGTTGGCAAAAGATGCTTTAACAAAAAAATAAAATAGAATTAGCTTTCAGAAAATAGCGATAGTTTCTGAAAGCTAATTTTTTTGAAAATTTAAATAGACTACAATTTTTTTGCGTATCTTATTTTAAAGGATGATTTCAAAAGACAATTTGAAGGGAGCGTAATTAAAGATGTGTAAAAAAGTAATAAAGTGGGTATTAGCTGTAGTTTGTTTATTAGGCATGGGATTTTTGATTCCGGAAAGTTCGGCTTTAGCTGTTACTGAGGCAGATAAACCTATTGGTGGAGCATATGGTGAGGAGGGATTTTGGATATTTGATGGAGATACTTTAATTTTGGACGGTGGAACATTAATGGATGGGTAGCAGAGTCCCTGGAATGAGTATATTCCTGAGATTAAAAAAATTATTTTTGACCATTTAGTAAAAGCACCTAAGGAATCTTCAGGGGTGTTTTATAATTATAACGCATTAGAAAGTATTGAAGGTTTGGATTATTTTGATACTAGTGATGCTGAAAATATGAGTGGCATGTTTGAATCTTGTGAAAATTTGACAAACTTAGATTTAAGTACATTTAATACAAGTAATGTTAAAGATATGAGTTACATGTTCTATAACTGTGAAAAGCTAACAAGTCTGGATATAAGTAATTTTGATACCAGTGTTGTTGAAGACATGAGTGGTATGTTTGAATCCTGTATAAACTTAACAAATCTAGATTTAAGTAATTTCGATACTAGTATGGTTAAGGATATGAAAGGTATATTTTATGCTTGTGAAAACTTGGCAAGTTTAGATTTAAGTGAATTCAATACTAGCAACGTTAAAAATATGAGCGTTATGTTTGAGTTATGTACAAATCTAACCAGCTTAAATATAAGCAGCTTTGATACAGTAAATGTTGAAAATATGAGTGATATGTTTAATTCTTGTATAAATCTAACAAACTTAACTCTTAATAACTTCGATACACATAATGTTAAAGATATGAGCTATATGTTCTATGACTGTGAAAAGCTAACAAGTCTGGATATAAGTAATTTTGATACCAGTGCTGTTGAAGATATGAGTGGTATGTTTGAATCCTGTATAAATCTAACAAATTTAGGTTTAAATGGCTTTAAGACAGCAGAGGTTAAAGATATGAAAGGTATGTTTTATTTATGTAAAAGTTTAAAAAGTTTGGATGTAAGTGAGTTTAATACAGATTATGTTGAAAATATGAGTTCTATGTTTGAATCCTGTGAAAAGCTAACAAGCTTAGATTTAAGTAATTTTAATACCAGTAATGTTACTAATATGAATGAAATGCTTTATTGCTGTTCTAACATAAAAAGCCTTAAACTAGGTGATAACACAAAACTACAAACTAATGTAGCTTTACCTGAAATAGTTGATTCAGAATTTTTCACAAATAGATGGCAAAGAGAAGGAGATAATACTGTTTATTATGAATCTACAGATGCTTTTCTTGCCGCTAGTGCTGCAGGCAATTTACCAGCGGGGGAATATGTTAGAGAAACCATCAAGCCCTACCGAATTACTTTTGATTTATTAGGTGGTGCTGGCGAAGCATCGACTCAAAACTTAGCTGTCGACGAAAAAGTAATACAACCAGCTAATCCTAGCAAAGCAGGAATGAGTTTTGTCGGTTGGTCTAAAGATAAAAATGGTACCACAGTTTATAATTTTGATGAAAAAGTAACAGGGTCAATGACTTTATATGCTATTTGGCAAGTTGAAAATAGTGAAGCTAAAATAATGTATCGTTTATATAATAAAAACTCTGGTGAACATTTCTATACAGGGGATCTTTCAGAACGGAATAATTTACTTGCAATTGGCTGGCAAAATGAAGGTATCGGTTGGACAGCACCTATAGCAGGAGATCCAGTTTATCGTTTGTATAATAAGAATAATGGTGATCATCATTATACAACAAGTTTGGCTGAGCAAGATTGGTTAATCAGTCTTGGTTGGAAAGATGAAGGTATAGGTTGGTATTCTTCAAAAGATAAAGAAGTACCACTATATCGCGTTTACAATCCATATGCTTATACTGCCACTCATCACTATACAGTAAATCTTGGTGAACGTAATTCATTAGTTGAAATAGGTTGGCATGGGGAAGCAATTGGTTGGTATGGCGTTAATCAATAACTAGTAGATACTATCAGATAAAAAGATTTTTCTATTTATAGAGAAGTCTTTTTGTCTTTATCAAGAAAAGTAAAATTTTTATTTCATTAAGCAATTTTTCTTGCTAAAAAAAGTTTCCTGAGTATAATTAGTAAAAAATGAGAGATTGTTAGCTTTATTTATTTTAATTGATAAGGTTTGGGGGCTTTAAATGAAGAAAAAAATAATCGGGATAGCTGGAAATGAAATTCAAGATTCAGGAGAAACACTATATCATTTACCTGTTAGTTATGTGCCTAATGGCTACGTTAAGGCAGTTCAAAAAGCTGGTGGCTTAGCATTTGTTTTACCAATTGGTGAAAAAGTTGAAGCAAAAGACTATATTTCACAAATTGATAAATTAATTTTAACTGGCGGACAGGATATTTCGCCTAAATTTTATGGTCAAGCAACTAGTGATTTAGCTGGTGAAGGATCAGTAGTAAGAGATGAATTTGAGTTAGCATTAATTGACGAGGCTTTATTGCAAAATAAACCAATTTTTGCAGTTTGTCGTGGCATGCAGTTGTTAAATGTTGCATTTGGCGGCACTTTGTTGCAAGATATTAGTTATAAAAGTTCGATTCAACATATGCAATCACCAACACCTAAAGAAGTGCCTACTCATGATATTATGCTTAAAGAAAGTAGTCTTTTAGCAAAAATTTATGGAAATGTGGCAAAAGTTAATTCTTTTCATCACCAAGCAATTGATCAGTTAAGTTCTGATTTTCAAAAAACAGCGTGGAGTTCTGATGATATTATTGAAGGCATTGAAAATCAGCGACAGAATTTATTAGGAGTACAGTGGCATCCTGATTTTGCTTATGATGCGTTACAACAGGAAATGGATCTTTTTAATTATGTGGTTAACAGCTTATAATTTAGCTGAATTCTTTAATGCGAGAAAGGAGTAAGGAATGAAGAAAAAAATTTTTAGTTTACTAGCAGTATCTGCGCTGTTGTTATCGGCTTGTAGTAGTGGAGGGCAAACCACTGACAGTGACACCGCTAATGAAGGTAGCAACGGGAATAATCCTTTAGTTCAAAAAATTGCAGTATCAACAGCTGGTGAACTTTCAACCTTAGATAGTGGTCAATATACTGATGTTAATAGCTCTGATATGATTGGTCAGGTAACTGAAGGACTGTATCGGACGGATAAAGAGGGCAATCCTGAGTTAGCAATGGCTGCGACTGAACCGAAAGTTAGTGAAGATGGATTAGTTTACACTTTTGAAATTCGCGATGCCCAATGGAGTAATGGCGATCCTGTAAAAGCGGAAGATTTTGAATATGCTTTTAAATATGTAGCGAATCCAGTTAATGGCTCCAGTAGTATCAACCAAATGGATGTTATCAAAAATGGAAGTAAAATTCGCCAAGAAGAAGCTAAACCCGAAGATTTAGGCGTCAAAGCTTTAGATGATAAAACTTTAGAAATTGCTTTAGAGAGCCCGATTCCTTACTTGAATCAAGTATTAGTGGGTACGCCATTTATGCCAAAAAATAAAGCTTTTGCTGAAGAGCAAGGAAGTGCATATGGTACTAGTGCAGATAATTTTGTTGGCAACGGTCCCTTTTTAATTGAAGGTTGGGATGGAACGAATTTAAATTGGACGTTAGTTAAAAATCCTGATTATTGGGATGCTGAAAATGTTCAGTTAGAAGAAATTGCTGTTCAAGTTGTCAAAGAAACAGCGACAGGTGCTAACATGTTCGATACAGGTGAGTTGGATTTTACAACTTTAACTGATACTTATGCCCAACAATATCAAGATTCAGAGTATTCTCACTATGTATCAAAGGCGATGGTTGGTTATCTTAGCCCTAATCAAAGACGAGAAGTTACTGGCAATGTAAAAGTTCGCCAAGCGATTATGCAAGCAATTGATAAAGAAGGCTTTGCAGAAAAAATTCTCGGGGATGGTTCTAAAGCCTTAAATGGTTTTGTTCCTGAAAACTTTGCTAAAAATCCTGATACTGGTGAAGATTTCCGTATAGAAAATGGCGAGCTTTTACCTTATGATGTGGAAGCTGCTCAAGTGGTTTGGGAAGAAGCCAAAGAAGAACTAGGGCAAAAAGAAATCACCTTAGAGTTATTGTCGGCAGATACAGCAGCAGCTAAAAAGACGGTTGAATATGTTCAAGGCCAGCTGCAAGAAAATTTACCAGGTTTAACCATTAAAGTAAAATCAGTGCCTTTACAAAATCGTTTAGATTTTCAAACAAAGGGGGAATTTGATTTAGTGTTTGGTACTTGGACGCCAGATTATGCTGACCCGATTAACTTTTTAGAATTTTATGATTCCAAAGGGGGCTTAAATACCGCTGGTTACGTTAGCGAAAGCTATGACCAAGGTCTTGCCGATGTTAAAGTAACTTTAGCGCAAGAACCAACAGCACGTTGGGAAAGAATGAAAGAGTTGGAAAAACAATTAATTCTCGAAGATACTGCTGTTTTGCCACTTTATCAAGGAGCAGTTGCTTATTTACAATCAGATCAATTACATGATTTACAAATTTTCCCATTTAGCCGAACCGTTTCTTACCGCTTGGTTTATGTAGCATAAAAAATAAGACGATAACTAAAATTAGTAGTTATCGTCTTTTTCTGTTTAAAAAAAGTAATATTGAATACTGACAAAAATTCCTAAAATAATGATGGCAGGCAAGAAATTAGAAACGCGAATTTTAGTTAATTTCATAACATTTAAACCAATTGCTAAGATTAAAATTCCACCAATAGCACTGATTTCTGACATTAAAAGATCTAATAATTCTTTAGGAATATATTGCACGAAGAAGTGGGCAAATAAAGCAATCGCTCCTTGATAGAGAAAAACCGGAACCGCAGAAAACAATACCCCAACACCTAAAGAGGCTGTTAGCATAATCGACATAAAGCCATCCATCACAGCTTTTGTATAAAGAGTTTGATGATTACCGGCAACGCCACTTTCAATGGCACCAATAATCCCCATCGAACCAATTAAAAAAATCAGCGTAGCTGTCACAAAGCCTTCAGCAAAATTATTTCCCGATTTAGCAAAGCGTTTTTCTAAATATAAACCTAACTGATTCATTCGATCTTCAATTTTTAACCATTCACCAATCATGGCACCAAGACACAAACTGATAATAATCAAAATGAAAGAATCTGCCTGAATGGCCATCTGCAAGGCTAACGCAACGACACCTAAAGCGATGCCTTTTGTCACAGTATCTTTGGTTTGTTCAGAAATATTCCGCAAAACAGCCCCAGCTAAACTGCCAACAACAATCGCGAGACCGTTAACTATTGATCCTAATAAAAACATTTTTCCACCTACACTTTTCCTAACAACAAATTAATTTTTTATTTTCTAAGCATTATATCATAAATTTTAAATGATTGTTGGAATTTTCTGGCAAATGAAAAGCACTAAACTAAAAAAGTTTAGTGCTTTAAAATTATGTCATATTAATTTTTTTGATCAGCGCGTTCGTTAATTGTCGGTAGGAAGGCTGTTTTTTTCTTGAAGTGTTTACTGAAAATGGGCCAGATAAAGAATAGAAATTGCTGAATGCAAACCGCTAAAACAGTCGCCCAAGTTAAACTTTGTCCTGTAGCAATACCATCTTCAAGAGACAACATTCCACTAGCAAAAATTAATGGTAAATTATTGTTAGCAAAATGTAAAAAAGTCACAGTCCAAATATTATCAGTTTTCATATAAGCATAAGCAAAGAAAATACCTAAAACGATACAAGTTACTATTTGCTGAGTCAGACTTTTTAATCCATCAGCAGGAGTTGCATAATAGAAAAAGTTCAGTGGTAAATGCCAAAGTCCCCATAGAACACCTAAAACAAAAATCCCTTTAAGTTTGCCAAATTTATTTTGAACGATGGGTTGTAGATAATAACGCCAACCATACTCTTCACCAAAATAGGCAGCAAAACCAATGCAGTAAGAAAAAAGAACCGCTGCTAAATTTGAAAAGAAAGTTAAAGAAGTAAAATAATTAATCATTTCTTCGGTTTTCCCCATCAATAAATAACCTAAAATAGTTCTTAGCAGTAACACTCCTACAAATAGTAAGCCAACAAAAAGTGACTTGCGGATATTTTTGTTGCTCAAACCGTATGCGTTACGTCGTTCTTTCTTTTCTGTAAGAAATAGGATGAACAGTATAATATTTCCAATAGGAGTAGTATAGGTCAATATAATGTTTAGCCAAGGAAGTTGTGGCCAAATAATTGAAGCAATTGTCATTAAAGTTAATATGGCTGTAAACAAAATAAAACCAATAAAAAAGCGTTTTGGAATCAGTTTATCTCCTTTTCTAGTAAGGAGAATTGTTAGCATTACTCCGAATGCAGGATAGTACATTTGGATTGCTGCAAATAAGTGTGTAGGGTAAGCGTTGTAATAAGCAACTGCTAGCAAAATCCCTATTAAATAAGGAACACCAAAGGAAATTAACATAAAAATTAAGAGCTGTTTTTTTGAAATATCTTTTTTCATTTTATCGCCTTCTTTCTATGAAAAAAGTATAACAGTTCGCCCCAAAAAAACTTGTGAATTTCCTAAATGGTTGATTTCTGGTCGTGAATGGTGATTTTTATTTAGATCTTTTTTCCTTATCGTCAAAATTTTATTTTTTTAAACTTAATTTCTTTTCGGCAATACTTGTAGTTCTCTTTTATTTGATTTACTATTATAGATAAGAATATGTTGAACTTGAAGGAGGGATTTTTTGAGAGTTTCTGATTTAATGACTTTTTTTCCAAATGCTGAACAAAAAGAATTTCCTTCTTACGATGAAAAATATTTATCCATTCCTTATGGTGAAAAATATCTATGGATTCCTAATGAGTGGCTGAGTGAAAAAGAAAAGAGTTTGATAGCAGCTTTGGCGCCTAACAGTGTTTCTACGAATAAAGAGTTAGGCAATCATTTTTGGTATAAAGTGTTGTTTGGTAACCAAGGAATTCCTCATGAAAAGCGAAGTTATCGCGTGATTCAATTAAAAATGCCTCTTTTAGATGAAAAAAATGATTATCAAAAAATTTGGCAAGAAAGTTTTAAAGCTTTTTTCCCTAAAAAAGTCGATGCTTTTTTCTTATCTAATGTTGATTATTTATTAATTGAAGAATTAAGTGACCAAGCCTTGTACATGGAGGATTTGGAAGGGATTTTTACCACTTTAGATATGGACTTTGGAATTACCACCTATGCTTTTATTGGTGAGTTTTACGAAGATACTCAAAATATCAATCGTTTATTTCATGAAGAGCGTAAGATTTTTCAACAAGAAAGTGAAATTTTACATGGCAAGCAAGTTTTTCGTTTTGCGGATGTGGCTTTGCATTATTTTACGAAAGATAAGATTGGTGATAGCCGGATTATCGAATATACTAAAGAGAAAATTTTACATGAAGATGAGGCATTTCGCCAGTTAGTTCGGATGATGTGGAAACATTTTGGTAATATCACTTCTGTATCGAAAGAAATGTATACTCATCGTAATACAATTAACTATCGAATTGACCGTTTAGCAGAGCAGGCGGGGATTAATTTGAAGAATCCCGATGATTTAATGTTGTGCTATTTGATTTTATTAGACGAGTAAAAGCTGTAATCTGCAGAGATGACAGCTTTTTTCTTAGCTATTTTTTGATTAAAAGGTGAGATTTAAGCGCTTTTAGTTAAAGTGCCAAGAGAAGACTTTTTTCTTTGTGCACTTTTACATTGTTCATGAAAGCGTTCTATCATATACTCAATTCATAGAAAGAAAGGAATGAATTAAATTATGGTAGGGATTCAACTTAATCACGTTCACAAAAAATATGATAACGCTACAAATTACTCTGTAACAGATTTCAATTTGGATATCCAAGATAAAGAATTTATCGTTTTTGTAGGACCTTCAGGTTGTGGTAAATCAACAACATTACGGATGATTGCGGGTCTTGAAGATATTACGGAAGGTGAATTAGTTATTGATGGCAAAGTCATGAATGATGTAGCACCTAAAGATCGTGATATCGCCATGGTATTCCAGAATTACGCTTTATATCCTCATATGACTGTATATGATAATATGGCATTTGGGTTGAAACTTAGAAAATATGATAAAGAAGAAATTAAAAAACGGGTTGAAAATGCCGCAGAAAGCTTAGGCTTAACTGAATACTTAAAACGTAAACCAGCCGCTCTTTCTGGTGGTCAGCGACAACGGGTTGCCTTAGGCCGTGCGATTGTGCGGGATGCCAAAGTGTTCTTGATGGATGAACCTTTATCTAACTTGGATGCAAAATTACGGGTTGCTATGCGTGCTGAAATTGCTAAAATTCACCAAAATATTGGTACAACAACAATTTACGTAACCCATGACCAAACAGAAGCCATGACTATGGCGGATCGTATTGTTATTATGAAAGATGGCTTCATTCAACAAATTGGTTCACCAAAAGATGTTTACAATGAACCAACTAACGTTTTCGTGGCTGGCTTCATCGGTTCACCTGCTATGAACTTCTTCAACGTAACAATGAAAGATGGTTATGTTATTGCAGAAGATGGTCAAATTAAATTACGCGTTCCAGAAGGTCAATATAAAGTTTTACGTGAAAAAGGATATGAAGGCAAAGAAGCAATCTTTGGTATTCGTCCAGAAGATATTCACGGAGAACAAATCTTCTTAGAAACAAATCCAGAATCTAAAGTTCACTCTCAAGTAGTCGTTTCTGAATTACTTGGTGCTGAAAGTATGCTTTATACTAAAGTTGGGGACCATGAGTTTATTTCAAAAGTTGATGCTCGTGACTTCCACCAACCAGGTGAAGCTGTTGATTTAGCATTTGATATGAACAAATGTCATTTCTTTGACAAAGAAACAGAAGAAAGAATTCGCTTTTAATTCTTCGCGTGAAGAGTAATCTTTACAAGGGGAACTAAAATAAATTTCTCCACCCCCTAACAAAAACACTTTGAGCAAAAGCACAGTTGATTTATTTCAACTGTGCTTTTGTTCGTTTAAAAAACTTGTAAGCTGATTTCTTTACAAGGGTATACCTATGGGGGTATACTGCAAAGAGTAATCTTTATGAAAAATAATTATTTTGTTATTAGTTATCAATTTGACAGATAAATATTAAACTATCGGAGGAACTTAATGTGAAAATTGTGATTATTGGTGGCGTGGCGGGTGGTATGTCAGCCGCTACTAGGTTGCGACGCTTAATGGAAGACGCTGAAATTATTGTTTTTGAAAAAGGACCATTCGTTTCTTTTGCTAATTGTGGTCTGCCTTATTATGTTTCTGGGGAAATCGCTACAAGAGAAAGTCTGTTAGTGCAAACGCCGGAATCATTAAAGGCTCGTTTTAATTTAGATGTACGACCTTTTCATGAAGTGATTAAAATCAATCCAGAATTGAAACAAGTTGAAGTTGTAAAAGCAGGGGAAGTTTTTAC
Organism: Enterococcus sp. PF1-24; assembly: GCF_029893325.1. GTDB lineage: Bacteria > Bacillota > Bacilli > Lactobacillales > Enterococcaceae > HY326. The sequence goes on from NZ_JARXWL010000024.1 coordinate 20,718, forward strand.
GGAAAGTTATGATGTTTTGATTTTATCACCAGGTGCGAAGCCGTTTATTCCTAAAATTGCTGGTTTAGCAGAAGCTGATAATGTATTTACTTTAAGAAATGTGCCTGATTTGGATAAAATTATGGCTAATTTACAAATGGAAAACACTAAAACAGCGACAGTCATTGGTGCTGGCTTTATTGGTTTAGAGATGGCGGAAAACTTAAAAAAACGCGGGTTAAAGGTTACCTTAATTGAAAAATCACCCCATGTTTTACCACCGTTAGATGAAGAAATGGCGGCTTTCATTCAAAGGGAATTAGTAAAAAATCAGGTGCAGGTGATTACCGGACAATCTGCGGTGGCTTTTGAAAATCATGGGAAACGAATTATTTTAGAAGATGGTAGTGTGCTTTCTTCTGATTTGACGATTTTAGCTGTAGGGATTCAACCAGAAACAAGTCTAGCAAAAGCTGCTGGGATAAAATTAGGCTTGCGAGAAGGAATTTTAGTAGATGAAACTTATCAAACGAATGTGCCTGATATTTACGCAGTAGGAGATGCAATTGTTGTTAAGGAACAAATCACACAGTCAGATGCCTTGATTTCTTTAGCTTCACCAGCGAATCGTCAAGGTCGGCAAGTTGCTGATGTTATCGCTGGTTTAAAACGTAAAAATAAAGGCAGCTTAGGCACCGCAATTGTCAGAGTATTTGATTTAACAGCCGCTGCTACGGGATTAACTGAACGGCAAGTCCAAATGGCTAAATTACCTTACCAAGTGGTGCATACAACGGGGAAAGATCATGCCAGTTATTATCCTGAAGCGACAGACATTACCTTAAAATTAATTTTTAATCCAGAAAATGGGGAGCTTTACGGCGCTCAAGGTGTCGGAGCTAAAGGTGTTGATAAACGAATTGACATTTTAGCAACCGCAATTAAAGCAGAATTAACGGTGGCAGATTTACCAGAGCTAGAATTTACTTATGCACCACCTTTTGGTTCAGCTAAAGATCCTGTTAATATGTTAGGTTATGCAGCCTTGAATTTAATGGAAGGCTTGTCGGAAAACATTCAATGGCATCAATTAAAGGCTGCTTTAGCTACAGGTAAAAAATTATTAGATGTTCGCACAACTGAAGAGCTATTAGCTGGACAGTTTAAAAACAGTTTGCATATCCCTTTAAATGATTTACGTGAACGTCTAAATGAATTAGATAAGGACCAATCCTACATTATAAGTTGTCATAGCGGTTTACGAAGTTATGTTGGTGAGCGTATCTTAAAACAAGCTGGCTTTAAGGTGCAAAATTTAGATGGTGCTTTTGCTTTATATCAAACAATCAGACCGGAGGAAATAGTTTATGTATCAGGAAATTAGTTGTGAAGATTTTCGTGTTAAAAATCAACAAGAGAAATTAACGGTTTTAGATATTCGCGAAGTAGATGAAGTTCAAACAGGGGCAATTCCTAATGCTAAAAATATACCTTTAAGCCGTTTCCCTCAAGCTGTAGCAGAATTAAACAAAGACCAAAAATATTATTTAATTTGTCATTCTGGCAGTCGTTCTCATATGTTAGGAAATTATTTAACAGAAGCTGGTTATGATGTTGTGAATGTTCTTGGGGGCATGATGGCTTGGTCAGGCGAGGTTATTTAAATGCAAGTGGATGAGAAAAAAGTTTTAAACCGATTGAAACGGGCAGAAGGGCAGTTACGTGGTGTTCAAAAAATGGTGGTAACTGATAAGGAATGCCTGGAAGTTATTACTCAGCTAACGGCTGTACGTTCAAGTATTGATCGCTTAATCGGCATGATCGTTGCTGAAAATTTGAAAAACTGTTTAGAAGATCCTGTTGCTAATCCGCAGGAACAAAGCGAAAAAATTGAACAAGCGATTCAAATGATTATGCGGAAATAAAATAATTAGCGTCTGAAGTAGAAGTCAATTCAATGACTAATTACTTCAGACGCTTTTTTGTAGAAATTTTTAACTAAAAAAACATCGAAGTCGGAATTTTTCCTAACTTCGATGTTCATAAATTTTAAAATCTAATGAGTTAAATCCCTAACAACGGTTGTGGATTTACATAACCACTCCAAAAACCAGTGGATACGCCAAAGTGAAGATGGACACCAGTTGAACTACCTGTTGTACCCATGCCGCCAACTTGTTGACCAGCAGCAACTGTTTCACCAGCAGTAACGTTAAAGCTACTTAAATGCATGTAGTAAGAGTAGTAGCCATCAGGATGTTTAATAATAACAACATTTCCGGCACTACCGTTATATTCAGCACAGATTACTTCACCACCGCGGGAAGCTAAAACAGGCATTCCTGAAAATCCTGCGAAATCGACACCTTGATGGAATTCAACGCTTGGACCGCCAAAAGGATCTTGACGTGGACCAAAAGGACTGGTTACTGTTAATGAAGCTAAGGGATAAGACCAACCCGTTGCAGAAGCTTGACCACTATTGCCAGGACTAGGCATAGCTACTGATCTTGTAGTAGCACTACCAGCTAACTCAGTTTGAACTTTTTCAATTTCAGCTTGTCTAGCTGCGTGAGCGGCAAGTTCTTCTTTACGACGTTGTTCAGCTTCTTCTTTTTCTTTTTCGAAAGCTTGTTTTTGGTCTTCTTCAGTAGCTAATTGAGCGGCTAATTCGTTAACTTTAACTTCTTGATCTAAACGAGCTGCTACTAAATCTGATTCTTTTTGATGCAATTCAGCTGTTTGTTCATTGATGCGTTCTAAACGAATCTCAGCATCTTTTTGTAAAGTTTCTAATTCAGCTTTATCTTGAACTTGCGCATCCATTACAGATTGGTTAGCACTAATTAAAGTATTCATAGCAATTGTTTTAGAAATCACATCGTTAATAGATTCTGCATTAAAAAGAAGTTCTAAAAAGTTTGATGAGCTTTGAGCTGTTTGCACATCTCTTGCTTGATTATTAATTTGTGTTTCACGCTTTTCAATGGTTACTTGTAAGCTATCAATTTGAGTCGTTAATTCACTTAATTTAAGTTCTTCAGCCATTTTTTCAGCTAAAACTGTTTGAATATCTGATTCAATTTGTTTAACGTCAGCTTGAATTTGCTCTAATAATGTTTTTGCTTCACTACCTTGCGTTTCCAGAGCTGCAATTTTTTCAGTTTGGGCATTGATTTTATCTTCAATAGATTCAGCACTTGCGACTGTTGGACCAGCTAGTAGAGCAGATAACAGTACCAAGGCAGAAATACGTTTGATGTTTTTCATAAAAGCCTCACTTGTCAATTTTTGTTTTAACCTTTATTATTGTATTAGATAATTGTGTTTTTTGTGTGAAGATAACGATTTTTTTATCAGATTGCAACAATTTAATGGAATTGCAACATAGTTTAGCGGCAATTTGACTCTAAAATAACCAGAAGGAGTATAAAAAATGAAAATTTTGGGGCTGTTCATGAATGATAGTTATGTTAAATTATTTGAAAAACAAGGCTATTCTGTTTTTAAGGAAGAAAATGACTTGCTACAGCAGTTTTTACAAGAGACAGTGATTGTTTTAATTGATGAACTTGCTTTTTTACGAATATTGAAAAAGAAAAACAAGGCTGAGTTACTTGAAGCCAAGCAAGTGTTATGGATTGTTTTGACAGACAAGACGAAGAGCGCTGAGCGAATTCGGTTATTAGAAAAGGGAGCTCATCTAGTTTGGTCTAATCAGCTGACAGAGCAAGAGCTTGCAGCAAATTTGCAGGGATTAAGTCGCTTTTTTGGTGAGCAGCTAAGCAATCAAGTGCCACAAAAAATAATTGTAATTGATGAAAAACAAAAACAAGTTTTTGTAGAAGGTCATGAAGTGCTACTGACGGCTTCCGAATATTTGATTCTGCAAAGAATGATGATGCATGAAATGCGGATTTATGAAAGAGAAGAGTTAATGCAGTTGGTGAGTAATAACGAATCAGGCAGTACCGTGCGGGTGATTGATACGCATATCAAGAATTTACGAAAGAAGATTGAAAAAGATGCACGTCATCCGCGTTTTATTAAAACGGTTCATGGACGAGGTTATCGTTTTGAACCTAATTGGGAAGAAAAATAATTGCAATTTCTTTTGTTTTTTGTAGGATTGAACAAAGTGAATCAGTGATGAAAAGGATGGTTTTTATGGTTTGGAAAAATGAAAAAGAGAAGCAAGAAGCTTATGAACTCTTATTATTGCAACAAAAGGGTTTGTTAGAAATTGAAAAAGATTTAATTGCTTCTTTAGGTAATTCTTCAGCTCTTTTAAATCAAACACTGCCTGATACGGTTTTTGCAGGTTATTATTTATTGAAGGAAAATGAATTGGTTTTAGGCCCATTTCAAGGCCATGTTTCTTGTACTCGAATTAAGCTGGGAAAAGGGGTTTGTGGCGAGTCAGCTGAAAAGCGCACTACGCTAATTGTCGCTGACGTTCATCAACATAAAAATTATATCGCTTGTGATTCAGCGGCGATGTCTGAAATCGTTGTTCCGATGGTGAAAGACGGTCAATTAATCGGAGTGTTAGATATTGATAGCAGTTTGGTTGCTAGTTATGACCAACTGGATCAAAAGTTTTTAGAAAAATATGTGGCGTTGTTATTAGCGGAAATCGAACTTAATTAAATAGCTAGATTTTTTTAATAGGACTAGTCAAAAGCAATTTATTTTGCTTTTGACTAGTCCTTAATTTTTAAACTTGGCTCCATTTTGCAGCTGGTAAAAGCTCAACGTGGCGCAGGAGTTCGTAAGGAACAAATTGTTCTGACAGATAAATTCCTTCAGAGCTATAACCGGTTAGTTTGCCTGTGAGGTCTTTTGAATGCTGACCTTCTTGATTGACTGTCTGGGTTTGAATAGCTACAGCTAAAGATTTTTGTAGAGCTTTTTCAAAAACTTCATTCATTTCTGTCAAAGACATTTCTGGCTTTTGTGGAAAAATTTGCGCTTGATGCTCTTTGATTTTAGTATTTAAAGCGGTGTGCTCTGATAAATAGAAGCCTTGCCATTTCAACATTTTGCGATCTTGATAATGTTCAAAAAAATTACTCATAATTATCTATTCCATCCATTCCTCCCGCGTGACCACCTACTAAATTGGCACGAGCAATACTACGGCTACCAGGTAAAATACTTGTGCCGTGAACAATTGCGGTAAAGCCGTATTTTTGACGAATACGATCAATAATAGTATCTAAACGTTCATCTGCCAAAATTTTTTCAGGAGCTTCAAATAAACTTAACTGTATGCCAGTCGTAAAAATCAATTTAGAGTAAGTAACACCTACGTGTCGAACAACTTGACCTTGATAATATTTGCGAAAAAGAAAAAGGCAATGCTGAATAAGTTCTTTTGTATTGTCGGTTGCGGGAATTTTCATTTGGTGACTAAAACTTTTTTTAGTTTCGGTTTTTGAAGCGCCAATATATAAATGAACACATTGGGTCTGACAACCATGCCGGCGAATACGAGCCGCCACTTGTTCCGCCATTTCTTTTACTACCACTTCAATTTCTGCTTGCAAATAGTAATCGCGGTGGAGAACTTGATTGTTGCCATAAGATTTTTCTTTAGGGACTAAGCCTTCAGAAATAATCGTACGATCAATGCCATTGGCGTGACAATAATATTGTAACCCCATAATGCCAAAGCGTTCTTTTAATAAATAAGGATTACTATGAGCCAACTCTTTAACGGAATAAATACCCATTTGTTCAAAATTCTTCTTCATTTTACGATTAATTCCCCAAAAATCAGTCAAATTTGCAATCTGCCATACTTTTGTAGGGACATCTTGATAGGTCCATTCAGCAATTCGCTGTGCTGTTTCTTTGGCTTCATTATCAAGGGCTAGTTTTGCCAATAAAGGATTGTCACCGATGCCAACGGTAATATAAAGATGTGTTTCTTGATAAATTTTATCAGCGATTATTTTCGCTAACTTTTGGCGCTTTTCACTACGTGTCAGAGTTTCATCAGGGATAAACAAATTAAGGGTTTGGGTGACATCTAAAACCGACTCATCAATTGAATAAACTAACAAATCTTCTTCTGCTACAAATTGGCGGAAGATATTGTTTATTTTTGAATTTTCACGAATATAAAGTTTCATACGAGGTGGCACTTTATATAATTCAGGATGATCTGGTAAATTATTGGCGCGAGTGACGTTGGAGATACCAAGGACCTCTTTTGCTTTAGGAGAAGAGGCCAAAATTAAGCCACTGCCGGTGTTTTCGGCAGTTGACATTACTACCAACATAGTTTGTAAAGGATCTAAATTACGAGCGGCACATTCTACCGAAGCATAAAAAGATTTAATATCAATTAAAAAAATATCTCTTAGTGGTTCTTTTGAATAATCAATTTCCTCCATAATCATCATCTCTTTCATTGTAATCGCATTTTTTTTCATAATTTAGTAGGGAAGATAACTACTTATTAAATACATTATACGAACAAATGTTCTGTTTTGTAAAGCGAACAAAAATTTAAGATTTAAAAATATTCAGAGACGGAGAGTGCTAGAAAATATAAAGCATGATTTTTTCTAAAAATTCTTGTATACTTATGGTTATTAGATTAAAGATTTCAGAAGTGAGGAAAGTTGTATGGATCGGTTTTTCGCATATATAAATGCTGGGCAAATATCAGTTTCTAACTTACTGTTAGCAAACTATAGCAAATTAGGTTTAACTAATGAAGAAATGATGTTATGGCTTCAGCTGGTTCGTAAAAATATGCAAGGAGATAATTTTCCTGATTTAGTTTCATTAGCAACGGAAATGGGAATTACCCAGGATCGGGTTTATTTACTGTTAGAGCAATTGCTAGAGAAGCAGGCAATTACGATTAATAGTGGCGTCAATGAACAAGGGCAACAAAATGATTATTATGATTTAAGCCAAATTTATAGTCAGTTGGCTCTACTTTTAGAAACACAAGAAAAAGAACAAGTGCAGCAAACGCAAGCTACAGCGGAACAAAGCTTATATCAAAGTTTTGAAGCGGAATTTGGCAGACCTTTATCACCAATGGAATATCAGCAAATTGGTCAGTGGATAGATGATGATGAATATAGCGTTGATTTAATTATATTGGCTTTAAGAGAAGCCGTTTTAAATCAAGCGTATAGTTTAAAATATGTTGATCGAGTTTTGCTATCTTGGGAACGTAAAAATATTACTACTAAAGCCCAAGTTCAAGCAGAACAACAAAAAAGAAAAGAAATATTATTACAAAAAGAGGAAAAATTTGTACCGCAAAAAGATTTACCTAAAGTTAGCCTGTACAATTGGTTAGATGAGGGGGAGAAAAAAGGTGATTAGTAAAGCTAAAACTCAAGAAGTATTAGCGATTATGATGGAATTATTTCCTGAAGCCCATGGTGAATTGGTTCATAAGAATGCTTTTGAGCTGTTAATTTCAGTTATCTTAAGTGCACAAGCTACAGATGTTTCTGTAAATAAAGCTACACCAGCGCTATTTGCGGCTTATCCAACACCACTAGCTTTGGCACAAGCGCCAATGGATGATGTTATTGCAAAAATTAAAACGATTGGCTTATATAGAAATAAAGCCAAAAATATTAAAACTTGTAGTCGCCAATTAATTGAAAACTTTGGTGGAGAAGTTCCGCAAACGCGCGAAGAATTAATGTCGTTAGCAGGGGTGGGGCGCAAAACGGCAAATGTCGTTTTAGGCGATGCCTTTGGGATTCCGGCAATTGCTGTGGATACCCATGTTGAGCGAATCTCTAAGCGCTTGAGAATTTGTAAACAATCAGCTACTGTCATGGAAGTTGAAGAAAGCTTAATGAAAAAAATTCCTGAAGATTTATGGATTAAAGCTCATCATACGATGATTTTTTTCGGTCGCTATCATTGCTTAGCGCGGGCACCCAAATGTGAAATTTGTCCGTTACTATCAAGATGTCAAGACGGCATGTCGCGCTTAAAAGTGAGTTAATTAATTTTTTAGTGAGGTGTTATTTTGCTAATAAGAGAAGTGTTAAAAGACGACTTATTAGATTTATTGCAGCTTTACACTCAACTACATGATAATCAAATGCCTAGTCAAGATTCACAGCTTGCAACGATTTGGGAAAAAATTATGGCTGATGATAATCATCATATTTTAGCTGGTTTCGTTGGTGGAAAATTGATTGCTTCCTGTGTGATTGTCGTTATACCTAATTTAACGCGAAAGCAACAGCCTTATGCTTTGATAGAAAATGTAATTACTGATATCGCTTATCGAAAAAAGGGCTACGGGACACAGTTGCTTGAAGCAGCTGCTGAAATAGCCAAGGCTGCCAATTGTTATAAAATAATGCTCTTAACGGGGGCAAAAGAAGAAAGCACTCTGAATTTTTATCAAAAGGCTGGTTATAACCAACAAGATAAAACAGCTTTTATTCAATGGCTTTAGTTAATTAAAAGAAAAGTAAAAGCATGAAATCAACTTGAGAAGTTGATTTCATGCTTTTTTGCGTAATTCTTTTAAAGAGCTATTCTATTATTGGCTCTGGAACAGGTTCGGGTTCTGGTTCCGGATCAGGTGTTGGCTCTGGAACAGGCTCTTCTGAAGAAGAAGGTTCAGTGGTACTACTAGAACTGCTAGAACCACCGCTACTAGAAGAAGGTTCTTCCGTTGTCGTAGATTCAGAAGTTGTTTCACTAGAATCAGTTTCTGATGTTTCGGTAGTGGATGAGCTAACAGAACTGCTTGGAGAATAGTTTCCTTGATTTTCATAACCTTTCAGATAAAGTTCACCACGAATTTGAGTTAAGCCATTTGGCATTTCCCAGTCTTCATTTTCGGTATTTTCAGATAAATATTCCATATACTCCCGATAAAGATGCATCGCAACATTTTGCCCATTGGATAAAATTGGATGTTGTTTATCATTATAACCCGTCCAAATAGCTAAAGAGTAGTATTTGGTGTAGCCTACAAAGTTGCTATCAGGTACGGCACCATAAGCATAAGGCACCGTTAAATTTGCAAGTTCATCTTCGGTATAATTAGAAGTTCCGGTTTTACCGGCATGATTTAGGTTCCAAATTTGCGCTTGTGCACCAGTTCCTAAAGTAAAGACATCTTTTAGCATATCAGTAATCATATAAGCGGTTGTTTCTTCCATGGCTTTAGTACCTGTATCTGGGTTAACTGAACGACTACCATCTTGATAAACAATTTCACTAATATAAGAAGGTTTATAATAAGTACCACCATTAGCGAAAGCCGCGTAAGCCGCTGCCATTTTTTCAGAAGAAGCACCGTATTTGGTATCATCTTGAACAGCAGTGTTACTTGAATAAGCATTAGCATCTTGAATTTGTGAATATTCAATTCCTAAGCCTCTTAAGAAACCAGAAACTTGATCTTTGCCAACTTCTTCAAAGAGTTTAGCAGCAGGGACATTTCGAGAGTAGTATAAAGCCGTTCGCATAGTAATATCGTATAAATAACTACGATCGTCATTATTCACATCGAAGCCAGAGCTTTTAAACTTGAAAGGTTCGTCACGAATGATTTTTCCTGTAGAATAGTTTAAAAATTCAATAGCTGGAGCATAATCAGTAATTGGTTTTACTGTTGAACCGAAATCACGACCAGTGTTAACCGCTAAGTTCAAACCATAAGTAACATCTTCAGCAATATGGCGTCCACCAATTTGAGCCACTACATTACCAGTATTAACATCAACAACGGTTGCACCAACTTGCATTTCATCATCTGGAAAGGCAACATATTCGTCAGTATTAACCATATCATATAATTTTTCTTGAGCGGCATAATCCAAATTAGTATGGATTTCTAAGCCATCTGTATAGACATTTTTATTATATTTTTCTTCAGTTTCAATAATTACTTGTTTTAAATAAGGATCAATAACTTTTTGCTTATGGACATCTTCTGGTGTTGTACTTTCCATTGGAAGCAAGCCTTCTTCAACGGGTGTAGCTACCGCTTGTTGATATTCAGCTTCAGTAATTTTTTCATTGTTTTTCATAGTTAAGAGAACAATATCTCGTCGTTCTTTAGTGCCTTCAGGATTAAGATAAGGATTATAATCACTAGGTGCTTGCGGGATTCCTGCTAAAGTTGCTGCTTGGGCAATCGTTAAATTGTTTAGCGCATCTTCACCATAATATTTTTTAGCAGCAGTTTTCATGCCATAATAGTTGTTTGACATAAAGACTTTATTACTATAATAAGTAATAATTTCTTGTTTGGAAATTTGTTGTTCTAATTGATAAGCCATCCAAGCTTCTTGAATTTTTCGCGCTAACGTTTGATCAGAAACATCAGTAGAGAAGAAGGAAAGCTTAATTAATTGCTGAGTTAAGGTACTACCACCTTGTAAACCACTGCTACTACCAGAGACATTGCTGACTAAGGCACCTGCGATTCGAATCGGGTCAACCCCAGGGTGATTGTAAAAACGGCGGTCTTCCACTGAAACAATTGCATCAATTAAAACTTGTGGCATCTCATCGGCTGAAAATTTCTCGCGTTTATTTGCCCCTAAATCCTGTAATAAGTTTCCTTGATTATCGTAAATTTTAGAAGAAACCGTATCATCTAATTTATCAAAAGAAAGTTCTGGAGCATCTTTGGCATAGTACCAAAAAACACCAACTCCGGCGATAAAAGCGACACAGGCAATTAAAAAGAGCCCAATAAAAATTCGGAGGATAATTCCACCCATTGTTTTTTTCTTTTTAGGTTTTTTATTTTTTTTCACTGATTTTGACGGGCCACTAGAACTTTTTTTCGAGTCATTTCCATGGCGAGACATACGTGAAGTCATTTGATCGTCAGACATATTGTTAGCTCCTTTGGTAAATTTGTTTATAAGTTACTCACTTTAAGTGTTAATTTTTACTTGCAATAAATTGATCAACAGCCTTTAAATAAGGCAGAACCGGGGCAACCCCCATCGTAATTTCAAAACCTTCTTCTTCAATTTGCTTTAGATAAATTGAACTTTTTCCATCTGGTAAGTGCCAATAATTGATTAAAATTTCAGCGCTTAAGAAAAAACAGCGGTTTAAACTTGAAAACCACATTAAAACAAAACAAATTCCTTTTTGTGCAAGGCAATCTTGCATATGTTTAATTTGGTGTTCATGAAAGTTTTTTAATGGAAAAGAAGTTTTATTTTTCGTTTCTTTGGCTTCAAAATCAAGATAAAATCCTTGATAAACGCCGTTATAATCAGTTGTTGAAGCATGACGGAAATAAGCTTCTTTAATAACTGCTGCACTGCGCCGTGGATAATCAACTTTAACAATTTGAATCGGCGTTGGTTTTTTATGAATAACAGCGATTTGATGATTCAAATAATAATCGTTGCTTTGATTAATTGCTTCTTCAAAATTCATGCCGCGATTGGCAAAATTTATTTTTTCTTTTGCTTGAGATTTCCTAAGGTTTGCTGCATTATTGAGATGAGGCTGACCGTTAGGATAGTGAAATACCATAAATATCATACTTTCATTGTAATGTATTTGAAATACTTACTGATTATTATACCAAAAAAGTGATTAGAAAGGAAACTGACTAAGATGAAGATAATAAAAACCTTAATAATTTCTGGGTATCGTAGCTATGAATTAGGAATTTTTAAAGAAGATGACCCTAAAGTAGCTGTGATTAAGAGTGCTTTGCAAAGTCAGTTGCAAACTTTAGTAGAAGAAGGGCTGGAGTGGGTGTTAGTTGCCGGCCAATTAGGCGTGGAAATGTGGGGAGCTGAAGTTGTTTTAGCGATGAAAGAAGACTATCCTGAATTACATTTAGGAGTGATTTTACCCTTTGCTGATTTCGGTAATCAATGGAAAGAAAATAATCAAGAGAAATTGACAAAAATTAAGCAACAAGCTGACTACGTCAATAGTACCAGTAATCAAAGCTATCAATCTCCACAACAACTCCGCAATCATTCACGTTTTTTATTAGAGCATTCGGGTGGGGTGTTATTGGTTTATGATGAAGAGTCTCCGGGTAAAACATCTTTCTTTTTAAAAGAAGCTAAACAGTTTCAAGAGAATTATCCTTATGAAATTTTTCAAATAACTTTTGATGATTTACAAAATGTGGTAGCTAGCCAAGAAGAATTTTACGAAGATAATTAAAAAAACTAGCGGAGCCTATTGGGAAAACCTAATTAATATTTGCTTTTCTAATGATTTTTCGTTACAATTGTACGAGGTAGTTAGTCTGGAATTAATTAAAATGAAAGATTATTTGAAACTGAAAAAAAAGTTTCAACAATAATATGTTTAATGAGGTGTGGAAATGGCAAATTTAATTTATTCTCCAAAAGATATTTTGCAGCAAGAATTTAAACAAAAAATGCGTGGCTATGATCCAGTTGAGGTGGATGAATTTTTAGATAATGTAATTAAAGACTACGATTCTTTTAATAAGCAAATTCTTGCTTTACAAGAAGAAAATGATCGCTTAAGCGCTAAACTTACACAATCTGGTAAAGGCGGTGTGATGCCAAGTGCAGCTGCACCAACTCGTCCAGCAGCTCCAGAACCAAAAAGTTCTGCGGTAACAAATTTTGATATTTTAAAACGTTTATCTAATCTTGAACGAGAAGTATTCGGTAAAAAATTAGATAATAATAACTATTCTTCACCTTCAGCTACTGCGGAAACAACAAAACGTGATAGCTTAAGTGATAATAATAGTTCTGACATGGAAAAAACCCGTTTATTTTAAACGAAAGCAATAACGTTTTTATGATTTTCAGGTAATCGCGGTTTGTTTGAACAAGCTGAGGAAAGTCCATGCTCGCACAAGCTGCGATGCTTGTAGTGTTCGTGCTTAGCGAAACCATAAGCTAAGGTACTCTTTTAGAGTAACGGCAGAAAAAACAGCTAAGGTCTTTGGCTATGCTGGAGTATTCTTGAAAGTGCCACAGTGACGAAGCGTTTGGAGAAATCCAAACGGTGGAACGCGGTAAACCCCTCGAGCGAGCAACCCAAACAATGGTAGGGGCGCTTTTCTAAGTAGGAATTGAACGAAAAGAAGAGCCAGTGAAAACTGGAGATAGATGATCACCACTGAAGTAGATTCTCCCTGAGTCTATTTCGGTACAGAACATGGCTTATAGAAAATCATAATTTCAGGGATTCCTTCCAACAGTGTTGTGAAGGTTTTTTTATTTGCAAAAAGCCCTTTATCTGCGACGAAAAGATAGCCAGCGCCAACAGAATTGTGTATGATAGAGGAAGTATAAAGATAAATTAAAAGATGAGGAAAAAATAGATGGATAAGAATCAAACATTTAGTTTAATAGCAACAGCTGCTAGTGGTATTGAAGCATTAGTGGGTAAGGAATTAAGAGATTTAGGTATTGAGTGTCAGGTGGAAAATGGTCGGGCACGTTTTAAAGGAACGATGGAAACCATTGCAACCACTAATTTGTGGTTACGCACAGCTGATCGGGTAAAAATCGTGGTTGGTGAATTTGATGTTTTTAGTTTTGATGAGTTATTTGAAAAAGTCAAAGCATTGCCGTGGGAAGATTTTTTACCATTGGATGCCAATTTTCCAGTAGCAGGTAAATCAATTAAATCTAAATTATACAGTGTGCCAGATTGTCAGGCGATTACTAAAAAAGCGATTGTTGAACGCTTACGTCAAGTTTATCATCGCCCAGCTAGCGTACCTTTTCCTGAAACCGGTGCTTTATTTCAATTAGAAGTCGCTTTGTTAAAAGATCACGCGATTATTACTTTAGATACTACTGGTCCAAGTTTATTTAAACGAGGTTATCGTTTAGAAAAAGGTGGCGCGCCATTGAAAGAAAACATGGCGGCAGCTTTAATTATGTTAACCAATTGGCGAAAAGATCGACCATTTTATGATCCAGTTTGTGGTTCAGGAACTTTATGTATTGAAGCGGCTTTAATTGGTCATAATATTGCCCCAGGTTTCAATCGAGAATTTGCTTGTGAAAGTTGGTCATGGTTTGCTCCAGAAGTTTTTGAAGAAGTACGTGCGAAAGCGGAAGAGGCAGCTGATTATGATATTGAACTGGATATTGCTGGTTCAGATATCAATGGCAGAATGATTGAAATCGCTCAAGCCAATGCTGAAGAAATTGGTTTAGGTGACTCGATTCAATTTAAACAGCAAGCAGTGAAAGATTTCAAAACTACCAAAGAATATGGCGTAATTGTGGCAAATCCGCCCTATGGTGAGCGTTTAGGGGAAGAAGAAACGGTTCGTCAATTATATAAAGAGATGGGGACCGTTTTTCGTCCGCTAAAAACTTGGAGTAAATATATTTTAACTAGTGATATGGGGTTTGAAATAGCTTTTGGGAATAAAGCCACTAAAAAACGTAAGCTGTATAATGGGGCTTTACGAACGGATTTATTCCAATATTGGGGAGAACGTCCGCCACGTCAACCGCGTGTTGAAGAATAGTTAAACAGATAGAAAAGAGGCAAAGTCATGAAAGAACAAGCATTTTTAGAAAAACTAAAAGAAATTGACTTATTACGGCAAGCATTAGCTGTTTTAGAATGGGATAATCAAACTGGGATGCCTCAAGCTGCTAGTGAAGCGCGAGGAGAAGTTGTTGGTTATTTAGCTGAAAAGCGTTTTAAAGAAGAAGTTGGCCCTGAAATGAAAGCTTATCTTGATTATTTTGCAGAACATCAAGAGGAACTTTCAGAAGTCGGCTTAGCCGCCTATCAAAAAGTTGCTGAAGAATACCAACGTAATCATGCCATTCCTAGTGCTAAAATGTTAGAGCTTAACAAAGCAGTGTCAACAGCTAATAGTGCTTGGTTAAAAGCCAGAGGAGCAAAAGACTTTTCATTATTTGCAGAGGCTTTAACCAAAAATATCAACTTAACAAAAGACTTTATTCCTTTGTGGCAGAAAGATGAAAAGACGCCGTATGATGTTTTGTTGAATCAATACGAACCGGGCTTGACAACTGAAAAACTCGATAAAGTTTTTGCTGAATTATTAGCAGGGATTACAGAGATTCGTCAGAAACTAACTACTGGTAAGGCGCCGCAAAAAGACTTTTTATCTCGAAGAGTACCACGTTATCAACAAGAAAAATTTATTCGTAAAGTTATTGCTGATTTAGGTTTTGATTTTACCCGTGGTCGTTTAGATGATACCGTTCATCCGTTTATGTTAGGTGTTAATCTGGAAGATGCACGAATCACGACACGTTGGAACGAAGAAAACTTTACCGTGGCAATTTTTGGTTTGATTCATGAAGCCGGCCATGGCATGTATGAACAAAACATTGATAAAAAATATGCTTATACTTCTCTTTGTGAAGGAACTTCAATGGGGATTCATGAATCGCAATCCTTATTTAATGAATTAATTATTGGAAGTAATCGTGAATTTTGGAAAAAACAATATCCGTTTTTACAAGAATGTACAGAAGGTACCTTTGATGATATTGATTTTGAAACTTTTTATAAAGCCCTTTATGAAACGAAAGCCAGTTTAATTCGAATTGAAGCAGATAGTTTAACTTATCCGATTCATATTATTATTCGTTATGAAATTGAAAAACTGATTTTTAATGAAAATGTGTCAGTGGCTGAGTTGCCAGCTTTATGGAATCAAAAATATCAAGAGTATTTAGGCGTTACACCGGAAAATGATTTAACGGGTATTTTACAAGATGTTCATTGGTCGGGCGCTAGTTTCGGCTACTTCCCGTCTTATGCTTTAGGTTATATGTATGCCGCGCAATTGCATCATAGCATGAAAAAAGAGCTGGATTTTGATGCTATTTTGGCTTCAGATGATTATTCAGCGATTTTGAATTGGTTAACCAAAAATATTCACCAATACGGTGCTTCAAGAAAACCAAATCAATTAATGATAGACGCTACTGGAGAAACCTTGAACCCACAGTATTTATTAAACTATTTAAAAGGGATTTACTATCCAGTTTATGGCATCACTGAATAATTTGTTAACTTAAAAAGCTTTCCCTGAAAAACAGGGAGAGCTTTTTATTATGGCTGAAAAATAGTATTAGTAAAATTTTATAAATAAAAGTATACTAATCAGTAGTAATAGTTAACAAAGTAGAAAGGGTGATTCAGATGAAAAAACCACGAATTTATAGTATGCCTTTCGCAAGTGTTTATCCACTTTATCTTCAAAAAGCCAAAAAAAAGGGGCGAACAAAAGCTGAAGTCGATGAAATTATTTTTTGGTTAACTGGTTATGAAGCAGAATCCTTACAGCAACAACTAACTGAACAAGTGGATTTTGAAAATTTTTTTGCGGAAGCACCAGCTTTTAATGAAAACGCTAAGCTGATTAAAGGTGTGATTTGTGGCTATCGCGTTGAAGAAATTGAAGATGAATTAATGCAAAAAATCCGTTACTTAGATAAACTAATTGATGAACTAGCTAAAGGCAAAGTTATGGAAAAAATCTTACGAAAATAAATTTTAAAAGGATTAGACTATTTAAAAGGATTAGACTATTATATGGAAGAAAAAATAAAAAAAGTTATCGCATTTACTGAAGAAAAAATGCAGCAAGACAAGACAGGACACGGGATGGACCATATTCAACGAGTGGTTAAATCAGCAGAAAAAATTTTAGTCACGGAACCTAGAGCCAACCAATTAATTGTTTTAGCAGCGGCTTATCTCCATGATACCGTTGATGACAAACTAGTTACTAATGAAAAAAAGGCTTATCAAGAACTACAAGATTTTTTAGTAGCAGCTGATTTTCAAAAAGAAGAAATTGATGAAATTATTCATATTATAAAAAATATGTCTTATTCTAAAGAACTTGATGGTTTAGCTGAGCCATTAAGTTTGGAAGGAAAAATTGTTCAAGATGCTGATCGCATTGATGCTTTAGGAGCATTTGGCATTTTGCGAACCAGCTATTATGGTGGTAGTAAGGGCCATCCAATTTATGATCCAGCAATTTCACCGATTGATTATCAAAATAAAACTGATTATCGCAAGGGTTCAACCGTGATTAATCATTTTTATGAAAAATTATTGTTAATTGCTGATACTATGAAAACTGATTATGGAAAAAAAGAAGCCAAGCGCCGTAAGCAATTTATGGAAGAATTTTTAGAGGAATTCTTTTTAGAGTGGCGAGGAGAATAAATTTTAAGCTGGGAAGTAATTTTTTTAATTACTTCCCAGCTTTTTTAATCCACTTTATAGCATTTTTTTCATTTCTTCATCGCGGACAATAGTAGCGTCTACGCCTTTAACTACGGTTGCAATAAAGGCTTCTTCTTCTAAAGCTAATAAACCAGCTACCGTCGTTCCGCCAGGGGAGGAAACTTTGTCGATTAAGCTCCATGGATTTTCTTTTGAGGATTGAAGCATTTCTGCACTGCCTAAAACAGCTTGCGTTGCATAAGCTAATGCATTTTCTTTCGTTAATCCATGTTTGACACCAGCGCGAGCTAAGCTATCAATAAAAAGATAAGTATAGGCAGGTGAGCTGCCAGCTAAAGCAGTAAAGGCAGAAAAATCTTTTTCGGCAACTTCCCAAGCCTTGCCGACAGTGTTGAATAAATCAATAATGAAGGTAAGCTGTTCTTTGGTTACCGCTAAATTACCAGTTACCGCCGCCGCTCCCGCACCAACCATCGCATTGACATTAGGCATCACTCGCAAGATAGGTGTTTCTTCAGTGCCGATAAACTCTGCTAAGCGATTTAAAGTAATTCCGGCAGCGATGGAAACGACGACAACTTTTTTTGTTGTTATGGTTTCTTTAATTTCTGATAACACTGTTTCAATCATATTTGGTTTCACTGATAAAATTAGAAAATCAACAGCTTCAGCCACTTCTTTAGTAGAAGCACAAGTTTGACTAGCGATTGTTGCAGATAGTTCAGCTAATTTTTCAGAATGAATATCGTATAAATATAATTGTGAACCTTTTATAAATTCTTTAGCAACAATTGCTTGAATAATTGCAGTTGCCATATTTCCTGTTCCAATAAAACCAAGTTTCATGATTAGCACTTCCTCGTAAAATGGTGTATTGCTTCTAAAAGCTATTATAGCGGAAAGTGTGCATGAAACCAAATGAAAGATATAGTTTTGTTTTTTAAAAGCTTTTGCAATGAAGCGCTATATGATAAAATCTTATTTAAGAAGAGAGACAAATTTTTGAGTATAGGAGAAAAAGATGTCAGAATATAAGTTACAACAAAATGAAGCTTTGATTATGAAAAATGAAAGAATTGCTCAAGGTAAGTCATCAACACTTAATGATGAGCTTTTATTAACAAATTTAAATTTGATTTGGATTAGTAAAGGTCTTTTTGGTAAAGTTAAAACTATTCAGCGCTATCCTATTAATCAAATTAAGGTATTTGAAGACCAACCACAAATTTTTTTTTAGAAGAAAAAATGGTTCCATTAATAAATTGGAAATATATTTTATTGATGGAACTTCAGAAGAATTTAGATTTCAAAGTAAAAAAGAGGCAGAACAATATTTATATAATATTTCAGAATTAGTGAATAGATCTTCAGATTTTGACGTGGCTGAAATTAGCCAAATGGCAATTATGGCTGACCAGTTTGCGGGGACTTTAGAGGAGACTGTTGATCGTTTTAAAGAGACTTTTTCTGTTTTAGCTGAAAAAAGTATCTTTACACCAAACGGAACAGTTACATCAGCTCCAAAAAGAAAAAGGAGAGGTGCTCAAGAGGAAAAGGTTGCTAAAAAATGCACATCTTGTGGTGCTCCTATTTCGGGAAATAGTGGTAAAATTGTTCATTGTAAATATTGTGATTCTCAGCAACAACTATAAATTAATGTAAAGCGAGGAGAGTTATTAGTGGCTATTATTAAGAGTATTACTGATGCAATTAGCGGAACGCTGGCAGATCAATGGAAAGAGGTAATAACTGCTGCTCCTTTTGATGAACAATCTGCTGTTGTTCCCGGAGTTATTCAGCAAGCGAACAATGGTAGAGGCAATAATTTTTATTATTCTGATGGTGTAATTTCTAATGGATCAAAAATATTTGTTCCTGAAAATACAGCTGCTTTTATTTTTAGTCGGTCCGGAATTGAAGAAATTATCACAACTCCAGGTGGTTATGAATATCAAAATGGAGAAGCAAGTATTTTTAATGGTGATGGTCTTGGTGCTATTGTTGGTCAAGCCATAGATAGAGTTGGCTATGGAGGACAATCATCTAAACAGAAACAAATTGCTTTTGTAAATTTACGAGAAATTAGAGATTTACGCTTTGGGACGAAAGGACCTATGATATATAATGATTTGTTTTATGGTACCGATCTTGAAATTGTTGCATTTGGAACTTTTTCTGTGAAAGTAACTGATCCAGTGAAATTTATTGAAAATTATGTTCCAGCAAATGTTAACTACTATTCTTTTAATGACCCTAAAACTAGATCTCAAATTCTTTCAGAGTTTTTGCAATCATTTACGTTTGCCTTAAATTCTTTATCAACTGACTATAGAATTTCACAATTACCTTCGCAAGTAAATAATATTGCGTATCAAATATTAAATGACAGCATGAATGCTGGTACTTGGAATGAACGTTTTGGTTTTGAAATAATTCAAGTAGGAATTGAAAGTATTGATTTTTCTCCTGAATCTCGAGAAATAGTTAAACAATTTACTACCACAAAAATGAATTTGAAAGCTTATGATGAAGTAAGTCAAAAAACTTCAAATGTTATGGCACAACAAAATATTTCTCAAGGGATTAAGGAGCGTGGTTTAGGAGATTCAGGTGGTATGCTTTTTGGGATGAATATGGTGCAAAATTTAGGGCTGCAGGGGGAACAGAAACAGCAGTCATTGTCTTTTGATGAACAAATAGAAGCTCTTAAAAAATTGAAAGATTTATTAGATTCAGGAATCTTGACACAAGAAGAGTTTGACAGTAAAAAGAAAGAAATTATGGGACTTTAAATAGAAAAACTGTACAGCAAATTATGCTGTACAGTTTTTTTATTATCTCAATCTCATAAGCTTTTCTTATTAAACTTCAACAACTGAAGTTTCTTCATTTTTTGTAGTTAATTGTTTTAGACTAATAAAATAAAAAGTTCCTGTTAATAAAGCCGCCATACCGTCGGCAAATGGTGCAGCGTGAAGCAAACCTTCTAAGCCCCAAATGTTTGAAAAAATTAAAATTGCTGGAATTAGAAAAATCATTTGTCGCGTTAATGTTAAAAAGATTGCTGAACGAGTACGGCCGGTTGCTTGAAAATAGCTAGAAGCAACGATTTGAAAGCCGATAACTGGTAATAATAGAAACCAAGTTTTTAAAGCGAAAGTGCCGAATTTTAATAATTCTGGTTCACGATTAAACAAACCAACTAAAACTTTTGGGAATAAACGCGTAACAATCCAACCGATAATTACAATAATCGTGGCTGCTGTGATTGCTAATTTTTGTGCCTCTTTCACACGGCTAAATTTTTTTGCGCCAAAGTTAAAGCTGACGATAGGTTGTGTTCCTTGAACTAAACCAGTAATTGGCATAAGTAAAATCGTTTGAATACTGTTAACAATTCCCATACCAGAAACTGCAATATCGCCGCCATAAGCATGTAAGTTAACATTTAAAACAATATTTAATAAGCTGTTGCCTAATTGCATTAAAAAGTTTGGTAAACCCAGTGCGGTAATTTCAAAAAAGATTGATTTTTCAATTTTCATATTTTTGAATTGCAAGCGATGATGGGCTTTTTTACCAAAAAAGTAAATTAGAATCCAAACCATTGAAATAAATTGTGAAAGAATCGTTGCTAAAGCCGCGCCGGACATACCCATGTTGAAAACATAAATAAAAATGGGATCTAAAATAATATTAACGCCCGCTCCCATAAACATGGTAACCATCGCCAACTGTGGCTGACCATCAGCTCGCATAAAATTATTTAACCCCGAGCTAACAATTTGAAAAACTGCACCAAAGAAAATAATTCGCATATATTCAATGGCAAAAGGTAAGACAACTTCACTAGCACCAAACATTTTTAAAACAGGTGTTAAAAATAGTTGGCCTAAAATCATCAGCACTAAGCCGCTGATAACTAATAAAGAAAAGGCATTACCTAAAGCTTTTTCAGCTTCTTGTGGTCGTTTTTCACCTAAGCGAATAGAAAATAAAGTTGCGCCGCCAACGCCAAAAAGCAAACCAACTGCTAATAAGATAATCATAATTGGAAAACCAATAGTAATGCCGGCTAAGCCGTTACCACCTAAACCTTCAGCATTACCGATATAAATTCGGTCAACAATATTATAAAGAGCATTAACTAACATACCAATAATTGCAGGAATTGAAAATTTGATTAATAATTTTGAAATTTTTTCTGTACCTAAGGGATTTTCTATTTCTGTCATTTAATTTTTTTCTCCTTTAAATCTAAATTTTCAAGTTTTTCAACTAATGTTTGTAAAGTATCAAGGATTTCATCTTGTTGATGAAGTGTAAAATCAGCAAGTAGGGTAGCGTTCCAATGATCCAATTCCTCTATCAAGCTGTCACGAATATCAATACTTTTTTTGGTTAAAGAAATTTTATTACAACGATGATCATGAACATCTTTTTCTTTACTAACATAGGCTTTTTTCATTAAAGATTGAATACTGCGAGCCATAGAAGCCTTATCAATCTGTAAATAAGTGGCAATTTCTTCCTGAGTTACACCGTTGTTGTTGTAAAGGTACATAAGAATAGGTTGTTCAGTTGAGGAAATGTCATAAGGTTTTAAAATTTCATTTAGGTAGACTTGATTTTTGCGATAGAGGATGGAAATCAATCTACCAAGGTTATTTTTGGCTTTCATAAACTACTCCTTTTGATTAGTTGACTCATCAACTATCTTACGAGAGGTTAGTTGATTTGTCAACTAATTAAAAAAGAAATTGAAAGCAAGGGAAATAACTTACATCTACATGTCAAGAAATTACTATTATAATAGTAGGAAAGACGGAAATTTTAGAATTATTTTTGGGGAAGAGTGGTGAAAAAGATACCCAAAGAGTTCAGCGACTTTAACTCTTGGATATCTTAATATTACTTATTATATTTTTTTAAGCAGTTGTTGATAATAATTTTTGCGAATTTTTGACAATATATTCTGATAATTTTCTAAGTGAAATTGCCAGTTTAATGAGGGAAGCCATTGAATATTTTTATCATCGTTAAAATAAGGATAATAGTAGTTTAATAATCGACGCCTACGTTCCTCTGGCCAGTTAGCAGAAATAAGTTCCTGCCATCTTGCTTCAGTTGCATAACTGAAGGCATATTCAGCACTATAATTTTCATAATCTGGAGCTTGCCAAGTATTAAAATCGCGATAACCTGTAGTAGCACATATTTCATCAGAAAAATTTTTCCAAGAAATAAAACCAACTTTCTCCCAAATTACTTTTGTTTCAGTAAAAATAATTTTTAAAAGGAGTATTGTACAACTAAAATCAAAATCATCAGGACATAGAAGTAAAGGAATATTCTCACTTTTTTCTGTTAATAGTAGTTTTTGCAAAAAGCGGTCATCGTTTGCTTCGTCTAATGGTGAATCCCAAGAAAAAGCTAATGATAAAATTTCTTTTTCATGAGTAAAGTGAACCAAATAATTTTTTAATGTATGCTGATTAATCAATAGTTCTGCTGTTTTTTGATTGTAATCAAGATAGTCGATTATTTACATCTCCTTGCTTTTCAATTAATCAAAAGAAAAAGAGTTCAGTTTCCTAAACTCTTTGTAGATCTTTTTAGAAATAAGCGATACCCATCGCTTTTTTAACATCATCTAAAGTAGCAGCTGCGACTTTTTCCGCTTTTTGACTACCAGCTTTTAAGATGTTCATAATTTCGCCTTTATCTTTAGCGAATTCTTCACGACGTTGGCGGATAGGCACCAACTCTGCTTCTAAAACTTCTATTAAATAGCGTTTGATTTTGACATCTCCAAGACCACCATGACGGTATTGATCTTTCAACTCTTGAATTTTTTCTTTATCTGTACCAAAAACATCTAAATAAGTAAAGACCATATTGCCTTCTACTTGACCTGGATCTTCCACGTGAATGTGATTTGGATCAGTATACATACTCATAACTTTTTTCTGAACTACATCAGCTGAATCTGCAAGGTAAATACCATTACCTAAGGATTTACTCATTTTGCCGTTGCCGTCAATTCCTGGTAGACGACCCATATTTTTAGGAGGTAAAACCGCTTTTGGTGAAACTAACACTTCGCTGTAAGTTTGGTTAAAGCTATGAACAATTTCTTGAGTTTGTTCAAGCATTGGTTTTTGATCTTCACCAACTGGGACTAAATTAGCTTTAAAAGCTGTAATATCAGCAGCTTGAGAAACGGGATAAATAAAGAAACCAGTCGGTACGCTATCCCCAAAGTTTTTTTGTTGGATTTCTGCTTTAACAGTCGGGTTGCGTTTTACTCGTCCTACACTAACTAAGTTTAAAAAGTACATTGTTAATTCAGAAAGCTGGGGAATTTGTGATTGAATAAACAGTGTGGTTCTTTCTGGATCTAAACCAACAGCTAAATAATCTAAAGCGACTTCCGAAATATTTTCAGCAACTTTCGCTGGATTTTTAGCGTTGTCGGTTAACGCCTGCATGTCAGCAATCATGATGTTCAATTGATTATTTGAATCCTCTTGCATTGCTACCCGTGTTTTTAAAGAGCCCACGTAATGACCTAAATGTAGGCGACCAGTCGGACGATCACCAGTTAAAATAATATTTTTCACCCTGTACACCTCATATATAAACATAAAATTTTTTGAAAAAGTTTGCCAGTACAAAAATATCCTTGAAAAGCTATTTTACGAGAAACATAGCTATTGAAAGCAAAAATATTTTTTACGCTAGACAAGCTTTACAGTCTACTTTCATCTTACCTTTTTTTTTAGGGATAAACAACTATTTGTATAGAAAAGCTAGCTCTGAAAAAAATAATTTTCAAATTATTAGAAAATAGCTAAAAAAAGTTTTTATAATTTAAAACTTTACAATTTCTTTCTAATCTGTTTATAATGTTAATTAATAGTTCGAAAATTAGAATTGTTCTTATTTTTGAAAAATAGATTATAGGAGTGTGGGAAGTATGGCAATGATCGAATTTAAGAATGTGGAAAAATACTATGGGAAATTCCATGCGTTAAAAGATATTAACTTATCTTTTGAAAAAGGTGAAGTTGTTGTTGTAATTGGTCCTTCTGGTTCTGGTAAGAGTACCATGCTGCGCTGTATCAATGGTTTAGAGCAGATAACTTCTGGAGAATTACTATTTCACGACAAAAAGGTCAACAGCAAAGAGATCAAATTGACAGAAGTTCGTAAAAACATCGGCATGGTTTTTCAGCATTTTAACTTGTATCCACATAAAACGGTAATGGAAAATATTACCTTAGCTCCGATTAAAGTGTTAAAACAAGATGAAGCGACAGCAATCAAGAATGCCGAGAAGTTTTTGAAGAAAGTTGATATGTATGACAAAAAGGATTCATATCCTTCTATGCTTTCTGGGGGACAACGCCAAAGAATTGCGATTGCTCGTGGTTTAGCGATGAATCCTGAATTATTACTGTTTGACGAACCAACTTCAGCTTTGGATCCAGAAACGATTGGTGATGTTTTGAAAGTTATGAAAGACCTTGCCAAAGAAGGCATGTCAATGATTGTGGTTACGCATGAAATGGGCTTTGCTAAAGAAGTGGCCGACCGGGTAATCTTTATGGCGGAAGGGCAAGTTTTAGAAGAAAGCCGCGATGTGGATGCTTTCTTTGCACAACCAAAAGATGAACGTGCGCAACAATTTATTAGTAAAGTAATTAATCATTAAGAAAGGGTGTCTGTTGATGAAAAAAATAAGTAAAATATTTTTTAGCTTTGTAGCTACCCTGACGCTGTTGACTTTAGCTAGCTGTAAAGGACAATCCGTTGCAGAATTGGATGTTTTAGAGCAAGCCAAAGAAAACAATGAGATTTTTTGGGGCGTGAAATATGATACGCGGCTTTTCGGAATGATGAATATTGCTACGGGAGAAACAGAAGGTTTTGATATTGATATTGCGAAGGCGATTACCGAAGAAATTTTAGGAGAAGATGGCCAAGCGACCTTTGTAGAAGTTACTTCTAAAACGCGGATTCCTTTGTTAAAAAATGGTAATATTGATAGCATTATTGCAACTATGACCATTACCGAAGAACGCCAGAAGCAAGTTAATTTTTCAGATGTTTACTTTAATGCTGGGCAATCATTATTAGTGAAAAATGATTGCGAAATTACTAGAGTAGAAGATTTAACAGCTGAACATACGGTTTTAGCGGTAAAAGGTTCGACACCAGCTGAAAATATTAAAATAGCTGCTCCTGATGCTAAAGTTTTAGAGTTAGAAAATTATGCAGAGTGTTTTACGGCTTTACAGTCAGGTCAGGGCGATACCATGACGACCGACAATGCCATTTTGTTAGGGATGTCTTCTGAAAATCCTGATTATGGTTTAGTTGGCGGGACGTTTACCGAAGAACCTTACGGAATTGCCATTAATAAAGGGCAAGACAACTTCACTAAAGCAGTGAATGATGCTCTGGCTGCTATGCACGAAAATGGCAAGTATCAAGAAATTTATCATAAATGGTTTCCCGATAATGATGATGGCATGGCCTAGCAATTTTTTATTGAGCTATTTTTGTTAGTCGTGTTTTTCAAAAATGAAATGGAGGGTCAATATGGTTGAATTATTTCAAAATTATTCATCAGTCTTTTTAGATGGATTTAAATATACACTGATGGCAAGTTTAATCGCCTTGTTTTTCAGTTTAATCATCGGGACGTTAATGGCAATTCTGCAATTGTCCCACAACAAATTGATTAAATTTTTAGCGAAGGCTTATGTGGAGTTTTTCCGCAATATTCCTTTGATTATTATTGTGATGTTTTTCTACGTGGTTATCCCAATGTTTTTAGGCGTTACTTTTGATGGCTTTCAAGCTGGCGTAATCGGCTTAACGATTTACACTTCTGCCTTTATTGCTGAAACAGTGCGTTCAGGGATTCAAACGGTACCGGTGGGGCAAATGGAAGCTGGATTATCGCAAGGTTTTACATATACGGAAACGATGACTTATATTATTTTACCGCAAGCTTTTAAAATTGTGGTGCCACCTTTAGGAAGCCAATTTATCAATTTAGTGAAAAATTCTTCCATTTTAGCAATGGTGGCGGGCTTAGATATTATGTACCAAGGGGATATTATTGCAAGTGAAACTTTTAACACCTTTGATACCTATATTATTGTCGGACTGTTTTATTTATGTATTACTTTACCCGTTTCTTATGGCATGACTTATTTAGAGAAGCGTTGGAATAAAAAAGGATAGAAGGGGGAAACCGAAATGGATTTTATTGAAGCTTTTTCTTGGGTAAACATCAAGTTTTTATTAGAAGGTTTAAAAGTAACTGTTGAAGTTTCTCTGTTTTCAATTGTTTTTAGTTTCATTATCGGAGGAATTATGGGAAGCTTACGCTTTGCTGAGATTCCTTATTTTTCAAAAATATTAGGCGTAGTAATTGATGTAATTCGTAATTTACCTTTATTGCTAATTATTTTCTTCACCTATTTTGCTTTACCACAAGTAGGGATTAAATTTGATATTTTCTGGTCAGCAGTAGTCGCCTTAACTGTTTTTGAATCTGCGATGCTATCAGAGATTTTCCGAGCGGGGTTAAATGCGGTGCCTAAAGGGCAAATGGAGGCAGGTTTATCCACTGGTCTAAGTTATCTGGAAACGATGATTATCATTATTTTTCCGCAGGCTTTTAAATCAATGATTCCAGCGATTTTAAGCCAATTAATTTCCTTGATTAAAGATACCTCTTTAGCAGTTATTATTTCGCTACCAGAGCTAACTCACAATGCTAAAATTGTTTACGGTCAAAATACTAATTATGTTATTCCGATGTTTTTGATGATGACAATTATGTATTTTGCTGTCTGTTATACGTTATCTGTTTTCTCTAAAATTTTAGAAAAACGCAATTACAATTATTAATTACTATAAAAGTAGCCAAAAATTAGCTATGGCTGATATTTTGGCTACTTTTTTCGTTTCTATTGGAAAAAAATACTTTAAAAAAAAGATGGTTATGATATAGTATAGGGGAACAAAAAAACTTTTTTCGGCTAAAATCGTAACTCAATGAAAGGGTTTACGGTTGCAACAATATATTTCATTTGAAAGAGGGAAAAGACTTATGACATTAGCAAAAATTGTTTATGCAAGTGCAACAGGTAACACAGAAGGAATTTCAGAAATTTTAGAAGATACGTTTAAAGATTTAGATATCGAAGTAGAACGCGTGGAAGCTGATGATGCTGATGCAGATTTCTTCGAAGATGCTGATATTTGCGTTTTAGCTACTTATACAGATGGCGACGGCGAACGTCCTTTTGATTTAGAAGATTTCTACGAAGAATTACCAGAACAAGATTTAGCTGGCAAAGTTTACGGTGTTGTAGGTAGTGGTGATAGCGAATTATATCCAGACTACTTCTGCCAAGCGGCAATTGATTTCGCTGAAGCTTTCGCTAAAACTGGTGCCAAAGCTGGTGCTGAAACAGTTAAAATCGAAAATGAAGCAGACGACGAAGATGAAGAAGTTTTGAAAAAATTCGTAGCCGCTTTAGTTGCAGCAGTTTAATCATGTAGATAGAAATAGGATATTTTCATTTAATGGCTAGTTAAGCTATTAAATAAAATATCCTATTTTTTTGCTTAGAATGTAAGATATTGAACAAATACTTATCAGTGAATTTTGTTATTAAAGTAAATTTCTAAAAAAATTTAAAAATATTTTTTCTGTTATAGAACAGAAATGCAAGGAATCTGTTATTTTAAAATAATCTTAGTTAAATAAATGACTGGTATATGTTTATTCTGTTCTATAAAATATAAAATTATGAAAATTAGTTTTGTATTTTAATAGCCAACTATAGAAAACGGATTCAAGGTTGAGAATTTTCTGTAAATTTAGTATAATGATTATGTTATCTATTGTGAATATTTTAACTTGGAAGGTGATTATTATGACAGAAAAATACATGAATTATGTTGGTGAAGTACTTACGGATGTAGATTACCATGCAGCAGGCGACCCAACAGACTTTCTAGAAGTTTTAAGTGAAGGTTTGCCATTTCGTTTGTATTGCCGGATGAAAGAAAATGACTGGGAAGAAGTAACGGCAGAAGAACGAGAAAACTTAATTAATAAATATAAAGATCAAAAATCTAGCTATTCAAGAAGCGACCATCGCTACTATGTAATGGACTTTTATCTTGCCAGCTTAGGCGTAAGATAGTTTTTTGGTTTGAATAATAATGATTAAGAGGAATCTGCGAGGCAGGTTCCTCTTATAGTTTATTTGATTATTTAAATAACTAGATAGGTTAGCTATTATTGCAATAGAAATCCGATGAATAATTATGGTACAAAATTATCTTCTAATATAGGATAAGCTTGCTTATAGTCATATTTTATGGAGTCAATTATGTTTGTTGTTTCCTCATAAGAGTATTCAGCTATATTGTATTCACATAGTTTGTCAAAAAGTTTATCATTAGGATAATGATCTATATCATAGACAGGCACATAAATATTTACAGTTTGAGAATCAGTAGAAACTAAGCTAGTATTTTCTTTGAAAAAATCAATTCTATAGGTCATAGATAGTGGATTTGAGTCAATATCTTGGACACATTTTAGTAGAGACGGCTATGCCAATTTCTTTTTTGACAGGTCTTCAAACTCCTGTGGAGTTAGATAGC
>NZ_JARXWL010000025.1 GCF_029893325.1 Enterococcus sp. PF1-24
GAAATTAGGTCACCTTTCACCAGTAGATTACCGGAAAAAGATGACTAAAATGAGATGCTCTTTTTAAATTGTGTCAAAAAGTAGTTGCATTCCCTTGCCATCAGAATGTTCTTTTTTATATTTATACTGATAAATTATAATTGAGTTACCTTGTTCAATTAATTCTTTAACCCCACCTAGTTTGAGTGCTTGATTATAAATATACTCGTATTCATCAGAATATTTATTTTCATCTGCAATGCTTAAAATAGAGATAGCTGTTTTATAATGAGAGTTTATCTCTTCTGATACTTCGGTTTGTTTAGTAATCTTTTTTGAGGGTTTTCCAAGTATCTCCGTGACTTCTTGTTCAGTCATTCCTCTGCCTACATCATCAAAAGATTCACTTGTTAGCTTTCGACAACCACTTAGAAAAATTATACTTAAAAACAGAAAAACAAACACTTTTAACCTTTTTTTCATTTTGACACCCCTTTTTGAACCGTAAAATTTCTTACACTTCCTTCAATAAATAAGCACTTTCAGGTATTTCAGATAAAAGTGGGCTAGCAGATTGAATAGTAACCACAGCTAATTCATGCATTGCCCGGGTAGCCATCGTATATAAAATTAATTGGTCTTGGCTAGTTGTAAAGTTTTGGAAATTAATATCCCAAAGGTAGACATTATCAAATTCCAACCCTTTTGCTAGATAGGCTGGGATAATAATTACTGAACGTTTTAAAAAGTCATCTTCAGAAGCCACTAATTGAATTTTCTGTTGCCACTCATCAGATAATTGTGCATACAAAGCTTGACAATCAGCTAGAGATTTAGCAATAATGGCTGTTCGCCAGTAAGGGTGTTGCTGATTGATTTGTAATAATTGTTTTTGCAAATAAGATAAAGCTCCTTGTTGGCTGTGAGCTCTGATAACTATTGGTAAATTACCATCACGAGCAGTTGTTTCTGAAAGACTATCTTCTGAAAGTAAATGATTAGCAAATTCAGTAATTTGACTAGTAGAACGATAACTTGTTGTTAATTCATAAGTTTTTACTTCATCATTAGTAAATAAATGTGGTAATAACTGCACAATACTTTCGTTAGCAAAGACTTTTTGATTTAAATCACCACAGAAATTAAAACTTGCTCGTGGATAGAGTTTCCGTAATAAAGCCACTTGCGCTGGAGAAAAATCTTGCATTTCATCAATAAAAATAAAACGAGCTTTTTGTTTAGGGGTGAAAGGAATCATGGCTTTTTGTAATAAAAAGAACAAGACGGCATCTTCTTGCAAGAGTTCTTTTTGACCAAAAGCACGTCGGGTAGCTAATAAGTTTTCTTGCCAATCTTCTGTTGTAATATCGTTATCTTGCAAAATTTTTGCAGGAGTTGATTGTAAGAAATGCAAATATTGCTTATTGTAATTGATAAAGCGATAGCGTTTGATTCGTAAGGATAAAGGTCGGAATTTTTGAGCAACAATTTGTTGTGCCAATTTGCGACGTAGTCGTTTTTCATTTTTTTCATTATCTTCAAAATCAGGATCATTAGCCACGACATCATCAATAATTTCTTCGACAGCATCTTTTACCCAAGTTTTACGAGCTTCATCTTTTTGTAGGCCACCAATTTTTTTCAAAAGCTTTGTTTGCAACAGTTGCATTCTTTGATACATTGGTAATTCAATATTAGTTTCTTGATACCAATAACGAATTTTACTTTTTTCAATCACAACTTGTTGGTCAACTTTTAAATCTTGGAAAAGGGGACCGAAAAGAGTGATTTTTTTAGTATATTTTTCTAAAAAATCTACCAATTGTAAACCACTTTTTAAACGATTACTAAGATTTTTTTCACCACTTAAAAAAGTTTCTTCTTGTTGCGCTTCATTAATAATTTGATATTGCGGCAACAAGCCATGAACAAATTGTTGAAAAGTTAGCGTTGGAATGCCACTTTCACCTAATGAAGGCAACACAGTTGAAATATAGTCGCTAAATAAATGGTTAGGGGAGAATAATAATACTTCTTGGCTATCCAACCATTTGCGATTACTATACAAAACATAGGCAACTCTTTGTAAAAGTGCAGATGTTTTCCCACTACCGGCAATTCCTTGTACTAAAAGGTGTTTATTTTTATCGCGAATGATAGCATTTTGAGCTTTTTGAATGGTGGAAACGATATTTTTCATCTTATTCGAAGACGTTTCCGCTAAAATATCTAATAATAAATCATCGGTTAAAGTGTCGGAAGTATCCGCCATTGCTTGAATCTTAGCATCACGAATTTTGAATTGACGTTTTAAAGTTAACTGAACATCATGCATACCATCTACAGATTCATAACTAGTAGCTCCTAATTCACCTTCATAAAAAAGATTAGAAATAGGGGCCCGCCAGTCAATTACGATGGGATTTTCATGACGATCTCTAAGAGAAGCAATCCCAATATATAATTTTTCATTTTCTTGATCTTCGCTAAAATCAATTCTTGCGAAATAAGGATTATCTTCCATAATATTCAAGGTTTTTAAACGTTTTTCTTGGGCTTCTAGTGTTTGGTAGCGTAAAAGTAGTTCTTGTTCATGTTGATAATAATCCATAGCGGACTCATAAAAAGCTTCATCTGAACCAAAGCGAATTTGCTGATCAGCAGTTTGCTCACTTTGTTCTTTCATAATTTGCTGAGCAGATTGTTGTTGTTTCTTTAATACATAATCTTCCTGCTTAATAATAGTGACTGTTTCTTCAACATGAAGCTGTTCTAATTGCTGTTCTTTATCCAAAAAAATGCTCCTTTTCTTTAAAAAGCCAAATGTTTCTGCTTTGAAATAAAAATGCTATACGTATACTTTTGAAAAACTAAGAAAAATACCTTTTTCTTAGGAAATAATAAATATTTAGACATAAAATTATAGCATAGCTAGCCAGAAAAAGATAATTAAAAAAATAGGGCTATCGTCTATTATTTCCACACAAATAATAGATGATAACCCATTGCCAAAATTTCTCTTAAATAACTGTGATATTTTGAAGAATTATCAGTAGTAGCACTGGAACCTTCTAAATGAAAACCGAGACGTTTAGCGATTGATTTTGTGCGGGACATATGATAATCATTGGTGACTACAACGGCATTGTTTAAAGGCACTAACTCATTTGAAAATTTCAAATTTTCTAAAGTGCTAGTTGATTTATTTTCACGGATGATTTGTGCTTCAGGGATGCCATTTTTAATAAGATATTTTGCCATGACATTGGCTTCAGAATCAGCTTCATCAGTACCTTGGCCACCAGAAACAATAATGGTGATTTCTGGATGATTAGTGAAATATTGTATAGCTTTATCTAAACGTTCTTGTAGTGATTTGCTAGGAATAGCTGTTTCTTTAGTTTTTCCTTGCACTTGTGCCCCTAAAACAATCAAGGTATCACTAGTGATTTCTGGATTGGGGGAACTTTTAAATTCCTTTAAAATCATTGCGGTTACAACTAAGCCATAACCAGTTGCCACTACAAAAATAATAGCCACAAGATTAATAACTGTTTTTTTGATTCTTTTCTTCATCAGTTGAAAATTCCTTTTTCTTTTTAGTCTAGCAAGTTTTTCAGAAATATGCGATAAATTTCCCTTGGATTTAATTAAAATTGAATAAATTATTAAGCCTTATAAAATGGGGAAGTGTGATATATTATAAATAAGTAGTCAAATTTTTACAGAAATGAGGGAAGAAAATGATTGAAATTAAAGAAATAACCATGAATCAATTGGAAGACGCTCATTGGTTGTTAATTTTAGATGCTGACCCTGCTAAAGAGGTGGTTGAAAAATATTTATCACGTAGCCGAATTTTTGTAGCAGAAAGACAATCACAAGTAGTTGGGATTTTATTACTTTTACCAACTCGTCCAGAAATTGTTGAAATTATTAATCTTGCTGTGGCAGAAGAGTTTCGTGGTCAAGGAATTGCTACCAAATTGATTCACCATGTAATTGAGTTAGCCAAACAAGAAAATTATCAACAAATAGAAGTCGGCACAGGCAGTACAGGCGTAGAACAACTTTATTTGTATCAAAAATGTGGTTTTCGTATGAGTCATATTGAACAGGACTTTTTTGTAAGTCATTATTCAGAAGAAATTATCGAAAATGGTCTTGTTTTAAAAGACATGGTTCGCTTAAATCAAACATTGTAAGCGAAAGATGACTACTTATTCACGCGGGGGATAGGTGGTTGTTTTTTTCTGTAACAATTAGATTAAAAAGTTATCAATTATTTAACAAAGCTTCTTTTAATAGTTATTAGTGTTAGAATAATATAGAAATAAAAAAATTATAAAGAGATTTTGAAAGGGAATAAAGATGAAGAAAAAAAATGTTTGTCGTTTTTTGGTGCTAAGTACACTTGCGACAATTGGTATGCCAGCAGTTTTTGCTGAAGCTACTGAAACTACGCAAGAGGTTGTTGAAATTGAATTACAAGATAATCTTCTAGAAGGTTTTGATTTCTATTTACCAGAGGAAGAAAAAAATTCGGATTTAAATCCAGAAGAAACAGCAGTTAGAGGCTTTTTAACTCGGACAGATGTTGATGATGTTCGTGCGGGTGAGGGTAATCGTCCACGGGCGGACTTTATTGATGTTTCTTCTCACAACGGTAATATTTCTGTTGCGGACTATCAAAAAATGATGGCTTATGGCGTTACTGGTGTAATTGTTAAAGCCACAGAAGGAACTAGCTACCGTAATCCTAATGCAGGTTCACAAGTTAATAATGCTTTACAAGCAGGCTTGAAAGTTTCTGTTTATCACTATGCTCATTATACAAGCGGTGAAGCAGCTAATGCTGAAGCTGAATATTTTGCAAACTATGTAGCAGAATTAGGTTTACCTAAGACTGTTAACATGGTTGATGATATTGAAGAAGGCGTTATGAAAAATGCCAATTTGAATCCGACAACGGCAGCTTTTACTAGTCGTTTGAATCAATTAGGCTATAATAATGTTTATTATTATACTTCATTAAGCTGGTTGAACCAGTCAAGTTATAGTGGTCCATTTTCAGTTGACCAATTTGGTGCGAAAAATATTTGGGTAGCCCAATATCCTTATCAACCTGATGCTTCAATGAACTGGAATAATGGCAATGCGGCTTGGCAGTGGAGCTCAAGATATTATGTTGATGGCATCGCTCATTCTTTTGATATTTCAATTGATTACACTGGACTATTTAGTAATGGCGTGTCAGCAGAGGCAGAAGGTAGTGTTTACCGAGCTTATAACCCAAATAATGGTGGACATTTGTATACTTTGAATAAAATTGAACACAATATCGCAATTAACCAAGGTTGGCATGATGAAAAGGTAGCTTTCAAAGCTGCTGATGCAAGTAATGGTGTACCAGTTTATCGTGTTTACAACCCTAATTCTGGAGAACATTTCCTAACAAAAGATGCTAATGAATATAATCATTTAGGTTCACTTGGTTGGCGTCAAGAAGGCATTTCATTCCATTCTGCTAGTGGTAATGGTGGTAAAGAAGTTTACCGTGTCTATAATCCTAACGATAAGAGTGCCGGTTCTCATCACTACACAAATAGTAAAGCCGAAGTTGATTGGCTAGTTGGCCAAGGCTGGCGTTATGAACAAGTGGCTTTCAGATGTGCCGATTAATGATTTACTGATAAGAAAATAAGAAATCCTGTGGCAGATGTCCGATAAAAGGGCGTCTATCACAGGATTCTTTATGTAGTTGAGTCATTTTTTCTTTTGCTGAGAAATTTGCTCTTGAACCGCTAAAAGCTGTTTTCTTAAGCTATCTTGTTTTGCCGCTAAAACAGCAAGGTCTTCGGTAATTTCCGCTTTTTGTTCTTTGGGTTTAGGTGAAGTAAAAAAGTTTAAGGCAATTGCAATAAAAGTTCCTACAAAAGTTTCGAAAACCCGACTTAAAATATAAAGTAAAGATTCACCTTCAGGAATATTTAAAGTGATTAATAGTAATGTCGAAATTGCTGAAACAATCCCTGTATTATTATCAATCCCGTTGGAAATCGCAATACATAAAGCGACTAATAAAGGCACTAAAATAACTTCCGCTAAAAATTCATCAGGAAAATAAGCTTTAACGAAAAAATAAAATAAAGCCAAGCCGCCACCTAAGCTGTTTCCGATAATTCTTGATTTACCGAAGGAAACACTAGTATTTAAATCCTGCCTTAAAGCGAAAATTGCTGCAACTGCTGCAATCATCGGTTTTTCACCAGTAGTAAAATGAAAAATCAAAATACAGAGCATGACAGCTATGGCACTTTTTGTTGTTCTTAAGCCGATTCTAAATTTTTTCCACTCCATCGCTTGACCACTCCGTTTCTGTCTATACTATAGCAAAGAAAAGACAAAAAGCTAGTGTTTTGCTACTAGATTTTGTATAATCTTTAGAAATTGACTTTTTGAAAAAAATAAAAAGGGGACAGTTATGCATATCGGATTACGAACAATTAAAACAGCAGTTAGTGCTACTTTAGCTATTTTACTTGCTAATTTTTTACAATTAAGCAATCCAACTTCTGCGGGAATTATTGCCGTTTTGAGTTTAACAAATACAAAGCGTTCTTCTATAGAAACAGGCGTTAATCGTTTAGTGGCATTAGCACTGGCGACTTTAATTAGTAGTTTGTGTTTTACTATTTTAGGTTATCGCACTATTGCTTTTGGAATTTATCTACTATTATTTATTACTTTAACAGTTAAATTTAAGCTTTCTGATGGAATTGTCGTTTGTTCAGTTTTGGTTACGCATTATTTGACTCAACAAAGTATGGATTATCGTTTAATTTTTAATGAGTTTGCTTTGATGATTATTGGCGTTGGCTTTGCTTTGTTAATGAATTTACATATGCCTAACATTGAAAAAGATTTGCAAGATAGACAAGCGAAAATTGAATTATCTTTTCGAGAAATCTTTTCAGCCATGGCGGTAGCTATCAATCATTCCGCTCAAAGTCAGACTTTATGTCAAGAAATTACAGAATTGAAGAAATTTATTCGTGAAACAGAAGCTTTAGCGACACAATTTCAAGAAAATCATTGGTTTAATCCTAATTTATACTACGTTAGCTATTTTTCAATGCGGCGAACACAAGCTGAAATTTTGTTAGAAATGAGTAGTCATTTACAGAAAATCGCTGTAGCCCCTGAACAAGTTCAAGGAATGCAATCTTTGTTAGAATTGGCAGCTAGCACTTTTGCTGAAGAAAACGATGGACAAGAACTATTAGCAGCAATTTTTCAAGTTTATGAAATGTATCGACAAATGTCGCTACCACAAACCCGAGATGAGTTTGAAAATCGGGCAGAGCTATTTCAATTTTTACAATTATTTACTTCTTTAATAGAAATTAAAGCGGAATTTGCTCAAAAAGAAAATCAAGAATAAAAAAAGCGTGAACAATAAGTTTTTAATTTTCCTTTCATCAGTAAAGGAAGCCGACTTAATGTTCACGTTTTTTATTATTTATTTTGCCAATGTTGTTGCATTTGGTCTAAAAGACTAATCACATCAGTTGTTAAATCCAATGAAGTGTTCGGGCGGTTATTTTCCACCATATCTATAAAATTGCTGACTTCATAATTTAGAGCTTGGCTGCTAGTGCCAACTTCAATAAATTCTTTGCTGCCATCGTTAAAAATAATTTCCGCTTGATCCGCTCGCGGATATTCAGGAATTGTGATATAAGCATTTTCGCAAGCGACGATACCGATTTTTGGCATTTTTGCTTGGAAAGTTAAACTGACAGTTGCCATTTCATTTTGCTGATTTTTTAAAATAGTAATGGATTGCTCATCAACTCCTGTTGAAAAAGGTAACATCGCGCTAGCCACAACAGTGGGTTGTTGGTTCATAAAGAAGCGAGCAAAGGAAACCGCATAAGTGCCGATATCTAATAAAGCACCACCAGCTAATTCTGGATTGAAGAAACGATTCGTAGGATCAGGTTCTTTGTAGCTACCAAACGGCGCTTGAATCATTTTAAGCTGACCTAATTTACCGCTAGTTACAGTGGCTTTTAGTTGTTGGTAAAGCGGCATAGTGAAAATAGTCATAGCTTCTGCTAAAATTAAATTTTTCTCGCTAGCTAATTGTTTAGCGGCAGTTAATTCTTGCTGGTTCATAGTAATAGCTTTTTCACAAAGAACGTGTTTACCAGCTTCTAAAGCCAATAAGATATGTTCAATATGTTGACGATTAGGGACAGCGATATATATAATGTCAATTTCAGAATCAGCTAGTAACTCTGCATAACTGCCATAAGCTTTAGGAATCTGATATTGGTTAGCGATTTTTTCGGCTTTAGCAATTTGGCGAGAGGCGACTGCAGTTATTTCAGCGTGTTCTTGCTGAAATTGAGTAATAAATTGCTGAGCAATATCACCTAAACCAATGATGCCCCAATGATAAGTTTTCAAATAAAACACTCCTATCGTATAATTATCTATTCATTATAACTTATAATGCCCTTAATCTAAAAATAATACGATTAAAAATAGTTTCCGCTAGTAATAAATAGTCGGTTTTCTTGCTTAATTGTTATTTGAATGTTATATTTTTAAGAATATGTTGCAATTGATAAAGATAGGTTAAAAAAACATAACAACTACAGGAAACTCGTGCTTTTTTCTTCATTTTTGAGTAAAATAATACTAATGGGAGGCTGAAAGTATGCATCAAGTTTATATTAACATTGTTATTAGTGCGATATTAGAGCAGTTCGACTCCGAAAATCACTTTTATACTGAGCAATTAGGAATTTCAGAGTTTGAATGGCTTAATTGGAAAGAAGGCAAAGTTAACTTATCTTCAGATAATTTACAAAAGATTAAAGGCTTGTTTAGTGATTATGAATGGATGCTATTGCAAAAAATCTTGCGTCAAAGCGTTCTTTTTCCAGAAAAACGTAATGTTGCAGTCAATGAATATAAGCGACTAAAAGTAGCGATTGCTCAAAAATGGCTTGAAAACAAACTAGCTACAGTCGATTTGATCGCACCAACCAAGGAAGACGAAGAAAAGCGGGTACCCTATATTCATTTACGAGTTGCTGTTAACTACGGCGAGTGGGGTTTTGACGATATTATTAGTTTTCGTTTACCAGCAGCTGTTCAGCAACAAATTGAAGGCTCAGAAGTTCCCTTGTTGGATTGGGCCAATGAAAATCTTTTAGATACCTATATTAAAGAATAAAGGAATAGGCTTGTGAAAAATAAAAAACAGTGGAATAAACTTTTGGGAATTGCTTCAGTAATCATTCTTTTTGGAACGACTTACTATTCATTAGCAGATAGCTATAAAAACTTTAAAAATGATCAGCCAGAAACGACTGCACCTGCTAAAGAAAATACGGCAAATAATACCAAAGATAAGAATAACAATGATAAAGATACAACTAATAATAAAAAAAATAGTGATTTGCCAGATGTATCTGTTAATGATTGGCAATTATCTTTAGTAGGACCTTTTAATAAAATTAAAGAGGAAATCCCTGAAGATCAGTTGGTAAACGTTGCCGATTATGGTGAAGAGAAGTTAGATAAGCGCATTGCCGAAGAGTATACAGCTTTAGCCGCTGCTGCTCAAGAAGCTGGGTTTCAATTAGTGCCGGTTTCGGCATTCCGTTCAATCGCTTCCCAACAAACGGTTTTTGACGGGACAGTTGCGCAGAAGAAGACTGAATTGAATCTTTCTGATGAAGACGCAATTACCAAAGCGAAAGAAACCGTTACTGAACCAGGCTTTAGTGAACATCATACCGGTTTAGCAGTGGATGTGGTAGATGGTGATTGGTACAATAATTACACTGAGTATGCTGGCGAGCTTTTAGATGAAGCTTACGGTAAACGACCAGGTGCTGAGTGGTTAGCGAAAAATGTTGCTAATTATGGTTTTATCATTAGATATTTAGACGGTGCTGAAAAGATTACCGGAATCACTTATGAACCATGGCATTTACGTTATGTTGGTAAAGAAAGTGCCCAGTATATTACTAAGCACAATATCACTCTAGAAGAGTATTTAGAGTTATTAGAAGAATAGACAAAGCATTAGAATGGAAATACAAAACTAATTGCTTAATTAATTTAGCTGTAAGAGCCAGTAGTTTTTACTTAAGTTTAAACTAGCAGCTCTTGCGGCTTTTATACAAGGGGAGCATAAATTGGCAAGAAAGAGACGACGTTCCTCAAGGAAAAGGAAATCTGATTTTGGAAAAGTAAGCATTGCGATTATTATTTTAATTGGTTCTTTTTTGATTTTTGTGAGAGCCTTTATTTCATTAATTAGCCCAGTATTTAATAATGACAATAACGAAGTAGTTGTAGAACAGCAACATGAAAGTATGAGTCACGAAGAATTTATTCAATTCTTGCAACCTCATGCAAAAGCCTTGCAAGCAGAATATGGTATTTTACCAAGTATTATTTTAGGGCAGGCGATTTTAGAGTCAGATTGGGGTAAGAGTCAGTTAGCTTCTGAATATTATAATTTATTTGGAATTAAAGCCTCTGAAGGCACGCCCAAAGTTACTTTAGAAACTATGGAATTTGTTAATCAAAAATGGATTACAATTCAAGGTGATTTCCGTGTTTACAATTCCTGGGAAGAATCAATGCGAGAGCATACTTTGCTATTTGTTAATGGCGTTAGCTGGGATCCTAATTTATATGCGGGGGTTTTAGTTGCCGAGAATTATCAACAAGCAGCCATAGCTTTACAAGAAGCTGGCTATGCTACTGATCCTGATTATAGCACTAAAATTATTCAAGTAATTGAAAGTCATCAGCTAAATCAATACGATTAAAAATCTTTACATTGTTGTATGATTACATGAAAGCAGGCGAGGAAGTTATGGAAGAAAAATTTGTGCCAGAAATTATGACTGAGCTACGTCAAGATATTGTGCGGGTACCACCGATTATTAATCAAACTAGTGGGATTATGATTTTTGGTAAAGTTATTCATTCGATTATCTTTACTACTGATATCTCAATTATTCGTAATACCGATGCTAATGCTGTAATTGCGGTTTATCCTTTTACGCCACATCCAGCGATAACGAAAAGTATTATCGAAGCCGCTGATATCCCCGTTTTTTCTGGGGTAGGTGGTGGCTTAACCCAAGGGAGTCGCTGTTCTTATATGAGTATGTTCGCTGAAGCACAAGGTTCAATTGGTGTGGTTTTAAATGCACCAACCCCGCTGGAAACAGTCGTTGATGTTTGCAAAGTTGTTGATATTCCGGTAGTTAGTACCGTAACTTCAATTCATACACCGATTGAAGAAAAATTGGCAGCTGGCGTTTCCATCATCAATATTAGCGCAGGTAAAGATACCGCCAAAACAGTTGCTCACTTCCGTAAACTTTATCCAGAATTACCAATTATGGCAACGGGTGGACCAACAGAAGCAAGTATTGAAGAAACGATCGCAGCAGGCGCAAATGCGATTACTTTTACGCCACCGACTAATGGTGATTTATTTAGTAAGAAAATGGAAAAATACCGTAAAACAGAATTAGAAAATTTAAATCAATAATCAAAAGCTAAGAAAATTGCTAAATGAGTGATTTCTTAGCTTTTTTGCTTTTTAATAATAAAGCTTGCTTGCAATTTATTAGATTTATGAATAAACTAAAACATAAGCGAAAATCAAACTAATTTTTCAAAAGAAAAATTAATATTATGAGGAGGATAAAAATGAAAAAATTAATCGAACGTATTCAAAAAGATGGGACTGTTTTAAGTGGGGAAGTTCTTAAAGTTGATAGTTTTTTAACTCACCAAGTAGATGCGGAATTAATGAAAGAAATCGGCGAAGTATTTGCTGAAAAATTTGCAAGTGAAGGCATTACTAAAGTAGTTACGCTAGAAGCTTCCGGCATTGCACCAGCTGTCTTTACAGCTTTAGCGTTAAATGTACCTATGGTTTTTGCACGTAAAGCTAAGAGCTTGACTTTGAATGAAGAGTTATTAACTACTTCTGTTTATTCTTTTACCAAACAAGTAACTAGTACGGTTTCTATTTCTCGTAAATTTTTATCAGCTGATGACAATGTTTTAGTAATTGATGATTTTTTGGCGAATGGTCAAGCTGCCAAAGGGTTAATCGAACTTTGCCAACAAGCTGGGGCTAATGTTGTTGGTGTAGGGATTGTAATTGAAAAATCTTTCCAAAGTGGCCGTAAACTATTGGAAGATATGGGGATGCCAGTTTATTCACTAGCTCGCATTAAAGCTTTTGTAGATAACCAAGTAGAATTTATTGAAGAGTAGTAAATAGCTTAAAACACGAATATTAGATAGATAAAAAAAGATATCATTCGATTTTCTTTGACAGGAAATCTATTGCTTGTTAAAATTAGGAAAAGAAATAAGAGTCAGTAATTTTCTGAAAACTAACAGTAAGGGGAGCAAAGATGGAAGCATTAGTTGCAGTAATTATGGGGAGCACATCTGATTGGGAAACAATGAAATTCGCCTGTGATAGTTTAGATGAATTAGGAATTGCTTATGAGAAAAAAGTGGTTTCTGCTCATCGAACACCAGATTTGATGTTTGATTTTGCTGAAAAGGCTCGTGAAAGAGGCATTAAAGTTATTATCGCTGGAGCAGGTGGTGCCGCTCATTTACCTGGCATGGTAGCAGCAAAAACCACTTTACCAGTTATTGGTGTACCCGTGCAGTCTCGTGCGTTAAATGGCTTAGATTCCTTATTATCAATTGTGCAAATGCCTGGGGGAATCCCTGTGGCTACCACGGCAATTGGTAAAGCGGGAGCAACTAATGCAGGCTTATTAGCCGCTCAAATTTTATCAATTAATGATGAAGCTATCGCCGAAAGAATTGCTGAAAAACGCCAGCAAATGACGAAAACAGTATTAGAAAGTAGTGATCAACTTGGATAAGCCATTATTACCAGGAG
This sequence comes from Enterococcus sp. PF1-24, assembly GCF_029893325.1. Taxonomy (GTDB): domain Bacteria; phylum Bacillota; class Bacilli; order Lactobacillales; family Enterococcaceae; genus HY326. Next base: position 12,962 of record NZ_JARXWL010000025.1, read on the forward strand.
CAACCATCGGTATCGTTGGTGGTGGGCAACTAGGACGAATGTTAGCGATTAGCGCCAAACAAATGGGTTTTCGCGTAGGGATTTTAGATCCCGTAAAAGATTGTCCGGCTGCACAAGTAAGTGATTGGCATGTAATTGCTGGTTATGATGAAACTTGTGCTTTAGAGGAATTATCTAAGCGTTGCGATGTTGTTACTTATGAATTTGAAAATGTTGACGTAGCTGCATTAAGCAGTATTGAAAATAATGTTCCAATTCCCCAAGGGACAGATATGTTAGCTATTACCCAAGATCGCTTATTAGAAAAAGCCTTTTTGGAAGAAAATAATATTGTGATTGCACCTTATGCAACCATTACCACGCCAGCCGATATAATTACAGAAATTGACAGCATCGGTTATCCTTGCGTGTTGAAAACCACGCGTGGTGGTTATGATGGCAAAGGTCAATTTGTGATTCATAAAGAAGAGGATTTAGTTGAAGCGATGCCTTTATTAAAACAAGGCACTTGTGTGTTAGAAGCATGGATTCCTTTTGAAAAAGAAATTTCAGTTGTGGTGGCTGGCAACGGTAAAGGAGAAACTAGTGTTTTCCCAGTAGTTGAAAATATTCATCGCCATAATATTTTGCATCAAACGATTGTACCAGCGCGAATTACAAATGAAGTTTCTGATGAAGCACAACGGATTGCTAAAATTATCGCTAAAGCTTTAAATCTAGCTGGTGATTTAGCTGTTGAGATGTTTTTAACGCGAAATGGTGGCTTATATGTTAATGAATTGGCGCCAAGACCGCATAATTCTGGGCATTATTCCATTGAGGCTTGCTCGATTAGTCAATTTGATGCCCATATTCGTGGAATCTGTAGTTGGCCAATGCCAAATGTTCGTTTATTAAGTCGTGCCTTAATGATTAATATTTTAGGGGATGAGTTGAAAGAAACTTATCAATTAATTCCTGAAAAACCAACTTGGAATTTCCATTATTATGGAAAGGCCGAAGCGAAAAGCGGCCGTAAAATGGGGCATATCACCATTTTAACCAAAGAAATGCGGAAACTTTTAAAAGAAGTAAAAGCAACAGGTATTTGGGATAAAAAAACTAGAAGCAATCAGTCAAATCTTTAAAAGTTTAAAGTAAAAGAGATAAGAGAGGGAGAAATTCATGTTAGAGCGTTATTCTCGTCCCGAAATGGCGGCGATCTGGACAGATCAAAATCGTTATCAAGCGTGGTTGGAAGTTGAAATCTTAGCTGATGAAGCTTGGGCGGAGCTAGGCTATATTCCCCAAGAAGATGTGAAAAAAATTCGCGAAAATGCTACTTTTGATGTGGCGCGTATTTTAGAAATTGAAGAATCAACCCGTCATGATGTTGTGGCCTTTACGCGAGCTGTTTCTGAATCATTAGGAGAAGAGCGTAAATGGGTGCATTACGGCTTAACAAGTACCGATGTAGTAGACACTGCTTATGGTTATTTAATTAAACAAGCCAACGATATTTTGCGAAAAGATTTGCAAAATTTTGCGGATATTATTGCAGTAAAAGCTAAAGAACATAAATATACGGTGATGATGGGTAGAACGCATGGTGTGCATGCGGAACCAACAACTTTTGGTTTGAAATTGGCATTGTGGTATTCTGAAATGCAACGGAATATTGAACGCTTTGAACATGCTGCTAAAGGAGTAGAAGCTGGTAAAATTTCTGGTGCGGTGGGAACTTTTGCTAATATTCCACCAGCTGTTGAAGAATATGTCTGTACCCATTTAGGAATTCGTCCACAAGATATTTCTACGCAAGTTTTACCAAGAGATTTGCATGCTGAATATTTTTCTGCCATGGCACTAATTGCTACTAGTATTGAAAAATTTGCTACAGAAATTCGCGGGCTTCAAAAATCTGAAACACGAGAAGTAGAAGAATTTTTTGCTAAAGGGCAAAAGGGTTCATCAGCAATGCCCCATAAACGCAATCCAATCGGCTCAGAAAATATGGCGGGCTTAGCGCGGGTTGTCCGGGGACACATGGTTACTGCTTATGAAAATGTTAGCTTATGGCATGAGCGGGATATTTCTCATTCTTCAGCAGAACGGATTATTATTCCTGATACGACAATTTTACTTAATTATATGTTAAATCGTTTTGGTAATATTGTTAAAAATCTGACGGTTTTCCCTGAAAATATGAAGCGCAACATGGATGCTACTTTTGGTTTAATTTATAGCCAACGGGTCTTGTTGAAATTAATTGATAATGGCATGACCAGAGAAGCAGCTTATGATTTAGTGCAACCAAAAACAGCTTATGCCTGGGATCATCAAACGGCTTTTCGACCATTACTGGATGCAGATGAAAAAATCACTTCAGTGTTATCGAAAGCAGATCTAGATGATGCTTTTGATTACAATTATCATTTGAAAAATGTTGATATCATTTTTGAGCGTATGGGCTTAGGCGAAGCGTAAAGAAAAAGCGACTGAGAAGATTCTCAGTCGCTTTTTTACGTATTTAAGCAATAACAGGTTGTAAAAGATTGGCATTTACATATTCTTCTTTTAGCAAAGTTAAGAGATTTTCAATTAATAAATAGTCAACTTCATCTTCATTAAAGCTTATTTGAATTTTATAACAAGTTTTAAGTAGATGTTGTTCTTGAATTTGTTGAACAGTAATTTGTTCGTGAAAATTGTTTACATAATGGAACGTTTGCTTACGATCATCAAATAATCTATGTGTTGCTCGACGAATTTTTCGTAAAGAGTAGTGTTTAACGTTTTGATTTTTTTCGTGAATCTTACTAATCTTTAACAATTCATTATAAAGAGCTGTTTTTTGCTGATTATCCAAGCCAGCCAAAAACGTTTGCGCCAATTTCCAATAATTTTCCATATTCAAGCCCCCTGAAATAGATATTTAAACTATAGCATTGTTTTCCGGAAATGTAAACGCTTGATAAATTTGTGATTAATCAATTTTTGCGGCAAACACGAACGTTTTGTTAGTTAATGCTTTTTAATGTAAATAAAACGTTGACCTTAATATTTTCAGTTGCTAAAATAAAAGTGAATTAACGAACGAATTTTCACTTTGTTCTGAAAAACGTTTGTATAAAATCAGCTGTAAGAGTTAACAACTCATTCCGCTTTATATTAAAGGAGATAAGATTTGTGGAAAAGATAGAACTTTTATATGAAGGAAAAGCCAAAAAACTTTTTAAGACAGATGAGCCTGATGTCTTATGGGTAGAGTATTTAAACCAAGCGACTGCCTTAAATGGCGCTAAAAAAGATTTGATTCAAGGTAAAGGTCAGTTAAACAATCAAATTACCAGTTTAATTTTTGAGCGCTTAGCTGAAAAAGGTATTTCAAGCCATTTTATTAAAAAAATATCTAAAACCGAACAATTAGTTAGGAGCGTCGAAATTATTCCCCTAGAAGTAGTTGTTCGTAACACTGCAGCTGGCAGCTTTGCCAAGCGTTTAGCTATTCCTGAAGGTACACCACTAAAATTTCCAATCATTGAATTCTATTTCAAAAATGATGAATTAGATGACCCTTTCATAAATGACGAACATATCAAAGTATTAGAAATTGCGACAGCTGCAGAAATTGAAGTGATTAAAGAAATTGCTTTACAAGTTAATCAAGCTTTACTAGCTTTATTTTCAGAAATCGAGATTCGCTTGATTGATTTCAAAATTGAAGTAGGTCGCAGCGAATCAGGAATTTTATTATCTGATGAAATTTCACCAGATACTTGTCGTTTGTGGGATATGAACAGCAATCAGCATTTAGATAAGGATATTTATCGTCGTGATTTAGGTGATTTAATTCCTGTCTACCAAGAAGTGTTAAATCGTTTATCTACCAAATAAATAATAAAAAATAAAAGGAGTTCAATTATTATGTATTTTGTAAAAGTTTATGTCACTTATAAGGAATCTGTTTTAGACCCCCAAGGCGAAGCCGTTAAAGGTGCTGTACACCGGATGGGTTACAACGAATTTGAGGAAATTCGAATTGGTAAGTATTTTGAAATAAAAATTGCTAAGAGTGAACGGCCAGTTGAAACGTTAGTAGAAGAAGTTTGTGATAAATTGTTAGCTAATGTTAATATGGAAAGCTATCGTTACGAAATTACTGAGTTGGAGGAAGCGTAAAATGAAATTTGCTGTAATCGTCTTTCCAGGCTCCAATTGTGATATGGATATGCTTTGGGCAGTTAAAGATGTGATGGGGGCAGAAGCTGAATACGTGCGTCATGATGCTAAAAGTTTAGCTGGCTTTGATGGCGTTTTACTACCTGGCGGCTTTTCTTATGGAGATTATTTACGTTGCGGCGCAATTGCGCGTTTTTCAAATATTATGGAAGAAGTCATTCGTTTTGCTGAAGAAGGGAAACCAGTCTTTGGTACTTGCAATGGCTTTCAAGTGTTAACTGAAGCGGGCTTATTACCAGGCGCTTTACGGAGAAATGAGTCTTTACATTTTATTTGTAAGACAGCTACTTTAAAAGTTGTTAACAATCAAACGGCTTTTACTTCTGAGTACGCTGAAAAAGAAATCATTCAAATTCCTGTTGCTCATGGTGAAGGCAATTATTACTGTGATGAAGCAACCTTGGCTGAGCTGAAAGCCAACAACCAAATCGTCTTTACTTATGAAGATGAAAATATTAATGGCAGTATTGAAAGTATCGCCGGTATTACTAATAAAGCTGGTAATGTTTTAGGAATGATGCCCCATCCAGAGCGGGCGATGGAAAGTTTGTTAGGCTCTGAAGATGGTAAAAAATTCTTTGCTTCAATTTTGAAAAACTTCGGAAAGGTGACTGCTTAATGATGATGAACATAATGGAACCGACTCCTTTAGAAATTAAAGAAAAACGAATTTATACAGAGTGGGGCTTGACTGATGAAGAATATCGCATGATTGCCGAAGATATTTTAGGCAGAATGCCCAATTATACTGAAACAGGTTTATTTTCAGTAATGTGGAGCGAACATTGCTCTTATAAAAATTCAAAACCTGTTTTACGCAAATTTCCGACAAGTGGTTCGCAAGTTTTACAAGGTCCCGGTGAAGGTGCGGGGATTGTTGATATCGGCGATGGCCAAGCGGTTGTTTTTAAAGCTGAAAGCCATAATCATCCTTCTGCTGTTGAACCTTATGAAGGCGCAGCAACTGGTGTTGGCGGCATTATTCGCGATATCTTCAGTATGGGAGCTCGCCCGATTGCGATTTTAGATTCTCTACGTTTTGGTGAGTTAGATAATGAGCGCACCAAATATTTATTAGAAGAAATTGTTAGCGGAATTAGTGGCTATGGCAACTGTATCGGGATTCCGACAGTTAGCGGCGAAGTTGCTTTTGACGCTTGTTATAGTGGAAATCCTTTAGTGAACGCTATGTGTGTTGGTTTAATCGACCATAAAGACATTCAAAAAGGTCAAGCCAAAGGTGTCGGCAATGCCATTATGTACGTTGGCGCTAAAACTGGTCGCGATGGCATTCACGGGGCAACTTTTGCTTCTGAAGAATTTGTTGAAGGGGAAGAACAACAACGTTCAGCCGTACAAGTTGGCGATCCCTTTATGGAAAAATTATTATTAGAAGCTTGTTTGGAATTAATTTTAGATCACGCCGACATTTTAGTTGGGATTCAAGATATGGGAGCCGCTGGTTTAGTTTCTTCAAGTGCCGAAATGGCTTCAAAAGCCGGTTCTGGTTTAAAACTTTATTTAGATGATGTACCACAACGGGAAACAGGCATGACGCCTTATGAAATGATGTTATCAGAATCACAAGAACGGATGTTAATCTGTGTTGAAAAAGGTCATGAAGAAGAAGTTGTTGAACTTTTCAAAAAATATGATTTAGATGCAGTGTCTATCGGTGAAGTAACTGATGACGGCATGTACTGCTTATATCATAAAGGTCAAGAAGTAGCGAATTTACCAGTTGATGCTTTAGCGGAAGATGCACCTGTTTACAATAAAGAAAAACAAGAACCAGCGCGGATTCAAGAATTTGCTGCTATGGCAGATTTTAAACCAGTGGTTGAAGATGCTTCTGAAACTTTAATGGCTTTATTACAACAACCAACGATTGCTTCTAAAAAATCAATTTACGAAACTTATGATTCACAAGTGCGTACCAATACGGTTGTTCGACCTGGTAGCGATGCTGCTGTTCTACGTGTTCGGGGAACGAATAAAGCATTAGCGATGACGACTGACTGTAATGCTCGTTATTTATATTTAAATCCGGAAATTGGTGGTCAAATCGCAGTAGCTGAAGCAGCTCGAAATATTGTAGCGAGTGGTGGTCAACCTTTAGCGATTACCGATTGCTTAAATTATGGTTCTCCTGACAAGCCAGAAGGTTTTTGGGAATTATGGACTTCAGCTGACGGGATTGCGGCAGCTTGTGAAATGTTAAATACACCTGTTATTTCTGGTAATGTTTCTTTATACAACGAAACTGATGGCAAAGCCATTTATCCAACGCCAATGATTGGTATGGTTGGCTTAATTAAAGATTTAGCAGATATTACGACTCAAGAATTTAAACAAGCTGGCGATTTAATTTATGTTATCGGTGAAACCAAAGCTGATTTCAACGGTTCTGAATTACAAAAAATGCAGTTAGGTAAAATTGAAGGTCGTTTGATGGACTTTGATTTAACTGTTGAAAAAAATAATCAAGCTTTAGTTTTAGCAGCAATTCAAGCCGGCTTAGTAGCCAGTGCTCATGACTGTGCGGAAGGCGGTTTAAGCGTTGCACTTGCCGAAAGTTGCTTTACGCAACAACTTGGCGCTTCAGTAACATTAGAGATGCCAAAAGAAAATCTATTTTCAGAAACACAATCACGTTTTGTGATTTCCGTTAAACCTGAAAATCAAGAAGCCTTTGAAGCTTTAGTAGCTGAGAAAGCTGTTAAGATTGGGGTTGTTACTGAAAATCCACAATTATTGATTGCTGTTACTGATGGCAAAGTTGCTGTTGATGTGAAACAAGCGCATAAATTGTGGGAGGAAGCTATTCCATGTCTTATGAAGTAAAAAGTTTAAATGAAGAGTGTGGTGTCTTTGGAGTCTGGGGACATCCAGACGCTGCCAGGGTAACTTATTTTGGTTTACACAGTTTACAGCATCGCGGGCAAGAAGGCGCCGGCATTGTTGTCAATCGCGAAGGAAAATTAGACGGTCATCGTGGTTTAGGGCTATTGTCAGAAGTTTTTAAAGATGATCGCCAATTAGATCGTTTAAAAGGCAACGCCGCCATTGGTCACGTCCGTTATGCAACGGCGGGTAATGGCAGCGTCGATAATATTCAACCTTTCCTTTTTAAATTTTATGATGGTTCATTAGGCTTAGCTCATAACGGCAATTTAACTAATGCCAAGAGCTTACGCAATGAGTTAGAGCAAGCTGGGGCGATTTTTCATTCTAATTCCGATACTGAAATTTTAATGCATTTAATTCGGCGCAGTCAGCAGCCAACTTTTACTGAACAGCTAAAAGAAGCTTTGAATCAAGTTAAAGGCGGTTTTGCTTATTTGTTAATGACTGAAACTTCTATGATTGCGGCGCTAGATCCTAACGGTTTTCGCCCTTTAGCGATTGGCAAAATGAAGAACGGTGCTTATGTGGTAGCTTCAGAAACCTGTGCGTTAGAAGTGATTGGTGCGGAATTTGTGCAAGATGTTCATCCTGGCGAATTTGTGATAATTAACGATCAAGGGATTCAGGTTGAAACTTATACGGAAGATACCCAATATGCGATTTGTGCGATGGAATACATTTATTTTGCTCGTCCCGATTCAAATATTGCTGGTATTAACGTCCATACCGCTCGTAAAAATATGGGGCGAATTTTAGCGGAAGAAGCGCCGATTGATGCCGATATGGTGGTAGGCGTTCCAAATTCTTCTTTATCAGCTGCCAGCGGTTATGCCGAGGCCAGCGGGATTCCTTATGAAATTGGATTAGTTAAAAATCAATATATTGCTAGAACCTTTATTCAACCAACGCAAGAGTTAAGGGATCAAGGCGTGCGGATGAAATTATCAGCCGTTCGTGGCGTTGTTGAAGGGAAAAAAGTTATCATGGTTGACGATTCAATTGTGCGAGGAACGACCAGTCGACGAATTGTTCAACTATTAAAAGAAGCCGGCGCAAAAGAAGTTCATGTGCGGATTGCTTCGCCACCATTAAAATATCCTTGTTTTTATGGTATTGATATTCAAACGCGCAAAGAATTAATTGCCGCCAATCATTCTATTGAAGAAATTCGTCAGTGTATCGGTGCTGATTCGCTAAAATATTTAAGCGAAGAAGGCGTAATCAATGGGATTGGCTTAAATTTCGATGCACCATATTCAGGTTTATGTATGGCTTATTTTAATGGCGATTATCCAACGCCTTTGTATGATTATGAAGAAGCTTATCAAGCATCATTAGAAGAAAAAGTATCCTTTTTTTAAAAGTTAAAAGGGATTAAATTTTAAGGAGGACAGCATGGCAAATGCATATGCAAAAGCCGGTGTCGATGTTGAAGCTGGCTATGAAGTAGTTGAAAGAATTAAAAAACATGTTAAACGCACGGAACGTCTTGGTGTGATGGGAGCATTAGGCGGTTTTGGTGGTTGTTTTGATTTATCGACGGTGGATGTGAAGGAACCAGTTTTAATTTCAGGAACAGATGGTGTGGGCACGAAGTTGATGGTAGCCATTCAAGAAGATCAACACGCAACAATTGGCATTGACTGTGTGGCTATGTGTGTCAACGATATTGTCGCTCAAGGTGCAGAACCATTGTATTTTCTTGATTATATTGCTACAGGTAAAAATATTCCGGCCCGCTTAGAGCAAGTTGTGGCTGGTGTAGCTGAAGGCTGTGTTCAAGCAGGAGCGGCTTTAATCGGCGGCGAAACGGCTGAAATGCCTGGGATGTACGGTGAAGATGATTATGATTTAGCTGGTTTTGCTGTGGGGATTGCTGAAAAAAGCCAATTAGTAACTGGCGAAAAGATTGCTGAAGGGGATATTTTGGTAGGATTACCTGCTTCAGGGATTCACTCTAATGGCTATTCATTAGTTCGTAAAGTCTTTTTTGAAATGAATGATTTCACCGGTAGCAGTCAGCTACCTGAATTAGGCGATACCACTTTAGGTGCTGAGTTATTAACACCAACAAAAATCTATGTCAATGCTTTGTTGCCGTTAGTTAAACAAGAATTAGTTCATGGAATTGCTCACATTACTGGGGGCGGTTTTATTGAAAATATTCCTAGAATGTTGCCAAACGATTTAGCTGCTGAAATCGAAATGGGTTCTTGGCCAGTTTTACCAATCTTTAAGGCATTAGAAAAATATGGTGAGATTTCTGCGATGGAAATGTATGAAATCTTCAATATGGGCTTAGGGATGGTTTTAGCGGTAGCGCCTGATAAGTTAGCGGAAGTAAAAGCAACGTTAGCTGAGCAAAATGAAGCTTGTTATGTTGTCGGCAAAGTAGTTAAAAAAGCTGATGAAGTCGTTATTTTGAAAGGAAAAGCAGAATGAGAATTGCTGTCTTAGCTTCAGGAAGTGGTAGTAATTTTGAAGCCATTGCGCAAGCTATTGCTGATAAAAAAATCGCTGGTGAAATTGTTTTACTATTTTCTGATCAACCAAAAGCTTATGTTTTAGAGCGGGGAAAAAAATTTAATGTTGCAACCGCCGCTTTTTCTCTTAAAGATTTTGATTCTAAAGGCGATTATGAAACAGCTTTGCTGACAATTTTACAAGAGTATCAAGTGGAATTAGTTGTTCTAGCAGGCTATATGCGAATTGTCGGCAAAGATTTATTGGCGGCTTTTCCAAATAAAATCATTAATATTCATCCCGCTTTACTGCCTAATTTTCCTGGCATGCATGGCATTGCTGATGCTTTTAACGCTGGTGTCGCTGAAACGGGTGTAACGGTTCATTATGTTGATGCTGGCGTAGATACGGGGCCAATTATCGCTCAAGGCAAAGTTGCCATTACTGAAGAAGACACTTTAGCTTCTTTAGAAGAAAAAATTCATGCTTTAGAGCATCAATTATATCCGCAAGTAATTAATCAAGTTGTTCAAGAAAATCAAGCATAAAGGAGCAAATTTAACTCATGAGAAGAGCATTAATTAGTGTTTCTGATAAAACAGGCGTTATTGAATTTGCTAAAAACTTAGTAGATTTAGATTTTGAAATCATTTCAACAGGTGGCACTAAAGTTGCTTTAGAAGCAGCCGGTGTTCCTACTTTGGCGATTGATGAAGTAACTGGTTTCCCTGAAATGATGGATGGACGAGTGAAAACTTTACATCCTAAAATTCATGGTGGTTTACTAGGTCGCAGAGATTTAGCTAGTCATATGGATGCAATGGCTGAACATGATATTCAACCAATTGATGTGGTTTGTGTTAATTTATATCCTTTTAAAGAAACCATTCTGAAACCTGATGTAACAGAAGAATTGGCAATTGAAAATATTGATATCGGTGGTCCTAGTATGCTGCGCTCGGCTGCTAAAAATCACAGTGCTGTAACTGTAGTTGTGGATCCAGCAGATTATCAAGTTGTCCTTGATGAGTTGCAAGCAACTGGCGATACAACTTTAACTAATCGCAAAAAATTAGCGGCGAAAGTTTTCCGTCATACGGCTGCTTATGATGCTCTAATTGCTAGTTATTTAACTGATTTAGTGGGAGAAGAAAATCCAGAATCGTTAACTTTGACTTATGATTTAAAACAAACTTTACGCTATGGTGAAAATAGCCATCAAGAAGCTGTTTTTTATCAAAATAGTTTACCAGTTGATTTTTCAATTGCTAGTGGAAAACAATTGCATGGTAAAGAATTATCATACAACAATATTAAAGATGCCGATGCTGCGATTCGCATCTCGCGTGAGTTTGATGAACCAGCAGTTGTGGCGGTTAAACATATGAATCCTTGTGGTATCGGGATTGGGGAAACCATTTTTGATGCTTATCAATCAGCCTATGCTGCTGATCCAGTTTCGATTTTTGGCGGAATCATCGTTTTAAATCGGGAAGTGGATGTAAAAACGGCTGAAAAAATGCATGAACTTTTCTTAGAAATTATCATTGCACCAGCTTTTGAAGAAGACGCTTTTGAAATTTTAGCTAAGAAGAAGAATTTACGCTTAATGACGATTGATTTCACTAACAAAAAACAAGCGACTGATGCAGAAGTTGTTTCCGTTTTAGGTGGCGTGTTACTGCAAGATCAAGATGTGATTAGCGAAAATGTAGCTGACTGGCAAGTGGTAACGAAACGTCAACCAACGGCTGAAGAAATGGTGGCGCTGGATTTTGCTTGGAAAGCTGTGAAACACGTGAAATCTAACGCAATCGTGGTGGCTAATAACCATCAAACTTTAGGGATTGGTGCCGGTCAAATGAATCGGGTGGGTTCTGTTAGAATTGCGATTGAACAAGCAGGCGCCAAAGTTTCTGAAGCGGTTTTAGCTAGTGATGCATTTTTCCCAATGAGCGACAGTATTGAATACGCTGCTGAAAAAGGAATAAAAGCGATTATTCAACCTGGTGGTAGTATCCGCGATCAAGAATCAATTGATATGGCTGATAAATACGGCATCGCGATGCTCTTCACTAATGTTCGTCACTTTAGACATTAAAAATGAAAAGTGCAAAATGAAATTATTTCAATGATTTTATTTTGCACTTTCTTAAATTAATTTTGAAGAAAATGAAAATTAACCCTTTAATTATGAACAAGGAGGACATTATGGGATTAAAAATTTTAGTAATTGGTAGTGGTGGCCGTGAGCATGCGCTAGCCCAAAAGTTTATCCAAAGTGAAAAAGTTTCTGCTGTTTTTTGCGCCAAAGGAAATGCTGGCATGAAAAAAAATGGTATTCAGTTAGTTGATATTGCTGAAGATGATCATCCAGCTTTAATCACTTTTGCTAAAGAAAATCAAATTGATTGGACTTTTGTCGGGCCAGAAGTTCCTTTATTAAATGGTATTGTTGATGATTTTGAAGCAGCTGGCTTGAAAGCTTATGGACCTAAAAAAGCGGCGGCGATGATTGAAGGCTCAAAAGATTTTGCCAAAGAAATCATGGTGAAATATCAAATTCCCACTGGTGATTATCAAACTTTTGCGGATTTTGAACAAGCCAAAGCCTATGTAACAGAAAAAGGAGCACCAATTGTTATTAAAGCCGACGGTTTAGCGGCGGGGAAAGGCGTAGTGGTAGCTTTAACCCTAGCTGAAGCCATTGAAGCGTTAAGCGATATGTTGGAAGCAAATAAATTTGGTGATAGTGGCGCTAAAGTAGTGGTAGAAGAATTTTTAGCAGGAGAAGAATTTTCACTGTTGTCATTTGTTAGAAATGAAGAAGTCTATCCAATGGTGATTGCACAAGATCATAAACGCGCTTATGATAATGACCAAGGACCGAATACTGGTGGCATGGGCGCTTATTCACCTGTTCCGCAAATTCCTGAGAGCATGGTTCAAGAAGCTATTGAAAAAATCGTTAAACCTGCGGCTAAAGGTCTGGTTGCTGAAGGTAGAGCTTTTACAGGAATTTTATATGCGGGTTTAATTGCCACTGAAGCAGGGCCGAAAGTTATTGAGTTCAATGCCCGCTTTGGCGATCCAGAAACGCAAGTTGTTTTGCAACGGCTGAATAGTGATCTAGCACTGATTATTGATGATTTATTAAATGATAAACAGCCACAGATTGCCTGGAAAGACACTGGTTATAGCTTAGGAGTCGTGGTTGCGGCTGACGGCTATCCTGACGATTATCAAAAAGGGGTCGTGATTCCGGATTTTGCTGATTTGGAAAATGAAAATATTTATTATGCAGGCGTGGCAGAAGCTGGAGCTGAGTTAGTAACCAATGGTGGCCGAGTTTACTTAGTTGAAGCGAGTGGCGACACGTTAGAAGAAGCACAGCGAAAAGTTTATCAAGTCTTAGCAGAAAAAAATACAGCAGGCACTTTTTATCGGAAAGATATTGGCGGGAAAGCGATAAGTAAATAGAGCATGAAAATAGTAATTAGCGGATTTGAGCGCTGATTACTATTTTTTTTGCTGTTTTTCATAAAATGAAAATTTATTGTATGAAGATTGGAAAAAGTATTTTTCAAAAATAGGGTGACATTTTGTTGGAGAATTTTCGTTTATAGAGTGTAGGCTTGTTAAAGTTATTTGTAAAAAACGAGGTACAGCAAGGAAATCAAAAGATTTATATCGAATTATTCAGATTATTCGAATAATTTTTCTAGTAAACGTTTTTATTCATCAGAAATTTGCTATACTTATTGAGTAAGCATTATGATGGGAAATGAGGGATTTGATGAATAAAAATTACACTGTAGGCCTTGACATAGGAACAGCATCAGTGGGGTGGGCAGTTATTGATGATCAATTTAATCTAATTCAAGGAAAAAAACGGATTAATGATAATGGTAAATTACGTAAAGTTAAGACGAATCTTTGGGGTGTGCGATTATTTGAAGCTGGAGATGTTGCAGCGGATCGGCGCTTAAAACGTGGTCAACGTCGTCGCTTGAAAAGACGTCATGAACGCTTAAATTATTTACGAGGTATTTTTGCTGAGGAAATGTTTAAAGTAGATGATAGTTTCTTCATTCGCTTAGATGAAAGTTTTTATCAAATGGAAGATAAAAAGGCGGATACTTATCAATATCGAGATAGTAAAGGTTACTTACAATCCCAATCTGTAGTTAATAAACCAATTGTGAAATATCCGCTATTTAAAACGAAATCAGCAGAAAAAGATTATTATAAAAAATATCCAACGATTTATCATTTACGTAAACACTTGATGGAAAGTAATGTACAAGCCGATTTACGAGAAATATATTTAGCAATGCATCATATTGTGAAATACCGCGGTCATTTTACAAATCAAGGACAGAAATTTGACTTACGTAACATGGATATCGCTGGCAGTCTTGCAGAAACTCTAAGTATTTTTGAAGAAGCAACCAGTTTTACTTTTGGAATAGCAAACGTTGATACAACAAAGGCTAATGAAATTTTAGAAAATAATCGCTTATCTAAATCTAAAAAAGCTTTTGATTTAAATGAAGTTTACAAAGTGGCTGAAAATTCAGTTTATATGGCTGGCAATGAACAATTTGTTGAAATATTTGAAGAAAAGACTGTCAAGCAAAAAGCAGATTTTATCAAAGATAAACAAAAACAAATCAAAGCTTTGTTTACAGCAATTGTTGGTAATAAAATCAATTTGAAAGATATTTTTGCTAATTCTCAATATACAGAAAAAGAAAATGAACTTTTCCCGAAAGATTTATACTTTAATAAAGAAGATTTTGAAGATAATTTAGCAACCCTAGAAAATTTGATTCAACCAGAAGAATTAGAAGTTTTGATTAGTGGAAAAAAAGTTTATGAAAGCATTATTTTAGCTGGCATTTTAAATGGGAAATCTTCTTTATCAGCAGCAATGGTTGAAAAATATGAAAACCATAAAAATCAATTATCAAAATTGAAAAAATTTACTTTATCAATCTCGAAAGAATTGTATGATAGTTTCTTTAAAGAAAACGGTATCTATAGCCAATATATTCAAGGAACTGGCGATCCAGCCAAAACAACCAACTTAGAAGATTTCTATAAGGCTATTAAAAAATCTTTTGAAAAAGAATTTAAAGTAAAATTCCCTGATGGTGAAAAAACTTTTGATTTTTCTCAAGTAGATTTATCAGATGAAACTCAAAAATTCTTAAACGAAATTAGTAATGAAATGAAGTTTGAAACTTATCTGTTAAAACAAAGAATGTACAAAAATGGTGCAATTCCTTATCAAATTCATGAAGAAGAATTGTTAACAATCATTAACAATCAAAAGCAATATTATCCTTTTTTAGGAGAAACGATTGTTCTTTCAGAAGAAGATGATGAAGGAAATATAGTTAAAAAAACGGAATATAAAATTCAAACATTAATGAAATTTAGAATTCCTTATTATGTAGGACCGTTAACTGAAGCTAAACAAGGTACTGCTGGTAAAAAACAAAGCTCAAAATCTCGATTTGCTTGGATGCAAAAAATTACTGATGAAAAAGTTACACCCTGGAATTTTGATAAAATAGTTAACAAGGAAACTTCAGCTGTAGAGTTTATCGAAAGAATGACTAGTTTTTGTACCTATTTACCAGATGAAAAAGTCTTACCGAAAAATTCTTTAACTTATCAAGAATTTTGTGTATACAATGAGCTAATTGTTTCAGGCTATTATGAAAAAGACTACACAGGAAAATCCAGAAAAACTTACTTTGGTGTAGGACTGATGTCTGAGCTAGTAGAAAATCTTTTTAAGAAGCATAAAAAAGTAACCGCCAATCAAGTTTTAGATTTTTTATGTAATCAAAAAAATATTCGAGCAACGGATATCTTCGGAATCGATAGACGAACGCTAAATGGCAAACCGAGTTTTAACAATTCTTTAGCAACCTATATTGACTTAATCAATGCTGGTATTCCTGCTGAGATGATTGAAAAAAATCGTCAAGAATTAGAAGAAATCATTAAGTGGCAAACAATTTTTGAAGATAAAAAAGTTTTGAAAAAGACCATTCGTAATGCAAATCAAAAATGGCAAATTTTCTCTGACACTCAAGTTAAAAACTTAGCTGGTCGCAGATATAGCGGTTTTGGTAATTTATCTATGAAATTAATTGATGGCATTCGCGATAAGCAGACAGGTTTAACTATTTTAGAGCAGCTGAAGGCTAATGGTTATGATAACTTTATGCGTTTGGTTTTTGGAGAAACTGCAAATCGCTATACTTATAAAAAACAAATTGAAGCGTTGCAAACACAAAATATTGATGAAACAACCATTTCTTATGAAGCGGTAGAAAACTTAGCGGGTAGTCCGGCAATTAAAAAAGGTATTTGGCAAAGTTTAGAGATTATTCAAGAACTGGAAGACTTTTTGGGTAGAGAAAATATCGGTAAAGTTGTCATTGAAATGTCTCGAGAAAATGCCTTAGGACGAACACAATCTCGTTATAACAAATTGAAAAAATTGTATGATAGTTTTAAGGAGAACAATAAAGAACTTATTGAAGAAGTTAATAAGGAACAAATTGAAAAAGTTAATAAAGAACTTGAAAGTTATAAAAAAAGAGAACAAGATTTAAATACTGAAAAACTTTATTTATATTTTAATCAGCTTGGTAAGTGTGCTTATACAGACACTGAATTACACATCAATGAGTTAGCAAATTACGAGGTAGACCATATTATTCCTCAAAGTTTTATCAAAGATGATAGCATTGCTAATAAAGTCTTAGTTACCAAGTATGCGAATCAAAAAAAAGGTGGTAATGTACCTAGTCAAAATATAATTAATGATAGAATATCTTTCTGGGAAATATTAGTTAAAGCTAATTTAATGAGTCAGAAAAAATATAAATCACTAACAATGGGTAAAATGCCTGATAAATTAGAAGGTTTTATCAATCGTCAGTTAGTAGAGAATCGCCAAATCACTAAAAATGTAGCTAATATTTTAGCAAAATATTATGAAAATACTGATACAGTGATTTTGACACCAAAATCAGCTCTGACAAGCCAATTTAGAAAAGGTATCATCTATTTACCAAATCCTGATTTTGATGAAAATAAAGCTAAAGCAGATCCTAAAAACTATCAAGTGAAGCGCTTGAAAAAAGAAGTTCTTCACCCAGGATTCCCTAAAAATCGTGATATCAATGATTATCACCATGCTCATGATGCCTATTTGAATGCGGTAGTTGCTAATTATTTATATTTAACAAAACCAGAGCTAAAAAATGTTTGGGTTTATGGTAGCTATGAGAGAAAGGCGGCAGATACTTTTGGTAAATGGGCAAATCAACGGAAAAACAAATCACTTCAATTGTTAAGCGATATGCTTGATGAAAATTGGGTGGACAAAGAAACTGGTGAAATTTTAGGTAAAAGAGATGAAATCCTGACTAAGATTGGTAAAATATTAAGTTATCGAAATGTTAATCTAGTTAAGAAAATAGAAACGCAAATTGGTAAGTTTGGTGATGAATCTGTTTATAAAAAGGATCCAAAAGCTAAGAGTTTTGCTAATGGTTTGAAAGATGATTTGAATCCCAATAATTATGGTGGGACGAAGGCACCGATTTCAGCCTTTACAGCAGTTATTAAAAATTCCAAGGGAAATATTAAACCTATTTCAATACCAGCGATGGTTGCTGATAAGTATTTAGCTGCTGAAAATAAGTTGAATTTTGTTCAAGAACTTTACCCTAAAGATAAAGTTGTTGAAGTTGTAGTAGAGAAAGTGCCGAAGTACACGAAATTTGAAAACAACAATGTTTTAAGACTATTAGCGAGTACAGTTGAAGCGCAAAAAGCTGACGCATTATCCTTTACTCAGAAAGAAATGTCTTTATTAAAGCAGGAAGATAGTATTTTAATTCCTTTATACGATAAGGTTAGCAATTATCTTGTAAGAAATAAAGTATATAGTGACGTTAACCTAAATAAATGGCAAACAGGAATAAGAGAAGAGTTTATTACGTTAATTTGGAAAGAACAAGCAGAGTTTATTATGGATGCTTTTTCAATTACTAAATCAGGTACTACAACAGCTAATGGAATGATAAAAGGAAAAATTGGTGGTCCAAATGGAAGACAGCGTCATACATCCAAAGCGATAGATACAATCACCAACAACACTACCTTAATCTATCAGTCAATTACTGGATTATATGAAACACGTAGAACTTTGAAATAGACACTATAAACAAAAAATCTCTCAGAAGCTTGTCTTCTGAGAGTAATTTTTTAATAATTTTAGACAAAAAAAGAGCGATGACGCTCTTACTTTTAAAAGTTGTTTACGCATAAAGCTTATTTTAACTTTGGTATGTTATTTTGAACGATTCCCATAGTTCATATAACACAATTATTATAATTGATAAGCATTTGATTGTCAACAGAATGGAGGAGGAAATATGACTTGGCGCACGATTGTTATTAATGAACATTCGAAGTTGAGCTATCAAAATGGCAGTTTGATTTATAAATCAAATACATTGGTAGAAAAGATTCATTTATCAGAAATACATACACTTTTGTTAGAAACAACTGATATTACAATTACTACTGGCTTAACTTGCAAACTAATTGAAAATAATATAAAAATAATTTTTTGTGATCAAAAAAGAAATCCTCAAGCTGAAATCATCCCTTATTATGGTACTCACGATAGTAGCAGAAAAATTGTGCAGCAATTAAATTGGCAAGAAGAACATAAACAAACTGTTTGGACTGAGGTAATGAAACAAAAAATTTATAATCAAGCGTTACATTTAAGTAAGATAAATAAATTGGAAGAGTCCAAAATGTTACTATCTTATTTAGATAATTTACAAGTTTTTGATACGACTAACCGAGAAGGGCATAGTGCGAAAGTTTATTTTAATGCCTTATTTGGTAAAAAATTTTCTCGTGAGCAGGAAAATGATATTAATGCTTTTTTAGATTATGGTTATTCCTTAGTTCTTTCTATTGTCAATCGTGAAATTGCTAAAAATGGTCAATTAACACAGATTGGTCTGAAACATTCCAATTATTTTAATCCATATAATCTTTCTAGTGATTTAATGGAGCCTTTTAGAATTGTGGTAGATGAAATTGTTTACGAAGTACAAGATTATTCTTTTAAATTAAATAAGCACCGGTTGTTTGATATTTTCCAAAAAACTTATGACTATAATAAAAAGAAGATGTATTTGACGAATATTATTGAACATTATGTCAAAAAAGTTTTAAGTTGCTTGGATAAACAAACATTGGATAAATTTCCGGAGTTTAGAATAAGTGAGTTATAGGTATATGAGACAATTACTATTCTTTGATTTGCCAACCGATACACCACAAGATAAAAAAGAATATCGTAGATTTCGTAAGTTTTTACTTTCAGAAGGGTTCATAATGTTACAATTTTCTGTTTATACTAAATTAACATTAAATGATATACAGGCAAAAACTATCACACGGCGGTTAGAACAAAATAAGCCCAAAAGTGGCAACGTTGTTGTATTGAAAGTTACCGAAAAACAATTTGCACAAATGACTTACTTGTTAGGTGAAAAAGATATTGCGATTGCCAATACTGATCAAAGGGTCGTATTTTTAGGAGAGGAGTTGAGAAGTAGTGATTCAAATTAATTTTCCTCATTTAGACCAGCCCATTGAATTAGTCAAAGGAAAATGCAATGTTTTGGTGGTTGAAAATAATCCGATTTATTCCAAAGTCATTTATTCAATTTACAATCATCAAGACGAGTATTTTAAAATCTTCGACGAAAATAATAAGCTTTTAAAAGCTAAAGAGATAGTAACTATTTTTCACCCTTTGGCTTTTGATTTCAATGAAAAATCCATTAAGACGCTTTTTTATAATCGAATTATTAACCAAATTAATATGGAAGTTGAAGAAAAACAAAGCTTAGAAAATAACTTTCGTAGTTTAGTTAATCAATTAGTAGAGTTAGTTGATGAAAATAATAATTTGGATGTAGCTTATAATGACGATTTGGATTTCAAAAACTTCTTCAAAAGTATTGATCTTTCTATCAATCAAACAATCCAAAGCAGTATTTTTGAAAAAATTCAATTAATTATTAATATTTTAGATGAATTAGCAGCGGAAAAATTGTTAATTTTTACTAATTTAAATATCTTTCTATCAAATCAAGAATATTTGTATATGATGGAGCAAATTAATTTGAATAACCAAACAGTTTTAATTATTGAAAGTAGCAGATATACACTAGAAAATATCCCCTATTACTATCTAGACACCGATTTCTTTCTTGATGAAAGTATGGTAAAATTAGATTAAATAACATATCGATTTTAAGAGGAAACATTCAGAGTTGAAGGGTTGGTAGCCCAACTACCAAAAATCTAGAGCTTCAAAAAATTCATTTGAGGTTTTAGAGGTATGTAATTTTGAATGGTTCCCAAACCTTCCCATATTCCGCAAATCGTACACACGAGTTTTAGAGGTATGTAATTTTGAATGGTTCCCAAACTCCACCTTTTTCAATAATATGCAAAATATCGTTTTAGAGGTATGTAATTTTGAATGGTTCCCAAACTGCACCTTGCAAGAGCTGTCACAATCGCGAGTTTTAGAGGTATGTAATTTTGAATGGTTCCCAAACTATGTATTGTAATTGCCTTAGTAATTAGCTGTTTTAGAGGTATGTAATTTTGAATGGTTCCCAAACTGTCATATGCACGTTTCTTTTCAATTCTTCGTTTTAGAGGTATGTAATTTTGAATGGTTCCCAAACTGCGTTTATTTCATTTAGTTATGTTTTAGAGGTATGTAATCTTGAATGATTCCCCAAAAATTCGCTTGCTAACACCACAAAAAAATTTGAAAGGGGCTTCTCCCAAGCTGCATTTCATTTTGTTTATGAAATATGAGTATAGCTGATGTCGTAGGGGACGCCGAAGTGTTTATTGTTCTGTATTATAAATGATTCCCATTTTTGTAAGGAGCCGACCATGACTAATCTAAAAGTAATTACCCTATGTGGTTCAACTAGATTTAAAGATGAGTTTAGAGAAATTGAAGCAAAACTAGCATTAGTCGGAGCAGCAGTCTTTAGTGTAGGCTTTTTTGAAAAGAGTGAAGGTATCGAAATTACTAAGGAACAGGAAAAACTATTCAAGCAGTTACACTTTAGCAAGATTGATTTATCTGATGAAATCTTTGTTATTGATGTCAATGGCTATATTGGCGAGAGCACGAGAAAAGAAATTGATTATGCGATGCAAAATAATAAAGTAGTAAGATATTATTCTAAAGAATATAATGGTTAAAACAAAACCAACCACCCCATCATCAATCAATGATGACAAGTGGTTGGTTTTCAATTTCTAATTCTATTTTCCAACGGTAATTGGGTTGCGTTCTAATTGAACATTGTACCAAACCATAAAGGTTAGGACAGTCCATAATTTACGAGAAACATCTTGTTTGCCAGAGGCGTGAGTTTCTAATAGGTTTAATACATATTTTTTATCAATCCAAGCTTCAGTGTCAGAAGTTTGGATGATATTTTTTGCCCAATCGTATAATTCATCTTGCAGCCAATGACGAATTGGTACTGGGAAACCTAATTTTTTACGGAAGATAACTGGTTCTGGTACGAAACTTTCAGCTGCTTTTCGCAAAATATATTTCGTTGTGTTGTTAGCAATTCGCATATCAGATGGAATTTTGCTAGCAACTTTAAAGACTTCTTTATCAACGAAAGGTGTCCGCAATTCTAAGCTGGCAGACATAGTGGTACGGTCGGCATTGGTTAGTAAATCACCAATTAGCCAAGTGTTCATATCAATATATTGCATTCTAGTGATTGGGTCTAAGTTTTTAGAATCATCATAAAATGGTTTGGTAACATCCATATAGGAAATTTGCTTGTTATATTGGGGCATAAATAATTTTTTCTCATCTTCTAAGAAAATTTTCGCATTGCCCACATAACGTTCTTCAATTGGTGTAGTTCCACGTTCTAAGAAACTTTTTCCTTTAACCCCTTCAGGCATAATTTTAGAAATTTGTTTTAAGGCACTGTTAATTGGAGAAGGGACTTTATCAAAGACTGCTAATGAGTTAGGTTCGTTATAAATCGTGTAGCCACCGAATAATTCATCCGCACCTTCACCACTTAAAGCCACTTTACAGATTTTACGAGCTTCTTTAGCTAGGAAATACTGGGGAACAGCAGCTGGGTCAGCTAAAGGTTCATCCATATCCCACACGAAATCAGGGAAAGCATCCGCAAATTGTTGTGCAGTAATCACGCTACTGTGGTTTTTAACACCTAAGTCAACGGCGGTTTCTTTGGCTAGGTCAATTTCGCTATAACCTTCACGTTCAAAACCAACAGAAATGGTATTTAAATCGTTATTAAATTCTTTAGCAATCGCTACAATGATTGATGAATCAATCCCACCAGATAAGAAAGATCCAACAGTTACGTCAGAGCGCATATGTTTTTCAACACTTTCAAATAGCACATCTCTTAATTCTTTAGTTAACTGCTTTTCTTCAGTATGAACAGGGTGGAAAGCAGGCGTGAAGTAGCGTTCGATTACTAATGGTTGATCTTTTTCTTTAATGAAATAATGTCCAGGAACTAAACGTTTGATTTCAGTTGTCATTGTTAGTGGGTCTGGAACAAATTGATAAGTCATATATTGTTGTAAAGCTTCATTGCTGAAAGTTTGTTCTTTTAAAATTGCCCGTAAAGATTTTGATTCTGAGGCAAAATAAAATTTATTATCTTCTTCAGCGTAATGGAAAGGTTTGATTCCGAAATGGTCACGAGCACCGAATAAAGTTTCTTCTTCGCGATCCCAAATTACAAAAGCAAACATCCCACGTAAGTAGTTAACGATGTCTTTGCCGTATTTTTTGTACATACCTAAAATAACTTCTGTATCACTATGAGTCGCAAAAGAATAGCCTTCAGCTTTTAATTCTTCCCGCATTTCAACATAGTTATAAATTTCACCATTAAAAAGAATCCAATAGCGCTCATTATCGTAAGGTAGGGGTTGACCGCCTTTTTCTAAGTCGATGATACTTAAACGACGAAAGCCTAAAGTAACGTGTTGATCTTGATAGTAACCTTCATCATCAGGACCACGATGCACAATCCGGTCATTCATTTTCTTAATTTCAGCTTTTAAATCAGTGTTTTGATTGTAGTGCATACAACCGACAAATCCACACATACAGTTTTTCACCTCAAATTTATTTTCGTAGGAAGAACAGGAAAGAATTGAACAAATATTCCTGTTTTTTCCAATGCTATCTATAGTAAATAGACAATCTTAGTTATTGTTTTCCTTATTGAGATTATCATATTCACCAAGAAAAAGAAAGATTCTTTACCTTTTTTAAAGAATATCTGGGGAATTTTTGGTGTAATGGCTCTTAGTGGTAAAATGAGAGTGAAATTTGCGCGGGTGCAGGGCAAGCCATTCCGTTTTTTCTAATCCAGCTGCATGGCTTTGCACCACTCGATAAAGTGAAAAGAAAATCCGCGGTAAAAAGCATCGCTATATTTTCTTTTGCACTTTACTCAGGTGCAGGGCAAGCCATTCCGCTTTTTTTCTAATCTAGCTACGTGAGCTAACTCTCTTCGATAAAGTGAAGAAGAAATTCGTGGCAAAAAACGCCACTATAATTTATTCTTGCACTTTACTCGAGAGCTGAACGAGCCCACTTCGCTTTTTTATATTAAATTATTTTCTGTTAAATGGGTTTTGTGATAAACTGTTAAGTGTAAGTTTTTATATATAAATCTTTTAAGTCACTGAAAATGAATTAATTAAATTTTAGGAGTGTGTCTGATGAAAAAAATGAAATTTGGTTCCTCCGATGTAGATGTGGCAGCGGTTATTTTAGGCTGTATGCGGATTAATAATGCTGAAAATCCGGTTAAGGTAATTGAAACGGCTTATGAAAGTGGTATTGACTTTTTTGATCATGCGGATATTTATGGCGGCGGCGATTGTGAAAGTATTTTTGGTAAGGCTTTAAAAGAAACGAGTATTAAACGTGAAGATTTATTTATTCAAACAAAATGTGGGATTGTTCCTGGGAAGATGTTTGATTTTTCAAAAGAACATATTGTTGCTTCAGTAGAAGGCAGCTTACAGCGCTTAGGCATGGATTATGTCGATGCTTTATTACTTCATCGTCCAGATGCTTTAATGGAGCCTGAAGAAGTCGCAGCGGCTTTTGACGAGTTAGCGCAAGCTGGTAAGGTAAAACATTTTGGTGTGAGTAACCAAAGTCCCCAACAAATTGCTTTATTGAAAAAAGCTGTAAAACAACCATTAGTGGCTAATCAATTACAATTTGGCTTAAAACATACTGAGATGATTGATCAAGGTATTCATGTAAATATGTCTGATCAAGGTAGCTTTGACCATGACGGCGGGATTTATGAATATTCTCGTTTGCATGATATGACAATTCAAGCTTGGTCGCCTTATCAATATGGCTTCTTTGAAGGTGTCTTTATTGGTAATGAAAAATTCCCTGAATTGAATCAAAAATTAAACGAAATGGCCGAAAAATATCAAACAACGCCAACAGGTATGGCGGCAGCTTGGATTTTACGGGTGCCAAATATGCAAGTGATTGCCGGAACAATGAATTTAGGTCGGATTACTGAAATTGCTCAAGCAGCTGAAATTCGTTTAAGCAAAGAAGACTGGTATGCTTTATATATGGCAGCTGGCAATATTTTACCTTAAAGTGACAGGGTTCAACTACGGACTGAGACAAAAGCTTTGTTTCAGTCCCGGTTGCCTTGAATTACATAATAATACATAGATGATACTGGAGATGAAAAAAATGCTTAAGCCTTTGTGGGATACATTAAACGATCAAAAATTAGATGGTAATATTAAAGAACGACCAGCGATGTTTTTAGGTACCCGTGGTTATGAAGGCTTGCAATCCATGATTTTCACTGGCATTAAAAGTCTGATACAAAGTAGTAAAAATCTAGGGAAATCACAGTTGCAAATTAATTTAGAAGAAGGGCAGATTGCTTTAGTTTTCACGTTAGGTGCAGGCAATTCTTTAGCAGATTGGCAGCAAAATCAACAAGTAATTTCTTTCATTAATTTGGCGGTAATGAAGACTTTATCCACAAATTTTTTAATAGAAATTCAGTTTTCTAATCAAATTGTTTCACAAGAGTTTAAGCAAGATAAAATGATTGCTGAAGTCACTCGTGAAACATCAGTTGATGCCGAAGAAATCCGTATAATTTTTACGCCAGATTATCGTTTTTTCGGCTTGAAAACTTTGCCTTATTTTCTTTATTATGATTTTTGTCAGCATTTAGCTATGTTAAATAGCGATTTTTCCATTACTTTATCAGAGAAAGACAAACAGCAAAATTCTTTTTGTTACAGCAATGGCTTAGAGATTTATTTACATAAATATGATAACTATTTATCACGCAAAGGCAACCCGGCTTATTTTAAAGGGAAGATTGAGCAGCTGGAAATTGAAATTTTGATTTCTCGCAATGATCAAGGGCAAGTCATGGCCAGTTTTGCTAATAGTGAGCCGACTTATTTAGGCGGTGCTCATTTGGAAGGCTTTTTTGACGGTGCCATTCCGGCTTTTAATCAGTTTTTAGAAGAGCAAAACAATTTGGCTTACTATGATCGCGAAATGTTTTGTGATCGCTTTGATGTGATTGTTTCTGTTAAATTAGCTAATCCGAAATATAACGGCAGTACCAAGCAAAAATTGCGTAATCCGGAAGTTTACAATATTGTGAAAGATTTTATTCACGGAGAGTTTCTGACGTTTTTAAGAAGTTATACCATGTGGTATCGCGGTTAAAGGCTGTTTTCTTGAAAAGATTTCTTAATTTGCATGAATTAATTGTAAAATATTGAATTTTTTTCGAAAATAGCGGAAGAAAGCTAAAAAGTGATAGCAAATTCCACTATTTTTAGGTATAGTTAGTAGAGGGTTTTGTAGGTGAATACGATATAAACGAGGTTTTTTATGAGATTTAATAATCGCAATGCACAAGAATTATACTACTTTTTATTTTGGTTGTATTTAGGTGCATCAATTTTTTGCTTTTTAATGACAGTCATTCTTTTGATTATTTACTATTTAACTGGTTTTAGTGACTCGTTAAATGTGGGTAGTTTATTTTTATTAATGGTCTTCTTTTTAGGTGCTTTTTATTTCCGGATCAATGCGTTACATTATCACCGCATTTTGATTGAAAATGAAAACCGCGGGGAAGGCATTCAAGAAGATATTCAGTTTTCAAAAACGTTCAAGTTAAATTTTATGTCTAAAAAACAAGATAAATCGACAAAAAATACCAAAAAGAAGAAAAGGAGCGCCCGCTAATTGAAAAAAAGACTTTTAATGACGATTGCTACAGCAACCGCTTTTAGTTGCTTAATCACAAGCTTAATTGTAACTTCACCAAGTTCAGTTTTGCTGGCAAAAGAAAAAACAACTCAAGCTAGCGCTCATAAAACTTCTACCACTGGCTCGACAGAACAAGCTGAAAAGCCTGATGAAGAAACAGCAACTACGACAACTACAACACAAAGTTCTTCTGAAGAAGAAACTGTTGCATCTTCAGAACCTAGCGATGAAGTAACTAGTTCTTCTTCTAATGAAGAAAATCCTGAAGAATCAACGAATGAAGAAGAAACTAGCAGTGATGAAGGCGAAGAAAGTAGTGAAACTTCAGATTCTGAAACAACCGAGACAGAGGAATCTTCTGAAAGCAGCGATACTGTTGAACCACCAGCTGAGAGTGAAGACGTTGGGGTGGCTAATTCAGAAGAAGTTGAAGAAAACTACAATTTTTCAGTTTCTCGCAATTCTACTACCCAAGAATTTATTGATTTAATTAAAAATGATGCCCAACAAGTCGCTTGGGATTATGATTTATATGCATCAGTGATGATTGCCCAAGCAATTTTAGAAACGGGTTCAGGTAACAGTGCTTTATCAAGTCCACCAAACTATAATTTATTTGGGATTAAAGGGGCTTATGAAGGCGCTAGTGTTTCTTTCCCAACCCAAGAAGATGACGGTAGCGGGAATCTTTACACCATTCAAGCTGCTTTTAGAAAGTATCCTAGTGTCAAAGAATCTTTGGAAGATTATGCCCGCTTATTGCATACTAATTTTTATAAAGGTGCTTGGAAGAGTAATGCGGCAACTTATAAAGATGCCACGAAATTTTTAACAGGTAAATATGCAACCGATACAAGTTATAATAAAAAATTAAATGCTTTGATTGAAACTTACAAGTTAACTGACTATGATGTTGCTGTTGGTGAAGCACCACTTTCAACTTTATCTAAGAAGAGTGAAAGCCAAAAAATCAAAGAAGAAGTTTTGCAAAAAGTTTCTGAAGCATCAGGTCGTACTGAAGAAGCCAAAGAAGCGAAAGTTTCGATTGTGAATTTCTTAAATGATTTAAGTAATGTGCAACCAGAATATAGCTATGATGCCGCTTTGAATGGTAAAGCTGCTTTAGAAAGACCGATCAATGAAATTTTAGCAAGTGAAGAAATTAAATAAACTTTTCAGACAACTCAAAATTGGGTTGTCTTTTTTTGTGCCGAGAAACTTTCTTCGCATTTTTTATAAAAATTACTTTACCTGTCGTAGTAAAAATGCTATAGTAATTATACCGACAGACGTAGTAATTTTGGAAAGGGTGAAGAGATGATTTCTAGTGATGGTATTCGTGGCTATAATGACGTGATTATTTTAACCATTTTAAGCCATGGAGAATCTTATGGTTACGCAATTTCTAAGGAAATCCGCGAGATTTCAAAAGAAGCTTATATAATCAAAGAAACAACTTTATATTCAGCCTTTAATCGTTTAGAAAAAAATCAATATATTGAGTCTTTTGCCGGTGAAGTTACTCATGGTAAAAAAAGAACTTATTATCGGATCACCGATGCAGGTCTGCAATATTTAGAAGAAAAAAAAGCCGAATGGCAGTTAACTAAAGAAGTAGTTGATTTATTTATTTAGAAAATTAGTACATTAAAGGAGAAGAGCAATGGATACAATTAATAATTTTTTAGAAAGTTTATTTTTAGGGGTTAAAGATAGTCCGCAGAAGGAACAGTTGAAGACGGATTTATTAGCAAATATGGAAGACCGCTATCAAGAGTTGTTGGCAGATGGTAAAGGTGAAGCGGAAGCGGTAGGAACCGTAATAACGGAATTAGGTTCTATTGATGAATTATTAGAAGAATTGAAATTAATTCATGATGATTTTGAAGAAGAAAGTGAAGAATATTTAGCAATTCAACCGGAAGAAGCTAGTTCTTACTTAGCTGGTTTTCGTAAAAGCGGTCTTGAAATTGCTTTTGGTGTGCTATTGTGCACCACAGGAATTGGGCTATTTTTATTATTAGAAGACGGTTTTCGTCATGTTAATGATACGACCGCATTATTTGTTATGTTACTATTTATTGCGATTGCAGTCGGTTTCTTTATTACTGGCGGTATGCGTTTAAGTAATATTGGGGAATCATTAAATGACAGACCGATAGCCGGTAATACTAAAAATTATATTTCAGAGCTTAAAAATGCTTTTCAACGTTCCTTTACTGTCTGTATTGTTTCAGGTGTCGGTTTGTGTATTGTGTCGGTAGCACTTTTACTGATGACAGATGGTAGTCCTTTTGGGTTGTTTTTAATGCTTACCACGATTGGTTTTGGTGTTTTTCTGTTTGTCTATGCCGGCATGGTTCAAGGGAGTTTTGAATCTTTTTTAAAAGGTAATATTTTTATTTACGATAACGACAACTTAGGTCCACGAGCAATGTACGAGCGTTACGGTGAAAAAGCTGCTTCTCTAAGCTTTTTAGAAAAAGTTTACTGGCCGATTATAACTGTTATTTATTTACTTTGGAGCTTTACCACGATGAATTGGCATTATACTTGGGTGATTTTTGCGATAGCGGGAATCCTTTTTCAAGGCTTACAAGCACTAATAAAAAAAGATTAAAACAAAACTATGAAATTTTTCTTTCCATAAAGATGAATTTCATAGTTTTTTTCGCTTTTAACCTTCTTAGAAAATGCTATAATAGATAACATATGAATGGCAAATCACGGAATGGAGAAAAATTTTTAAATGAATCATCAAGAATTATCAAAGCGTTTAGAAATGGTGGGGCGTTTTGTTCCTGAAAACAGCCGCCTAGCAGATATTGGTTCCGACCATGCGTATTTACCCGTTTTTTTAGCCCTTAAGCAACAAATTTCTTATGGGATTGCTGGGGAAGTCGTGCTTGGTCCTTTTCAATCTGCCGAAAAACAAGTAGCTAAAAATGGTTTGCAAGGAATGATTGATGTTCGTTTAGCTGACGGCTTAGCAGCGATTAGTCCGGCTGACAAGATTGATGTAATTACTATTTGTGGCATGGGTGGTAGCTTAATCCGCAGCATTTTGGAAGCGGGAAAAAATAATCAACAGCTTACTTTACAAGAACGTTTGATTTTACAAGCGAACATTGGCGAAGCTTTGTTGCGAGAATGGTTGCAAGCCAATCAGTATCAAATCATTGCCGAAGAGATTTTAGAGGAAAATCATAAAATCTATGAAATTATTGTGGCTGAACTTAGTGAAACAGCTGTAAGTTATACTAAGGAAGAACTTTATTTCGGCCCTTATTTGCTTAAAACTAAAAATGCGGCTTTTATTAAAAAATGGCAACGGGAATTACACCAAAGACAGCAAGTTTTAGCGCAATTAAAAGTGGCTAAAACCCCACAAACAGAAAAAATCACGGAAATTCAAGCAGAAATTTCAATGATTGAAATAGTCCTAAATTAACGCGAGAGGAGCAGGCTAAATGGTTATGGCAAAGGAATTTATTGAAGTTTTTGAAGATTACTGCCCCCAGTGGCTTTCAGAAACTGGCGATGTTTCTGGCTTGCAAGTAGGAAGTTTACAAAAAAAATTAACTAAAGTCATGGTGACCTTAGATATTCGTCCGCAAGTGGTTGAAGAAGCAATTGCTGAAAAAGTTGATTTAATCATTACCAAACATGCACCGATTTTTCGACCGGTGGCGCATTTAACGGATGAAAATCTGCAATCGGCAATGTTACTTTCCTTGATTAAGCATGATATTGCAGTCTATGTGGCTCATACTAACATGGATATCGTTAACGATGGTTTAAATGATTGGTTTTGTGAGGTCTTGACGATTGAAGTTGATGATTTTTTACATGAAACGCATCAAGTCGCTAATCAAACTTACGGAATTGGTCGCATTGGTGATTTAGCCGAAGCCATGCCAATTAATGCTTTTATCGAAAAAGTTAAAACCGCTTTTCAAGTGGCTGATTTACGGGTGGTTTTTCCAACTGAGCCAAAAGATCTGGTGCAACGAATTGCGATTTGCGGTGGCAGCGGAGAGAAATTTTATCATGACGCTTTGCAGAAAAAAGCTGATGTTTATATTACGGGTGATGTTTATTATCACACAGCTCATGATATGCAAAGTGCTGGTTTAACTGTGATTGACCCTGGTCACTACATTGAAAGTTTGTGTAAAGCTAAATTAGTTGATAAATTTAATCAATGGCGAGCTGAAAACCACTGGGATATTGAATTTATTGCTTCAAAAGTTAATACCAATCCCTTTACTTTTTGTTAAGGAATTAAATTTTAAAATAGAATAGGATGACAAAAAATGTACGAAAATTTATTACCAAGATTTTTACGCTATGTTAAAACAGAAACCCGCTCTAATCCACAGAGTGAAACAACTCCTTCATCACCAACGCAAGTCGCTTTTGCTCAAGTTTTAAAGAAAGAATTAGAAGAATTAGGTTTAAGCGATGTTCACTATAATGAAAGCAATGGCTTTGTAATGGCTTCTTTGCCAAGTAATCTTGATAAAGAAGTCCGTTCAATCGGCTTTATTGCTCATATGGATACGGCGGATTTTAATGCGGTCAATGTTAGTCCACAAATTATTGAAAATTATGATGGCATCTCTACAATTCCTTTAGATGCAGAAAGTAAATATACTTTAAATACAAAAGACTTTCCTAATTTAAAAAATTATGCCAATCAAACTTTGATTACTACAGACGGCTCTACTTTACTTGGAGCAGACGACAAATCTGGTATTGCGGAAATCATGACTGCTATGGAAATTTTAATCAAAAATCCTGAAATCAAACATGGTTTAGTTAAAGTCGCTTTTGGTCCTGATGAAGAAATCGGCACTGGTGCTGATAAATTCGATGTGGAAGAATTTGCGGTGGACTTTGCTTATACAATGGACGGCGGTCCAGTGGGTGAGTTGCAATATGAAACTTTCTCAGCCGCTCAAGCTGACATTACTATTTTAGGGAAAAATGTTCACCCAGGGACTGCGAAAGATACGATGATTAACGCTTTACAATTAGCAATTGAGTTTCAAGAACAATTGCCAGCTGATGAAGTTCCTGAAAAAACGGATGGCTATGAAGGATTCTTCCATTTGATGTATTTAGCAGGAAATGTAGAAGAAGCAAAAATGAGTTATATTATTCGTGACCATGATAGCCAAAAATTCGCAGCACGCAAAGCAAAAATTACGGAAATTCAAGCAAAAATCAATCAACGCTTTGATCAAGAACGGGTTATAGTAAATATGTACGATCAATACTATAATATGCGAGAAATAATTGAAAAAGATATGAGTATTGTTGAGTTAGCTAAAAATGCGATGCTAGAATTAGATATTGAACCTTTAATTGAACCTGTTCGTGGGGGCACAGATGGCTCTAAAATTTCTTATTTAGGGATTCCCACACCAAATATTTTTGCTGGTGGCGAAAATATGCATGGTCGTTTTGAGTTCGTTTCTTTACAAGCGATGGAGAAAGCTACAGATGTGATTGTTAAAATCATTGAATTAAACAGTAAGTAAAGTAAGATTTTAGTGTATAATAGAAGCTGGAGATTAGTTATTAGTCATGACTGAGCTAATTTTCCAGCTTTATTTCTAAAAAATAGTAGGGGGCTAGTTTTTGAAAATCTTAATTATTGGCTATTTAATCATGATAAATGGACTGCTATTTATTTTAATGGGTGTTGATAAATTTAAAGCTAAACGCCAACAATGGCGGATACCAGAAAAAACACTTTTGTTATTGGGAATTTTCGGTGGCGGTTTAGCGGGATTAATTGCGCAACAAGTTTTTCATCATAAATCAAGAAAGACACTTTTTTATGTTGTTTATACTTTTGGCACAATTGTAGCGATTGCTTTACTTAGTTTTTTGTTATACTTTACTAACTAGATAGACGGGAAAGGAATTGAAAAGCTTAGAGTGTTAAGCTGTTAGCTTATTTTGCAAAGCTTATAGACTCTTACTGATAATAATGAAAAAAAATTCGAAATTCAATTTATTATTAAACGCCCTTGTAATTGCGGGTATCATCTTTTTGTTGATTTACTTTTTCGAAAATTCGTTACAAGATATTTTTAATGAAATCAAAGAGACACCGTTAAAAACCTTAATTATGATTACTGGTTTAGGATTGATGTATCAAGTCATAGAAGGACAATCAATCTCGGTAATTGCAGCGCCATTTATGAAAGAAAATGAAAAATTTACTGCAAAAGATGGATTTTTCATGTCTTGTTCAATTGCTTTTTTCAGAGTTATTTCATTAGGAGCAGCCACTTTAGTAACAGAAATCAATTTCTATAAGAAAAAAGGCATGAAAATTTCTCAAGGAATTGGTGTTGCTAGCTTGCATATGGTTTTATACAAAATGGCAGTAGCAGCTTATGCATTTATTGGTTTATTAATTCAAGGCTCTTTTTTAGCGAACAATGCGCCAAAAATGATTCCTTTTATCATCATCGGTTTAATTATGACGGTTGGCGTGATTGCGATTTTGTTAGCCTTATCATCTAGTGTCAATTTACAAGTAGGCTTACTACTAATAGCCAATCGCTTGTTTAAAAATCAAAAATTGCGGGATTTAGTTGATAAAGGAAATTTACAAATTTATTCTTTACGGGAAACGGTGGCAACAGTTACCAGTGATAAAACGGTTTGGGTTCGTAGCTTTTTCTGGAATCTTTTGAAATTAGTTTTTTGGTACGTTGTGCCTTATGTGGTTTTAGTGCCCGATTATCCCCAGTTAGACTTCTTGCAAATTTTTTCTTTTATTAGTTTTTCGGTTATCTTAGCAGGTGTCATTCCGGCACCAGCTGGTGTGGGCTCGTTAGAATTTGTTTATTTACTACTATTTCAACCTTTGGTAGGAACGGTAGATGCGTTATCTTCAGTCTTGTTGTATCGCTTTGCTTCTTATGTGTTACCAGTCATTATCGGCTTTATTTATTTCTTGTTTGATCGACGAAATAAAATGAAAACCGATATTGAAGAAGTCCGTAAAGAACAAGCGGCAGAAGAATAATTTTAATGACCGTACTATCTTTTAAAGATGGTATGGTTTTTTCGTTTTGCTAATCTAGCTGCGAGTCTTTGCACCGCTCGATAAAGTGAAGAAGAAATTCGTGGCAGAAAACGCCACTATAATTTATTCTTGCACTTTACTCGGGTGCATAAAAAGTCTCTGCGCTTTTTGTATAATCTAGCTGCAGTGGCTAACTCGCTTCGATAAAATGAGAAATGAATTCGCGGTAGAAAACGCACTATAATTTATGGCTGCATTTTACTTGAGAGCTGAATAAGCCACTTTCGCTTTTGGGATTTTAAGTTTTTATAAATTGCTGAAAATAGTAGGGGCTATTTTTTGACCTTTGTTGACCTAAATCGTATAATAGTTTTATAAAATGGAGGGATGCCATATGAATCCAGAGAAAATGACTAGTACTTTACAAGAAGCAATTGCTGAAGCACAGCAAATAGCAGTTACCCGTCAACAACAAGCGATTGATATTGCTCATTTGTGGAAAATTTTCTTACAACCTAATCATTTTGGCCGTAATTTCTATACCGATGCCGGTCTTGATGTGGAGGCTTTTGAAAGTGAAGTCGATCAAGTGATTGATAGCTTACCAACCGTAGCTGGTAGCAATGTGCAATATGGTCAATCAATGAGTCAGAATTTATATAGTTTATTAAACGAAGCCGATCAACTAAAAAACAGCTTTGATGATGAATATTTATCAACTGAAATCGTCATTTTAGCTTTAATGAAATTAAAAAATTATGTTTTAACTAAATATTTAAGCAAACAAGGTGTGTCAGAAAAGAGTTTGCGTGCATTAATCGAAGAAATGCGAGGAGGCGATAAAGTGACTTCCAAAAATCAAGAAGAACGCTACAAAGCCCTTGAAAAATACGGTGTTGACTTAGTGCAGCAAGTTAAAAGTGGTAAGCAAGATCCAATTATTGGTCGTGATGAAGAAATTCGTGATGTAATTCGGATTTTATCTCGAAAAACTAAAAATAATCCTGTTTTAATTGGTGAGCCTGGGGTTGGTAAAACAGCAATTGTTGAAGGGCTAGCCCAACGAATTGTCAGAAAAGATGTGCCAGAAAATTTAAAAGATAAAACGATTTTTTCATTAGATATGGGAGCTTTAATTGCTGGAGCAAAATTCCGTGGTGAATTTGAAGAACGCTTAAAATCGGTTTTACAAGAAGTTAAAAAAAGCGATGGCCGCATCATCTTATTTATTGATGAAATCCATAATATTGTTGGCGCAGGTAAAACCGAAGGCAGTATGGATGCCGGGAATTTGTTAAAACCAATGTTGGCGCGGGGCGAATTACATACCATTGGCGCAACAACTTTAGATGAATATCGTCAATATATGGAAAAAGATAAAGCGTTAGAGCGCCGTTTCCAAAAAGTTTTAGTTAAAGAACCGACTGTTGAAGATACCATTAGTATTTTGCGGGGGCTAAAAGAACGTTTTGAAATTCATCATAGCGTGAATATTCACGACAATGCTTTAGTGGCAGCCGCAACTTTATCAGATCGTTATATTACTGATCGCTTTTTACCAGATAAAGCGATTGATTTAGTGGATGAAGCTTGTGCTACGATTCGGGTGGAAATGAATTCTATGCCAACCGAGCTAGATCAAGTTACCCGTCGTTTAATGCAGTTGGAAATTGAAGAAGCTGCTTTGAAAAAAGAATCTGATGATGCTAGTAAAAAGCGCTTAGGCAATTTGCAAGCGGAATTAGCCGAGTTGCGTGAAGAAGCCAATGCGATGAAGTTACAGTGGGAAACGGAAAAAGAAGAAGTCAACCACTTATCTAACAAACGAGCTGAAATCGAAAAAGCTAAGCATGAATTAGAAGAAGCTGAAAATAACTATGATTTAGAGCGAGCTGCTGTTTTACGCCATGGCACGATTCCTGAATTAGAAAAAGAATTAGCCACCCTTGAAGCGAAAAATCAAACAGACCATGAAAAAATGGTGCAAGAATCAGTTACCGAAAATGAAATTGCCCAAGTAGTAGGCCGGTTAACTGGGATTCCTGTGACGAAATTGGTCGAAGGCGAACGGGAAAAGTTAATGAAATTAAATGAAACCTTGCATCGACGGGTGATTGGGCAAGATGAAGCAGTTTCCGCTGTTAGCGATGCCGTTTTACGTTCACGAGCTGGCTTACAAGATCCAAATCGACCTTTAGGTTCTTTCTTATTCTTAGGTCCAACTGGGGTGGGTAAAACTGAGTTAGCGAAAGCTTTAGCAGAAAACTTATTTGACTCAGAAGACCACATGGTGCGGATTGATATGAGTGAATATATGGAAAAACACAGCGTTTCACGGTTAGTCGGTGCGCCTCCAGGTTATGTTGGCTATGAAGAAGGCGGTCAATTAACAGAAGCGGTGCGGCGTAATCCTTATACGATTGTCTTGCTTGATGAGATTGAGAAGGCCCATACAGACGTTTTCAATATTCTGCTACAAGTATTAGATGATGGTCGTTTAACCGACTCTAAGGGGCGCGTAGTGGACTTTAAGAACACTGTGATGATTATGACTAGTAATATTGGTTCCCAATTATTATTGGATGGAGTAAATGAAGATGGTACGATTTCAGAAGAAACACAAAATCAAGTGCTTAATTTATTGCGGGGATATTTTAAACCAGAATTTTTAAATCGGATTGATGATACGATTTTATTTACACCATTAAGTTTAGAAAATGTTATGGGAATCGTTGAAAAAATTGTTGCTCAATTATCTAAACGTTTAGAGCATCAAGAAATTTATTTAGAAATTTCTGCCGAAGCGAAAACTTGGATTGCTGAAAATGCTTATGAACCGGCTTTTGGGGCACGACCTTTGAAACGCTTTATCACTAAAGAAGTCGAAACGCCTTTAGCCAAAGAAATCATCGCTGGTCGGGTATTACCAAAAACGAAAGTGACCATTAGTTTATTAGCCAATCAATTAGTTTTTGAAAATGAACCTTTAACAGAAGAAAATTAAGAAAAAGGGGCTGTGACAAAAGTCTCTAACAAAAAACGCATGAAATAACGAAAAATCGTTCATTTCATGCGTTTTTTCTAGTAAAATAAAAAAGA
>NZ_JARXWL010000026.1 GCF_029893325.1 Enterococcus sp. PF1-24
ATTCTAAAGGATTTCGAGATGTCTTGTCTATTTTTGAAACAAAAAAATAGGTGCTAGTGACTTTTTTTGTCACCAACACCAGATATTATAGAGCCATAATTTAAAAAAAGTAGTCAGACAACTGAAATTGTCTGACTACTTTTTTGTAATCTAGCTACAGGCGTTTGCAACACTCGGCGAAGTGAAAAAGAAATTCGCGATAGAAAACATCGCTATAATTTATTTTTGCACTTTGCTCGGTTACAGGACGAACGCCCTACGCTTTTTAGATAATCCAGCTAAGTGGCTTTGCACCAGTCGACAAAGTGATAAAAAAATTCACGGTAAAAAACACCGTTAAAATTTCTTTATGCACTTTGCTTGAGTGCAGAGCAAGCCACTACGCTTTTTAGATATTAATGGCTTTTTTTAGTAATTTACGTTATAATAATCCCTTGAGGAGTCAGGTTACTGCTCTATTTTTTATGGAATGAAAACATTTTTTATAAAGATTGTTTTTTACAATAAAGGAGTACTTATGTTTTTTAAATTTAAACCAACTTGGATGATTGAGGCAATTTATCAAATCACCCCTGAACAACTACAAGCACAAGGGATTAAAGCTGTTTTAACGGATTTGGATAACACCTTGATTGCTTGGAATAATCCTGATGGTACCGAAGAATTACGTCAGTGGTTAGCAATTATGAAAGAAGCGAAAATCCCAGTGATTGTGGTTTCTAACAATAATCATGAACGAGTAAGCAAAGCTTTAGCTAATTTTGATTTGGATTTTGAAGCTCGCGCTTTAAAACCATTAAGTGTCGGTATTAAGCGGGCACAAAAAAAATTAGATTTGAAAGCATCTGAGATTATTTTAGTTGGGGATCAAATTATGACGGATATTCGTGGCGCTAATGGTGCTGGTATCCGCAATGTTTTGGTGAAACCGATCGTTAATTCTGATGCTTGGAACACTAAAGTCAATCGTTTTTTAGAGAAAAAAATCATGAAGCATTTAAAGAAAAAAGACCCTGAAATGATTTGGCAAGGAGAATTAAAATGACAGAGGAAATCCGTTGTATCGGCTGTGGTGTCCAAATTCAAACAGAAGCAGTGAATGAATTAGGCTACACACCAAAAAATGCTTTAGAAAAAGGCTTAGAGAATGATGAAGTCTATTGCCAACGCTGTTTCCGTTTAAGACATTATAATGAGATTCAAGATGTTAGCTTAACGGATAATGATTTCTTACAATTACTAAATGAATTAGGTCAAAAAGATGCTTTAATCGTCAATGTAATTGATATTTTTGATTTTAACGGCTCACTAATTCCTGGCTTGCATCGTTTTATTGGTGATAATCCACTGCTTTTAGTTGGCAATAAAATGGATGTCTTACCGAAATCTTTGAAAAAAGGTAAATTGACGCAGTGGTTAAAAGAGCGAGCTTTTGAAGCTGGCTTGCGACCACAAGAAGTTTTACTGACTAGTGCCCGTAAAGCTGGAGAAATGAGCGATTTATTAGCGATGATTGAAAAATATCGGGAAGGTCGCGATGTTTATATTGTTGGGGTTACTAATGTTGGTAAATCCACTTTAATCAACCAAATCATCAAGCAAACAGCTGGCGTGCAGGAGTTAATTACTACTTCTCGCTTCCCAGGGACTACTTTAGACAAAATTGAAATTCCTTTAGATGACGGTCATTTCTTAATTGACACACCAGGGATTATTCATCGTCAACAAATGGCTCATTACTTAGGGAAAAAAGATTTGAAAATCATCGCCCCACATAAAGAAATTAAGCCGAAAGTTTATCAGTTAAATCCTGAACAAACGCTATTTTTAGGTGGCTTAGCGCGCTTTGATTTTATTCAAGGAGAACGCCAATCCTTTGTGGCTTATGTAGCCAATGATGTTGAAATTCATCGTACGAAATTAGTTAAAGCTGATGAGTTTTATGCAAAACATCGTGGCGGTTTATTACAGCCACCAAGACCAGAAGAATGTGCTGATTTTCCTGAGTTAGTGCGTTTTGAATTTTCAGTTAAAGAAAAGACCGATATTGTCTTTGCCGGTTTAGGTTGGATTACTATTAAAAATCCAGCAGTTATCGCTGGTTGGGCGCCAAAAGGTGTCGATGTGATTACCCGCAAAGCATTAATTTAATAAAAGTCAAGAAAGCAGGTTATTATGGAATTAAGAGGAAAACAAAAACGCTTTTTAAGAAGCCAAGCTCATCATTTACAACCGATTTTTCAAATTGGTAAAGGTGGCTTAAACGAGGCGATGTTATTACAAATTGGCGAAGCACTTGAAAAACGTGAGTTAATCAAAGTAAGCTTATTACAAAATACCGATGAAATTGCTGATGAAGCAGCCGAAGTAATCGCGGCAGCGATTCGTTGCCATGTGGTGCAAGTCATTGGTCGCGTGATTGTTTTATATAAACCATCTAGTAAGGAAAAATATCAAAAGTTATCGCAAGAAGTTAGAGGGATTTAATTTAAGTGTTGGGATCATTGCTATTGGAGAGTGAATCAAATGTTTTGTAACCATCAAAAAATGAATCGCACACAAACTATGGTGAAGGAGCAACCAGCGCTAAAAACGCGCAAGCAAGTTGGCTTATTTGGCGGTAGTTTTAACCCGGTTCATTGTGCTCATTTGTTAATTGCTGAAGAGGTCGGTCATACGTTAGGTTTGCAACAAGTTCAGTTGCTGCCTTCTTATCAACCACCTCACGTTGACGCTAAAAAGACGATTGATGCTAAACATCGCTTAGAAATGTTACGTTTAGCAACTGAAGATAATCCTTTTTTAGGTATTGAAACGATTGAATTAATGCGTAAAGGTGTTAGTTATACTTTTGATACGATTCAGCTGTTAAAAGAAAAAAATCCTGAAACGGACTATTTCTTTATTATTGGTGGTGATATGGTGGCTTATTTGCCTAAATGGTATCGCATTGATGAACTACTGAACTTGGTGCAATTTGTCGGGGTTGCTCGAGAAAATTATCCTCGTGAGTCCTCTTATCCAATTATTTGGGTGGATGTCCCTACTTTTGATATCAGTTCAACTTTGATTCGTCAGCGAGTTCAGCAAGGGGCATCAGTTAAATATTTACTACCAGATAAAGTTGCCCAATATATTCAAGCAAAGGGGCTGTATTTAAATGACTAGTGTAGCTGAAAGTGATTATCGCAGTCAGCTTTTACCGAAAATCCAACAAGCCATGAGCGAAAAACGCTTTAAGCATGTTTTAGGAGTAGAAAAAGCCGCTGTTCAGTTAGCTGAAAAATATGGCGCATCGGTAGAAAAAGCTAGTATTGCTGCTCTTACTCATGACTATGCCAAAGAGCGCTCAGATCAAGAGTTTATCCAGCAAATAAATAAAGGTAACTACCCTCAAGAGCTGTTAAATTATGGTAATTATATTTGGCACGGTTTAGTTGGGGCAGATTTTGTTCAGCAAGAATTGGCGATTAACAATCAAGAGATTTTGCAGGCGATTCGTTTGCATACTACCGGTGCCGCTGAAATGAGCCTATTAGATAAAATTATTTATGTAGCAGATTACATTGAAGCTGGTCGTGATTTTCCCATAGTTGAACAAGCCCGTGAAATCGCTCAAGTTGATTTAGATCAAGCGGTGGCTTTTGAAACGCAACAAGTTTTGCTTTATCTTATCAGCAGTAAAAAATTAATTTATCCGAAAACACTTGAAACTTATAACCGATGGGTAGTTAATCTTTAATAAATAGTAATAAAAATGCTTTAGTAAGAGAAAATTTAACAAAAATGTTTTATAATAGCTATAGAAGTTAAACTAAACGCCTAACAAGTTCAGCAACAAGCTAACTTGCTAAGGGTGATAAATGGAGGAAACAATTATTAAGACGAGTCAAGAAATTTTAGAGATTGCTGTTAGAGCAGCAGATTCTAAACATGCAGAAGATATTTTAGCCTTAGATGTACAAGGCATTTCTTTATTAGCCGATTATTTTATGATTTGCTCAGCGAACAGTGAGCGTCAAATCAATGCAATTATTGAAGAAGTAATGGATAAAGAAGAAGAACAAGATGTTGAAGTTAAACGAGTTGAAGGAAAAGATGGCGGCAAATGGGTTTTAATTGACCTAGGAGAAGTAATCGTCCATGTCTTCCAAAGTGCAGAACGCAGTTTCTACAATTTAGAAAAACTATGGTCAGATGCACCATTAGTACGTTTAACTGATTGGGTGAGCTAAAATGGCTTACGAAACTTTTGCCTTTATCTATGATGAGGTAATGGACGATACTCTTTATCAAAAATGGCTAGCCTTTACGGAACGCCATCTACCTAAAGAAACAACAGAAGTTTTAGAGTTAGCTTGTGGGACAGGTGCTTTAGCTGTGGAATTAGCGAAAGCTAATTATCAAGTGACGGCGCTAGATCTATCAGAAGAGATGTTGATGATGGCTTCTCAGCGAAGTGCTGAAGAAGAGGTAGAAATTCAATTTGTCCAAGGGGATATGTTGGATTTATCAGAAATCGGTCAATATCAAGCGATTACTTGTTATTCTGATTCTCTTTGCTACATGAGCAGTCGCCAAGAAGTGCAGCAAGTTTTTGATGAAGCTTATCAAGCGTTAACTGAAGACGGTGTGTTTATTTTTGATGTCCATTCAATTTACCAAATGACTAAGGTTTTCCCGGATTATAGTTATCATTACCAAACAGAAGAGTTCGCTTTTTTGTGGGATAGCTATCCTGGAGAAAAAGAATACAGCATTGAACATTTTTTAACTTTTTTTGTTCAAGATGATCATAATGAAGAACAGTTTCTTCGTAAAGATGAACTGCATCAAGAGCGTACTTACACGTTAGAGAATTATTTAATGATGTTAGAGAATACCGGCTTTAGTGATTTTAAAGTTTATGCAGACTTTACTGATGAAGCACCTAGAGAAACAAGTACCAGATGGTTCTTTGTTTGTAAAAAATAAATGAAATTTTAAGCAGCGAAATCTTTTTGATTTCGCTGCTTTTTTAATCTAGCTACGGAGATTTGCTTGACCGCAGGATAGCTTTTTAAATTAAAAATCCCAATCTCACAAAAGAGATTGGGATTTAATTTTGTTTATTCAGTAGCAGCTTCTTCAGTTGAAGTTGTCGTTGTTTCTTCTTCAGGTACTTCAGCAACTGGGTTATTATCTAAATAAGATTTTGTTTCAAATAAATCAACTGTTGATTTATTACCATTTACTGAGAAGAGGCTGGTTGATTTATCACCAAGGGCATCTTCGATAGCAGTGATTTGATTAACTTGTCGTAAGTAGCTGTAGTCACTTGGATTAATCGGAGCTAAACCACTTTCAACATTAAAACGCAATAAATCACCATTGTTAATACTATCAGAAGTTCTTAGTTGAGTTTCAACTTTCAATAAAGATTCTTCAATTTGTGCTGATAAAGCTTCAGATGGTGTGTTAACAGCAAAACCAGTATGATTATCGTAAATTGTACCACCAAGATAAGTATAATTTGGTGTTACAAAATTACCATTTCTGAAAGCTACTAATTGTTCATTATTAGCAGAGAATAAATCTTGACCTAGTAAAACGTAATTAGTTGTATCAACACCTAATAAATGTAATAGGGTTGGTAAAGCGTCAACTTCGCCACCATAAGTATGATTTTCATAGCCTTCAGTCGTTCCTGGAACGTGAATCATGTAAGGGACTCTTTGCATTTGAGCGTTATCGAAATCAGTCCAAGTCGCTTTTGATTTACCCACTAGCTCAGCTAAATCTTTATTACGTGAATTAGAGATACCATAGTGATCACCGTAAAGAACAATGACTGAATTTTCATATAAACCAGATGCTTTTAAGTAATTAAAGAATTCTTCGATTGAAGCATCTAAATAGTTGGCTGTTGCGAAATAGCCGTTGATGGTTTCATCATCAGTGTTAGCCATTGGGAAACCAGCTTCATCACCTTTTAATTCAGAGTAAGGATAGTGATTGCTGACAGCGATAAATTTTGAGTAAAAAGGTTGTTGCAAATGTTCTAAGTATTGCACGGATTGTTCAAAGAATGGTTTATCATGCAAACCATATTGGAAACTATTTTCTTCAGTAACATCATAATAAGAAGCATCAAAGAAATAGTCATAGCCAAAACGTTTATACGTTTCGTTACGATTCCAGAAAGAACCTTTATTACCGTGGAAAACGGCACTTGTGTAACCTTGTGTTTGCGCTAAAATATTTGGTGCAGCTTGGAAGGTGTTTTTATCACCCATTTGTGAAAATAGCGAACCTTGATTTAAACCAAATAGTGAGTTATCCATTAATGTTTCAGCATCACTAGTTTTTCCGCCAGAAACTTGGTGGAAGAAATTATCAAAACTAAAAGTGCTATTATCATGATATAAACTATTTAAAAATGGTGTAACTTCATGAAGTTGCCCATTTTCATCTTCTAATTGATAGTCAATCACAAATTGTTGCAAGCTTTCTAAGTGAATATAAATGACGTTACGTCCTTCGGCTAAACCGTAAAGTTTTTCATTAGGTTCCGCATAATGACCATCTACATAATCTAACACAGCTTCCAAATCATTTTCACTAGCTTCAGCGCGGACTTGGTTGGTTTGATAAGTTACAACGCCATCATAAACAGTAAAAGCATTAACCCCTAAATATTTAACTAAATAGTCACGAGAAAAGGTTCTTGATAAAAGTCCCGGACGGACAGTTTCTGCTAAAGATAAATTACCAAAGAAAATCAAAACGGATAAAGTTGAAATTGCTAGTGAAAAACGGGCACGAACAGGTTTTTCTTGCATCTTAATTCTTTTCGTTGCTAAAGCAAAGATGATCGCAATCATATCAATCCAGTAAATGAAATCGTAAGGTCGGAACAGGCGTAAAGCACTTTCCCCAAGGCCAGTTGAAACTTTCCCAGCACCTAACATGGTGTTAATAGTAATAAAGTCAGTAAATTCTCGATAATAAACGATATTAGAGAATAGCAGGAGTGTCAGTAAACCGTAAATCACCATTAAAGCAATATAAGCATTGCGCTTGCGCCGTACATATAAAGCAATAGATAGCAGGAGAATCGTCGTTGCTATCGGATTAATCCACAAAATGAAATATTCAATAGAACGATCTATTCCTAAATTAAATTCAATTGTGTAAGCTAAGACGTTTTTCAGCCAAAGTAAAACAATCAATAAAGCAAAAAATCCTAAACGTGTATTAACGACTTTTTTTAGATTATTTTTTTCAAAAAATGATTTTATCTTTTTCAATGATTAAGATTCCTTTCGTAAAACCTAGAATGATATTTAACAGCATTTTTAAATCTGCTGGAAGTTTTGTTGCTAAGCGTAAAATGTCTTTTTATTACAAAAAGATGTCGAGACAATTTTGTAATTATTTGCTTCTAAAATTTCTAACTGTTCCTATTTTACTAAGGCTTGAAAATAGTGTCAATGAAAACATGAAAATCTTACATTTGTTTAATCATTCTTTAACTAATTGGGCTTTTTTTGGTATACTAGCTTATAGAAAAAACACTTTGAGGAGCTTATAAATGGATTTAGTCAAATTAAAGACACTGGCGACAAAGAAATTAAGAAAAGGTATGCCTTTATTACAAAAAGAAGATTTACTAAAAGATGCTGATTTTCCGCAAGCTTGGGTGACTTTTTCAGATGAAAGAGGCAACTTTGTGGGGCAAGGTTATTTAGGTCAGCAAAATAAAGGCATTGGTTGGTTAGTTAGTTTACAGGAAGAACAGCTAAATCAAGCTTTTTTTGAAGGACTTTTTAATAAAGCTAAAGCCCGCCGTCAAGCTTTCTTCAATAATCAAGAGACCACAGCTTTTCGTTTATTTAACGGCGAAGGGGACGGTTTAGGTGGTTTAACGATTGATTGGTATGATAACTATGCAGTTTTTTCTTGGTATAATGAAGTGATTTTGCAGAAAAAAGCCGAAATTGTCGCTGCTTTTCAAGCTGTTTATCCAGAAGTTTTAGGTGCCAGTGAAAAAATTCGCTATAAAAGCCAGTTGCCTGAAAGTCAATGGCTCTACGGCACGCAACCGAATGAACCTTTAATTGTTAAAGAAAATGCGGTGAATTATGCAGTTTATTTAAATGAAGGCTTAATGACGGGAATTTTTCTGGATCAAAAAGAAGTCCGCAATCAATTAGTGGAAGGCTTAGCTGTAGGCCAAGAGGTCTTGAATTTATTCAGCTATACCGGAGCATTTTCTGTAGCAGCAGCTATGGGTGGCGCTGCTAGTACAACTAGTGTCGATTTAGCTAAACGCAGTCGCCAAAAGACCGAAGAGCAATTTGCGGTGAATCAGCTGTCTTTAGAGAACCAAAAGATTATTGTAATGGACGTCTTTGAGTACTATAAATACGCCAAACGCAAAAATTTGAGTTATGATTTAATTATTTTAGAT
This sequence comes from Enterococcus sp. PF1-24, assembly GCF_029893325.1. GTDB lineage: Bacteria > Bacillota > Bacilli > Lactobacillales > Enterococcaceae > HY326. Next base: position 8,453 of record NZ_JARXWL010000026.1, read on the forward strand.
CCACCAAGTTTCGCCCGCAATAAAAAGAAAACTTTCTCGGTTGCCAAAAATTACGGGGAGTTAGTGACGGATGCTTTATCCATTTTAAAAGAGAATGGCCGGATTATCGCGTCTACTAACGCTGCTAATTTATCGTTGGAACGTTTTCAAGGGTTAGTGGAAGCTGCTTTTGAAGCAGCTGGTGTGAATTATCAAAAAGAACAAGTTTTCCGCTTGCCAGTTGATTTTCAAACCTTAGCAAGTTTTTCAGAAGGCAATTATTTGAAAGTCTTGTTTTATAAAATCAAAAAATAAGTAGAAATTCTCGATAAAAATAATTTTACGAGGAGTGAAGTTAGTTGGCGAAGAAAAAAGCACAAAAAACCAACGCCCTACGTTTGTTAGAGCAAAAAAAGATTGTTTATCAAGAACATGAATATCAGTGGGCAGAAGCCCAACTTGCGATTCCTGCGGGCAAAAACCCTGATGAAATTTTTAAAACGTTAGTAGCCGTGGGCAATAAAACCGGTCCCCTTGTGGCGGTGATTCCAATTAATCATGAAGTGGATTTAAAAAAATTAGCCAAAGCGAGTGGTAATAAAAAAGTAGAAATGTTGCCTTTGAAAGAGTTAGAAGAAACCACGGGCTATATCCGCGGTGGTTGCTCACCGGTAGGTATGAAAAAATTGTTGCCAACTTATTTTGAAGAAGCTGCTGCTAATTTACCAACAATCGTTGTTTCCGCTGGCAAACGTGGTTTGCAAATGGAAGTTGCTCCACAAGAATTAGCTAGCTTAGTCAAAGGAAAGTTTGCTGATTTAATTGTAAAGGAATAGACAAAAACAGCTAAAACCAAGACTTACTGGGTTTTAGCTGTTTTTTGTATTTTTTCGGATGCAGAGCAAGTTATTCCGCTTTTCAAGTTGTCTAGCTGCGCGAACTAACTCTCTTCGATAAAATGAGAATAAAATTCGTGGCATAAAACGCCACTATAATTTGATTCTGCATTTTACTCGAGCGTTGAACGAGTCCGCTCCGCTTTTCAATAGCTCATGGCGGCGTGGATGCCGGCGGTATGGCCACTGACAAAGGCAGCAGTGATGTTATAGCCGCCAGTAAAACCGTGAATGTCTAGTAATTCTCCAGCAAAGTATAAGCCATTAACAATTTTACTTGCCATTGTTTTAGGATTGACTTCTTTTAACTGAATCCCTCCACCAGTCACAAAAGATTTTTCTATCGGGAAAGTTTTGTTAATCATCACTGGGAAAGCTTTACATAATTCAAGGAAGGCCGTGATTTGCTGAGTGGTTAATTGTTTAGCAGGTAAATCACTGATGTTTAATTTTGTTAAAAAATAAGCTAACAATCGTTCGGGAAGCCAACCTTGTAAGGCGTTTTTTGTGGTTTTCTTTGAGTCTAATAAAGGTATAATCGTAGCTAAAAGTTCTGGCAAAGTTTTTTGTGGGAAGCAATCTACTGTGACTTTGACTTCCTTTTGTTTTTCTAACAGTTGATTAATAAAGCCAGAGCAGCGTAAGGCAGCTGGGCCAGATAAGCCAAAATGGGTAAATAATAAATCAAGATCTTGACTAGCGACAGCTTTGCCAGCATCATTCCAAACGGTCAGTTTTATGTCTGATAAGGCTAGTCCTTGTAAAACTTTGCCAGTAATAAATTTTTCGTTAGAGATTAAAGGCGATTCCACCGGATAAAGCGGCGTTAAAGTATGACCGAATTTTTTTGCTAATTTATAACCGTCACCTGTAGAACCGGTAGAAGTATAAGCCCGCCCGCCAGTTGCCAAAATCACTGCTGGAGCTAAAAAATCGCCTTTATCGGTTTTGACACCACTGATTTGCTGCTGCTCATGACAGATTTTTTCAACTTTTGTTTGAAAAATGCAAGTTACTCCTAATTCTTTTAAGTAATTAAGTAAGGCTTCCACAATTGTTTTAGATTGATTCGTCACCGGAAAAACGCGCCCATGATCTTCTTCTTTTAAAGCTACCCCGCGTTCTTCAAAGAAAGCCATAATGTCAAAATTATCCCATTGAGAAAAAGCACTATATAAAAATTTACCGTTGCCATGAATATGGGCAATTACTTCTTCTGTCGGGCGATTATTGGTGACATTACAGCGGCCACCACCAGTTAAAAGTAATTTTTTACCAGCTCGCCGATTTTTTTCGATTAATAAAACTTGACTGCCATATTCCGCTGCGGCAATAGCCGCCATTAAGCCAGCGGTGCCCGCACCAACGACAATTACATCATAATTATTTTTAATTTGCAAAAGAGTTCCTCCGTCAAAAAGTGTCTATAGTTAGTAGTTTAGCATATTTTGATTAGGGAAAGCATTTCTTAGTAAAAAAATCATTTGGAAATCCTGATTTTTTCAAAAGGAATTACTTGAAAAAAATAGCAAAAAAACGTAAAGTATAGAAGTACAGTGAAAAAATTCACAAGGAACTGTTTTTTTGAAGAAATGATGAAATAGTTTCTAAAATGAAGGAGGAAGAAAATGGCACACATTCAATTTGATTTTTCAAAGGTTTCAAATTTTGTGAATGACCATGAAATGGGCTATCTACAAAGTGCAGTTTCAGCAGCTCATAAAGATTTACGAGAAAAAACTGGTGCAGGTAGTGACTTTACTGGCTGGGTTGATCTACCAGTTGATTACGATAAGGAAGAATTTGCCCGCATTAAAAAAGCCGCAGAAAAAATCCAATCTGACTCTGAAGTTTTAGTTGTTATTGGGATTGGTGGCTCTTATTTAGGTGCCAGAGCAGCTATCGAATTTTTGCAACACACTTTTTATAATGTTTTACCAAAAGAAAATCGTAAAACACCACAAGTTTTCTTTGCCGGTAATTCAATCAGCTCAACTTATTTAAATGATTTAATTGAAGTAATTGGTGATCGTGACTTTTCAGTTAACGTGATTTCAAAATCTGGTACAACAACTGAACCAGCGATTGCTTTCCGTATTTTCAAAGATTTATTAATCAAAAAATATGGTAAAGAAGCAGCTAACAAACGAATTTATGCTACAACTGATAAAGCGCGTGGCGCGGTTAAAGTTGAAGCTGACGCTGAAGGTTGGGAAACTTTTGTGATTCCTGATGATGTTGGTGGACGTTTCACTGTTTTAACGGCTTGTGGTTTATTACCAATCGCAGTCAGCGGTGGCGATATTGATGCCATGATGGAAGGGGCAGCTGCTGCTCGGTTGGCTTACGCTAACGATAATCTTGCTGAAAACGAAGCTTATCAATATGCAGCAATGCGTAATATTTTATACCGTAAAGGCAAAACAACTGAATTATTAATCAACTATGAACCAGGTATGCAATATTTCTCTGAATGGTGGAAACAATTATTCGGCGAATCAGAAGGGAAAGACCAAAAAGGTATTTATCCTTCAAGTGCTAACTTCTCAACAGACTTACATTCATTAGGTCAATATATTCAAGAAGGTCGCCGCAACATCTTTGAAACAGTTGTCAAAGTAGAAAAAGCTCGCAAAAACATTCAAATCCCTGTAGAAGAAGCTGACCTTGATGGTTTAGGCTACTTGCAAGGAAAAGAAGTTGATTTTGTAAACACTAAAGCTTTTGAAGGTACTTTACTAGCTCATACAGATGGCGATGTACCAAACTTATTAGTTAAAATTCCAGCAATGGATGCTTATACATTAGGTTACTTAATGTATTTCTTCGAAATCGCTTGTGGTATTTCTGGCTACTTAAATGGCGTAAATCCATTTGACCAACCAGGGGTAGAAGCTTACAAACGCAATATGTTTGCTTTATTAGGCAAACCTGGCTTTGAAGATTTAGCGAAAGAATTGAACGAACGGTTGTAAAACAATGTTTTATAAAAAGGACACTTATTAATTTAAGTGTCCTTTTTATCGGTTTAATATGCTTATCACAAATAGAAAACTTACCATTCTCATTTTCAGACAAAATATTTGTGGTATTTGAATATAAAAAACTTGATTTTAACAGTGTGGCAGCAACTTATTTTTCTGATTTAAAATGATTGCCTTTTATTGGAAATAAATTAGTTCTGTTGATAAATAAAATTACAGGTGTGTTTCAACATTTTGAATATTTTTGTTATTATATTAGCGTTCAAATGATTAAAGATAACAAAGTTAATCGTGAAAGTTAAAAAAGTGGCGAAGGAGAAAAAGGTGTTGAGAGAAGTAGAGATTGGTAAAGAATACGTTTGTCAGGCGATTGGTTTCAATCACTTAGTCGTGGGGACAATCGAGAGAGTCTATACAAATACAGTGATGTTAAAAGTTGATAAGTATCATAAAACGGAAGAAAAACATTTAATGGCTTGCCATTTTAAAGTATTAGTGAAATATTCAGAGGTTTTAAGAGAAAGCAACGCGCTGACAAAAGAACAAGTAGTGTCTTTATAAGAATGAATACAAAAAGCACTTAATCCTTCATCAAAGAAGTGGTTAAGTGCTTTTGTAATTGAGTAATTTAACCGAATAAGCCTGCCATGAAGGAACCACCATAAACTAAAGCCATGCTATATAGGAAAATAGAAGCGGGTTTAGCTAAAAGAATAATCACTGAAAATTTCTTGAGAGAAATTTGTGATAAGCCGGCAATTAGGCAAAGGGCATCATCTGGTGCAAAGGGAAAGAAAATCGCTAAAGTAAACAGCTTGTCAAAGCGCTTTTGATCATCTAACCAACCTATGTATTTATTAAAAGTTTTTTCACTAATTAAAGATAAAATGAAAGGCCGACCATACCTTTTTCCCAATAGAAAAATGATAATTGAACCAATACAAATCCCGACATAATTGTAAATAAAGCCCCAAAATGGCCCGAAAATTAAAACACCGGCGGCGGTACTAATCCCACCAGGAATAATGGGAATCACTACTTGTAAAATTTGTAGAAAGATAAAAAGTAGGGGACCGAGAATTTTAGAGGTGCCTACCATATCTTGTAAGATACTTAAATCCTTAAAGACACCAAGGTTTATAAAATAAATGGTCATGGCAACTGAAAAGCCTAAACCAATAATTGAAATAGCGTTAATTATTCTTCTTGATGTAGCAGCATTCACCTGAAATCAACTCCTTATAACTAAATTTGAAGTAATCATTTTTTACTTACTTCTTATCAATTAAAATTATAAATGATTTTGTTCTAAAAGAAAATTAGACTTTAGGCTGATATAAAATCCTTAGTCTTTCTTAATAAAATTTGTGAAAAATCCCATTTTAAGCAGTTATTGGTTGATTTTTTATTTTTTACGAAAAATTTTTACATCGAAAATAGGTGCGTCATACAGAATTTCTGAATCATCAATTAAAACCCCTAATAAGTGATAATCTTCAATGTCGTGATGGTCACTACCGATTAAATGTTCGCAGTATTCTTCCATATTAATATCTCGCGGAGCATTTAAGCCAACGACGAAATCCTGTAAATCATCAGGTTGCTGTGGCGTTTTTCCTTGAATTTCAATATAAAGGCCTTCTGGTGCAAAATCAAGGGCAATTTTTATTTCACTAATTTCATGATACAAAAAATAATTCAGGAGTTCATCCACAATTTTTTTTGCTTGTTGCTTCTCTAACATCCCATTATTCCTTTCTTAAATAGATAGTCATTTATTTTTTTTCTTTTTTATATGAGTAAAATTATCTAGCAGGGGAACCATAAAGGCTGCTACAAAGCCACTGGCAAAGCCGTTATTGTATAAATTTAAGCCGCCGTGAAGTAAACCAACATTGGTGACTAGCGCCATATGGAAAATTCCTGCTAAGACTCCATAAATCATACCATAATATCCGCTAATTGGCGCTAAACTTATTCCGAAAATCGCCGTTGTAATCGCGGTAACTTGTGATAAATCGTGGAGCGGGGTAAATTGAACGATTAAAGTGACCCCCAATAAAACCGGTAAACTATTTTTTAAATGATTACCAAATGCACTAAAGCCCACCACCGATAAAATCGCACCCACTACCGGACCATTGAAACTGCCTTTAATTAATAAGACATAGCTTGATAGCAAAAGCCCCATGAGTGCCATATTAATTAAGGTCGGTCCCATTTCAGCAATGGCAATAAAATCGGTGACTAATTTACCAGAAGTTTGATAAATTTGTTTTAAGCCCCGTAATTGTCCATGATTTAAAATAAAACCCCAAATCAGCATTGCCATGAATAAACAAAATAGAAAAATCCCTAAGAAAAGATGATAATCTTCAGAAATAATTGTTTGATTGATAATTTCGTAATTAAATAAACGCAAAACACTGGTTAAAACCATTGCCACGATTCCTGAAGTAAAACCGATGTTTGATAAAGTAAAACCTTGATGTAAAGTTAAAAAGTGTGTTGCTAAAGGTGGTAATAATATACCAATTAAAATACCAGTACTACAGCCAATCGAAATACCAGTTATGTAAGATAAATTCATGCCAAAGGTTATGTAGCTAACAACTGGCGATAAAGCACCGCCAAGCAAACTAATAAAAATATATTGTGCAAAAGGTTTTTTCATAATTCGTGAGTAACAATAAACGCCAATCACAATCGGAATTGAGTTGTAAAAATTTTTCCCGAAAAATGAAAAACCAGCCACGGTTAAAAACGCCGCCACCATCGGGCCTGTCACTTGAATTTTATTAAGGCGGGCCATTAAGACACTGAATAAAGTTAAGAGACCACTGTTTAAAAAGGCACTGCCTAAATTGCCTAATTGAATATAATCAGTAATTAAATGACTAGGTGATAAGAGAATGCGTTGCATGCCAGCCCAAGTTTCTGATAAGGGCGAGGCAAATAACCCAGTAAAAATTAAAGCTAAGCTAAAAGAGAGTAAAAATAAATACTTTTGTTTTTGGGAAACAACTTTTTTTTCAGGGTGAATTAAAATGACGGTATTTGCTTGCGACATAGCAGGACTCCTTTAAATAATTTTTTTGACATTATTGCTTTGGCAGAAAGACTTTAAAATAGTAATCTTAGTTCCTTTTAAATATAACGTGAAAACGGTTCAAAGGTCAAATGAAATATAAGGGCTTTTTCAAGATAAATTGTACTTTCATTGTTTTTTTGTTAGCGAAAAATTATAAAACGATTATAAAAATCTGAAAATTCTGTAGATTGTTGCGGTATTTTTTGGTAGGATAGTGGGTATATATAAATAAGCACATTTAAATAGCGTAGAAAGAAGGCGTAAGTTATGGAGATTAAATCAAAGGATTCAGCAAAATTATTTGAAACATTTTTTGATGCCAGCAATCAAAAAAATCCCCGCGTACAAATGGGAGTAATTACTTTAATGCCTGGAGAAAAGAAACCAGAATCTGGCTATGCCCGTCATCAGCAAGATGAATATTCTTATGTAGTTGCCGGAGAAGCCCATACAATTTTAGAAGATGGTTCAGATTTAGTTGGCCAACCAGGTGATGCACAATTAATTGAAGCGGGAGAAGGCCATATTAATTATAACGATGGTAGCGAACCAGCAACGGTCGTCTGGTTTTTAGTCGAACGTTAAAAATGAAGGGGAAAGTTGTTATTTACTAAAAAAGTAGGAGCTGAAAAAATATGAAGAAAATAATCAAGAAGCTAGCAGTCGCGAGTATTGCGCTTAGTTGCTTCGCTGGTTGTGGTAGCGACCAACAAGCAAATGAAAAAACCAAAGATACAACAGCCGAAAAATCCAAAACGGTTCAGCTGATGTCGTTAAGTGAATTAACCACGCTGGATACAGCCGGGATGTTGGATTTTCCTGATGCGATTACCCACACCGCCGCTTTTGAAGGGTTATATACATTGGATGAAAATGATGAACTTATTCCGGCGGCTGCTAAAGACTTACCAGAAATTTCTGAAGATGGTTTAATTTATACGATTAAATTAAGAGAAAATATGCAATGGTCAAATGGCGATACAGTGACAGCTAAAGATTTTGAATATGCTTGGAAAAGAGTAACTGACCCTGAAAATGCTTATGTTTATAGCTTTTTAGTGCAAGAGAATATTAAAAACGGCGTTGAAGTAGCAGCCGGGGAAAAGCCTGTATCGGAATTAGGAGTTAAAGCTTTAGATGACTATACTTTAGAAGTGGAATTAACTGAAGCTAAACCCTATTTTACTTCTTTAATGGCATTTTCAACTTTTTTACCACAAAACGAAAAAGCTGTTGAAGAATTTGGAGAAAAATATGGAACTACTTCAGAAACAGTCGTCTATAATGGTCCTTTCATCGTAGAAAATTGGTCGCAGTCAGAAATCACTTGGGATTTAAAGAAAAATCCTGATTATTGGGATGCCGATAATGTTAAAGTTGATGCGGTTCATTATGAAACCATAAAAGAAGGTTCGACTGCTTTAAATTTATATGAAGATGATTCGCTGGATTTAGCGTATTTAAGTGGAACTTTAGCAGAAATGAATATGAATCATGCGGATTTTAAATCTTACCCAACTGCAACCATGAACTATATTCGTTTTAATCAAAAACGAGCTGGGGCAGATACACCACTAGCGAACGAAAACTTGCGGAAAGCTTTGGCTCTCGGGATTGATAAAGAAACTTTAATTCGTAATGTGGTTGCTGACGGTTCAGTGCCTTTATATGGGGCAATTACTGAAGGTTTCGTTAAAAATCCTGTCACTGAAGAAGATTTCCGTTCTGAAGCCGGTGATTTAGCTGTTTTTAATGAAACAGAAGCCTTAAAATACTGGGAAGCAGCTAAAAAAGAATTAGGGGAGAAAATTGAAATTGAATTAATGACCACTGATGCCGATCAATATAAAAAATTGGGGGAAAGCATCCAAGGAGAATGGCAAAATCGCTTTGACGGGTTAACAGTGACGATTCGCTCTTTACCGACGCAAACTGCTTTAAATATTAGTGCTGAAAGTGATTATGATGCCTTTTTAATTTATTGGACGCCAGATTATCAAGATCCAATTTCGACTTTGAAAATGTTGTATTCTGGCAATAACCGTAATTACAACAATCCAGCTTATGATGCTTTGTTAGATCAAGCAGCTAAAGATTATGCTCTTGAACCAGAGAAACGCTGGCAAGCATTACTTGATGCTGAAAAAGTCGGCATTGAAGATACTGCCGGGATGCTTATTTTAAGTCAAAATCAACAAACGGTCTTGCAAAATCCTGAGTTGAAAGGTGTTAATTTCCATACTTTTGGCGCCCCTTTAACTTTGAAGAATTTAGAGTGGCAAGAATAGAATAAAAATTGTGAGAGAGATAATTTTATTATCTCTCTTTTTTTATGGCAAGCAGCTGCGCTTTTCACGATATAATCAGCCTAAGGTCCCATTCGCTTAGTTGGTTGAGCTGTTAAGATAGTGTTATAATTATTTAATGAAGATTTTTGTTAGAAATGAAAGGAAAATAAATATGCCAAAAATTGTTTTTGCACCGGCAACTTTTAATTTGGCGGAAACGACCAGAATGATTGAAGTTGCTAAAGAGTTAAGGGCTGATTTTGAATGTGTGTTTTTTTGCTACTCAAAAACATATCTGGACTTAATTGAAGTAGAAGGTTTTCCGGTTTATTTGCTGCAACCAACCTTAACTAGCGAAATAGAAACCGCCATTATGCGTTTTGATCAATTGAAAAGCTTGAAAAATCCATTTACGGAAGAGCTAGTTGCAGAACGAGTTGCCAGTGAGCTGGCTTTTTTTCAAGAGCAGCAACCAGCGATGATTGTTACAGGTACTAATATTACGGTCTTTTTATCCGCCCGCATTGCTCAAATTCCTTTAGTTTACGTTAAACCGATTGCTTTATCCCGACCCCATTTGGAAAATAGTGACTGGCAAAGCTTACCAACGATTTTAAATAAAGCTTATTTACCTAAAAAGCTTTATGGCAAATAGTTAAACGGTTAACATTGCAAACAAAATGGCTACCCAAAAGTTTTAAAAAAGTTGCAGTCAAGCATAACCTTACCTTGCCAGCCTACACGATTGATTTATTTGATGGCGATTTAAACTTAAGCACCACGCTACCGGTTTTTACGAGAAATTATCAATTTCCTGCAAACTATCAAGTTGCGGGGCCAATTTTTGCCAATTTGAAAAAAGAAATCCCAACGGAAATTCAAAAGGTGATTACTGAAGCGAAAGCAGCAGGTAAACAAGTCGTTTATTTAGCTTTAGGCAGTTCTGGCAATAAAAAATTAGCGATTAAATTACTAAATTATTTTGCTAAAACTGATTTTATTGTGATTGCGCCTTTGGCTGTTTATTTTAAAGATGATCTGCGGGCTTGGCCTGAAAATATTTATTTAGTTGATTGGCTGCCAGCTTTGGCGGTTTCACAACAAGTTGATTTTTCCGTAATTCATGGTGGGGAAGGAACCGTCCAGACTGCCTGTGCTGCCGGCAAACCATTTATCGGTATCGGGCTACAATATGAACAAGAAATTAATGTCCGCTTTTGTGAAACTTTTGGTAACGCCGTTAGTTTAGCACCTAATAAAGTTAACGATACAAGCTTAACTGAGGCTATTGAGAAAATTTCTGAAGCAACGGTGAAAGAAAAAGCGACGGAACTGGAAGTGGAAATGGCTAGTTTAAACGGTGCCAAGAAGGCAGCGAAAATTATAGTAGCTACTTATTTAAAATAAGATATAATAATCTAAAAAAGCAGAGGGAGTGGAAAATATGAAAAAGAAAATGCAATTAGGCTTAACCTTACTAATTTCAGTTGTATTTTTAAGCGGTTGTCAAAATGTTCGCATGTTTTTTTCAGGATTTGAACAAAGTTTTAAAGGTTTAGATATGGTGATTCAAACTTACGATGAAGAAAGTCAATTAATTGATCGCATTGAAGGCAAATCAGTGATGATTGAACGGGATGAAACCTTTGATACTAATGAAGAATCAAAAGATTCTTCCGTTATTCAAGTGACGATTGGCTCTCATGAAATGCACCACGTCGGTTCTTCACTAATCATTGCTGAAAAAGGCTTAGAAAATGTTTTTGAAGAATATAGTCAAAAAGTTGATGTTACAAATTTAGATCGCGGGATTCCTTTTGTTAATTCAATGGTAAATGATTTGAAAAATTCTTTTACTGGTAAGAAAAAAGTGATTTTAATCCGTAGCCAAAATGGTACGCCATTAGCAACTTATGCTGGTGATAAAGTTTCTTTATATGAAACGGATGTACCGAAAAGTACGGGGATTTTAATTGATGGGGAATACTTATTTGTTTATCGCTGTGATTACACGATTTACGATTTAGCGTTATTAGAATAAATGATTAGGGACTAACCTAAAAAGCGATGTGTTTTTTAGGTTAGTCCCGTTTTTTTGTTTATAAAGATAAGTATTTTTCTAAATAATCTGCTAAACCATCTTGGTGATTTGTTAAATTGGTAACATCATTAGCAGCCGCTTTTGCTCGCTCTGTGCCGTTAGCCATCGCCACGCCCCAACCAGCTTCTTGCAACATTTCCAAATCATTGTGTTCATCGCCAAAAGCAATAACATTTTGGCGTTTAATGCCTAGCTGTTCTGAAATATGAGCAATCCCCTGCGCTTTTTGAATCCCCTTAGCAACGATTTCTAAAATAGGTGTTTGACCACCCCAAGTGCTAATATTGATATCTTTTCCATATTTTTTTGTCAAAATATTCTCAATTGGTTCAGTATTTTGATCTTTTAGCTTCAATAATAAAGAAGTAGGGTCAACTTTCATCGTTTTGCGGGATAAAAGATTTTGTTCGTCTTGAGCGTAAGAAAATAGTTTAGAGTCATAAGCTGATAATTCATTTAAATATAAGCTGGTTTTATTTTCAGCTGCTAACAGGTCAAACTGTAAGGTTTCTTTTTGCTCTAAAATATCAAAAGCAATTTCCCGCTGAATTTGATGTTCTTTTTCAGCGGACCATTTTTGATGAGGTACATGAACTAAAGCGCCATTAAAGTTAATCATAGGTGTGGTTAACTTTAATTCATCATAATAGTTAACGCTCATGCGATAAGGGCGGCCAGTAGCAATCACCACATGATGTCCAGCAGCTATGGCTTTATGTAAAGTTTCTTTTGTTTTCATTGTAAGTTTTGATTCATTATTTAAAGTTGTTCCATCTAAGTCAATTGCGATTAATTTTTTCAAGTAAATATCCCCCTATTGCATATTAATGTATAAACTTTATAGATAGCATGCCATCTATAAAACTTATTTCAAAATGACTCGCAAGTAGAATAGCATATTTTTGAGAGATTACAAAGTTTTTAATTTATCAAAATCACAGAAATTTAAAGTAGCTGCTTTAATAAAAATAAGAAGTTTGAGAATTAAAAGCTTCTCAAACTTCCTATTTATCATGATAATGCAAAAATTTATTTTAACTTGATGCTTCTTTGTAAATACGCATTTTGTAGAACAACTGTTGTTATTAAAGTTGCAAGAATCATCGGCAGAAGGGAGCCGATTAAAGTGCTAACAACTACTGTTACAAGTAAAAGTAAGAGGGTCAGCGCTAATAATTTTACAAAAGATAAGTTAAATTTTTGCCAATAACGCTGAATAATAAAATGAGTCAAGAAAATTACGCAGCCACACAGCACATAAGTCATAAAAAATCCCTCATTTCAATCAATTGTTTAGTTAGCTTCAGCTGTTTCATCTTGTAATTCTTGTTCAATTTGCATTTTTTCAAAAGCTTTAAAGAATGGATAATAAATTAATAAGGAAACAGCAAAGCAGACGAAGACCATGACACAAGCGAACCAATTCCAATTAGAAGTAATCAATGCACCAAGTGGCGCCGGAATAGAAAACGGTGGTTTAACCATCATTCTCGGCATCCAACCAAGAATTGTTACGATATAAATAATAATGGTATTAACGATTGGTACTAAAATAAATGGAATCGCTAATATAGGGTTCATGACAATTGGTGCACCAAAAATAATTGGTTCATTAATATTAAAAATACCTGGAAGAATGGATAAGCGACCTAATTGTTTTAAATATTTTGAACGTGAAAATAGGAATAAAACAACTAACGCTAAAGTTGCTCCGGTACCGCCCATTTGCGCATACCATTGATAAAATTGTTCGGTAAAGAGATTTGGTAAGTCAAAAGCACTCATACCATTTTGGAATAGTTCAGCATTTTCAATGATTGCTTGATCCCAAAACGGACGAATTACTGGACCCAACACAGCATGCCCATGAATCCCTAAAGCCCAGAATAAACAAATCATAAATTGCGTGATAATTCCTCCAAATAAATTATTACCAGTTAGGAATCCTTTCAATGGTGAAATTGCTAAACTCAATAATTCATTTAAATTAAAATTGAAGAAATGTCTGGGAATCCAGAATAACATAATAACAATTAGTGTAGGTAGCAGTGCTGCAAAGGATTCGCCAACAACAGGTGGAACCCCAGCAGGCATTTTAATTTGAAGATTTTTTTCTTTAGTAAAGCGATAAATTTCAACAGAAATAAGTGCTGCAACAATTGCGCCAAAAAGTCCTTGTGAGCCTAATGGTGTAATTGGAATATAGCGGCCAGCTGCTACAGTATTGCCAAAAGTATCAACGCCTTCTTGCAAGTTGATCGGCACAACCATCAATAAAGTAGCTAACATTGATAAAAATCCACTAGTGATTTTATCCAGTTTATAACCATTTCCTAAAAATGCGCCAATTGTAAAAGAAGCATATAAAGACATTAAGCCAACTGTGAAGCGAAAGGGTACATCTAAAGCTTGAATATAGGGGGCGATCATTTCTGAATAGCCGTCAATTGGTAAATTTAACAAGATAGTAAAGAACGAACCCACAATTGTTAAAGGTAAAATTGAAATTAAACCATTTCTGATTGCTTGAAGATGTCGTTGATTGCCAATCGCATTAGCGATTGGTAATAATTTTATAGCCAAATTATCAAATACTTTTATCATTGAAAACAACTCCTTTTGTTTATTGTTAAGAATAGTTAGCTGAATTTGGTACAAGTTATTACGTTTTTATCACGAAATCAATATAGCTTATTTTAATGAGGTATTTTTTAATGAGTTTAAGCTAGAGGACTGATATTCAGCAGTGAAAATTTTGTTGCTTAATCAAAGCCATTTTGTTGCGTTAATTTTTTAAACCAAGTACCAGATTTTTTACGAGTTTTTTCTCCGGTATCAACATCTAAGCGGTAGAATCCATAACGATTTTTATAAGCGTTACTCCATGACCAACAATCTACAAAAGTCCACATATGATAACCTAAACAATTTGCTCCTTCAACCATAGCCATATTTAAATAGCTTAGATGTTCTTTTAAGAAATCAATGCGGTAGTCGTCTTGAACCACACCGTCTTTGATAAAACGTTCTTCATCTTGAATGCCAATGCCGTTTTCAGAAACGAACCAATCAATGTTGTTGTATTCTGTCTGAATTTTTTTGGCAATATCATAAATCCCTTTTGGATAAATTTCAATTCCGCGAGAGGTATTCATTCTTCGACCAGGCATTTCATAGTTATCAAAGAACCATTCAGGTGAAAAGACACCTTCGAGATTTGGCGCACACTCTTTTGCTTTAACTCTTCTTGGTCGGTAGTAATTGATACCTAAAAGATCAATTTTAGTCGCCGCAATAAGTGCAGTATCGCCTTCTTTTATTTCAGGAAGTTGTTCATATTTTTTTAAAACTTCTTTTAATTTGGTTGGATAGCTACCTTTTAAGATGGCATCATTGATGCTTTTAGTATAAAAAAGATCGGCCATTTCTGCTGCGTAAAGGTCAGCTGGATTTTGGCTGCGTGGATAAACGGGAATGACATCCATAATAATGCCTATTTTCCCTGAAAGGTTCATTTTTCGATAAACAGCCACGGCTTCACAATGAGCTAAGACAATGTGATGAAGGACTGTTGCAGCTCTTTTAAAATCCACTACATAGGGATAGTGGCGATCATGGAGATAGCCAGCTTCTGCGGGAATCATCGGTTCGTTGAAAGTAAACCAATGTTTTACGCGATCACCAAACAGTTCAAAGCAAGTTTTAGCATAATGAACATAGGCTTGAATAACTTCGCGATTTTCAAAACCACCGATTTCTTGAAGTTTCATAGGCATATCAAAATGATAAAGGTTGATAAATGGTTCTATCCCTTGTGAGAGTAGTTCATTAATCATATTGCTGTAAAAATCTACCCCTTTTTGATTAATTTCTCCAGTTCCGTTTGGAAAAAGCCTTGACCAAGAGATTGAGGTTCGAAAAGAATTAAAACCGATGGCCTTCATTCGTTGAATATCTTCTTGGTAATCTTGATAAAAATATGACGTGTTTTCTGTTGTAACACCGTCAAAAAAACGAAAGTTATATTCTTTTGATGAATAATCCCAGATATTTTCTCCTTTGCCATCATTTTTTTGTCTTCCTTCGGCTTGTGTTGCGCTACTAGCTGCTCCCCAGAAGAAATCTTTTGGAAATTGAATGTTCATATATTTCCTCCTTTTCTTTCATTTTATAGTCTTCTTTTTTACTACAGGTATCACTCGACTGACAAAATAGTAATAGTGTTGCAGATTTATCAGCCGCCCTCTATAATGGAGTATAGCATCATCAATTTCACAATGTTATACGCTTACAAGAGGTTGTTAATTGTGTCGTTAGATTGATATTTTTGACAAAATTGTCACAGCTTGTGACTGGGGAGGCTCGCTATGCTTTTTTTAGATTATATTCCTGAATTAAATCCACTAGAGTATGAAATTTATCATTATGTTGCGAATAATTTAAAGACAGTTTCTTTTATGCGCATTAGAGATTTGGCGGAAGGAACTCATACTAGCACCGCTAGTATCCAACGCTTCTGTCATAAATTTGAATGTAATGGCTTTTCTGAATTTAAAGTAAAATTGCAATTATATGCAGATTCTCTTCAAAAAGCGCAAGTTGCTGATGTTGATGAAACGCAATACATTCATTTTCTTGAACGAATCAACGAACCTTTTTTAAGGGATAAAATTGAAAAAGCAGTAGATATTTTAACTGATAAAGGCTTGGTCTTATTTTTAGGGTCTGGGTCATCTGAGATGATTGCAGGTTATGGAACACTTTATTTTACTAATTTATCACAAACAGCGTTGCGCATTGAAGATCCTTCTAACTATCCAATTGAATGGTTTCCTGACGATGTGCTTGCCAACACTTGTGTGATTGCATTATCAGTAACTGGTGAAACCAAAGAAATTATTCATTATATTAAGCGTTTAAACACTAAAAAATGTTCAATCATTTCAATTACTAACAGTGATAGTTCCACTATTAGTCGGATGTCGGATTTAAATATTCCTTATACGATTAACCGTGAAACAATTTACAAAACAAGTGATAACCACGATAAAACTATTGAACTTACGTCACAACTACCAGCTCTTTTTCTGATTGAAAAAATAGCCAAACGTTTGCGGTTAAGAAGAAATATTTAATGAGTACAAAGCAAAAAAATAAATAATGGCCGAATGGGCAGAAATGCATTTTTAGACAAATGTATTTCTGCCTATTTTTGTAAGGTGAGAAATACCTATCAAAAAAACACGAACATTGACTAATTAAATATAGTTTTTGTTTGTTTAATGGTTGTGTTTTGTCTGTTCTTTTCTTATAATTTATGTTTGTGAGGTGGAAAATAACTAATTGCATTTATTCTTTTATTTTCACTTTATTAAAAAATGGCTTAAAAGCCTGTGATTAGACAAAAGGAGACCATTTTCACTAGCTAAAGTTTCAGGGAAATGGTGTATGAGGAGGAAAAAAGCATCATGGAGAAGTTCTTTCATTTGAAAGAGAACAACACAACAGTTTCAACAGAATTTATGGCAGGGTTAACGACATTTTTTGCAATGAGTTATATTTTATTTGTAAACCCTAGCATTTTATCACAAGCAGGTATGCCATTTCAGGCAGTCTTCTTAGCAACTATTATTGCTTCTGTTATCGGTACTTTAGTGATGGGGCTATTTGCTAATGTTCCTTATGCCTTAGCACCAGGGATGGGCTTAAATGCTTTCTTTACCTTTACAGTTGTATTTGGTTTAGGTTACACTTGGCAACAAGCTTTAGCGATGGTTTTCATTTGTGGCATGATTAATATTTTAATTACTGTTACAAAAATTCGTAAAATAATTATTCATGCGATTCCTGATAGTTTACAACATGCAATTGGTGGCGGAATTGGGATTTTCGTGGCTTATGTTGGTTTGAAAAATGCAGGTTTATTAGCTTTTAGTGCAGATTCTTCAGCAATTACCAGTTCAACAATTGTTGGTGAAGAAATTGTTAGTGTTAATATGAATGGCGGCATTGTGCCGGCGTTAGCTAACTTTGACAATGCACCGATTTTATTGGCGGTAATCGGCATGGCTTTAACAGCAACCTTAGTTGTTTTAAATGTTCGTGGTGGGATTTTAATTTCTATTATCGGCACAACTGTGATTGGGATTTTAATGGGTGTAGTTGATTTAAGCGCGATTAATTGGGTGGATAATTCAATTGGTAGCTCATTTAAAGAATTAGGTACAACTTTTGGTGCAGCTTTTGGGCCTGAAGGGATGGTTTCTTTATTTAGTGATTCTTCTAAAATCCCACAAGTATTAATGACGATTATTGCATTTAGTTTATCAGATACTTTTGATACAATCGGAACTTTCATCGGCACAGGTCGTCGTACAGGTATTTTCTCTAAAGAAGATGAAGATGCTTTGGATAACAGCAAAGGTTTTTCAACAAAAATGGATAAAGCTTTGTTTGCGGATGCTATCGCAACTTCTGTAGGGGCGATTTTCGGAACTTCTAACACGACAACGTATGTTGAATCAGCAGCCGGAATTGGTGCTGGTGGTCGAACAGGGTTAACTTCTGTGGTTGTAGCAGGTTTATTTGCTTTAAGTAGTTTGTTTTCACCACTAATTGCAATTGTTCCTAACCAAGCAACAGCGCCTGTTTTAGTGATGGTCGGCGTGATGATGATGGCTTCTTTCAAAGACATTGACTGGGCGGATTTAGAAGAAGCGATTCCAGCTTTCTTTGCTTCAATCTTTATGGGCTTGTGTTATAGCATTTCATACGGAATTGCAGCCGGTTTTATCTTCTTTGCGATTGTCAAAATTGCTAAAGGTAAAGCGAAGGAAATTTCACCGATTCTTTGGGTGGTTGACGGTCTGTTTATTTTAAACTTTGTCATTTTAGCGATTTTATAATAAAAATAGTTAACTTCTCTATCACTGGCTGAAGCTATTGATGGAGAAGTTTTTTATTTTTTTATGAAAAAATCTTGTCAGCATCCCTTAAACGTTTTAAACTATTAATAATGAAATAAAAAGGGATTAGGAAAAAGGTGAAGTGTAGTCTGGAAAGGGCTGAAAAAATTTTGAAGGTAAATTGGCGTAAGAATTTATGGATTTCGTGGGTAGGCTGTTTTTTTACAGGAAGTAGTTTTAGTTTGGTGATGCCTTTTATTCCTGTTTATATTGAACAATTGGGAACCCCTAAGGAGCAGGTGGAATTATTTTCAGGTTTGGCGATTTCGGTTACGGCTTTAGCGGCGGCACTTATTTCACCAGTTTGGGGGAGTTTAGCTGATCGCAAAGGTCGTAAAATGATGATGATCCGAGCAGCTGCGGGGATGACGATTACGATGGGCTCGTTAGCTTTTGTCCCTAATGTTTATTGGCTGTTGATTATGCGCTTTTTCACAGGGATTCTCTCTGGCTATATCCCTAATGCGACTGCGATGATTGCTTCGCAAGCACCAAGGGAAAAAAGCGGTTGGGCCTTAGGAACTTTATCAACCGGTTCGCTGGCGGGTTCTTTAATCGGACCTTTATTAGGTGGCGCTTTAGCAGAAACTTTTGGTATAGAGAATGTTTTTATTATTACTGGGGTGGTTTTATTTATTACCACAATTTTAACGATTGTTTTGGTGAAAGAAGATTTTCAACCGGTTGAAAAGCATGAATTACTTTCGGTTAAAGAACTTTTTGGCAAAATTGAACAGCTACCCGTTTTAATCGGTTTATTTGTAACTACTTTAATTTTACAACTAGGCATTACCAGTATCAGCCCGATTTTAACTTTATATATTCGTAGTTTGCAAGGAGCGACTAATAATATTTTATTTGTCAGTGGTCTGATTGTTTCGGTGGCAGGGATTTCGGCTGTTTTTTCTTCCCCTTTGTTAGGGGAATTAGGGGATCGTTTTGGGAGTCATAAGATTCTTTTAGCGGGTTTAGTGATGGCGTTTTTCTGTTATTTGCCGATGACTTTTGTAAAAACACCTTTTCAATTAGGCGTTTTGCGTTTTCTTTTAGGTTTTTCAACTGGCGCGCTGATGCCGTCTATTAATAATTTAATTGGTCAGTTGACGCCAACTGAGGGAGTTAGTCGGATTTATAGCTATAATCAAATGTTTAGTAATTTTGGGCAAGTTTTAGGGCCTTTAGTCGGTTCGACAGTCGCTCATCAAATGGGTTATCCTGCTGTCTTTTTAGTAACTAGTGGCTGTGTGCTTTGCAATATATTATTATCACTCTTCAATTTTAGAGGATTATTAAGAAAAAAAGAGACTGTCGGAAATTAATTTTCCTCAGTCTCTTTAATTTAACTGCTTTTCATTGAAAGAAAAGTCATTTTGCTTTATATTTAAAGGTGCTTAGATGAAGTTTTTTTCGAACTAGGTTTAGCGACTTCGCCAATTAAAATCACGACGATGCCTAAAATTAAAGAAACAACAGCTGTCGTAGCAGGGGTGTAAGTACTGGAAGTTAAAGCACCGCCTAAATAGCCAACGATTTGTCCTAACAATAAGGCCCAAAAGATTGTTGTAAGATAACGCATTAGTCTACACCTCTTTTCCAATAGTAAAGCCAATAGCTTGCTTACTATCATTTTTCTAACTTAGTTTAGCACAAATCAGCAAAAAATGAAAAAGATTTACAAAAAGTTTTCATAAAATTTTAAAAAAATAAATTTCAGTATTATAGATATTATAAAAATTAATGCTCTTGTAGCTAGAAAGGAAGCAAAATGGCATTTCCGCAATTATATACAACTACTAATTATACCCTTTTGCAAAGTACCTTGCGGATTCCGCAATTTGTTGAAACGGCTAAAACGCGAGGTTATCAGAGTCTGGGGATTACTGACCGAAATGTCCTTTCTGGTGTTTTAGAATTTTATCAGGCTTGCAAAAAAAATCAAATCCAACCAGTCATTGGCTTACAGCTTGATTATCAAGTTGAAGATTTTGCCGAACCGCTTACTATTTTATTATATGCCAAAGATGAAATCGGCTACCGCAATTTAATTCAGTTGTCTTCCTATAATATGACTCACAAAGAGCCGTTGTTTTTATTGGAACAAGCAAATCAACTGAACCATTTATATGGCGTTTTACCTGAAGAAAATCAATTGCAGCATAGATTTGCAACGACTGACGCAGCGGAAGTTTTAGCTGAATATCGCACGTTAGCAGCTTTATTTGAAGAAAATTCCTTTTTTATCGGTTTGAGTCTATCTCATTTTGAAAAAAGCGCGGCTCCTTGGTTGCATTTTTTACAAGAAAATCAGCTGCCCCTTTTAGCTTTGCAAAATGTTAGTTATTTAGAGGCGGAAGAAGATTTCAGCTTGCGGGTATTACGTCATATTCAAGATGGCACAGTTTTCGAAGAAGATTTAAATAGTCTGGGAGAACTTCGTGGAGAAAATTATTTGCGTAATGAAGCAATTATTGCAGATTTATTTAAGCAACAGCAAGTCACGGCTTTAAAAAATGCAGAAGCGCTAGTGGCTAATTGTCAATTTGAACTGCCTTTAAATCAACAGTTGTTACCTCATTATCCTGTGCCAACAGAAGAAAGCTCAGGAGCATATTTACAACGTCTGTGCCAAAGCTGTTTGCCACAACGGGTTGAAAATCTAACAGAAGAATATCAACAACGCTTGAATTATGAATTGGAAATTATTCATAAAATGGGCTTTGACGATTATTTTCTGATTGTTTGGGATGTGTTAGATTACGCTCACCAAAATCAAATTGTCACTGGGGCGGGGCGAGGCTCAGCTGCCGGTTCTTTAGTGGCTTACGTTTTATCAATTACTGACGTGGACCCTTTGCAGTATGGTTTGTTATTTGAACGTTTTTTAAATCCAGAACGTTATACAATGCCCGATATTGATATCGACATTCCTGATAACAAGCGGGAGGTCATTTTAAAATATGTGCAAGAGAAATATGGTAAATACCATATGGCGCAAATCGCAACTTTTGGTACAATGGCAGCCAAAATGGTTTTACGAGATGTTGCGCGAGTTTTCGGACTCTCACAAAGTGAAGCAAACCTCTGGTCTAAAGCGATTCCTAATCGTTTGAAGATTACCTTAGCCGAAGCGGTTACTGAATCTAATCAATTAAAACAGCTAACGGAGCAATCGGAAAAATATCGCTTATTGTTTCAAACGGCTTTACAATTGGAAGGTTTGCCCCGACATGTTTCCACTCATGCCGCTGGGGTAGTGATTAGCGATCAGGATTTGTTGAATTTTATTCCTTTGCAAGCGGGCTCTGATGATATTTTATTAACGCAGTTTACCATGAACGACGTGGAAGCTGTCGGCTTGTTAAAAATGGACTTTTTAGGTTTGCGTAATTTATCAATTATTGATAATACGCTACAAGGCATAAAAAAAGTCTATCAACAAAGCTTTGATTTCAAAAAAATTCCGCTAGATGATCCAGCGACCTTACAACTTTTCCAGCGAGGAGAAACCAGTGGTGTCTTTCAATTTGAATCAGCTGGGATTCGTAATGTTTTACGGCGCTTAGAGCCAAATAATATTGAAGATATTGCGGCCGTGAACGCCCTTTATCGTCCGGGTCCGATGCAAAATATTGATACTTTTATTCGTAGAAAAAAAGGCTTAGAAGCGATTCGTTATCCTGATGATAGTTTACAAGGAATTTTAGCCAATACATATGGAGTAATTGTTTATCAAGAGCAAGTTATGCAAGTGGCTTCGCAGATGGCGGGCTTTAGTTATGGGCAAGCCGATATTTTACGAAGAGCTATGAGTAAAAAGAAAAAGTCAGTGTTAGATGAACAACGTAAGCTGTTTGTAGCGGGGGCTTTAACTAATGGTCACTCTGAAAAGCGTGCCAATGAGGTTTACGACTATATTGACCGCTTTGCGAACTATGGTTTCAACCGTTCCCACGCTTTCGCTTATTCTTTTGTCGGTTTTCAAATGGCCTATTTGAAAGTGCATTTCCCAGCGCCATTTTATACGGCGGTTTTACATTCGGTACGGCATAATCCTACGAAAATTAAAGAATATGTCAGCGAAGCACGCAAAAATAAAATCACCATTCTACCGCCAGCAATTAATCGCAGTAGTTATAGTTTTAAAATTGTTGGCAAAGATCAATTGCTGTTTGGTTTCAGTTCATTAAAAGGCATTCGCCGTGATTTCATTAAAGAAATTATTGATGAACGCCAAGCAGAAGGGCCTTATCGTTCTTTTGATCAATTTCTGATTCGTATTCACAATCGTTGGTTGAAAAGGGAAAATATTGAACCATTAATTGCGATTGGTGTTTTTGATGAGTTAACGCCTAATCGTCGCCAGTTAATGCTGGATTTAGATGGCAAAATTCAAAATGTCTTATACAGTGGTGGCAGTATGGATTTGCTGGATATTATGACTTTAAAAAGTGAAGAGATGGCTGATTATGCTTTAGAGGAACGTTTGGCACTGGAAGAACAGTATTTAGGGGTTTATTTATCAGGGCATCCTAGCGAAAGTTATCCTAAACTGCGCCGCACCAAACAAGTGGCAACCGTAGCAGATCTTTTAAAAGGGGAAAAAACTAAGTTACTGCTATATATTAAAGACATTCGCGAAATTCGTACGAAAAAAGGCGAACAGATGGCCTTTTTAAAAGGTTCTGATAGCAGTGGTGAAATTTCCGTGACGATATTCCCTAAATTATATCGACAAGTTCGTGGCTCGATTCAGTTAAATAGTGTTTGCTATGTTGAAGGTAAAATTGAAGAAAGCAATTATAATCAGGAATTGCAGCTGTTAGCCGAACAAGTTGCTGACGCTAGTTTGTTGGAATCCCAGTTAACCGATCAAATTTGCTATTTAAAGGTGGTAACTGAGCAAGAGCAACCGGAAGTTTTACAAAATATTTTACAAATCATGAAAGATTCTCCTGGACCTATTCCGATTATTGTTTTATTTGAAAAAGATCGCCGCAAGGTTCAATTGGCTGAGGAGTATTGGGTAACCGATAGTCAGCAGTTGCAACAGCAATTAAAACAAATTTTAGGAGATGAAAACGTCGTCTTTGAAAAAAAATGATGTTTTCAAGAATTATTTCTATGATATTTTCATTTTTGGGCATTCTGACCAAGACTTTTTTTGGCAATGGTGGTAAAATAGGACTCATGGTAAATTTTAAGTGAAAAATCCTGAATTTCAGGTAAGTATATTAATGAGGTGAAAATAATAATGAAACGGATTGGTATTTTAACAAGTGGCGGCGACGCTCCAGGGATGAATGCTGCGATTCGTGCGGTAGTACGCAAAGCGATTCATGAAGGAATAGAAGTATACGGAATTAATTATGGTTATGCAGGTTTAGTGGCTGGCGATATTCATCGCTTAGATGTTGCTGATGTCGGCGATAAAATTCAACGTGGTGGAACGTTCCTTTATTCTGCTCGTTACCCTGAATTTGCCACAGAAGAAGGGCAATTAAAAGGGATTGAACAACTGAAAAAATTTGGAATCGAAGGGTTAGTCGTAATTGGTGGCGATGGTTCTTACCATGGCGCAATGGCGTTAACTAAACGTGGATATCCAGCAATCGGCGTTCCCGGAACAATTGATAATGATATTCCTGGAACTGATTTTACAATTGGTTTTGATACAGCGATTAATACTGTTTTAGAGTCATTAGATAGAATTCGTGATACTGCAACTTCTCATGTACGGACTTTTGTCATTGAAGTAATGGGTCGCGATGCTGGTGATATCGCTTTATGGTCTGGTGTTGCCGGTGGTGCAGATGAAATTATTATTCCAGAACACACTTTTGATATGGCTGAAGTTGCTAAACGCATCCAAAACGGCCGTGAACGTGGCAAAAAACATTGCCTAATCGTTTTAGCTGAAGGTGTGATGGGTGGTAATGAATTCGCTGAAGAATTATCTAAATATGGTGATTTCCATACCCGCGTATCTATTTTAGGACACGTTGTTCGTGGTGGTTCACCAACTGCTCGCGACCGCGTTTTAGCCAGCAAATTCGGTAGCTATGCTGTTGAATTATTAATGGAAGGTAAAGGCGGCTTATGTATCGGCATGTTAGAAAATAAAGTTGTCGCAGCAGATATTGTTGCTACGCTTGAAAACAATCGCCATAAACCTGATTTATCTCTACATGAATTAAATCAATCATTATCTTTTTAATCTCGTTAGTTAAGCTTTATAGCTAAGAATAGACAAAATTTGAATAGGAGCGTTTATTTGTAATGAAAAAAACTAAAATCGTCAGTACGTTAGGTCCAGCAAGTAATTCAGTCGAAATTATTGCCCAGTTAATTGAATCTGGTGCCAATGTTTTCCGTTTTAACTTCTCTCATGGAGATCACGAAGAACAATTAGGCCGTATGAATATGGTTCGTGAAGCAGAAAGACAAACTGGTAAAGGTGTTGCTATCTTACTAGATACTAAAGGTGCTGAAATCCGGACAACTGTTCAAGGTACTGAATCTGGTAAAATCGAATTTTCAATCGGTGATATCGTACGTATTTCAATGGATGAAAACCATGTTGGTAGTCAAGAAAAAATTGGGGTAACTTACCCAGGTTTATATGATGATGTAAAAATCGGTGGTCATGTGTTATTCGATGATGGCTTAATCGATATGAAAATCATTGAAAAAGATGCAGCGACTCGCGAATTAGTAACTGAAGTTCAAAATGCTGGTGTTTTAGGCTCTCGTAAAGGTGTTAACGCACCAGGCGTTTCTATTAGCTTACCTGGTATTACTGAAAAAGATGCTGATGATATTCGTTTT
Organism: Enterococcus sp. PF1-24; assembly: GCF_029893325.1. Taxonomy (GTDB): domain Bacteria; phylum Bacillota; class Bacilli; order Lactobacillales; family Enterococcaceae; genus HY326. The sequence goes on from NZ_JARXWL010000026.1 coordinate 33,582, forward strand.
GGTTTAGCAAATGATATTGACTTTATTGCTGCCAGCTTTGTTCGTAAAGCGCAAGACGTTTTAGAAATCCGTGAAATCTTAGAAGAAACAGAAATGACTCACGTTCAAATTATTTCTAAAATTGAATCACAAGAAGGTATCGAAAACATTGATGAAATTATCAAAGTTTCTGACGGTATCATGGTGGCTCGTGGTGACATGGGGGTAGAAATCCCTGCTGAATTAGTACCATTAGCACAAAAACGTATTATCAAAAAATGTAATTTAGCTGGTAAGAGCGTAATTACTGCAACACAAATGTTAGAATCTATGCAAAAAAATCCTCGTCCAACACGTGCGGAAGCTTCTGACGTTGCCAATGCCGTATTTGACGGAACTGATGCAACAATGTTATCAGGGGAATCAGCAAATGGTGATTACCCAGTAGCATCTGTAGCTACAATGGCTCGTATTGATATGGAAGCTGAAGAAGCATTGTCTGAAATGGGCACTTACCAAATCAATCAATTCAACAAAGCTGACGTAACTGAAACAATTGGTTTATCTGTAGCCCGGGCTGCTAAAAACTTAGGTGTTAAAACAATCGTTGCTGCGACTGAATCAGGCTACACAGCTAAAATGATTTCAAAATATCGTCCAGATGCTGATATTTTAGCCGTAACTTTTGACGATCGTACAAAACGTGGTTTGATGTTAAACTGGGGTGTTTTCCCAACGGTTGCTGAAAAACCAACAACAACTGATGAAATGTTTGAATTAGCAACACAAAAAGCAGTTGAATTAGGTTTCGCTAAAGAAGGCGACTTGATTTTAATCACTGCCGGTGTACCAGTTGGTGAACGCGGTACAACTAACGTAATGAAAATTCAAATGGTAGGTTCTAAATTATTAGAAGCTCAAGGTGTTGGTGAAAAAGCGGTTGTCGGTCATGCAGTTGTAGCTAACAGCGCTGAAGAAGCAATTGCTAACGCGAAAGACGGCATGATTTTAGTTGTACCTACAACTGATAAAGAATATATGCCAGCAATCGAAAAAGCTGCTGCTTTAATCGTTGAAGATGGTGGTTTAACTTCTCATGCTGCGGTTGTCGGCATTGCGAAAAACTTACCAGTTGTTGTGGGCGCTAAATCTGCTAGAACAACAATTGAAAATGGTGAATTATTAACTGTTGACCCTCGTCGTGGTATTGTATACCGTGGTGAAACAACAGCCATCTAAACACTATCTTTAAAAGTGAAAGGCTTGCTCAATTGGAGCAAGCCTTTTTTTGCGGTTATTCAGCTGGTAAAACCATTAAACGTTGTTGATTAATCGGGTAAAAAGTAATTGGCTTTTCGTAAAAAGCCGCCAATTTTTCTTTTGTAAAAAGTTCTGCTCGATTTCCTTGGGCAAAAACGCTGCCGTCTTTAATCATTAATAATTTATCAAAAATCGGTAGCAATTCTTCTGTATGATGGGTGACGAAAAGTAAAGTCGGAGCATTTTTATCTTTGGCTAATTTTTCAATGGTAGTTAATAGCTGTTCTCTAGCAAATAAATCTAAACCGTTACAAGGTTCATCTAAAATCAACATTTCTGGCTTGGCCATTAAAGCCCGTGCGATTAAAACGATTTGCCGTTCCCCTTGTGAAAGCAACTGATAAGGTTTGCCAATTAAATCTTCAGCTTGAAAATTCACCAATAATTCTTTGGCTTGTGCCAATTCCTGTGGCGTATATTTTTGATAAATGCCGATGCTGGCAAATTTCCCTGATAAAACAATCATTTCGGATAGTTCAGAAGGACGAATCCGATATTGCAAAGCGGTGCTGACCCAACCGATGCGCTTTTGTAATTCAGGAATGGAAGTTCTACCAAAAACTTCTCCCAACACTTCTAAACGGCCGGCAGAAGGCCAATAACTCCCAGTAATTAATTGTAGTAATAAAGTTTTTCCCGCACCGTTTAAACCTAAAATTCCCCAGTGTTCATTTGCTTCAATCTCCCAATTGATATTTTTCAATAACGTTTTCTGCTCGCGTTGGAGCGAAACACCTTCAAAAGATAAAATTTTCATAACAAATAACTTCCTTCAGTTTTTATTTTCATTTTAGCATAAGTTGCAAGTTTAATCGTTGCTATTTTTATAAAGTTTCATCAGGGAAAATGGCGGGAAATATTTTTAAAACTTTTGACTTTTGCAGCAACTTTAACTAAGATTGAGTTGGCAAGTAAGCGTTTTAAATTATAGTTTAAATTAATATATTAGGAGGTTTTTATTGATGAAAGGCTATGGAATGAAATCAGTGAATGAAGCGAGCTGGTTAGAAAAGGTAAAACCGACAGCCGGACCAATGGATGCAATTTTACGACCGCTAGCGTTGGCGCCTTGTTCTTCTGACACCCACACGTTGCATGGTGGTTCAGGTGAAAAAGTCGATACAATTCTAGGGCATGAAGCAATTGGTGAAGTGATGGAAGTTGGCGCATTAGTCAGCAAATTTAAAGTGGGAGATATTGTAGTTGTTCCTTGTGTAACGCCTAACTGGGAAGAAAAAGGCGTGCAAAATCCTCGCTCTAACGCTCACGACAGCGGGTTAATGGGCAGTTTCAAATTTTTAGCGCAAAAAGACGGCACTATGGCTGAGTTTTTCCATGTAAATAATGCGGATGCCAACTTAGTGCTTTTACCAGAGGGCGTTTCAATGGAAGCGGCCTTGATGACGGTGGATATGATGTCAACTGGTTTTCATGGCATCGAACTGGCGGAAGTTGAATTTGGCGATACTGTAGTTGTCATCGGAATTGGGCCAGTGGGCTTAATGGCTGTCGCTGGGGCGAAATTAAAAGGGGCAGCCCGAATTATCGCCGTAGGTACTCGGCCTAATTGTGTGAAAATCGCAAAAGAATATGGTGCCACCGATATCGTAAGCTATAAAGAAGGGGATATTGTTGAACAAATTGTCGCTATGACTGGTGGCGGTGCTGATAAAACAATTATTGCTGGTGGCAATCAAGAAACTTTCACCCAAGCCATCGCATTGACGCGGGAGTGTGGCGTCATCTCCAATGTCAATTTTTTTGATGTGACGGAAACTTTGGCGATGCCGGCTTATTTATGGGGCTTGGGGTTGGCAAATAAAGATATTCGTGGTGGTTTCTGTCCTGGTGGAGCACGCAGAATTGAAAGAATGTTAAACATGATTAAATATGGGCGGATTGATACTACCAAATTAGTTACGCATCGCTTTTATGGCTTTGCCGCGATTGAAGATGCCTTTAAAATGATGGACGAAAAACCGGCTGATTTAATCAAGCCAGTCATTTTTATTGATTGGGATAAAGAATAACAAAAATAGCTTGTTAAAAAGAAATGAAAATTTAGCTTTATTAAATAGAAGAAACTTGTTTTTTGTAAGGGGATTATTAGCAATTTTATGAAAGCTGTCAAGAAAATTTCATTGACAAAGATTTCTTCCCCCTGTATAATAACTTTTGTTGCTTAGAGGTGATGAAAAAATGAAATGGTCTTTATTAGAGTTAAGGAAGTTTCAAGAAGAACCCCTTACTTTTGCTGAAACAATTGATTTGAAAGAAAATCTAATGAATCGTGATGCAACTATTCTAGACGTTCAACCTGTTGTCGTTGATGGCTTAGTAACTGTGAGTAAAGGTGAATATATTGTTCACTACACAATTTCAACAACATTAACTTTACCATCAAGTCGTTCTTTAACACCTGTTGAATATCCGTTGCAGTTAACTGTCGATGAAGTCTTTATGACTACGGAACAGTATCGTCAACGAAATGATTTAATTCCTGAAGAAGATATTATTCTTTTAGAAGCGGATACGATTGATTTGGATATTTCGGTAGCTGATAATATTTTATTAGCAATCCCGGTGCAAATCTTCACCGCCGAAGAAGAAACCGCCACTGATTTACCGAAAGGGAGCGGTTGGCAAGTTTTATCTGAAGCAGATTATCATCAGCAAAAAGAACAGGCAGCCGATACGATTGATCCGCGTCTTGCGAAATTATCCGAATTATTTTCTCCGGAAGAGGATTCAGAATAATAGCTAAGATTGGAATATATCCGCATTTTTATAATGTAGGTTTTTACAAGGAGGTGCATTTGACAATGGCAGTACCAGCTAGAAGAACTTCAAAAGCTAAAAAAGCAAAACGTCGCACACATTACAAATTAACTATCAAAGGTTTGAATGAATGTTCAAACTGTGGCGAAATGAAAAAAAGCCACCACGTTTGTCCAAGCTGTGGTCATTACGACGGCAAAGATGTTATGGCTAAAGAAGCATAAAAACATTTTTATAGAAAATGTTTGAAAACCCCGAGTCTAACCATGGAGACTCGGGGTTTTCCTATGGAATCGAAAGAAAACGCTTTTTCTTGTGTGAGAGGATTTTTTCGGTAATTCAGTGGATTTCCGCGACTATTTTGTTTTCATTCTGACATTCTTAGGATATAATGAGAGAGATTAGAGAGTTTTCTCTCACTGGTCTAACCTTACTAATGATTTCTAAATAAGGCAGACTGTTGTAAATAGGAGGATGTAGAGTAAATGACAAAACAGCAAATTGGAGTCGTCGGCATGGCCGTAATGGGTAAAAACCTAGCTTTAAACATTGAAAGCCGTGGCTACTCTGTAGCAATTTATAATCGAACTGCAGCGAAAACGGAAGAAGTAATTGCTGAACACCCTGATAGGAATTTTAAAGCAGCGTATACAATTGAAGAATTTGTACAATCAATTGAAAAACCGCGCCGTATTTTACTAATGGTTCAAGCAGGTGCAGGTACTGATGCAACCATTCAATCTTTGTTGCCGCATTTAGATAAAGGCGATATTTTAATTGATGGCGGGAATACTTTCTTCCAAGATACTATTCGTCGTAATGAAGAGTTAGCAAACTCAGGCATTAACTTTATCGGTACGGGTGTTTCTGGTGGAGAAGAGGGCGCTCTAAAAGGCCCATCAATCATGCCTGGCGGACAAAGAGAAGCTTACGAACTTGTAGCACCAATTTTAGAAGAAATTTCTGCTAAAACAGAAGATGGAACACCTTGTGTTACTTACATTGGCCCAAATGGTGCAGGTCACTATGTAAAAATGGTTCATAACGGTATTGAATATGGCGATATGCAATTAATTGCAGAATCATATGATTTAATGAAAAATATCTTAGGTTTATCTGTTGATGAAATGGCTGAAATCTTTAACCAATGGAATCAAGGGGAATTAGATAGCTATTTAGTGGAAATTACCGCTGATATTTTAACTCGTAAAGATGATCAAGGCACTGGTCAACCAATCGTTGATGTCATCTTAGATGCAGCGGGCAATAAAGGCACAGGTAAATGGACTAGCCAAAGCGCCTTAGATTTAGGTGTGCCGCTACCATTAATTACCGAATCAGTTTTCGCACGTTACATTTCGGCTTACAAAGAAGAACGAGTAAATGCTAGCAAAATTTTACCAAAACCTGAAGCCGTTGCTTTTACTGGTGACAAAGCTGCTATGGTTGAAAAAATCCGTGAAGCATTATACTTTAGCAAAATCATGAGTTATGCTCAAGGCTTTGCTCAATTGAGATCAGCTTCTAAAGAATACCAATGGGATTTACCTTTTGGTGAAATTGCAAAAATTTGGCGAGCAGGCTGTATTATTCGCGCTCAATTTTTACAAAAAATTACTGATGCTTACGATAAAAATAATGATTTGGAAAACTTGTTGTTAGATGAGTACTTCATTGAAATTACTAAAAAATATCAGCAATCTGTTCGTGATGTTGTGGCGATGGCTGTTCAAGCTGGCGTACCTGTGCCAACTTTCTCTTCAGCAATTGCTTACTACGATTCTTATCGAGCAGAACGCTTACCTGCTAATATTATCCAAGCCCAAAGAGATTATTTTGGTGCCCACACTTATCAAAGAACAGATAAAGAAGGCATTTATCATTATGCTTGGTATAATGAAGACAAATAAAGGTTAGATTACTGACAAACTGAAGAGGAGTTAGTTTTGGCTAATTGCTTTTCAGTTTTGTTTCGGGTTAAAAATAAAATGTTTTTGTTAAACGAACAGAAAGGAAATTTAGATGAGTAGTATTCTAATCATTGAAGATGAAAAAAATTTAGCGCGGTTTGTTGAGTTGGAATTAAAACATGAAGGCTATCATACAGATGTTCATTACAATGGTCGAACTGGTTTAGAGGCGGCTTTGAATGGCGAATGGGATGCGATTTTACTTGATTTAATGTTGCCAGAATTGAACGGTTTAGAAGTTTGTCGACGCATTCGTCAAACTAAAAATACCCCAATTATTATGATGACTGCGAGAGATTCAGTAATTGACCGCGTTTCTGGTTTAGATCACGGCGCAGATGATTATATCGTAAAACCTTTTGCGATTGAAGAGTTATTGGCACGTTTGCGGGCGTTATTACGTCGAATTGATATTGAAGGCGACAAAAATATCACTAAGCAAACAACCCTGACTTTCCGTGATTTAACAATTGAAAAAGAAAACCGGGTAGTGCGTCGCGGCGATGAAGTGATTGAATTAACCAAACGGGAATACGAATTACTTTTAACTTTAATGGAAAGCATCAATTCTGTTTTAGCAAGAGATGTCTTGTTAAATAAAGTTTGGGGCTATGAAATTGAAGTGGAAACCAACGTAGTCGATGTTTACGTGCGTTATTTACGTAACAAAATTGATGTTCCTGGCGAAGAAAGTTACATTCAAACGGTTCGCGGAACTGGTTACGTGATGCGTTCATGAGAAAAAAAGTCAAGCAACAACGAGAACTTAAAGGGCCTTCTTTAACACTGAAGTGGGCCTTTGCGAGTTCTTTCTTTATATTTGTGGTATTTACCATTTTCGCTGTGATTACTTATAAGAGCACCGTCAATTTAATTGTAGCTAGAGAAAAAAGTAACGCCCAACAAATGATGCGGGATACAGAGTTGCGTTTAGCGGTGGCTGAAGAAGCCTTTGATGCGGGCAATATTGTCAATTATTTAATTGCTGATCCGATTAAAGCTAACGATTATGGCGACAATGAAAATCTCTATGAAATTGATCCGCTGATTGCTGAATTAGGACAGCGCTTATCAAGTTTATACGTCTATGATGTTTACGGTCAAACGATTTTCAAAACAGAAGACCAAAACTTAGCTTTATCTTCACGAGAAGAAACCGCTGCTGAGATAACAACGATTAATGATGAAGCTGGCTTTTTAATGTCAAAGCCCTTATATTCCAGTAAAACTAAAGAATTATTAGGTTACGGCCAAGTTTTTTATAAACTGAATAATTTTTACGAAATTCGCAATCGTTTGCTATCAACTTTGATTATTTTAGAAATTGTTTCATTAGTATTATCAAGCGGCTTAGGTTTTATTTTATCCAGCTACTTCTTGAAACCATTAAAAGTTTTACGGGATACTATGGAAGTTATTCGCAAAAATCCGCAATCAACCGTTCATGTGCCGAAAATCAGCAGTAATGATGAACTGGCTGATTTGGCAGAAATTTTTAATGAAATGTTGGATCGGATGCGACTTTACATTGAAAGCCAAGAGCATTTCGTTGAGGACGTCTCTCACGAATTACGAACACCAGTGGCAGTAATCGAAGGGCATCTAAATATGCTTAATCGCTGGGGGAAAGACGATCCGGAAATTTTGGATGAATCAATTTTAGCTAGTTTGCAAGAAATTAGTCGTATGAAAAGCCTTGTTCAAGAAATGCTTGATCTTTCCAGAGCAGAACAATCAGAGATTATGTACAAAAATGAAATTTCTAACGGTAAAGAAGTCATTTATCAAGTCTTTAACAATTTTAAAATTCTCTATCCAGAATTTGTTTTCACGATTGATGATGATTTACCTAAAGAAGAACAAGTGCAAATTTACCGGAACCATTTTGAACAGTTGATTATTATCATTTTAGATAATGCGGTGAAATATTCAACCAAACGCAAAGAAGTTCATATTTCAATTTCTAAATCTCATAATCAATTTGAAATTGCGATTCAAGATTTTGGTGAAGGGATTGCCGAAGAAGAAGTGCAAAAAGTTTTCAACCGATTTTATCGCGTGGATAAAGCCCGGGCACGTAATAAAGGCGGTAACGGTTTAGGCTTATCAATCGCTAAACAACTAGTAGAAAATTACAAAGGCCGAATTTCAGTAGAAAGTTCTTTAGGCCAAGGCACGATTTTTAGAATCTTCATTCCAATTGTTGCGGAATAAAATAAAGCAGCTAGTTTCAATTTGCATTTTAAGTTGAAACTAGCTGCTTTTATTAATAAGGAAATGAATAGGTATTTTACTGCGAAAGATGATCAAACATTTGTAGTGATTTTAACAGAAAATAACCATAAATTACGAACGTTATTACTAGTCAATAAGTAAAGAGTTCACCAATCAAAAAAACTTCAGAAAAATCACAAAAACAACTTGCAATCTCCCATTATACTTGTTATATTATTACCTGTGCTTGAGACGC